>CAZXPW010000057.1:0-22798 GCA_964643355.1 uncultured Pirellulales bacterium
ATATGAATTTTCCAAAGATTTTTTCACCCCCTGCTTCATGGGGCTATAATGATACACAAAACCAATCTGGTACTGATGACTATGGCGATTTGTGGTATCGTACTGGGCGTGGTATTGGCGATCATAATCACCCGGAGCATCGTCAAGCCGATCAATCGGATCATCGCAGGCCTCAATGAAGGCGCCGCCCAGGTGGCCTCCGCTTCCACGCAGGTCTCGGCCGCCTCTCAGTCGCTGGCCGAAGGTGCCACCGAACAGGCCGCTGGTCTCGAAGAGACCTCCAGTTCCCTGGAAGAAATGGCCTCCATGACCAAAAAGAACGCCGACAACGCCAACCAGGCCAACACCCTGGCCTCCGAGGCCCGAAAGGCCGCCGACAACGGATCCCAGGCCATGGGTCGCATGAATCAGGCCATTCAGGAAATCCAAAAGTCCAGCGGCGAAACCGCCAAGATCATCAAGGTCATCGATGAGATCGCCTTCCAGACCAACCTCCTGGCCTTGAATGCCGCCGTCGAAGCCGCCCGGGCCGGTGAAGCCGGAAAGGGCTTCGCCGTCGTCGCCGAGGAAGTCCGCAATCTGGCCATGCGCTCCGCCGAAGCGGCCAAGAATACCTCCTCCATGATCGAAGAGTCCGTCAAGAATTCCAAGAACGGCGTCGATATCGCCACCGAAGTCGGAAAGGCCCTCGATGAAATCGTCCAGGGGATCGGCAAGACCACCGATCTGGTCGCCGAGATCGCCGCCGCCTCCAATGAACAGGCCCAGGGCATCGATCAGGTCAATTCCGCCGTCTCCCAGATGGACAAGGTCACCCAGGCCAACGCCGCCAACGCCGAGGAATCCGCCAGCGCCAGCGAAGAACTCAACGCCCAGGCCGAGCAGATGAACACCGTCGTCGGTGAACTCAGCGCCTTAGTCGGCGGTTCCACCACCAACACGGCCGCTCCGAAGAAGACGGTTACCTCAAAACGCGGCCCCAAACAGACCCACTTGCTGGCCTCCGACCACACTCTCCATCAGATTGCCGGCAGTGAGTCGAAATCCAAAGCCAGGCCCAAAACCGTAACGGCCTCCGCCAAACACGCCATCCCCCTCGATGATGCCGAGGCCGGCTTCGACAACTTCAACAGATAATCCTACGCAGTGAATGTTGAATACTCCCGGATGGGCTACAATCCCGTCCGGGAGTATTGCATTTTCGGGTTTGGACTCTACAAAGCGAGAATGGAATCACAGGTTCGATTATAACGAGTATAGGATCTCCGTAATACACAATATTGACGAAAATTCCCGAAATTCAATGATAGGTGTTAATTCTTTCGCCGATAGCAGGATTGTAACAATGCGAACATGGTTCCAAAGGCATTCAACAAAATGATGCGGATGTGAAGGATTTCGCTTTGTTCAGTGGATTTGCTTTGTATCCCATGACGCATCAATTTTTCGACGAGGAGAACGATATGGAACAAACAGCAAAGACTGCCGTTCTGACCAATAGCCAGAACCGAGCCGGAAAATATCTGACCTTCATTCTGGACAATGAAGAATACGGCCTGGAAATCCTCAAAGTCCGCGAGATCATCGGTTACATGTAGATCACCGCAGTGCCCCAGACCCCTCCTCATGTCAAGGGGGTAATCAACCTCCGCGGTCAGGTGATCCCCATCATCGACCTGCGGATGAAGTTCGGAATGAACGAGGCCGAGGTCAGCGAAGAGACCTGTATCATCGTGGTCGAGATCGCTCAGGGCGATCGGCGATTTCAAACCGGTATCGTCGTCGATCGGGTCAAGGAAGTTCTGGATATCGAGGGAGCTCAGATTGAAGAAGCTCCCCAGTTCGGCTCCAATGTCGATACGAATTTCATCCTCGGCATGGGAAAAGTCAACGGCGCCGTCAAGATCCTCTTGGATATCGATAAAGTCCTTGGAAATGACGCCGGATCCTTTTCCTTGGATGCCCGATAAACCCGTAAAAATGCTGTAACAGATACACTATTATTTTTTGGAGAACTCGGTATGTTCAAGAACATGACATTACGAACGCGTTTGTTACTGGCCGGAATTGTGCTGTCGGCGATTCCGATGTTGGTCGTGTCGGTGATTGTCTTCCGACAGAATGGCCAAATGGTCACCGTGGCCTCCGAGGAAAACATCAAACTGGCCAAAACGGACCTGGATCACATCGTCGAAGGCATTTACGCCATGTGCCAGGCCCAGCAGGAAGTGATCCAACATACCGTCAACTCCGCGCTCAATGTGGCACGAGATAATCTGACGGGTTTGGGCGCCGTCTCGTTGGCGTCGGAAACGGTATCGTGGAACGCCGTCAATCAGGCCTCCAGCGCCTCCCAGAAAGTGGATCTTCCCAAAATGATGGTGGGAGAAACCTGGCTGGGAAACAATGCCGATTCCGCAAAACCGTCTCCTCTGGTGGACAAGGTCAAAAAACTCGTCGGCGGAACCTGTACCGTGTTTCAAAAAATGAATTCCGCGGGTGACATGCTTCGGATCTGCACCAATGTCCAAAAAGCCGATGGCTCGCGGGCGATCGGTACCTTTATTCCCGCGGTGGGCGCCGATGGCAAACCCAATCCCGTCGTATCCATGGTCCTGCGGGGTGAGACCTATCGCGGACGGGCCCAGGTTGTCGGCAAGTGGTATGTGACCGCCTATGAGCCCATCTATGGAACCGGCAAAGAGGTCATCGGTATGCTCTATGTCGGCGTCCCGGAAGAAAGCGCCACCAGTCTCCGCCAGGCCATCATGAAAACCAAAGTCGGGGATACCGGCTATGTGTATGTCCTCGACTCGCAGGGCAATTATATCATTTCCAAGGATGGAAAACGCGACGGCGAAAATATCTTTAACGCCAAGGATGCGGCGGGAAATCTGTTTATTCAGGAAATCATTCAAAAAGCCAGGGCCCTCAAGCCCGGTGAAGTTGCCGAACAATTGTATCCCTGGCAAAATCAGGGCGAATCCACATCCCGCATGAAAGTCGCTCGAATCATGTATTTTGACACCTGGGATTGGGTCATCGGCGCCGGTTCCTACGAGGAAGAATTTTATCGAGCCCGCGATCAGGTCAGGGCGATCGGCAAAACCAGCAACTGGATTCTCGGCGGTGTATGGTCGAGCGCGTTAGTGCTGACGACGATCATCTGGATTTTTGTCGCCGGCGGAATCAGCCGTCGAATCGTTCTGGTTGTTGCTCAGTTGCAGGAAGGATCCAGCCAGGTTTCTTCCGCCTCTCAACAGGTTTCCTCGGCCTCTCAGTCGCTGGCCGAAGGCGCCACCGAACAAGCCGCCAGTCTGGAAGAGACCAGCAGCTCGTTGGAAGAGATGTCCAGCATGACCAAGAAGAACGCCGACAATGCCCAGCAGGCCAACACACTGGCCGCACAGGCCCGCAAGGCCGCCGACAACGGCTCCCAGGCCATGGGCCGTATGAATCAGGCCATCCAGGAAATCCAAAAGTCCAGCGGCGAAACCGCCAAGATCATCAAGGTCATCGACGAAATCGCCTTCCAGACCAACCTGCTGGCCTTGAATGCCGCCGTCGAAGCCGCACGGGCCGGAGAGGCCGGAAAGGGCTTCGCCGTCGTCGCCGAAGAAGTCCGCAATCTGGCCATGCGGTCCGCCGAAGCGGCCAAAAATACCTCCTCCATGATCGAAGAGTCCGTCAAGAACTCCAAAAACGGCGTCGATATCGCCACCGAAGTCGGCAAGGCCCTCGATGAGATCGTTCAGGGGATCGGAAAGACCACCGATCTGGTCGCCGAGATCGCCGCCGCCTCCAACGAACAGGCCCAGGGCATTGACCAGGTCAACTCCGCCGTCTCCCAGATGGATAAGGTCACCCAGGCCAACGCCGCCAATGCTGAAGAATCCGCCAGCGCCAGCGAAGAACTCAACGCCCAGGCCGAGCAGATGAATTCCATGGTCGCCGAACTCAGCGCCTTAGTCGGTGGTTCCACCGCCAGCACGGCCGCGGCCGCCCCGAAAAAAAACCTCTCGTCCAAACGCGGCCCCCGGCAGGCCCACCTGCTGGCCTCCGACCACGCCTTTCATCAGATCGCCCAAGGCGAGTCGAAATCCAAGGCCAAGCCCAAAACCGTAACGGCCTCCGCCAAACACGCCATCCCCCTCGATGACGCCGAGGAAAACTTCGACAACTTCAACAGATAATCTCCTGTGCAGTAGTTTCATCCGGCACCCCGGGTGGGAATCCCCCGCCCGGGGTAATTTTCATAAATCAGCTAATTCCTTTTGAACCGCCGCAAGAATGTCCTCTTCGGCAACCACCGCAATTTTCTTACCCCCGCGATATAAATACCCTTTGCCGCTCCCGGCACACACCGCAAAATCCGCGTCGGCCGCCTCACCCGGTCCGTTGACGATACATCCCATCACCGCCACGCGGATCGGCCGACGAATCTTCGTCAACAACTTTCGCACCTCTCGGGCCAGCCCTACCACATCCACCTGGCACCGCCCGCAGGTCGGACAGACGATCAGTTCCGGAATCGCCTCTCTTCGCAAACCCAGCGCCCGCAGAATCGCCCGTCCGCAGATCACCTCCTGCACCGGGTCCCCCGCCATGCTCACGCGAATCGTATCGCCGATCCCCTCGGCCAACAGCGCACCCAGCGCCACTGATGATGGAATCGTCGCATCCTCCACAAGCCCCGCATGCGTCAGCCCCACATGAATCGGATAGTCAAACGCCTTTGCGATCGCTCGATTGGCTTCAATCGTCCGCGCCACGCTGGCGCTCTTGACGCTCAGCACAAGATTCTCAAACCGCCGCTTCTCGAACAACCGCACATACCCCTTCATCTCTTCGACCATCAATTGGACACGATCCTCGGCCGGAATATCTCCGGCCTTCAGGTCCCGGATGCTGGCCTCGTTGACCCCGATCCGTACAGCGATCCCATGATCGCGGGCGCAGTCGATCACCCGTTCGATCTGCCGGGTATCCTTGATATTCCCGGGATTGAGCCGGATCTTGGCCGCCCCCGCCTCGATGGCCTCCACCGCACGGTCGGCTGAAAAATGAATGTCGGCGATCAGCGGTGTATCGACCTTCTGTACGATCCGCGCAAAGGCCTCCGTGTCCGCCTTCGTCGGAACGGCCAGTCGCACCAGATCGCACCCCGTCGCCGCAAGTTTTCGAATCTGCCGCACGCATGCCGAAACATCCGTTGTATCTACCTTCGTCATCGACTGAACGGCCACGGAACTCTTGCCGCCGATTCGTACCCGTCCGATGAACACTTCTTTGCTGATTCGCCTCTGCATAATTCGTGCCTGTCAATTCGATCATTTTGTCCGTTAATCCCATGGAGGACCGTATCATCGAGGTCATCCTCAAATCCCCATTGTAAGGACCCCATTTCCGTCCCGCAATCGATTTCCAGTCCGTTTGTACCCCGAAAAACCGAAGATCCATCCATTTCCTTCTTGACTCTATTACGATTACCGACTACGATAATCGTTACTATGATGAAAGGATTGAATGAACAAGAACACAAAAAATATTCAGCGTGAAATCCTGCTGGGATTCTGGAAGACCCACATCCTTCACCATGCCGCGCGGGAACCGGTGGTCGGCCAGTGGATGCTCCGGGAACTGCGTCACCACGGTTACGAACTCAGCCCCGGAACCCTGTATCCGCTTCTGGCTCGAATGGTGGGGCACGGCTGGCTCCGTCGCAAATCCGGACTGGGAGGAGGATCCCGATCGAAAAAGGAATACCGAATCACCCCGCAAGGGCGTCGGGCGCTACGCCTGTTGCGGCGACAGGTAAAAGAAATGTACGAGGAGGTCGTTTGTAACCATCATTCCGAGGAACAATCAAAATGAAACCCCGAAACAACTTCTTCTTCGATGGCTTGGCCTTCAGTTCCGTCCGTTGGATTCTCCGGAATCCCGTCTTTCCGGTCCTGTTGCAGGCAATGGCTTTGGCGGCCGTACTGGTCCTTGCCTTCAATGGCCTGTCGATCGGAACCGACCGGACACAAGACGAAATCATGACCTTGCGAAAGACCAATCTGACGACGCTGTTTGTCTGGGGCCTGTGGTGGCCCGGCCTGATCGCGGTAACACTGGTCTTTGGGCGTCTCTGGTGTACCGTCTGTCCGATGGAAATGGTCAACCGTTTCGCCGATATATGCGCTGGTCGTCTCGGCCTGCCTCGTATCCGACTCGGCAAGTTCCTCTCCGCCGGATGGATGATCGTCGTCATTTATCTTTTGCTGCAACTCCTGGTCGCCGGTCTGTCCATCCACCGGGTTCCGCACTATACCGCTATCTTTCTTTTTGTCCTGATCGGAGGATCCCTGGTCAGCGGACTGGTGTTTCGTGATCCGCGGTCCTTTTGTCGGGCATTCTGTCCGGCCGGAACATTGCTTTCCGTGTACGGTCGCTACACGCCCGTCCAACTCGACGCTTGTGATCCGGCCGTCTGCGGCGCCTGCAAATCGCGCGATTGTGTCCGCCCGGAAAACCGAGCCAGATTCGACAAACGAAGCTGTCCCTCCCTGCTGACTCCCTTTCGCCGTCAATCCTCCGATGGCTGCGTCCTGTGCCTCCAATGTGCCAAAGTATGCCCGTACGACAACATCGGTTTCGGGTGGGTCGCTCCTTCGGCTCCCATTCGACAACCCTCCCTCCTGAATCCCGTTGAGGCCATTTTCATCCTGATCGCATTGGGATTTGTCGCTCATGAAGTCATCGGCGAGGTCAAATGGTTCGACGCCATCTTTCACGCAATTCCAACCTCTATCAACGCATGGTTTCCATCCGTCTCCTTTGGTTGGTTTGAGGCCCTCTGGTTCCTGGTCCTGTTTCCCGTGATGATGTTCTGGATCATCGCTTTAATCAGCCGGATCTTCGGCTATCGAGGCCGCATCGGTTCTCTATTTCTGGCCGCAGCCACGGGGGCCGCCCCCGTCGTGGCGATCGCCCATCTGGCTAAAGCCGTCGCCAAAATGTCCGCATGGGGCGGTTACCTTCCGCAGGCCATTCGCGACCCACAGGGGATGGAAACCCTTCGCGCAATCCTAAGCAAATCCACCCCCTCTCCCGCCGGTCTGCTCGGACTGTCATGTGTCGGATGGATCATGCTGGCCTTGATCCTGCTCATGGCCTGGAAATCCTGGAAATGGTCCCGACAGGCATCCGTTGAAGCAACCGGAGCCGCCCTGGCCGGGCTGGTCAGTTCGGCCGTCCTGTTCACCACCGTGCTGGTCATCTGGGTCTGGCCAACCAGGTAATTCGTCTTTCGATCGTTCGGAAAGGGATTGAAATGCTTTTGATCGACTATCTCTTGGTATGCGGGGATCGATTGTTCCGGTGGAGAAGTTTTTCACCGCTTTTGATCCTTCCCTTGCTTTGGCTCCAGCGGGCAAATTTCCATCATCCGCTTGATTCCTCTTTATGGGGTTTGGTTTATGAAATGGTTTGCCTGGTTGTGGCTCTATTCGGGGTGACGGTACGGATTGTGACGATCGGGTACATCCCAAGAGGAACCTCGGGTCGAAACGCGCTTGGCCAAAGAGCCGAAACACTGAATACCACTGGAATCTATTCGCTGGTTCGAAATCCCTTGTATGTCGGAAATTATCTTATCTTTCTGGGTTGCACTCTCATGTTTCAAAGCTGGGAACTGGTTATTCTGAACACGACTATTTTTGTTCTGGCCTATTTGCCGATTATTCTTCGCGAAGAAGAGTTTCTCCTCGCACGGTTTGGCGATGCTTATCGGGATTATGTCCATTCGGTTCCATGTGCCTTTCCGCGTCGGATCCAGTGGATTCCCCCGGCTCTGCCGTTTGATCTCAAAATGGTCTTGCGACGGGAACAGGATACCTGGATGGCAACAATGATCACTTTTGTCGCCATTGAATACTGGCGGGAATATATCATGAATCACTCGTTGGGGGTCTCCCTGATCTGGAATATTCTGGGAAGCGTCGGACTGGCGGCATGGCTGATACTGAAGATCCTGAAGAAGACTACGCGACTTCTACCCAATCGGAGATAGCCCGTGTACATTCGAAAATTACGGATTCCGCTATTGAGGTTCCTGTTCTGCGGAATGGCATTTCTGGCGCTTTTCACCAGCCATTCCTGGATCGGAAATCCTGCGCTCGATTTGCTTTTCACATCGATCGGATACTTGTTGTTATGTCTGGGGTTGGGTTTCCGGTTATGGTCTTTACTTTATATCGGATCGCGAAAATCCAAATCGCTGGTTACCACCGGTCCTTATTCGCTGTGCCGAAACCCTCTCTATTTGGGAACTTTTGCGATCTATTTGGGCGCGGGATTATGCCTGGAAAACATTGTATTCATCATCGGTGCGGTCCTCTTGACGATCCCGTTGTATCTTTGGGTCGTCTTTTCCGAAGAACGGAGATTGACCGATGCTTTCGGACAAGCGTATCTGAACTATAAACGACAATCACATCGTTTTTGGCCTTGCCTGCGAAATTTCCAAACCCCTGAAACGATCGATGTTTCAACCCAAACCATCTATCGAACCCTGGCGGAAACCGCTCTGGTGATCTGGATACCGGTAATCGGGCGTTTGATCGAACTGCTTCAAATATGGGGAATCCTACCCGTTCTATGGAGTTTTCCATAATTTCGAAAATCAGGTGAAACCGTGAATCCATTAACCGAAATCATCCGATTGTTTCTGCGACTGGGTACAGTGGCCTTCGGCGGGCCCGCCGCGCATATTGCCATGATGCACGACGAAACCGTCACCAAACGCAAGTGGTTAACGGATGAGGAATTCCTCGATCTGGTCGGGGCCACGAACCTGATTCCCGGCCCCAATTCCACGGAAATGGCGATTCATATCGGCCTTTTGCGCGCCGGGTGGCGCGGGTTAGTCGCCGCCGGCGTGTGTTTTATTCTGCCCGCCACGCTGATCGTGCTGGCCCTGGCCTGGATGTATATGCGATGGGGTTCGATCCCGCAGGCACAGGGAATCATGTATGGGATCAAACCCGTCGTGATTGCGATCATCATTCAGGCCCTCTGGGGACTGGGCAAAAAAGCCGTCAAGGGTCCTCTCACTGCAATCGCCGGCGGAGTCGTATTGATCTTGTTTTTCTCCGGTTTCAACGAAATCGCCCTGCTCTTTCTTACCGGCCTGGCCGTCATGCTGATCCACAATCTCCGCCGTTTACGCGGGAAGACGCTGGGGATCGGTCTTGTCCCGGTCGGCGCCGCGATCGTGTCAACGAAGGTTGCGACCGCATTTTCTCTGCCGCTGTTGTTTCTGACCTTTCTGAAGATCGGTTCGATCCTTTACGGAAGCGGGTATGTCCTGATGGCCTTTCTCCGGGCCGATCTGGTCGAACGATTCGGGTGGTTGACCGATCAGCAACTGATCGACGCCGTCGCCATCGGACAGATCACGCCGGGCCCGCTGTTTACCACCGCGACCTTTATCGGATATATCATCGGCGGTCTGCCCGGCGCCATTCTCGCCACGGCGGGAATCTTTTTGCCCTCTTTCATTTTTGTCGCCGCTTCCAGTCCATGGATCCCCCGTCTGCGAAAATCGGCCTGGTTGTCTGCATTGCTCGACGGCGTCAATGTTGCCTCCCTGAGTCTGATGGCCGCCGTCACCTGGCAACTGGGTCTTATCTCCCTCACCGATCCTTTCACCCTGCTGATCGCCGTGGTCTCTCTGGCGATTCTGATACGGTTTCAACTCAATTCAACCTATCTGATCCTGGCCGGTGCCCTCTTCGGATTCGTGCATGGCGGATTGACCTGACAACCAGGGTCTCATAAGATCCCCTCGAACACCGGTTGATCCTGAAATTTTACGATCCGGTTGTCTATCGAACGGATTTCGGTTGCAAATGCGCAAAAATGTGAAACAATAAGCCGCGTTCGAAACCAAACCCGGACCGAAATGGAAGTCGGATGATATTTACGCTGCATCGGTATCTTTTCCGCGAACAACTGCGGGTTTTTGTGCTGACGACCATCGCCTTATCGATGATGCTCAGTATGGGTTTGATGCTGCGCCCCATCCAAGATTATGGCGTCGCACCCAGCCAGACTCTGCACCTGCTCGGATACTTTCTTCCGATTACCCTGGTGTTCGTGCTGCCCATGAGCGCACTGTTCGCCGGGGCCCTGATCTACGGCCGATTCGCCTTCGAAAACGAACTGGACGCCTGTCGAGCCAGCGGGATTAGCGTCATGACCGTCATTCTGCCGGGCCTGTTTATGTCTCTTCTGATCTCGATCGCCACGCTCATCTTGAGTTTCTATGTCGCTCCCAATTTTGTCCACAGGGCCGAACGGGCCGTCAAGGCCAATGCCAAACAAATCCTGTTTCGTAATCTTCAGCGAAAAGGGTTTTACGACATTGAGGGCCGATGGATCGTTTATGCAGACCGGGCCGATCCCGTCCAGGACATGATCTACGGCGTAATCATCATTGAAATGTATCATGACCGCGTCCGGAAATTCATCACCGCCGAATCCGCCAAAATCCTGATCGACAGCAAGAGCCAGTTTAACGAAATCACCGTCGTTGCCAGCCAGACCCGGCAGATCGACGAGTTCGCCCAGTTCGATTCCGGCCAATTGTCTTTTACCGGCCGTTTTCCTCCGCTCCTGGCCGACAATGTCAAATTTCAGACCATCGACCAGATCAAACGCATCCGCGCCAATCCGTTGGAATTCTATCCAACCCGGGCCCTGGCCATGAAGGTCCGCACCCAATTGGCCGGAGAGATGCTGGGATCGGCTATTCTCCAGAAAATGAACAAACCCGACGAGTACTTTGAATTGGTTGGAGAAGACCGGATCGTCTTGCTTAGCGTTGGCTCCGTCGCATTCGCCGACAAGGATGTCGGCAAACTTCTCTTTGACGGACCCATTCGTCTTCTGGAACTGGATCCCGATCGCCAGAACCTGACCTGTCAGTGGGATTGCCAAACCGGGTATCTCTACTTTGACGGAGATTCCATAAACGCTTCCATCGATTTGGTCCTTGACGCTCCGACCTGGGATCGGGGCGGTGGCGTCAAAGGCCTTGCTGGAAAACATGTTATTAAAAACCTGCGGCTTCCGGAATCCATTCAATCGCAATTGACCGAGGATCAGTTGCTGGCCCAAATCGATCGGATCCCAACGCTCCTGCAAAAACCCAAGCCGACCCGTCAGCTCCTTCAACTCCGCAATCAGCTTCGTGTCTTTATCGCCAAAACCACCAACCAGATTCGCTCGGAGGTTCATTCCAAGATGGTCCTGGGCCTGGGTTGTACGGCCCTGATCCTGACCGGAATCGCATTGGGGATCCGATTCCGTGGCGGCCATCTGCTCAGTGCCTTCGGCGCCAGTTCCATTCCCGCAGCAGCCCTGATTATTTGTATTCTGGCCGGCAAGGATATGGCTAAAAATCCGGCCGCTTCCGTCGAAACCGGCCTGCTAATCATGTGGTGCGGCCTGCTGGCCCTGGCGATTCTGGCCGTCGTCCTTTACCGAAAACTGACCCGGACTTGATGCTGACCATGAAGATCCTCGATAAATATGTCGCCAAAAACTTCATCGTCGGTTACTGCATAACGGCCTTCGTCCTGGTCGGGTTGTGCCTGCTAATTGACCTGTTTATCAACCTCGACGAGTTCACCGAGCATTCCGCCGGGGGGATCCGTTCCGTCCTGCTAAATATCGGCGATTACTACCTCACGCACAGCGCCGTCTGGTTTCGTGACCTGGCGGGATTTATCACCGTGATTGCCGCCGTCTTTTCCACGGCCCGCATGACCGTGAGCAACGAGTTTATCGCCGTCATGGCCTCTGGCGTCTCCCTCAAGCGGGTCATCGTCCCCATCCTGATCCTGTCGTTTCTCTCGACTTTTCTGCTGGTCTTGGATCAGCAATATATCATACCGAAAATCGCTCACAAGCTTGTTCGCGATCGGGACGAACCGACCGAGGGAAGACGAATCGCCAACCTCTGGTTCATGCCCGATGATAAGGGATCCCTGATCTGTACGCGGCGGTACGAAAACCAGATGATGACCTTCCCAACGATTCTTCTGCGAAAACCGATCCCCGAGACGATTCACTGGCAAGTCACGCACATCATCCGCGCCGACTCCGCTCGCTACGACAGCGATCGGGGCGGCTGGACGCTGACCAACGGCCAGATCATGCCTTTGGGCACCGGCGCCGGCGACTCGGACCTGGCCGAAAACCTCCTGCAGACCAGACCGATCGAATTTTACGAAAGTTCCCTGACTCCGGGGGAGATTCCCCTTAAACAGCAGGAAGGATACAAGTCGCTTCTCAGCTCCGCCCAATTGGCCGCCCTCGAGCACCAGCAGCGACGCGTCAAAGATTTGGCTGAGTTATACCTCCAGAAACACCTCCGTATTACCGACCCCATCATGGTCATGGTCATGCTTCTGATCACCCTGCCCATCCTTGTCTGCCGCGACCCCAAGACCATGAAAACCGCCATCCTCATCAGTTTCAGTTTGGCGGCATTTTGCCATCTTGTCATCTTTGTCAGCAAATTGATGGCCACCGAAGAAACCCTCTTCGGGCGCGCCATCCCCGAAATCTGGGCCTGGGCACCCATCGCCCTGTTCTTCCCCATCGCCCTCCTCGAATTCGACTCCATGAAAACCTGAGAGAATGCTCCCGACTTTTTACTGGGATCAGGAATTGTGTTGACCCTGTTGAGAAAAGACATACAATGTGTCTGGAGGTACCAGACTATGTCTTATAGAAGATAAACTCGGATAAACCGATTTTCCGGGTGCCCTTGTTCGGGGGTCAACCTGGATAAACTCGTTCACCCGGCAGTAATGACGGCGCTCTGCGCGGGTCCTTTACACGGATATCGATTGGTGGAACAGATTGCCGCCTTTCCGACCTTTCAGGGCAAACCGCCTGATTCAACCTATATTTACCGATTGCTGCGAAACATGGAGAAGAAGGGGTTGGTCGTCGGATCCTGGGATACTTCGCGTCAAGGTCCGGCAAAACGGCTCTATCGAATCACCGCAGACGGCCACCAATGTCTCATGAAATGGGTGGAAGTTCTTTCCCGTTACCGGGCGGCGATCGGCGGTTTGGTCCGTAAAGCCCGGCAAGTCAATTCCAAGAAACGAAATAGGAAAATCAAACAAACCGGGAACTGAAAATGAATATTGCCATCCTTCTCTGTATCGCCTTTGCGGTTTTTGGGGCCGGCTATTACTTTTATTCCCGTTGGTTGGCATTCAAAGTGCTGAGACTCGATCCCGATCGTAAAACTCCGGCGGTCCGGTTGATAGATGGCAAGGACTATGTCCCCACTTCCCGCTGGGTGACTTTCTTCTACCATTTTGCCACAATTTCCGGTTCGGGGGTACTAATCGGACCCACTTTGGCGGCGCAGTACGGGTGGTTACCGTGCTTACTATGGATCCTGATCGCGACTTGTCTGGCCGGTGGCGTTCATGATATGGTCGTCTTGACGGCTTCTTTGCGACACGACGGCAAATCCATTGCCCAGATCGCCCTGGCCGAGGTTGGCCAGGTCACGGGTACGGCCGTCATGGTGGCCATTCTGTTTATGGTCACGACCGCCATGGCAGGATTCGGGCTTGGCGCTGTTTCCGCGCTGGAACAGAATCCCTGGGGAACCTTCGCGGTGGCCATGACGATTCCGGTGGCTTTGCTTCTTTCGGCATACCTCCGCTGGTTTCGGTCGGGTCGAACCACCGAGGCTTCACTCGTTGGAATCGGAATCTTAGCTCTGGCTTTGGTTTTTGGCAGTTCATTGCCGGGAACAAAACTGGGGGATCTCTTTAACCTGAATCGGAAGACCCTTGTTTTGGCCCTGGTCATCTATGCTTTTCTCGCAGCGGCCGTTCCCGTTGGCCTGCTGGTTCGACCTCGTGATTATTTAAGCGCCTTCATTAAAGGGGGAACCATCGTCTTGTTGGTGATTGGAAGCCTGGTAGCAATGCCTTCGCTGCAATTACCCGCAGTCTCACAATACGCGCACGGAGGCGGTCCGATTATTGCGGGATCGATATGGCCGTTTCTGTTCATCGTCATTACCTGTGGCGCCATTTCGGGTTGGCATGCTCTGTGTTGCTCAGGGGTGACACCGAAGCTGCTGGCTGATGAAAAAGATATTCGTCCTGTGGCCTACGGCGGTTGGTTACTGGAAAGTTGTATCGCTGTTTTGGCGTTGGGATTGGCTGCAATGCTTGCGCCGGGCGATTATTATGCGATCAATGCGGCTCCGGATAAGTTTGCTTCGACGGGATTGATTCCGTCATTGATCCCCGCGTTTGAGCAAGAGGCGGGGGTGCCCGTCCAGGGAAAACCCGGAGGACCAGTTTCGCTTGCCTTCAGTATGACGCTGATCTTTTCCAAACTGTTCGGGGGTTGGGTGAGTAAAGGTCTTCTGTTTCAGTTCTTCATCCTTTTTCTGGGTCTGTTCATTGTCGCGGTTCTGGACCACGGGACGCGCATGGCCAGATACTTCATCCAGGAACTGGCGGGGAAAATCAATCCGAGCTGGGGACGACACGACTGGACATTGGGTACAATTATTGCGTCGGCTCTATCCGCTTTAGCGTGGGGAGCGCTTCTCTATACGGGCGAAATCGGAACCTTGTGGCCCGTCTTCGGAATCTGTAATCAATTGTTGGCAACCACCGCCCTGGCGATAGGTACCATCTTTATTTTGCGCCGTGGACATCCGTTGTATGCTATAACCACGGCTATTCCCATGATTTTCTTCGCGGTCGCGTGTCTTTATGGCGGTGTGTTGCGCGTACTTGCCTCGTTCAGCGAACTTGCCAAACCCGCAGAACGAGTTCAGGGCGGGATTCTCATCGTCGCAATGGGACTTGTGCTAATTGTGTTGATTGATTGCGGCATCCGTTCTGTCTTGATTCTTCGAAATCGAAAATCCTATAAACGGTAGAATCCATCATGATACCGACTTTACGATAGTCCCATAGCCGCCAATTTTCGTCCTCCATTTTCAATTTTACCTTTTCCCATTGAAATCGATTCGTTGATTTCAATTACTTCGGCCTTTCCGCCATCGACTCCCTCAGCTCCCGATTGATTCGAACGCTACACCAGTTCTTGCCGCACATCGTGCAAAAGTCGTTGTCGCCGCCCGGCTCCATCCGGCTCTCGTAGCACGCTTCCTCGTACATTCGCCTCGCCGTCTCCGGATCAATCGCCGTATCCAGATGTGTCTTCCAGTCCAGCCCCGCCCGCGCCATGCTCAGCTTCCGGTCGCAATCGGCAGCACCCGGCAACCCCCGCGCCACATCCGCCGCGTGCGCGGCGATCCGCGCCGCGATCACCCCCTGCCGAACATCGTCGGCGTTCGGAAGACCCAAGTGTTCCCGCGGCGTCACATAGCAGATAAACGAGGCCCCGTAAAATCCCGCCGCCGTCGCGCCGATCGCGCTGGTGATGTGGTCATACCCGGGCGCGATGTCAGTGACCAACGGTCCCAGCACATAAAACGGCGCCCCATGACACCATTGCCGCTGGTACTCCATATTTCGCTGAATCTGGTCGAACGGCACATGACCCGGCCCTTCCACCATTACTTGGCAGCCCTTGTCCCGCGCCCGCAGCACCAGCTCGCCCAGCACCCTCAGTTCCGCCAGTTGTGCCGCGTCGGTCGCATCTGCGATACAGCCCGGCCGCAGCCCGTCGCCCAGCGAAAAACACACATCATACTGGCGCATGATCGCACACAGATCATCGAACAACTCGTACATCGGGTTCTGCCGCCCGTGATGCGCCATCCACTTGGCCATCAGTGCCCCTCCTCGACTGACAATCCCGCAGACCCGCGAACCGATCAGGTCCAGATGCTCCCGCAACAGGCCTGCGTGGATCGTGAAAAAATCCACGCCCTGCCGCGCCTGTTTTTCGGCCACCTTCAGAATCGTCTTAAAATCGATTTCTTCCACCGTCCGATCCGTAATCACCTCATAGATCGGCACGGTCCCAAACGGCACTTGGCACCGCGCAATCAACGTCTGTCGGATCTCATCGAGGTCGCCGCCGGTGCTCAAATCCATCATCGCGTCGGCCCCGGCTTCCAAGCCCGCCACCATCTTTTCGATCTCGCCATCGAGCGACGACCGCACACTGCTGACGCCGATATTGGCGTTGACCTTGATGCGTACTGCCCGACCGATCGCCTGGGGCCGCAGATTCGCCGCCAGGTGCAACCGGTTCGCCGGTACCACCGCCCGTCCGGCCGCCACCTCGGCGCAAAGCCGTTCGGCCGAGATCGGCTCCCCTTCGGCCGCTCGCCGGATCGCATTCGTCACCTGCCCGTCCCGCGCCTGTTCCAATTGTGTCGCCATAACCATGCTCCAAAAAAAACGCTTCCCGCAAAGGAGAAGCGATCGACCAAATCCATTTGGATTTCCGCTTCCCTACGCAGGCCCGGCCTTTCGGCCTGCCCGATCAGGTTCAAAGGGTTGTCTCAGATCCGCATCGGCGGACCACCCCCAGCGTTCACAGAAATTATATCCCCGCTTCCCATCCCTCGTCAAGTCCAAGAAAATCCACCGGCGACCTTTGAAGGTGTTTTATTATATATATATATCATGTCCTGTTTGTCAATATTCCTGGAAATTCCGCATCCACTCCGGCCACTTCGCCGCGGTCGCTCCGCCCGCCTGTGTCCACGGCCCGGCCGTGTTGTAGTACCGATGCCATTTCAGCGTCCACAATTTTTTGATCCCCACTCGTTCAACCGCCCCGTCGAGAAACACCGCATTTTGTTTCTCATGGTGGCGGTTCTGAACAATTCGCACGAAGTGTCCGCCCGAACCCCATCGCTGATTTACGGTGGTCGGCGGCCCCTCCCCCGGCTCCGGCCAGAAATCCAGCCATTGGGCATCGGTCATCAACGGAACCTGACTGGCACCCGGAACCGTCATTTTCCTCCAGAATTGCTTTTTCTGCTGTTCGCTCCAACCCACCAGTTGGGCCGATCGTTCCGTCGGATTCTCGACCCAGCCGTTGATTCCATAGCTGCCGAAGTCACCCCGTTTCAGAAAACTGCCGTCGTCGATTCCCCACGCGCGGAACGGTTCCTTGCCCATCCCCAGTCCCGCCGAACCGTCGATATTGTACTCCGGCAGTGTCGCTGTCGGGCAGCATCGGATCTTGCCCACATCCCCGTAATAGACCCGCCCCGCATCCATCCACCAGTTGCTTTCACGAGCCGAATTCCCCCAGCCGGCATGAAAAAAATCATTGTGCTCTTCGGTGTACATCTTGAACACGATAAACCACTGGTGAAGGTTCGATCCGCAGATCGCCGCCTGCGTATGCCGCTTGGCCACCGTCAACGACGGGATCAACACCGACAGTAGAATCGCGACAATCGCGATCACCACCAGCAACTCGATCAGCGTAAATGCCCGCTTCCTCATGCTCGCCCCTTTGCATTATCAACTGCCGATTATACCCTCTTCTAGGTCAACTGCACAATCCCCAAACTCCAACAGGAATCGTACCGCTTCGGTGGATTCGTACAGAAAGAGCAAAAACAATGAACCCCTGATCTGAACTCCGCTTTACGGCCTTTGCCCGCATCGTTTCATCCACGCCGCGGACAATTCTCCCAGGTCCGTCAAATCTGCGCGTCCATCGCCATTCCGATCCGACGGCCATTGGCATTCATCAGACAGCCATGCCGCGGCCAACGACAACAGATCCGGCATGCCCACAAAACACGCCGGAACGATCTTCACGGCGATATCCCGGCTGAAGATCGGCAACTCAGCCGTCAGCACTCCCTCAGCACTGGATGCCTCAACTGTTGCAATCCTTCCCCCCGGCGGCCGTGTGGCGTAACTATCCACAAAATAATCGCCGTCGCCTAAACCCCGGACCGTAATCGTTTCGTTTTCAAAGGGCGGATTGGCCGTCATCCCCAGTTGACTGGCCGTGTCGAAGATCCACAGCCATGCCCGGTTGTCGCCGATCATTCCGATCGAGTCGATCGGCCGGATGTTGTTCGGAATAAATTCATATGAACCGATCAGAAACCAGTCCTGACCGGTGTTCTTGACCTGGACCTTATGCAATCCGGCCGACAAAGTTACGGAGACATCAAAATTACCGGAACCATTGGCATAGTTCGTCTTATGGACCGAAATATTGTCGATCAGGATTTCAAGACCGTTCGATCCCCAGGAAGAAACCTGAGATACATGAATGACAAAGATTCCTTGTTCGGGCATGGTCAGATGAAAGGTCGGATCCGAACGAATCGTCGATTTCGACGATCCGTGCAGCCACTGCGACAGTTTCTCCAGACCCGGAAACCGTCCATTCGCCAGCGTAAAAACCGTTTGTGTCGAAAGGGCATAGAAATCCGACAGACCCGGAGTCGCCCGATACGACTCGCCTCCTGAAACCACACGGTCCGCCATTCGAAACGAAGACGCCGCCAGATCGTCGTTTTCGACATACACGGCCAGTGGATGGAATCGATTGTAAATATTAAGTTTGTCGATATAGTTATCCCACCACCAAAGATGCGCCGAACTGCGAAGATGAAACGCCGCCCAGATCCCGTTGTGCAGATCCAGCGCCTCGTAAACCTGCGTCCGATAGGGTTCAACCAGCGAATCCGGCGAACCCTCCGGAACGCTGACGCCCCCCAGCGAGCCGATTCCGAACTCGCCGAAAACCACCGGCTTGTTGTACGAAGAAAGCTGATACGCGAAATCCTCAAACTGTGAGATCGTCGGCCCGGAATATTTGTGCACCTGGATCAGGTCAATCTTCCCGAGTTTCCAGATCGGGTCGAATCCCGATTGATGGCTGCTGGTGGTGATCAGATGGTCAAACGGATCGACTTGCCGGATATAGTTCGACATCACCTGGTGCCAGTTGACCACCGAGGACTGTGACGACTTCCACCCGTCGGTGAACTGGACCTCGTTAAAGAGTTCCCACGCGAAGATCGCCGGGCTGTACCCCCAGCGAGAAACGATGTAGCGATACTTGTTCTTGGCCAGTTGGACCGCGCGGTCATCGGTGAAAAACTTTTCCGGAGAATCCAGAAATCCGCCGTTGACGGTATTGTACGGATTGTCCCCCCACGCGGCGTCCGTGGTCGTACTGAACTGGCCGTGATGCTGAAGGACCAGTTGAAACGCGATGCCGTATTGTTCGGCCAGTTCGACCACGCCGTCCAGCCGCTGGGCGATCTGCATGCTCAGCTTGCCGAAACCGCCGAAATATCCGGAAGAATGCGCCGAGGGTGCTTCCAATAAAATCCCGCCGTTTCCGCCATACGGACACATCCACAGCCGCGACCAGTTTTCTCCGGCACCGGCCATAGCAGAAAAATAGTGTTGCCAGCCGGCAAGCCCCCCACTCACCCAACAGACATTGTGCCCGATGTTGATCCTCGACTGTCCATTGTCATATGCCAGCAGCAGGGGATTTCGTGGATCGACGCGGACAAATCCCTTTTGTCCTCTTTCGACGCACTCAAACGACCCAGCATCGTCGAGGGTCACCGCCCCCTCGATATCGATAATCTGGATAGAATAAGTCCATCGTCCAACCTGATTTGGCGCCACTCGAGCCTTCCAGACCGCCGGACCCGGAGTGGAATATCGCTCCGGATTGGTCCCCGTAACCTGATACGGCACGAAATAAAACGCCGGAATCGTCAGGGTCGAACCATCCGGACGCACAAACACCGCCGAGGCGTCGATGATCGCCGGATCAAACGGATCGCTGTAGGTTCGCGATAGCAAAAACGAGACCTCGAATTTCTCGTATCGGCCGACCACCGCGCCGTTAGTCTCAATCCCGGAAATTTCCGTCGCCCAAAGAAACGGCGTCAGCGAGATCAGCGTGACTGCAACAGACCAAAGAAACGCTTTTTGGCTATGGATAAACGACATACACATCCCCGGAGAAAAACAACCCCCGGCAACAGGACCGGGGGCTGTTCCAAACATCGTCGTACCGTTGCCGCATTACAGGGGACAGGGTCCGGGAAGACCCGTCACCGGATCCATGCACAGCAACCAGTAGGCCGCCATGTCCGCAAAATCCTCCAGCGTATATCCATTCTGCGCCGCCATCCACCCGGCGGCAAGGATCATCAGGTCGTCGAGGTTAACGACACAGTTCTGATTCAGATCCCCGACCAATGGATAATAGACGCATGGATTGACCGTCGTGAACCGCCAGGTTGCGCTGCGGAAGGTCTGGCCCGGCAGTTCGCTGTCGCCGTATTCCACCAGCCAGTAATAGGTCGTGTCGATCTCCAGATCCGAAATCGCCGCCGAAGTCGCCGTGCTGCCCGCGATTTTCGTCATCCCGTAATCGGGCTTGGTAAAATCGGGAGCTGCGGTCCCGATATAAACGGTACTCGTGATCACGCTACCGACCCCGTTGGGATCAACGCTCCAGCGCAGCTGCTGCAGCGTCGAAGGAACTGTGCTGATCATCTCGGGTGTCGGATTATACGCCGCCGGTGGGGCCTTGATCGACGGAAACTCGATGTAGTCATACCACATGCCGCCCCAGGAAGTCGTCATCTTGATCTGGTTGGCGCCATCGACGAGCGTAACATTCTTCATCAGATAATCGTCATATGCGCCGTTGGTCCCGGCAAACATCGTATCGGCCGGCGCCGCTGGATTCCCATTAATCTGGAACTTATCGCCGCGGGAACCGGTCCCGTCCACCCGGTACCGGATCACCATGTCATAGGTCCCCGCCAGATTCGGAAGATTCACATCGATCACCAGCGATCCGCGATCGGTGCCACTCCAATTGCTCCAGACAATCTGATTGCCGCTGGCGTTTTCATCGACGCGAAGCTGAGGCGCCGTATCGCCGGGGATGATTGTCCCATCCTCGGCCTCCAGCCGCAGAGCCCGATAGTACTCGACAACGGTAATATCAATCGAGGCCGTCGTTACATTCTCGGAGCCGTCGGTCACGCTTAAAGTCAGAGTATGAGGTCCGACCGTAGTAAAGGTAAACGCCGGATTCCGCGCGGCAGGATCGGAACAGATATCCCCGATCGTCACGCCCTCCGGACCCGCCGTCAGTGTCCAATCATAAGTCAACCCCGGTTTGCCCTGATCGGTCACCGTCGGTTTGAGCCACACCGGAACCAGCCGACGAACCGGCAAAATGACCTTGGTCGCATCAATCGTAACGACCGGCTTGGGATCCACCGTGGTGAATTTCCACAAATACCCCGCAAAGGTCACGATATTCGGATCAATCGGAACGGTACTGTCAACCACCCAGTAATAGTTTTGCCCCCATTCCAGCGTCACCGGAATCGAACTTTCCGCGATATCCGTCGCAATCGCCGAATACCCATAATGCGGCAAAGCCGGATTCGGCTCGGCCGTTCCCAGATACACCGTGCAGGTGACATCGGAAGTGTACTTCGGATCAAACACGCTGTGCTTGACCCAGGACAGTTTGTTATTCCCTACCAGAATCACCTCATTCATCTTCGGGGATGGATTTGTGGCCGTCATATCGTCAAAATTCAGTTCGAAATAATCATAGGAGATTCCGCCCCAACTCGTGCCGACACTAATGGTGTTGAGACCTTTTTTCAAGGTAACCGGAACGACCAGGTTGTCATACTGACCATTGGATCCTGGGAACGACACATCTCCGCCCGTGCCGTTGATCCGAATTGGATCGCTTCGGGCCGTCGTTCCATCGACGGCATAGCGGATCGTCATTTGATAACTTCCATCGGCCGGGGCCATCAGGTCGAAGGCAAACGAGCCGCGGTTGGTTCCGATCCAGTTGGTCCAGACGATCTTGCCGCCGCTGGCCGCCGCCACATTCCGAATCTCCGGCGCCGAATCGCCGGCCGTAATCGTGCTGTATTCCGCCTCGTACCGCGTGCTTGGGACTCGCTGAACGGCGTCAAATTTCCAGACCGGACTGGTATAGACCGTCACTCCGTCCGGCTCGGTGGCCTTAACGCCCCATGTGTAATTTTTACCGACAACCAGTTGCACATCCCCGAAATTGGTCAATCCGGGGATGCGCGTCGTCTTGGGATTGTTGTACAGATCGTTGGCGTCGGTGCTGATATACAACTCGCTGGTCAAATCGCTGCCGGCAACCGGATCGGCCACGCTGTGATTGGTCCAGTACGGTCGGTTGCCCGTGGAAATAACGCCGACCTTGCCGCCGTCTTTTGGATCCGGATCCGAAGGCGAAAAATCGACAATACCTCCCTTGATCTTAATCTGGTACTGTCCGGCATCTGCATGAAGCTGAATCCCCACCCGATTGACGGAAGCCGGATTGGTCATTTCGACGACATAGGTCCGGGTGGCTCCGGCTCCCAACCATGCCCATTCGGCCTTCCATACCCATCCGCCGCTCTGGGCAAATGCCTGAATATTGTAGCCGACCGTTCCGGGATTCTCCAGTTCCACCTCGAAGGTTGTTCCATACGCCGATAGATCCGCTCCGCCAAAATCCCTTCGAATCGCGTCGATCCCGCCGCTGCCTGTCTTGTTTACCGTCAAGAGCAGGCCAGGATCCCCAGGAATATCCGTTAGGGTCGCTTCTGCATGAACCGCTCCTGACTTCCACTGCGCGTCGGTCAAGACCAACGCCCCGAATGCCGGCCCCGAACAGGCCGCGGCCACAAGGACAAGAGAGATGATTTTCGTATCATTATAGCCCCATGAAGCAGGGGGTGAAAAAATCTTTGGAAAATTCA
>CAZXPW010000058.1:0-22672 GCA_964643355.1 uncultured Pirellulales bacterium
AACTTCCACCTTATCCAACGGGAAATTTGGTCTTGACAATGGGGAGGGGGTTAAACCTCACGGAAATTTATTCCGGGAGGCCATAGCTTTCAATCATTGGACAATACGATCCGTCAGGCCACATCACACAGTTCAACCATCTCGGTCAGCGACTTGAGGGCATCCGGTTTTTTCGGGATGAATTCCTGGCCCATGTAGCCATCAAATCGGGTGTCGATGATGGCCCTGACAATAGCCGGGTAATTCAATTCCTGGTTATTGTCCATCTCATTCCGACCCGGAACGCCTGCGGTGTGATAGTGGCCGATGAACTCGGCGTATTTACGAATCGTTGCAATCACATCACCTTCCTGGACCTGCATGTGGTAGATATCGTACAACAGCTTAACCCGGGGCGAGCCAACCTTCTTGCACATTTCGGCGCCCCAGGCAGTATGGTCACACATGTAATCCTTGTGATTGACCTTAGAATTGAGCAATTCCATGCAGATGGTGACTTTCTTTTCCTCCGCAAGTTTAGCTACCTGCTTGAGTGCCTCGACACAATTGTTCAAACCTTCGGCATCGTCCATACCCTCGCGGTTGCCTGAGAAACAGATGACATTAGGAAAACCCGCTTCCGCCGTTTCTTCGATCCGCTTGCGAAGGATGGACAAGCATTCCTCGTGGTTCTGCTTGCGGTTAAGCCCTTTACCGATGCCGAAGCTGGGAGTCATGGTGCAGATCAGGCCGTGCTTTTTGAGGGCCGGCCACTGATCCGGCCCGGCCAGATCGAAGCCCTTCAGACCGATCTTAGCGGCGTGAGCGGCCAGCGTTTCAAAATCGACTTTCCCATAACACCATTGGCAGACCGACTGTTTGATCTTACCGTTTTTCACGCCGGTCTTTTCCTGTGCTAAAGTCGATCCCGACACTCCGAGCATCGCCGCTCCAGCCAGACCGGCCAGTATGTCCCGCCGTGAGAGGTCTGATTGAGAATTTTGTCTTGACTGATCCATTTCGGTATCCTTTCGTTGTTGTTTTCAAATGATAATTATATCGGGCTGTCCAGATCAGATCAAGAGTTCTGTTGTTTCAGAAAGGATTTGACATTTGCTTTTTTAATCGATCGAGACTATGATGACCATTCCTGATCGATTGAAAAACTATGGAAAGGACCAGCGATGAAGGCGAAATTTCATCACTTCGGAGTGCCGACGACCGTCAAAGGCAGCAAGGAAACCTTTATCGAAGGCGCGGGAGTCTATATCACCGATTCCGAAAGCCATCCCTATTCGGTCGAATTTCTACGGTTTGCCCCCGACAGTCCCATGCCGGACCCCATCAAAAAAACTCCACATGCGGCCTTTGTCGTTCCCAGTCTTGATGAGGCGATCAGGGGTAAACAGGTGATCCTTCCGCCGATGGATGTTACGCCGACCCTGCGTGTGGCCTTTATCAAGGATGGCGACGCTCTGATGGAAGTCATGGAAATGAAAGAGTAATTTCGGCTGAAAAGGATTCCCATGGCGATGAAAAAATTCATCAATGCCCCGGACAAACTGGTTTCGGAGTTATTGGAGGGATTTGTCCTGGCCAATGCCGCCAAGGTGAAACTGACCGGCAGCAATCTGGTGGTCCGCACCAAGCCCAAGAGCGACGACAAGGTGGCGGTGGTGACTCTCGGCGGCAGCGGCCACGAGCCGGCCTTGAGCGGATTTGTCGGTTTCGGGATGCTGGATGTGTCCGTTCCCGGCGAGATTTTTGCCGCACCGGGTCCGCCCCGTTTGATCGAAGCTCTGCGGCTGGTCAATCGTAAGGCAGGGGTTCTGCTGGTGGTACTGAACCACGCCGGCGATGTGCTCAGCGCCAATGTCGCGATGCAGATGGCCAAAAAAGAAAACCTGAATGTCAAGCAGATCCTGACGCATGAGGATATTTCCGTGCCAAGTCGTCAGGATCCCAAGGATCGGAGGGGGCTGGTCGGCTGTTTTCCCGTGATCAAGATCGCCGGAGCGGCCGCAGAAAAGGGATACACCTTGGATCAGTGTCTGGCCGTGGCCGAGCGGATGGAGCGAAACATGGCGACATTGGCCGTGGCCGTCTCCGGAGCGACGCATCCCTGTACCGGCGCGGTTATCGCAGAGTTGCCGGAAGGGCGAATGGTGGTCGGCATGGGCCAGCACGGCGAGGCGGGAAGCGGTGAGCAGCCCTTGGTCTCGGCGGACCGTACGGCTGAAATTATGATCGAGTTGTTGGTCAAAGACCTCAGCGTCAAGGCCGGTGATGAATTGCTGGTCATGATCAACGGCGTTGGATCGACGACGCTAATGGAGATGTATCTGGTCGTTCGTCGGGTCGAGCAGGTTCTCAAGGGAAAGAAGATCAAGCTGGTTCGATCCCTGGTCGGCGAATATCTGACCGTTCAGGAAATGGGCGGTTTCCAGATGTTCGCGGCCAAGATGGACCAAGAACTGCTTGAGCTTTGGGACGCACCTTGTGACAGTCCGGCATTTACGGTACGATAGGAATCCGAATCAATGGACCTCGGATATGGCGATTTCGTGAAAATGTTCCAGCGAGGCATTCTGGAGATTCGAGCCAATCATCCGATGCTCTCCCAACTGGATTCCTTCGGCGGAGACGGCGATCACGGCACGACGATGCTGCGAGCGATGGATTGCCTGCAGAAGGGGATCGAGCAGACCACCAGCGGTTCGATTGCGGATCTGCTCAACAACATCGGTTGGGCGATTATGGGTGTTGATGGCGGGGCCACCGGGCCGTTGCTTGGAAGTTTATTCTCGGGAATGGCCGTCAAGGCACCGGCATCGAATCAGGCGGATATTCAGGCGCTTGCCGCAATGGTTGAGGCCGGGTGGCAAAATCTTGCGACCCTGACACAGGCCAAAGTTGGCGACAAGACTCTCGTCGATGCCCTTATCCCGGCTGTAGAAGCGCTCCGAACTGCCGCCGGGCGAGGTCAGGATATTTCTTCGGCCCTGCAGGCGGCTGCCGACGCAGCAGCCAACGGTGCCCAGGCCACAGAGACAATGCAGCCCAAATTTGGCCGGGCCAAACATCTCGGCGCCGCCGCGATCGGTCATCCTGACGCCGGGGCAACCTCGGTTTCGCTGCTTTTCAAGGGTTTTGCGGAAGGAGTCAATTCACATGCCGGATAAGGATTCAAGTGTCGAGACAAAGAATTTCTCCGTGGATACACCTCAAAAGACCGAAGGGTATTTCCTTAAAGGTAGCGTTCATCTCGATTGGGGGATGAAAGACCGACTCAGCCGGATATTTAATCCTAAAACCGGCCGGACTGTCATGCTGGCCTTCGATCACGGTTACATCATGGGGCCGACCTCCGGTCTGGAACGGATGGATTTGGCGATTGCTCCGCTGGCCGAGTATGTTGACTGTCTGATGGGGACGCGGGGGGCCTTGCGATCCTGTATCCCCCCGACAACCAACAAACCGATCGTTCTTCGGTGCGGCACGGGTGCGACAATCCTCAAGGAATTGTCCAATGAGGTCATCGGCGTGACCGTGGAAGAAGCGATTCGTCTTAACGCTTCGGCGGTCACCACGCAGGTCTATATCGGCGGACCGTTTGAAAAAGAGACTTTGGCGAACTTGGCCTATCTGATCAACGAGGGGAATTCATACGGAGTTCCGACCCTGGGTGTTACGGCAGTGGGACGGGAACTGACCCGCGACAGTCGTTACCTGGGATTAGCCACCCGTGTCATCGCCGAGTTGGGGGCCCATTTCGTCAAAACCTATTTTTGCGAGGAGGGTTTTGACGAAGTCGTGGCGGGTTGCCCGATCCCGGTTGTGATAGCCGGCGGGAAAAAATTACCCGAACTGGAGGCCCTGACCATGGCGTATAAAGCGGTGGAACAGGGTGCCGCCGGCGTGGACATGGGTCGAAATATCTTTCTGGCGGAAGATCCCGTGGCCATGGTACAGGCAATTCATGCCGTTGTGCACGAGATGCTTTCGCCAAAGAAGGCCTTTGCGATGTTCAACGATCTGAAAAGCGACCGGGCCAAAAAGAGACAGAAATTGTGATGTTCTCGATACAAGGAGATAACAATGGAATTCAATCGGCGACAATTCATCGGCGGAACGATCGGCGCGGTTGTGGTCGCTTCTGGCGGATGCAGCAATCAGGAGACCCATTCGATGGCATCGAAATTGAAGTTTCAGCAGGATAACAAATCCTATTATACCGACGGCAACTTTCAGGTTGAAAAGGCCAAAAAGGCCTACTACGACATGATGGACTATTACCAGTATCCGATTCCCGATCGACTCCGCGGCGATGAGTTCTGGGCGCTGGATTTTGGAATGGGCAAGTTTACCGAAATCGGCATGGCCGGTATTTTCTGGGTCAATAACCAGGAGCACAACTATTTCGGCCACGAAATCTATTTGCTTCCGGGTCAGTCGATTCCGGAGCACCGCCACCTCAAAACGGACAAGGCCGGGCCGAAGTTGGAGGCATGGCATGTCCGTCATGGTTCGATCCACATCTACGGACAGGGGACTGCGACCGAAGGTGTCGAGAAACGAATACCCCCGTCGCATCTGGAATGCTGCAAGGCGCGCAATGAAAAGCTTATATTGCCTGGAGAGGTCGGAATGCTGGCCGGCCCCGAGCAGTGGCACTGGATGAAGGCGGGTCCCCAGGGCGCCATCGTAACGGAGTATGCGACATTCCATGATGGAGACGGTCTTTGCTTCAGCCATCCACAGGTCAAATTCTGATTCCAACCAGAGGATCGTTCGGTTTGGATGATTCGCTTTATTCTGTTTTCAGATCGCCTCTGGAGTATTCATTTTTGCTCAAAGGCATGAGGTCATGATACGGCGATGGGTTCTGTGGCTGGGTTTGGTTTGTATCGCGATGACTGCGGGAATGGCGGTTGTATATCGCGATGTTTTGATTCAGACGACGGAATCCGGATCCTCATCAACCATCAAAGGAGACCTTACACCGGTTGAAACCAGTGTCCCTGCGGCTTTCAAGCCGTTGATTCAGGTTACGAATCTGATGGACGGCGAAGTCGTAAGGTATCCCTTGCTGATCGTATCCGGGAGGGCAACCGGGAATCCGGAACAGGTTACCCTCACGGTGCCGACGCAAACCCATGTCTGGCCGGTCGTTGAGTCGTTCTTTCGAGGGGTGATCTGTCTGGAGTCGGGTGAGAATACGGTTCGCATTACGGCTCCGGGTCATCCGGAAACGACGATTCGAATCCGTTATTCCCCCCGGCAGACGCTCAAGCGGATCCAGCTTGTCTATGTCGTGTCCTCGGATGGGGATGGTTGCTTTCAGGCCCCACCCGGCGAACCTTGCGATCAGGCCAGCGCAGTGCGACGAATTGAAACGGCAGGGCGGCTGCAACAGGCGGCAATCGCGGAGATGCTTCACAATGCCGGACAACCGCGAAAAACCTTTAGTCTGGAATCCAGACCCGATGGCTCAGTCGATGTCGCTGTCGTTCGTCTTCCCTTGACCACACGGCAAATCCAAACGATGGCCGGCCTGCAAATCTGGCTGGAATTGTATCAATACCTGCAAAAAACGGACCCCCAATTTTCGGAGCGAAAATATCTGGCGTTTCTATCGATGACCCGGTTTGACTCCGTAACGCGAAAAGTGATTGCCCATACGGCGCTCGGCGGAGGGAATCTGGCCTTGTATGGCGGGGGAAATCTGCATACATGGCCACAATCTTTCGACGAAATCGTTTCACGGTTTTCCGATATGCGCGTCGTTTCGGATTTCGGCCTTTACGATGATAGCGCTTTGCGAGGAACCTTCTGGGCCAATTTTACGACCGGGCTTGGAGCATCCTTGCACGAACTGGGACATGTCCTGGGATTGGCACATTCCGGCGTATCCACGGATCTGATGGAACGGGGCTTCGACCACATCAACCATTTATTTATGCCCATCGAGGCCAATCAGCCGATTCCCAGTCCGGTCCTGCAGCTTGCTCCTTCCAGTGTTCAAGCCCTGTCTGATAATCCGTGGATTGTGGGAGCGGTAATCCCGTGAGGAATGCATCGAAGTCATTCCGGGCGTGCGGTTCAGCAGGTGATGGCCTTCCAGCTTTGCTGAAGTTCTTTAAGCAGTCCTGTGATTTCCCGAAGTACAATCGGATCCCGCTTGGTTTCAGCCTGCGAGATCTGTTCGATCAAAAACTGGTAAATCCGGTGGAGATCAGCGTTGGTTTGGCGACCGCTGGATAGATCCACACCGGCGTCCAATTCGCGCAAAATCTCAGAGGCCTGACGCAATGCAAGACGACCCGTCCCGAATGAATTCCGTTCAAAATCCTCGGCGGCCTGATTCAGGCATCGGATAACGCTGTCGTACAGACGAAGAAAAAGATGTCCGTGTTCGGTATTCGGCACGAAATTCCCCATTCTCTGCATAAACCATACAAAACGATACGCAGGGATGAGGGGTTGCCTTTGCGGGAATTTTCATGACGAAAATCGATTATCGGACCAACCGAGCCGGAAACACTTCATGAGTCGTAATGGGTACAACTCGACTTAGCGAATCAACCCGGGTTCATAGTATCGTCTTCGGATATCGTTCTGAAGAGCCGTAGCGGCATCCAGTTTTTGCTGCAGAAGAGCAATGGAAGTGTCCGGCGGCAGCGTTCCTGGATATCGTTGAGCCAGGGAGATCACCCTGCGGTATTCCCGCGTCAGATTGATCAAAACCTCGTTGAGTTGTGCGATCAGGGGAGCCAGCGGCATTGCCGGAAGGTCTGTGGTGATTCGCTCGCCTTCGTGAAGGCCGTAGGGACGCCGATTTCGATCGACAGAGGAATCGTATCGACGCTGATCCCGGATTGGGGGAACTTCCTGTCGCCGATACTGAGAACCGGAACGGATATAATCGGACGAGTTATCCCGGATTCCCGTATTGTATTCCCGAGTCATGGTTCCCGTCCGAATCTGCTCTTCGACTTCAAGAATACTTTTCTGCAGATCGTCGGCCCTCTTTTGCAGAAGGTCGATGTTGGCCAGAGCTCCGTTGACGGTTTTCTGATTGGCCTTGAAACGACGAATGACCTGGTCAATTCCGCGATTTTCGGCAATCTGGGCGTCGGCCGCATCCAGCGTCTTCAGGATGTCCGCCGTGGAATTGGCGATTCCGTCAATCATTTTCGAGGCCAGCGCATCTTGGGAGGTCAACGCCAGTCGCCCCGTCGCAATTTGGGTGGGAGTCGGTCGTGCGGCGGTTGTGTCGTCGGCATGACTTGCTCGCGTCCAGGAACGGACAATGGTTTCAGTTGGTTGACGGTCGCGCCGATCGATAAACGAGAGTTTTCCGTCGGTTCCCTTTACCTCGACGACTTCCATTTCCGGATCCATCAGCGCCATTGCCAGAACTTCATTTCGTCCCGTCTGGCGCGCCAGGGATGCGGCAAAACTTCGATAGGCGATCAGCGTGGGTGGATTATACAGTTGCAGAGGATTCTGATCGGCTGCCAGATTGGCCGCGGACGGGATCACGATGGGACAAACGGCTCCCATGGCGGCGCTCGGGGCCATATACATTTTTTTGCAGGATAAGGCCAGCAGGGCCGCGGCAGAATAGGCGCCTCCATATTTACCGCCGCTGATATACCCTACGATGGGACAATTATTTGTGCCGATGATGGCGGAAGCGATGATTTTCATATATTCGCCGCTGCCGCCGGGGTTGTCAATATCGATCACGATCATCCGCGGGCCGTTATTGGATGCCATAACGATTTGATCGGCCACTTCCCGTGCTACGGCTTCGGAGATCAGGATTTCCGGGGACTGGACCGGAATGACACTGACAATGTTTTTGCGGCCCTGGCTATTATAGACGACATCGTATTCAGCCAGATTGGTCGGTTCGAATTTATCCGCCTCGGCGTTAAAGACCATCGTTTGTTGACGGTTGGTTTTCTGGGTTGCAAATCCGTGAAAGGTCTTGCCAGTACTCCGATGGGTGAATGTGTCTCCCGATGCCATACACCCTATGACCACGATCCATGCCGCATACGAAAAAATGTGTCGATTCATTGGTACTCTCCTTTGGACGATCGTATCTTTTATTCTTTTCTCGTTATCGAGTCATTCGTATCGCATCATACCGGGCTTGAACTGAGTTCAAAACGGATTTCAATTCATCCTGGGAGTACGGCAGGTCGGGACAAGTTTGAACCATGCGGATCAATGCCCGGATTTCCTGAAGAATCTCCTGGTAGGTTTTCAGAATCTGAGCCCGGGGCACGGTGTTGGTGAAAGTTTCCAGTTGATGCACCCGCAGATCCAAAGAATCGTTGATCTTTTGGAATCGTTTTGCCATGTCGTCGTACTGTTTGCGGGCGTCGGCGATTCGTCCGTTTTCCCGGACGGGTAACGATGGCGATTCGAGAATCCCAAGGAGTTCGTCACGAGAGCCGGCCGTACCGTCGGCGATTCCGCACTGAACGGCTTCCATGGCTGTTAAAGCCAGGAGCGACCCCTTTCGCGACCATGTCTTAATGACTTGATCTCCGGCTTTCTGGTTATAGGATTCGACGAAAAGTCGTTTTCCGTTGTGAAGAATTTCCAATACCGCAATATCCTGGTCCACCATGGCCTTGGCCAGAAGTCCCGGACGATTGTTTTGTTCGGCCAGAGATCCCACATAATTGCGCCAAGCCGAATTCATTTTTTCGCCCACCTCTTCCCCAAGAGCGGTTTTGAGATCGACTGGGCCGGATTCTTCGCTCAGTAGGACCATGCTGGCGGCCCCGATCGCCGTATCCTTGGCCATAAAGATCTTTTGACAAGCCAGAGCCACGACGGCCCCGCCGGAGTATGCACCCCCGTGCTTTCCACCCCGGATATACGCTACGGTGGGGCAATATTTGACCGACGACAAAGCTGAACACATCCGTTTAACCAGATCGACCCGCCCTCCGGGTGAGTCGATTTCAACGATAATATACCTCGGCCCCTGATCGGCTTCTTCTACGATCGCTTTTTCAAAGGCGGTCGCCTCCATTTCCAGTTTGATTTCGTCGTAAAGACCGATCAGGGCGATATGCGATTGCCGGCCCTGGGAATCGATGCGAACTTGATACTCCGCCAGATTTAACGGCACAGGGCCTTGTTCCGGAGTGACAACGATGGCTTTGGAACCCTGTGACTGGCTGGTGGCATAACCGTGAAGAATAGCCCCGCCGGAGCGGGGAACAAATGTATCCGCAACGGTTGTTCCGACCGTCAGAAAAACGCCCAGAATCCATCCCACCTGACGCACCATCGTCCATGCTCCCGAAAACAGAGAGTTGTTACTTACTCTTATACGAAGATTCTACCCATCGTGTCGAAAATTGTCAAAAAATCCATGGGCTAATCGCGATAAATGTTCTTCCCGGTTCTATTTTTGTTGCTCGGTGAGATATCGTTCCAGCAAGATCGAGCCGGCAAACCGGGAAATGATTTCGGTTGCGGGAATCCGACCCTTTCTCGGGTCATTGTCGGGTTGAAAAGATTGAATTTGACGCAGAAACTCATTCCAGAAATGCCGCAGACGGGTATGAACGGAAGGAAATGATTCGTTAGAATCGGAGGATAGACGGATCAGGAGTCGAAGCCAGATTTTTTGCTCGGAACGGTTGAACTTTTCCAGCCGGGACAGAACGGAATCGCAGGAAACGGATTCAGGGGGTCGGTGATCCATCGTTTGGAATAAAAGGCGAATTTCGGAAACGGCCTGATCAATTCCGGCTTCGCAGAGAGCCAGTTTGCTGGGAAAATAATGGTAAAAGGCCCCCTTGGTGATGCCGGCGGTGGATAAAATATCTTCAAGTGTGGTCGCTTCCCATCCGTGCGAGCTGAATAAACCCGCGGCGATCCGTATAATTCGATCCCGCATCTGGGTATTTCTATGAGCCATGCGAATTCTTTCCCGTCAGGAAGATCTCCATCAGATTCGCCCGATAGTCGTCGATCCATTCGCACTTGCGCAAAATCATCCGAAGGAAATCCAGACCCGACAAAGGCCCGAAGTGGCCAGTTGCCGCCACTGGTTGGACGGCTTCTGCGATCAGAATCTCGATCATCAAGTCGGGGATCGCTTCGAGCATGTCCCGCGATAAGGGAGTCACTTGTTCATACCCCTCAAGAAAATAGCCAAGCTTGGCCTGATCCAGATAGGCCGGCCAGTCTTTAGGGTTGGGACGATCTCCGACAATCGAAAAATGAAGGGCTCCATTGGCCACATCCGAAACTGCGGGAGCAATTTTAACCGAGTCAAAGTCCAATATGCAGGAAACTCGGCGATTGTCAAACAGAAGATTACCCGGATGCCAGTCGCTGTGAACGATCCTTTCGGGCCATCGTTCGTATCCGAGTTGCTGGACGGTTGCGCTGGAGCGGTTGTAATACAGCATCAATTGCTGCGCAATATCTTGATTGGTTTGCCAAGTCGAACGGCAATTTGCGTTGTTTCCTCGGATGGACTCGATCTGGCTACGAACGGTCTGAGAATCGTGACAGGTTTTCCGAAGGAGAATCCAGTTGCAGGTGAAATCCAAGAGTGTCTGGTGAAAACGAGCCAGCGTACGACCGGCGTCGAGAATCGCTTCCATCGAACCGTCACATCGAATCCCCTCCACAAATTCAAAAACTTCGTAAGTGTGCCCGTCGAAAGACAGAGCCGTGGTTTTGTCCGGCAAGGATACCAGTCCCGCCACCGGCATGTTTTTGGAGGCCAGATGATGTTGTATGGCGTGGGCGAATGCCACATGGTAAAGATCGTCTCTGCCGGGAGGCCGCCGCTTCAGGACAAATCGTCCCTTGTCCGTCGTCAGCAGTCGCTTGGGAGATCGTTGATTACCGGCACTGAGCGAATCGTTACGACGAATCGTTCCGAGACGATAATGACTCAGGACGGTCTCCATTTCTCGTAGATCAAAATGGGCTCCGCCTCGGGGCATACCAATGGGGTTTTAGGTTTATTTGGGATGGATAACTATAGACGAGCCGCGCTGTCAAGTGGGAGATTGGGAATCGTTTCCGCATAAGAGGATCTCTTTAAAGAAGGGCCAGGATTACCAGAATCAGCAAAGCCACTATCGCGCCCAGAATTACCAGAGTCACCCGATATCGGGTGACCGTCTCAGCCGGAACGACCGAGGGGTCATGGGTCTGCAGATCGATCGTTTCCCCTTGTTCCAGTTGTTCCAGGGCCTGCAGATTAAATTTCTGTCGGGCGCGCAAAGGCGGTTGGCCCTTGCGAATCGCTTCCAGGTCCAGCAGCAATTCTTCCATGTTGGAGTAGCGATCCTGTCGATTCTTGGCCATCATCACTTCGATGACCTCGGAAATCCCCGCGGATAGAAGGGTATTGAGGTGATCCGGGGGAACCAGCGGTTCCTTGAGATGCTTGCGCATGACTTCCGCGGGGGTCGATGCGTCAAACGGCACCCGGCCGGTTACCATATGGTACAGAGTCGCGCCGAGGGAATAGATATCGGATCGGCCGTCGATATCCAGTTCTCCGCGAATCTGTTCGGGCGAAATATAGTACGGAGTGCCGAAGGCCTTCCCCTGCTCATTCCGGGCCGCTTTGATATCGGCCGTTTCGCGGGCCAGTCCCATATCCGCCAGTTTGACCACACCCTCGGTATTGATCATGACATTTTTGGGTTTCACATCGCGGTGAATCAAACCCTGGGCGTGGGCATGTTGCAGGGCATGGGCGAGCTGAATGATAATGTCCAGGGCTTCGCTTTCGACGAAAATCTTCCCCTTGGACAAATCGTCGTACAGCGTTTTGCCCTCGACATATTCCATCACGAAATAATAGACTCCGCCGGCCTCGCCGACATCGATGGCCTGTACAATGTTGTTGTGATTGAGCTTGGCGGCGATTTTGCCTTCCTGGAAAAAGCGGCGGATATAGTCGGGTTTCTCGCTGAACCGTTTCGGCAATACCTTGATGGCAACCACCCGGTCCAAGCTGATCTGTTTGGCTTTGTACACTACCGCCATTGCCCCGGATCCAAGCTTGTTGATGACTTTGTATCCGGGAATCTGACTGGTGGCGTCTTTGCTCTCGCGAATACTGCTTCGCAGACGATGAGCTTGGTTTTTTGTGATATACTGGTGATGGATGAGAAGATATTCAACCGAGGTCGGATCGGAGGCCTGTCGTTGTTTGGCCTCGTCCTGGCATCGTTGCAGTTCTTCTTCCGTACAGAGTCTCTGTTCGACGGCCATCCGGCCGAACAAAGTGTCAAAACCTGTCGTGTCATTCGTGGACAAGACCGACTCCTGTCTGGATCTGGCGATGTTGCTCGTAACAGTCCGATGGTCCAATTATCGACCATTCCCGGCCTTTGTCAAAAAAAAAACTGCCTTAGTCGGGTACACAAGTGGCATTTTCCCGCGTATAAAGGAAGGGCCATAAATCCCACGGAAAGTGCGTCCGGAAGCAATCCGCAGGGGCCTTCCCGGCACAGCCGACCAATCAAATCCGGCCTGTTGGGGTCGAATCGTTTCCATATTTCGTCCAGATTCTGCCGCTGAACATTTCCAACAATAATACCGCTGCAAAGGCCGGAAAAAATGTTCCCAAACGGATCAATGTGAATCCCTTTGGCGGACAGGAAAGTTTCCATACATCGCTGGGATTTCAATTCATCCGTTGTGGATGAGGCAAATTGTTCCGCCAAAGGACCTGCGGCCCGACCGGTAAATCGAATGGGATATTCCGACACGGCGGTGGAAAACTCTCGGTAACGGTATGGAATGTCGTTGGATAAATCCTTGAAAGCGCGATAAAGATACGGTTCCCATCGAACCAGTACGCGCGAAATCCCCAGCATCTTTCGTGCGGTATCTACCAGACGCCGTACCGACTGAATGTCGATAAATTCAGCATGAAACGGATCCCAACTCACTTTCAATCGATCCATTCCATGTCGGGCAAGAAATTCGATTCGTTCCCGAATGACGGTTTCATCTGACGCCCACCCTCCATTGGTTTCGATCGATTCAATCGGCGTCAAATCCAGACGATCGGCCTCCCGGACGATCTCAGACATGCGATCGAAGAATAAGAAGGGTTCGCCTCCCGTGATATGAATTCTGGCCTGATTCCCCGCCAGGCGACGCAAACCCTCCCAAGCACGAATGGCTGTATCGGTACTCATAAGCCCTCCCCCCTTAGGCCCGCAATGATAATAACAAAATCGGCATGACGCATTGCATTGGTAACTGAGCATCAATCCGGCGTATCGCCAGATTTTCATCTGGGCACATCCCCGGGCAAGACTTTGATTATAACAATTTTGGTGTAAATCGATCATCAGCTCTTTAAAAGTTCCATTTCATATCGTTTGTCCTGGCGCTTATACGGAGTCATTCAATTCAGAAGATATTAAAAAAAATTTCAAAATATTGAATGGAAAGATTGATAAATTCGGCAATTTTTATTGGACTCGTAATCCCACCGATTAGGTTCCCAAAATCGGTACAACAGTATATAGAGTTTTTGATAATCCTTCATTCTATAAGTTGTATGTTAATATGGGGGCCTTAAATAATGTTAATGTGGGGCACTCAAGATTCTTTTGTCTGTCTTCCGATACCTATTGTCAGTATGGTACGCTATTATATCTCAACAATTGGAGCTGAAGAATGAGCAAGCAGGATTTGATTGAGTGCATCCGGGAAATCAATCGAGGGGCCCGTCAGGATTTTCTGGATCAATTCACGGAGCAGGAATTGGATATGTATTTAGAGCATTTGATGGAAGTGGATTTGGAGGAAATGGCTCTTTCGGCGTAGAATCCAAAATTAAGGAAGGCGGTTCGGAAGGATAGATGAAGAACCAAAAGAGCAATGGGATCGCGATTTGCGCGAGCCCTTTTTTTCACAAGGATTTGTGAGTTTTGTTTAGTTATTGTTGCCCCCCCTCTCCACCCTGGACATTCTGGTTTTCCGGAAGGGCGTTCAGTTCCTGCTCAATTTCCTCGGTTCCGGACACCACGGGATCCAGCTTAAAAAAGGAATTGTATTTGAAATTAAGCAATTTCGGCGTCAGATTTGAAGGAACTTGAAAGGCGACATCCTTCCATATGGCGCTGCCGTATCGCAGATTCTGAGTATCCTTGCGATCCAGAGTGATCACTTCTCCCGATTTTTTTTCTTCCAGCTTGTTATTGACGACAAAACCGTCCGGGTAGATAGGAGTTGCGACTCCAGTTCCCTCCGGCGTGCCTCGGGGGACACAAATCAATCGAATTTGCGCTAATGTAAAGGTTACATTTCCCCCCGCATCCGCCGCTCCGTCCGATTTGAACGATTGCGAATTGAATCCCATCCGGACAACCACCCTCGTCTTTTCGCCGACCTCGCGCTGACGCATGTAATTTTTCCCGGGCAATTTCAGGGCTTGCTTACCCGCAATTGGGAAAGCGCCTTTGCCCCAATTCAAATGGACTTGATCGATCGGATTTGCGTGGTAGATGGCGTAGTTGCTCTTTCCGGACAACGATCCGCGACTGAGCCAACTGAACAGGCCCGCTACCCAGCCGTCCGCATTGATCAACAATCGGGTAGGTTTGTTTGGATTGATCGTGTCGGTCGATCCGAACCGTTTATAAGTTACGCTGTTTGCAAAGGGGCACATGGCCAAAACCAGTATCAGCATCCCCGAAATCAACACGCCGCAACTTCCCCCGCACACGATGGAAGTAACCTGTTTGACCAGAGGGGAGAATTCGATTTTGGGATTTAGAATTTGAAACGCGAGGGTTCGCAGGATCGCAAACACCACAACGAACAGAATCAACATGGAAGCCCAGTAAACATGGTCTCCCCCATGGCCTTTGGAAAGGATGAAGTTCCCCAATACCTCGTGATATCCCACTGCGGCAATGATCCCAAACAGGGCCGACAAAAGCGTGGTAATTGAGGTCAGGACTTCGCACTTCAGGTAAAATACGGCGATCGTCAATACAACGGCGACCAGAATCAGAATTAATGACAGCATAAAATTGTCTCCCACGGATCACCCGGCGTTGCCGGGAGCAGGTTCTTCTTTCGAGGGTTTTGCGGGCGTGGCCGTCTGCGGCGTAGACAGTTGTCGGATGACTTCCTGGATCGAAGTAATCCCCTTGGCTACTTTCTTGATGGCCTGTTCCTGAAGGTACAGCATACCCGATTTACGGAATGCGGCTGCGATGTCCTTCACGGCTGAGGCGGTTCGAATCGCTTCTCTTAACTTGTCGTCCAGCACAATCGTTTCAAATACTCCCGTACGACCAAGATAACCGGTTCCCTGGCAAGCTTCGCAAATGATCGGCCGGTTGTGTTTGTCGTACTCGATTTCCCCGGGACGATACAGGACTTTGATCTTGTCGGCGGGGATGTTGAACTTGCGGAACAAGTCTTGGTTGGGTTGATACGCCTGTTTGCATTGGTCGCATAAGACTCGCACAATCCGCTGATTGACAATGGCCGTCAGGGTGGACGCCGCCAGATTCTTGTTCCCCACCAATTGTATCCATTTGCTCAGGGCCTGGAGAACGCTGCCGGCCTCGATCATGGCATAGACGATCAGTCCGTCTTTGGCCGCCTGTGTGGCCAGCCCGGCGCATTCCTTGTCATCGCAACCCTCAATCCCGATGATGTTGGGACCCGTCCGGAGAACGGTCTGTAGCTTGCGAGAATAGGTGACGCCCGATTCGGTGGTCGAATATTCGTATTGAGTCACATTCGGAATGTCCGCGGCGGGATTCTTCTCCAGCATGTTGATGTTGTTCATGAACGGATCATGGTTATTCCGCAACATGGTGTACATCGTCGAAGTAACGCCGCTTTTGGGAGGTCCCGACAAAATGATCAATCCGCGATCCAGACTTCGGAATTGCCGGAAGATGTCCACCTGCTCCGGCGTCATACCCAAATCCTCCAGCTTGAGCAAGCTGTATTCCGTTTTTTTCATCAACTTGACCTGTTCGCCCGCCGTGGAACCAGCCGTGGTTAGTTCCCACGGAATTTTGACCGAACCTTTCAGGATCCGAAACTTTCCCGTCTGCGGTTTCCGTCGCTCGTTCACATCCAAGTCGGCCACCTGTTTGAGAAAATAAATCAGGTGATCCACCTCTTCCCGTGAGCGCCCCGGCTGGGGACAAGCCATTCCGTCGATAAAATAAGTCACGCCATATTCCTGCTGCCCCGGCATCAGGTGGATAATGGCGGCTCGGCGCCACAAAGCGTCATCGATCATTTCGCACAGGGTCTGAAATCCGAAGGCCTCCCGACTTTTCGGACGGGGGAGAGGGACCTCGTTATTGTTGGCCGTAATGAGAGTCATTCCCCGACTGGCCTTGGCGAGCTTTTTGTTCTCGTTGACGAACAGACTTTTGATGTGGGCGGAGGTTAATACTTTCTCAAATTCCGCTACGCGGCCGTTCCGATGAATCACATAGGCCATCGATGCCGCTGCCAGGGAGATGATGTAGAGCAATAGCCCGATGAAGTACATCGGTACCAGAAGCCATAGCAACAATCCCGACAGTCCAACCAGGACGATTGTCAGGGTCCAACTGTTGGCATTGGTCTGCACTTCCTGGGCGTCCCGGAAAACCCAGTTGATCAGGGGTAACCAGACAAGAAACAGCGCGATCAGGGGCGTAAATTTAAGCAATGAGACATATGCGCCGGGTTCGGCGGTGGCCACGAAAACAATCGGCATGAGCGACTCCATTACCAAAGAATTCTGTTCTCGATGATCAACAAGTTCCGTTCGTTATAAAATGCCCGCAGCGGCCGAACGGATACCCTTCAAAGCCATATCCAGTTCTTCCACATTCGGCGCATATTGTCGGGCCACTTTCAAGTCGATCCATTCTTCCTGGACAAGTTTGCGTAAGCTCTCCGTAAAATCCTGCATCCCCTCACCCTCCCCGGCCCGTATGGCGGTGGGAATGTCGCCTTCGCGTTTTTCCGCGATCAGCTTGCGGACGATCGGAGTTCGAATCAGGATTTCCACGGCGGGAATCCGTTTGGCCTCCGGTCGAATCCCCGGCAACAGCATTTGGCTGATCACCGCCCGGATGGTCATGGCGAAGGTTTGCCGGGCCAGATCCCGTTCTTCCTGCGGGAAAAGGTCGAGGATTCGCTGAATGGTCTGGGACGCGTTGTTGGCGTGCAGCGTGGCGAATACCAGATGACCGGTTTCAGCCGCCCGCATGGCCGCCGTCAGCGTCTCATTGTCGCGCATTTCGCCGATCATCACCACATCCGGGTCCATCCGCATCATCGACCGCAGGGCGTCCTCGTAATCCGGGACATCGATACCGATCTCCCGCTGGGACACAATGGCTTTCTTATCAACATGCAAAAATTCGATGGGATCCTCCACCGTCACGATGTGGCAGGCCCGGTTGCGATTGATGTGGTCAATCATGGACGCGATGGTGGTCGTCTTTCCGCAACCGGTCGGACCGGTAACCAGGACCAGCCCGTCGTGGTGTTCGGCGATCTTTTCCACCACCGGGGGAATATGCAGACTTTCAAATTCCGGGATCCGCCCGCTGATGTGTCGCGCGGCCAGACTGATGAAGCCCCGCTGCCGAAAGGCGTTGATACGAAACCGATCCATTTCCCCGACCTGGTAGGCAAAGTCCAGAGAGCCATTTTCCATGAAATATTGTTTCTGTTCTTCGGACATGATTTCAAAAATCAACGCCTCAGCTCGCGTTTCGGTCAATACCTCTCCGGTCGTATTGATCAGTTTGCCGTGAATCCGGAATTTCGGCGCCATTCCGACCTTCAAATGCAGATCGCTTGCGTCGGCCTTAATTGCCGACCGAAACCATTTTTCGATTTCCGGAGTTTTATCGCAATGCACAGGACTCGTTATCGGTTGACCTTTGGTCATGGACGACTCCTTTTGAAATTCCGAACCCGCGAGCCGACGCAAATCCTCAAACATCCGGCAACGGGACCCGGTTATGTCCAATAATAGAAAACCATATTATATCCTTGGAAACCCGAAAAAGTCAAATGTTTGGTTGCCATTGAAAACGGGTTTTTACCCGGATAGTTGGGCCGGGTGTTTCCAGGTCTGTCTCCCGCTCCGATTTACTCCCCTCGGTTTTTTGAATACCCCCTTTACGCGACGGCAGGGCCTTTGTACAATACGATTCCTTACATTTTGAAACAATGAAAGGACAGGATCCATGCGGACAATCTGGATGTCGGCGATTTTGATAGTGACCGTAGTGTCTTTCGCGGGAGAAGGATACGCCTTTCCCAGGCCTTCCTTAGTTCCGGGACCCAAAGATTGGACCTTCAATGTGGTCTTTGACCAACCCCGACAGATTACCCTGATTCTTCCCGGTGATACCCAACCCACCCGGTTTTGGTATCTGATCCTGACCCTGACACAGGCCCCCGGGGCCGGAGAAGCGCCATTCTATCCCGCTTGTGACTTGGTGACCGATTCCTTCAAGGTTATCCAGGCCGGAAAAGGCGTTACTCAGATTGTGTTCGATCAGATCAAACGACTCCACCAGGGACGGTACCCTTTTCTGGAATGGATCGAACATTGCAATACCCGGATCCTTCCCGGCCGGGATAATGCCCGCGATGTCGCAATCATCTGGCAAGATTTTGATCCGAAAGCCAAGAGCGTTTCCCTATTCATTTCGGGTCTGAGCAATGAAACCGTAGTAATCCCTCATCCGATTGACAAAGACCCGCAAGGCAATCCGAATAAAGTCCTTCTCCGCAAAACACTGGCCCTGGAATATGCCATTGGCGGGGATGAAGCATTGCGATCCGTTGCCAGTATGGCTTTCAGGGGGAAAAGCTGGGTTCTCCGATAAACGGCAAACGATTTTCGGGGTTATCGGCTTTTTCGGATTTGCGATTTTTTCAGCGTTGAATCATCAGGACAGAACCGCAACGGGGACATTGGACGCGCCGTGACGAATAGTTCGGAGGAACTTTCAGCTTGATGCCGCAGGAGCACGGCACAAAAATATATCCGCTGGCTTGTCGTACCCAATCATTCATTTGGCGTTCAACGGTCTTGCCGCCTGTATCGGCTGAAGGGGCGGGTGATGCGGCGCGAATTTCGACGGATTCTTTGTCCTTTCTGGCTGACAGGGGCAAACCCGTTTCCGATCCGATCGTTTGACGATAGGCCTGAACATAATCCCTCAGCGACGCCCCCTGTCCCATGCTTCGCAGAATCCGAATTCGTTTCTCAACGGGTGGGTGGGTACTAAACAAGCTGATCGCTTTAGCGCCTCGGAAGGGCGTGTCAATATACATCGGAGCCGTGACCTCGTTGGCTGTCGAAAGGGGGGCGGTGTTGCCGGCGATCTTTTCCAGGGCTGAGGCCAATCCTTCGGGATAGCGGGTTAATCTTGCCGCGCCGGCATCCGCCAAATATTCGCGCTGCCGGGATAACGCAAAGTAAAACAACTGCACCAGAATCGGAGCGAGAATGGCCGCCAATATGGCGATCAGGAACAAGATGGCCTGCGCCTGTCCGCCCCCCTGCGAACCTCGCGAGGAGTAACGGCGACGGGATCCCATGGAACCGTAATAGGCGCTTCGCAGAAAGAGTCGGCTGAGCAGGACGACACTGCCGAGCATCACTCCCGCAAGAGTGACAAAGAGGATGTCCCGATGGATGATGTGGCTGATTTCGTGAGCCATGACGCCCTGCAATTCATCGCGATTGAGCCGAGCCAACAGGCCGGAGGTGATCGCCACCGATGCGGATTTCGGACTGCGACCCGTTGCAAAGGCGTTCAAAGTCGGATCGTGAATCATGTAGATCTTCGGTATTGCCGGCAGACCGGCGGCGATCTTGAGCTCCTCGACGACATTGAAAAGCTGGGGATGAACCTCCGGGGTGATCGGCATGGCCTGACTGGACGAAAGCAGAATCTGATCTCCCGCAGTCAAACTGATGAGGGCCAGGACCGTCCACACGATGAGGGCCACAACGATCCCGCCAATCACACCGTCCTGGCCGGCAAAACCGCCTCCAAGAGCGGCCCCCAGGCCGACCAGGCAAGCGGCCATGATCATCATCAGCAAAATCGAATTGCGCCGATTGACGCGGATCAGTTCCCACATAACGGGGGTTCCGTTGGTTCCACTTGTAGTTCAAGACCGGTTGTCGGGTGAATATTCAATCGTCGATAGAGAATCGTCCATTACGAAAAGCTGACCTTGGGCACTTCGCGCTCGGCGGCGTTCTCCACTTCAAAGAATTCCCGTTTGGTAAAGTCAAAGGTCTCGGCGACAATGTTCGAAGGAAACATCTGAATCTTGTTGTTGTAATAAAGGACCGAGTCGTTATAGGCCTGCCGTGCGAAGGCGATCTTGTTTTCGGTACTGGTCAGGGTTTCCTGCAGGGCCAGGAAATTCTGATTGGCTTTCAGGTCCGGATAGTTCTCGACCACGGCCATGAACTTGGTCAGGGCCTCGGTCAGCATCCCCTCGGCCTTGGCCGCTTCGCCGACGGTCTTGGCGCCCATCGCCTGGCTACGGGCCTGCGTGATGTTCTCCAGCGTTTGGCGTTCGTGCTGCATGTAGCCCTTGGCCGTTTCGACCAGATTCGGGATCAGATCGTGCCGCCGTTTGAGCTGCACATCGATCTGCGACCAGGAATTATCGACCTGGTTGCGCAGCCGGATCAGGCCATTGTAGATGCCGATTGCCCAAAGAACAAGAAGGACGACAAGTCCGCCTATCACGATCAAAGCGATAAGCATTCGAGTACTCCTTTCTGAGTCAAAACAGGGAAACCCTTATTGGGTTGAAAACGCATACACGGTGGTCTGACGGTACACTTGTCCGGGTTTGAGGACGACGGACGGGAACTGGGGCTTGTTGGGCGAATCGGGATAATGCTGCGTTTCCAGGCAAAAGCCCGCATGTTTGCCGTAGCTGACCCCTTTGCCCTTGACGCTGCCGTCGAGGAAATTGCCCGTATAGAACTGGACGCCCGGCTGGGTGGTATAGACCTGCATCACGCGACCGCTTTTGGGTTCGACAACCTTGACACCCAGCGCCAGTTTCCCCGATTGGTTTCGCAGGACATGATTGTGATCATAGCCCCCCGGAATTTGCCCGATCCGTTCGCCGATGGTGCGGGCCGTCAGGAAATCCCACGGAGTTCCTTTGACGGACTTGATCTCTCCGGTGGGAATAAGTCCGGCGTCCACGGGCGTGTACGAATCCGCAAAAAAGAGCATTTCGTGTCCCAGCACATCGCCGCTGCCGATCCCGCCCAGGTTGAAGTATGTGTGATTGGTCAGGTTCAAGACGGTGTCTTTGTCCGTCACGGCCTCATAATTCATCCGCAGTTCATTGTTGTTGGTCAATTCGTAAGTGACGACGCTGGTCAGCGTCCCCGGATATCCTTCCTCCATGTCCGGACTGACATAGGTCAGCTTGACGCCTACGAAATTTCTGCCCTTGACGGGCTCGGCCTTCCAGACTTTCTTGTCAAAACCGACCTTTCCTCCGTGCAGGTGGTTGATTCCGTCGTTGGCGGCCAGGGTATATTCCTTGCCGTTGAGAGTGAATTTTGCGTTACCGATCCGGTTGGCATACCGGCCGGCGATCGCCCCAAAAAACGGGTGTCCGCCGAGATACCCGCCGAGGTCGTCAAAGCCAAGCGCAACATCCGCCGTTTTACCGTTACGGTCCGGGACCAGAATATGCGTGATGATTCCGCCATAGTTGGTGACTTTGACGGTCATACCCTTGCCGTTGGTCAGGGTATAAAGATCCACCGCTGAACCATCCGGCATCTTCCCGAATTCCGCTTTCGACAGATTCATTGACGCACCGCCTTCCTTTGCCATTTCTTTGCCACACCCACTCATCATCAGACACACGACCACCGCGATTGTTACAATCCGTTGAATTTTCATACTCATTCCTTTCCTTGATTGCGAATAAAAAGGTCCTGAAGAAGCGTTCGGACTTGCCCCTTTTCATCGAGCGAGGTCCGTTGCAAGATACCGGGTAACTCCCCCCGGTCAAACCACAATCCATGTTGAAGACGACACCGATCCAGCAGGATCGTCCCGGTTCCGTCGGAATCGACGATCTCCATTCGCTTGCGACAGATGGGACATTTGCGCCGAGGATGGGTCGCCGTGGAAAACGGTTTTAAAGAGGCGACGACGCTGGCGGCCTGTTGAGGATCTCCCAGCAGAATTTCCAATTCGCCGGCGTCCAGCCAGATCCCCTGACACGAGGGGCAGAAATCCACCTCGACCTCGTACAGTTCGGCCGTGATCATCGCCTTGTTGCATTCAGGACAGTCCATCGTCGCATTCCCAACCGTTTGATGTTCGAGACACTATCGTACCGGTACCAAGCAGGGCCGTCAACAGGAAAGGGGCGGTTGTGGATTGGCGGCCTGGTCCGGAAGGACACAGGGAGCCGCTGGGCATTCCGCTGAGCGTTGTAAACAACAGACAACGCAAAAATATGGAAAGGAATAATCTTGGTCGCCTTGAACGATTCAACTGAAAGGTTTGTCGTATCATGGGAATATTCAAAAAAGAAATCGAGCGGTTGATTTTTCACACAGTCTCACATGAACCTTCGGTTCAACCTGAAAGCATGAAAATGGGGT
>CAZXPW010000059.1:0-21974 GCA_964643355.1 uncultured Pirellulales bacterium
GGGTTGCCTGTTAATTTGCTGGCGACGAATCATAAGGTTTTGTTAGAGCTCCTAAATCTCCCACCGCCAACGGCCCATCGGGGAAAGAGATCCAAGGATTGGATCAGACCCATTTCTCCGCGGGTTAGTGTATGGGTCGCATCGAAACGAATCGAAATCCGTTTTTTCGTCCAGTCGGCCGTTCCCTCGGCAAAAACAAAATCGGAAGAATTCCAAGGATTCTGAATCACCAACAAATGAAGTTGATCGCCGTCTGAGTTTAACTGCCAAACCAGATCCTGATACCTCACAATCGATCCTTTCGGATGAATCAGATCGATCGAACAACGGTCCACCCGAATCCGGACCTTGAAATGCGGCCTGAAGTCGGACTCCCAATCCTTGTCCAAGAGAACGGAATGAGCGAACGGTAACGGGAACGAACCGAACAGATTTGTCACCCGGATCTCCCGGAGTTGCCAAGTGAAAACAGGCCATCCATCCATATCCAAACTCACTTGCTCTGCCCGAATGCATTGACGGCCGGAAGAGTCGAACAAAGAGACCGAACCGATCTGCATCGGCCCAAAAAGGGGAAAGCGAGGACGCTCGATTGTAACCGGTCCGTTCCAGATGTTCTCCAGACTTCGAATCAGCCCGCGTGAGATCCGCTGCGAGGCCGACTTCCAACCAAACGCGGCCGCGGCCGTCCCGCACCCCAGGAAACACACCCAAATCAGAATCCAACGGCTCGTCCGGCGAGACATCAATCCTTCTCCTTGCGGATTATCGCCGACGGTAGCGGCCGATGCACTGCGCTTCCGTTATCTTGTGTCCCCGCATCGCCTTTTCCAGATCGTGTCTCCGGCAGCCGGGCTGAAGGTCCAGTTCGCAATCGAGGGCATAGAGGAGGAACCGGTAACGATGGGTCCCTGAGGGCGGAGCGGGCCCCCCATATCCAAGGGCCCCGAAATCGTTGACCCCGTGACAACTCCCGTCGGCCAGACGGGCATCGGCGGGACAATCTTCTCGTAGTTCGCTTGTCGTTGGAGGAATATTAAACAGGACCCAGTGGACCCAGGTTCCTCCGGGGGCATCCGGATCCTCGCAAACGACGGCCAAACTCCGGGCCGTCGGCGGAATATCGCTAAACCTTAGAGGAGGAGAAACATCCGAGCCATCGGCGGTGTATTTGGCCGGGATCATTCCGCCAAACACAAACGCCGGGCTCATCATCGACATGTCCATAACAGTATCCTCCACAACCGGATTTTCCGCGTCTTAGACCCCTTGATCGATGGTTTCGATCAGGGCGTGGGAAGACTATTGATCAGTTCCCGAGCCGGACCGGTATAGATACTGTCGGGCCAGGACGACACAAACGCGCTCAAGATGGTCCTGGCTTGCCGCAGATTGTCGGCTCGTTGTTCTTCCGCCGCCTGCTTGTCTTTCCATAAGCCCACCTTCAAGACTCCCAATTCGTATAGCGCCCGAATTCCCCCGTCCGTTGTGCCGCGTTCCTGATGAATCGAGGACAGGGCCTCCGCCCGTTTTGCCGGATCTGAAATGATCATCGCCCGTGCCAACAAGAGATTATCCCGCAGCGGATCATCCGGAGCCATCCTGGACAGAAGGTCATCAATCTGATCGGGATAATCCCTTCGACAGGGATTGAGCATGATCCATTGCGCCATCCGCCGACGGGAGGCCTCGTCGTTCCGCCTGTTTTCAGGGCTGATCATCAGGCGCAACTCCTGGATTCTCAATCGGAGGGACCGAAGCCGAATCGGAGTCATGAGGGTTTTGGACGCCGGGGTAAAGGCCGACCAGAAGGAATCGGACGGAGGGGACGGCTGGATCTGTTTGAGGCACAATTCAATCATATCGAGAGACTGGCCGCATAACTCATCGGCCTTTTCGAATTGCTCGCGTCCGGCCAGATGGACGGCGAAACGATACCTTGCCTCGATCGACTCGGGACTCTGAGGAAAGCGTTCCAGGAGTTTGAGCCAGATCAGGAGATTTTCATGGTGCGGATAATCTCGGGAAAACCGCAGGATCTCGGTTTGGCCAAACGCGCGGATATCGGGGCTCAATTCATTGAGCATGGCGACGGAGTATAAGGCCAGCGGTATCCGTTTGCTGTTGGGCCAGCGAATCATAAAGTGGTCGTAGTAACGAAGCAGTTGCTGGCGCTTTTCCTGGTATTTCATCTCGCCGGGAACATCGAACCAGTTGGGCCAGCGATCGTATCCGAGTTGGATCTGGATCTCACGAATCAGGTCTTTTCGAAGCAACGCCGGATCGGTGGGATAAAATTCCTTGAGAAAACTTCGCGTTGTTGGATCGGCGATTATCCGATCGATCTCTTTGGACAGGTTATGGTCCTGGAATTCACGGGCTTCCTCCGGGTTGTTTCCGGCGATATACAACTGGTAATCAAGTTCGGCAAAACCAATCTGTTCGACAAAAACCCAGAGGGTGACGGCTGACACGATGGCCGGGGTCGTCCAGAGCAACAGGGGACGATACCGATTGAAGTGGCCGACGATGATCGTCGCGGCGGCGACGATCAGGGCCGACAGCCAAGCGCAAAACCAGGGGGCAAAGGAAAATCCCCAGCGAATCGGATCGGGTTCGCCTCCGGCAAACCAGATCCAATACCCCAGTTGCGGTGCCAGGCACAATGCGATCGATATGAAGCGGGAACGGAATCGAAGCGGTCGGCATGCGACGGCTATGCAACTGACCACCAGAAAACCCGACAGCAGCGGCATGCGGGCCAAGACCGCAACCATCAGAATGCAGGGAACGCTGTAGAGAAAACTCAACAACTGGGCCATGAGCAGGGGCACCAATGCCATCATCCCCATCAGCAATCCAAGTATCAGGATCTGCCAGGGATATTGAAAAATACTTAGAGGATGTACAATGTATGGATGGAGCTGCCAGGCATCCCGGCTTCGGAAGGTCGTCATGTCAACGGCGATTTGACCGGTATGCATCCAAGTCCAGAAGAGACACACTCCGGCAAAGATCAAAAGGGACGCCATCCAACAACTATGAACATTGGCATGGCTGTAATGCAGCGTGGGACCGGCCGTCATAAACGACTTGGACGGCCCGCCATTGGTTTTATCGGCACTCAGCATGGAATGTCGGCTCGCTACGCACGAATCATCTCCGCGATTTTCATCAGCCGGCTGGCGTTGTCTCGTTCGGCCTCGCCCAGTTTGCCCGCGATATACCGGATTGTCTGCTGGGTATTCGGGATGAGCACATGTTCCAGCACATTGACCCGGCGCCGGGTTTTCTGCAATTCGGTCGCCAGCAGCATGGCCTGTTTTTCCTTCTCGGCCAATTCGAGAAGCCCATCGAAGGCCCGTTCCAGGGCCCGCAGGGCGATATCCAATTCACCGCTGGTGGTGGCAAATCCGTAACATAGAATGTCGCCGGCGATTTCCTTGGTCAGCTGCGGGACCCTGACGCTCATGACGGAGGCGAACTGAACGGTCAGATGAAATTTTTTGGTCGGCACAGCCAGGGCCGCCCGCATATCTTCCGGTTCCATCGTCGCTTTCGCCATCAGAAATCGGCGGGTGGTTTCCAGGAGTTCCCGCTCGACGCGTTGGCGCAGCGGTCGGATGGCGGAAGCCACCTGAACCAGCCGGCGGCTGATCTCGTCGCGTTTTTGGCTCAAGAGCCGATGGCCGCGACGGGCCAAATCCAGTCGCCTGCGCAACTGAAGCTGTTCCATCCGGGTTGCATTCACATTCAACAACATGATCGTTTCCCGAAATCCTTATGCAAAGCCGCTTTTGCCCTTACGACTGGGGTCGTTTTTCACGGAACCGCGGCATATATTGCGCAATTCGTTTGGCATCCATTCGTTTGAGTTCGGCATCCTCAAACCGGCTGAGCAGATCCCAGCCCAGATCCAGCGTCTGGACAATTGAGCGATTTTCGGAATATCCTTGCGAAATATAACGCGATTCAAACTCGTTGGCATAGGCCATGTATTTGCGGTCCTCCTCCGACAAGGCCGCTTCGCCAAGAATCGTCGCCAGTTCCTGGGCCTCCTTGCCGCGGGCATACGCGGCGTACAACTGGTTGTACAGGTCGGCGTGATCGTCGCGTGTCTTCCCCTGTCCGATGCCTTTGTCCTTCAGGCGCGACAAGCTCGGCAAGACATCCACTGGCGGGGCTATCCCCTTGCGGTGCAGGCCTCGGCTCATCAGGATCTGGCCTTCCGTGATGTATCCGGTCAAATCCGGTACAGGATGTGTTTTGTCGTCTTCCGGCATCGTCAGAACGGGAACCATCGTGATCGAACCGGTTTTGTCCTTGATCCGCCCGGCGCGTTCATACAACGACGCCAGATCCGTATAGAGATAGCCCGGATATCCGCGACGACCGGGAACTTCCTTGCGGGCGGCACTGATTTCGCGAAGGGCCTCGCAGTAGTTGGTCATATCGTTCAGGATGACCAGGACATGCATGTTTTCTTCAAAGGCCAGATACTCCGCCGCGGTCAGGGCCACCCGCGGAGTGGCGATTCGTTCGATCGCCGGATCGTCGGCCAGATTGATAAACAAGGCCGCCCGTTCGATGGCGCCGGTATTGGTCAGGTCATCGATGAAAAACTGCGCCGCCTCAAATGTGATCCCCATCGCCGCGAAGACCACCGCAAACGATTCGCCTTTGCCAAGCACGGTGGCCTGCCGAGCCAGTTGGGCGGTGATTTCGTCGTGCGGAAGTCCGGCGCCGGAAAAGATTGGCAGCTTCTGGCCTCGAACCAGCGGATTGAGACCGTCAATGGTGGAAATCCCGGTCTGGATGAACTCGTTGGGATAATCCCGTGCGACCGGATTGATGGGATTGCCGTTGATGTTCCGTCGCTGCCGAGGCAGAATCGCAGGCCCGTTATCTTTGGGCCTTCCGGTGCCGTCGAACACACGACCCAACAGGTCGAGGGATACGGACAGTTCCATCGGACGGCCGATGAAACGAACCGAACTTCGGGCGACATCCACGCCTTCGGTTCCTTCGAAGACCTGCGCCAGAACCCGGTCTCCCTCCACCTGGAGAATCTGACCGTGGCGGACGGTTTCGTCGGCCAACCGGATTTCCACAATGTGCCCGTATTTCGCCCCTTCCACTCCTTCGACCAGCATCAGGGGCCCGTAAATTTCCTTGACTGTCTGATACTCTTTCAGCATCCCATACTCCCGCATGTCCTGGGAATGATTTGGTTGTCGGTTGGTTTTTGAGGATTTATGCCGCAACCGCCGCAATCACGGTCCGAATTTGTTCGTCGATCTGTCGTCGGATATCCACGATCCGCTCCATTTGATTTTCTTCCATAAACTTGGCCCGGGCGATGGACTGACGAACACTCAGGGCCGACAGATCCCGCGTATCGGCGCCGCGTTCCACGGCCGAAAGCGCCGCTTGATGGAAATACAAAATCGCCTTGAGCATTTCAAACTGTTTGTCCATACTGGTGTGGGTGTCCACCGAATGGAAGGCGTTCTGATGGAGGAAATCTTCGCGTATGCTGCGAGCGGTCAGCAATATGATACGATCCTTGGCCGAGATTGACTCGGCTCCGACCAACCGTACGATTTCGATCAGTTGGGATTCCTGTTCCAGCAGACTCATCGCCTGTCGCGACATCTCGGCCATTTCAACTCCGCGTTGACGATCCGTGAAACAGCCGGGCAAATATTGCTTATAGAAGGAATAACTTGTCAGCCAGTCGATTGCCGGAAAGTGTCGCTGCTGGGCCAACCGTCCCTGCAGAGACCAGAACACCTTAACCACATGGAGGGTTGCCTGAACCACAGAGTCCGACAAATCACCACCCGGGGGACTGACAGCCCCGATGATCGACAAGGCCCCTTCTCTTTCCGGACCGCCCTGGCAGACGACCCGACCGGCCCGTTCATAGAAGGATGCGATTCTGGCGCCGAGATAGGCGGGATAGCCCTCCTCGGCCGGCATTTCCTCCAGCCGTGTCGAGATTTCCCGCATGGCCTCGGCCCAGCGGCTGGTGCTGTCAGCCATCATTGCCACCGAATACCCCATATCACGAAAATATTCGGCCAGGGTGATTCCGGTATAAACAGATGCCTCCCGGGCCGCCACGGGCATATCGGAAGTATTGGCCAGCAAAACGACTCGCTTCATCAGGGGCTCGCCGGTGTGTGGATCCTTAAGCTCGGGAAACTCCTTGAGCACATCAGTCATCTCATTGCCGCGCTCGCCACACCCGACATAAACGACGACATCGGCGTTGACCCATTTGGCCAACTGGTGCTGCACGACGGTTTTGCCGGACCCAAACGGACCGGGCACGCAAGCGGTTCCCCCCTTGGCGATCGGGAAGAAGGCGTCGATCACTCGCTGGCCGGTCGTCAGGATTTCCCCGGGGGCCAGCCGCCGCTGCGACGGCCGAGCCGTTCGCACGGGCCATTTGTGCATCAGCTTCAACTCCGTCCGCTGGCCACTGTCAGCGGTTACGATTCCAATCGTTTCCTCTACCGTGAAGTCCCCCTCCCGCAATCCGTTCAGTTGGCCCGATACTCCGGGAGGAACCATGATCTTGTGAACAAGCAGGGTTGTTTCCTGAACCTGACCGACGATATCTCCTCCCCGGACTATATTTCCATTGGGAACGGTCGGGGTAAAATGCCATTTGACATCGCGGCGCAGGCCGGGAACTTCGCTGCCGCGCAAGATCACATCCCCCTGTTTTTCACGGAGCTGATCCAGGGGCCGCTGAATCCCGTCGTAAATGCCGGAGATCAGTCCCGGTCCCAGTTCCACGCTCAGCGGAGCGCCGGTATTGACGACCTTTTCGCCGGGACCGACCCCGGTTGTGTCTTCATAGACCTGAATGCTCGCGCGGTCGCCGCGCAACTCGACAATCTCGCCGATGAGATTTTCCTCGCCCACGCGCACGACATCGTACATTCTGGCGCCCGACATCCCTTCGGCCACAACCACCGGCCCTGCCACCTTCACAATTTTGCCAACCTGCATATGACTCATCCGTACACCTTTATTGATCACGATCTGTCTGGTTGTTTTCGATCCGCTCCGGCCGACAATATATCGATCCCCGTCGCCATGCGAAGCACCCGACCCAGCGACGCAGTCGCATACCCGCCGGATTCGGATAAAAATGGAACCGTTACGACACAGGGTAAGGGCTGTTGGATTGTTCGGTCAAAGATCGCCTCGGCCATCGGAGCGACATTTTCGGCCACGACCACCAACGAATACGACTGACGAAGAATTTCGGCGGCCGTTTTTGCGACGAGCTGCGGCTCCGACTCGACCGGATAGATATCCAGCCCCAGCGTCGAAAACGCCATCACGAAATCCGGACTGCCCAAAACCGCCACTTTTCCTTGCATAATGACTCCCGTCAATCTTACTCACCCAGGCGATCGAGGATCAGCCGAACATCCAATCCATTCTGTTTTCCTGTCAGGATCATTCGGACCGTCCGGATCTCCTGTTCCATCAGCAGCAGATACGCCACAATCGGTTGCCATCCCGCGGCCAGCGCCCGCGTCTGCAGCAAAAAACCCCTCATATACTCCTCGCATAACCGCTCCAGCCGCAGGAACGACTGGTTGGTCGTCCAGTACAGAATGCCGCCCTCGACCAATTCATAATACGGCGTGGCAACAAATAACGGAGCAACCGCCTCCAAGCCGATCTCCAGCGCGTGGATGAATTTGTCGGTCTCGATAAACCCGCCGAACAAAAAGAGATTACGATCATCTCGTCCGGCCGCCTTGAGCCGCAACATCATTCGGATATTGATCAGGTCGATCTGGATCCGAAAGAGCGAGCAGAGAAACTCGCAATTGAGATCGCGAGCCCGACGCAGTTTGTAGGTCGCTTGCGCCTTGTCTAATTCGTAATCGATCCGCCGAATATCCTTGCTTTCGTAAAACCCCAGCACAGCCGACTCGACCGCTTCTTGCAAATGCTCGGGAAATCGTCCATAGTCTTCGGCCTGCAGAACCTCCTCAAACTGATCGGCAGGAATGCTGCCGTCGATACTATAGTCGGCGCCGATCGGCTGTTCGGTTACCAGTCGCCGGATCGCCAGCCGCAGGTTTGAAAAGTCGTCCCGTGCCTCCAGCAGTTCGACCAGCAAAGGATCCTGCATCAACGAGGCGAATGTACGGCGGATTTCCGTGCGACGATCATGGAGCATCTGCTCGATTTGTTCGGGGCCGCGACTCCCGGCAGGCAATGCATAATCTGTTCCCGACAACAAATCTATCGCGGCATCGGCGTTTTCAGCGTTGGCCAAATCCAACAGAGTCGCCCGGGTCAACATCCGCGTCTCCAGCGATCGGACCTGACCGACGGCAAATCCGTACCGCCAGTCATCGACCCCGATGGGCGGATACCGATAAAATTCTCTTGTCGGACTATCTGACGGGCAATAAAACATTCGAATATTCATTCCATATTTTCAACGATCGGCTTATGACTCAAACAACTCCCGCGACAGGTCCATCTCAAGCTCCTGTCTTGCCTGTTCTATCAAAACATCCACACTGGCGTTAACCTGGATCTTGCCGCGGAGCAGAACAAACCCCCCGCTGATGTTCATCCGTTCGGAATCCAATTGCACATTGCCCTTCAAGCCCGGTCCGAGTTGACGATTGAGCTGCTTGACCATCTTTTCGTTGATCCGCGTTTCCCCAACAGCAATCCGAATCCGTTCGTCACCGGTTCGAATCGCTTGAATCATTAATCGTATCATCAACTCTTGATATTGATCTTCCGGCAAAGACATGATCCGGGTTTTGGCCCGCGCGAAGACTTCATCCAGCCAACGCATCTTCGCGGCCAGCAGTTCTCTGCGGCTGTTCATCCGCGCCGCGGCCAGCGTTCGCATTTTCCACTCTTCGGCAGCCGTCTGCGCCAGTTGTTTGGTCTGGTGTTGATACCGCTCCATTTCGGCTTCATGAGCAGCTTGCTCGGCATCGATACGGGACCGGGCCTCCGAAAGGATTTTTTCTGCCTCATCCTTTGCGTGACTTAAAATCGCCTCGACCACTCGCTGCGTACTCATCGTCATTTCCTTGTTCGTGCGAATTCCAACCGCATCAGGCCCCGATCTTGATCCCCATCAGCAGGATCAGCAATGAAATCAGAAAGCCCAGAATCGCATACAACTCGACCATCGCCGCGAATACCACGCCAGCTTTGAATGCCATCTCCGGCCGTTTGGCCGACATTAAGATACCCGCGGCTCCGGTCCGACCCTGATAAATGCCGCTGATCCATCCGGCCACAGCGACCGGCAAACAAGCGGCCAGAATCTGCAGCCCCTGCCACCAGGTCACATCCGCCACGGCCCCTCCGAACATGTTTAATTTGATCATCACGAACAGGCCCACGACGAAGCCGTAAATACCCTGCGTGCTGGGCAAGACCACCAGCAACATCAGGGTGCCGTATCGTTCGGGTTTCTCGCTTAACACCCCGGTAGCCGCTTTTGCCGCCGTACCCAATCCGATCGACGACCCAATTCCTGCCAGAAATACCGCAATCGCCGCCCCCGTCAATGCAAATGCTAATCCCAACATTTCCATACGAAAAACCTCGCTTTCCTATCGGCTCTATTCCTCTGTCAAAGTTGTTTCCATCCTTCCGACTCATCAGGAATCGGATTGTGCCGTAATATACACATGCTCAAACTCTTGCCGCAACGGTTCAAACGGCCGTCCGCCACCCGTAAAAAATTTCGGGAAAAACTCGACAAATTGCAAACGCAGACTATGCACAAATGCCCCCAACAGCGACAACGCCAGATTAAACAGATGCCCACCCACAAAAACAATTGCGCCCAGCAACCATCCCACATAGGGGACATCCATCACCAGTTTGACCAAAACATTGATCGCCATTCCAAACCCAGAACCTACCATTCCCAGCGCCATCAGCCGCACATAGCTGAGGACATCGCCGCCGTAAAACACGGTGCTGAATAATTGAAATGACCCCATCCCCAATCGTCCGCCCCACGGCAATCCGCGCCCGCTGAAGAACAAGATCATCATCGCCGGTATGATCAAGCCGAATCCAAATACAGGTGCCCATGCCCTGGGTAACTGCCCTGCCGTACTCAGCCCCAGCCCCAATAAGAAATTCAACATCAGGATCCAACTAACCTGGTCAAATATCGCAGCGGCGATTTCTTTTCGCCTCAGATTGTGAACCATTGCGATGAACAGGCCGAATTGAATCTGCAAATATCCAAGTCCCAGCGACAGAAGAAAGAATGTCATTGGTTGCGTCATGGGATCAAAGAGCATGATCTTTTCACGAACACGGTTCAGGAGACGATATGCACTTGTCTGGTGCGGTATCAGCGCGGTCACAGCGTCGCCAAACCAGCTTCCCGTGATCACCCCGGCCAAAAAGGTTGTAACGCCGCAGATCAGAAGCATCCACAGGATTTTTTTGTCCCCCTGCACTTTGCGGATAAACCAGACCAAAAGCGCCACAAGAATCAATCCGTATCCCGCATCGGCCAGACACAAACCGAAAAAGATTGCGAAAAATGGAGCCAAAAAAGGCGTCGGATCCACTGAGCTGGGAAGGGGAAGTCCGTATAGCCGGGTGATCGATTCAAAAGGGCGAACCGGGGCGGGATTATCGATTTCAACCGGTATCTCTTCCTGGGTCGCTGTTTCCATTCGTTCCAGACAGGACGCCCTGAATGACCCGACGATTTTTTCCAGACGATTGAAATCTTTTTCCCTGATCCACCCTTCCAACAGGACCACCTGTTCGGTTGCCGGGGAAGACGCCCGAACTTTTTCGCGACCCAGGAGATTTCGATCATGATCGTGCAGAACCTGCAAGGACAGGATTTCACCGGCCAGCGTTTCGGCCCGTCGATCGGCATTCTTCCTGTCCTGGTCCAATTGACGCAATCGCCTTCGGTTATATTCCATCTGATCGGCCACCGTTCCTTGCATGCCTTCAAAACTGACCGGATCGAAATCCGCGGCCCGCAGAATTTTTTGCGCTTCGGCAAGGTGCTCTTTCAGGCAAACAATCACGCAGGCGTGATGAAGTCCATCCCGTCCCACGCTTTCGATCACCCCTCCCAATTGCTCCAGGGATTCGGTCAAGGACGGCATATGTTGATCGGCCAGAAGACCGGTCAGACAGACGGCGTGGTGGAGCGAGCGCATTTGCTCAAGCGGAATCGTCAGGGCTTCCCAGGGTCGCAACCAATCCAAGCGACCCTGGATAGTTTCGATTTCAGTATCTAATTTGTCCAATTCCGATGCAACTCGTTCGGCCTGATCCAACATCTCGCCGGCTGCGGGATCCGAGACGATCTTTTCATACCGTTCGGGATCGATTTCCATTCTCGGACGCAAGCCACTGGATTTGAAGGTGGACCGTGCCTTTAAAAATGCCACCGCCTTGTCCAACCGCCCAACCCGTTCCTCGAGGTCACGGGGTCGCCGGATTTCGACATGCAACTGGGGCCACTCCTTGGTGACCATCGCCCGTGGAGCGTCCAGAATTTCGACGATCCCTTTCTTTTGCAGCGCAGACAGAAGAGTCGCCACCTCATTGCGGTGGCTGACGATCATCACCTTGGTCATTTTGCATATTGCCATACGATTTCCGATATCCGGAAAACCGACGATGGTTCGCTGAATTCAGCCGACGGGTGAAAAAACAGGGCGCAGGCCGATCATGATTGCAGATTCCGAACCGCCTCAAGGACGCGCTGAACACAGCCGTCAATTTTGCCTTCACATCGCTGTCCGAGAATCTCAATCTGTCGGTGGCCTTCAGCGGTTATCTGTTCTGCCTGGGTCTGTCCGTCATGTCGGGCCGATTCCAATGCTCGTTCAATTGCCAGGCGTCGTTGCCGTTGCGCTTCGGCGGTCTGTTCGGCCCGCTCTTTACAGGCCCGTTCCAATAGTTGATCCGCATTCACACGGGCCTGTTCCACAATATTTTTGGCCTGCGTTTCAGATTCTTTGATTTGTCGAATCAATTCCATCCGATATCCTTCCTGTTGCCGCTTCTGCCGGGGGTATCTATTTCGGAATATATTCCAGTTTTTCCATGGCGAACAGGATCAGATCCACGATCTGGTCATTGGTGAACTGGGAATTGTCCACGGTCAGATCAAACGCCGGCCATCGGGTATTGTGTTTTTGATAGAGGGAACGGAGGAACCGATGCCGCTTCTGGTGCTGATCCACTTTGGCTGCAGCCGCATCCCGATTCAAACCCTCCCGAGAGGCGATCCGGGCGATTTTCCATTCGCGCGAGCCCTCCAGACGAACATGCAATCCATTATCCAAACCGGCCGTGGCCGCTCGGGATCCCTGTCCGAGAATGATGCATCGACCCTTGACGGCCGCTTCTCGGATTAGAATCTGCAGTCCCTTGAAAATCTCATGGCAATCCGGGACATTTCGCCCATGAAAAACGCGCAGGATATCTTTTAGCAAACTGGGCCTGGAGATTCGTTCTTTTTGGATCAAATCGGGGTCAATTCCCGCTTCGCGTGCAAACTGCTGTAGAAACTCCCCGTCATTGACCTTCCATTGGGCCTCAGGACCCGCTATCGAGCCGATCCGTTTGTTGATTTTCTCGATCAGTGACTGTCCGATCTCGGATCCGTCACAGCCGTACTCAAAGGAGATCGTGACAAAAGGCCCACAGGCCTTTTTCTTTCCCACGGCATCCAGATTCGCTCGCAAGTACTGCGAAAATGTTGGTTTTGTCATCGGCTATCCTTGTCCAAGTCCATTCCATCCTATCCCCTACGATTTCGGGAAAACTTAACCCCATCATCCGCGATTGTCAATCAAAACCCCACCCAAAACCATAAAAAACGCCGACCCCTTTCGCGGCCGGCGTTTGTACAATCCATTCTGGAAATGTTTAATTCAAAAGGGACTTGGCCACATCCACGGCCGAGGCCGCATCCGGGGCATACCCATCGGCCCCGATTTTACTGGCATATTCCTGGGTTACCGGCGCTCCACCGATAATCACTTTGGTCTTTAAACCGGCTTCCCGGAGAGCGGCAATAGTTTTTTCCATCGAAGGCATCGTCGTCGTCAACAATGCGCTCAATCCGACGACCTGGGCGCCGCTATCTCGAACCTTAGCGACAAAAGCATCCGGCGATACATCCACACCGGCATCCACGACTTCAAAACCGGCTCCTTTTAGCATCATCACGACCAGGTTCTTGCCGATATCGTGCAGGTCGCCCTGAACGGTTCCCATCAGGGCCTTTCCCCGGGGCTTGACACCCGCGGCAATCAATTTCGGTTCGAGAATTCCCATGGCCATCTTCATCGCCCGAGCGGCAATCAACACCTCGGGGATATAGACCTCGTTGGCCTTAAACCGCACTCCGATCGTGTTCATCCCGGCAATCAGGCCTTCTTCCAGAATCGTCCCGGGAGCAACCCCTTCCGAGATCGCCTGTTGGGTGATCTTCGTCGCGGTCATCTGGTCTCCCTTGATAATCGCCTGCGATAACGCCTTCAAATCTGCCATATCTGTCCACCTCGTTTGGTTTGCGTATCCTGTTTCCGGTTCAACAGAATTGGTATTTTGCCAGTTCCTTTGCCGCAACGCAAGTTTTTTGGAGAAAAAATTCTCCAACCGGAGATGAGAGAATCCGTCCAATTGGACTCGATCATGATGGCACCAGGTAAAGAATCCCTACGCAAACCCCTCGGGTTATCCTTTGGGCCACAAGACGCTATACGACATCGTTAGTTTGGTCCCCTCATGTTCCCCGGATTTCGAAGTTCGCACTTTTAGGCTGTGCCATCCGGGAAACTTCTGATTTTTCGATAGGGAAAATACCGAGAAGGCGAGTATCAAAAAATATTTTTGCTTTTTTTCGAAAATTTTGCTTGACGGCTCAGGCGAAGGCCGGACAATGGTAATTGTGGACATGGGGGGGGCAGATTAAAGAGGCAAAAAGCAAACGGTTTTGGGAGAGTAAAGGAGCGTTGTTATGGCCAAGGCCATTGTCCGAGCCGGCAAAATCGGGGGTCTTTGTTTGGTTCCAATCCTGTTGGTTTTCCTGATCTTCTATGCTCTGCATCTTTCCTCTTCGGCCCAGAATGTCGAGCCGGTGGCCACTGTCGATCCGTTATCGGTTGCACCCGCCGGCCCCGCCGAATCTCCGCAGCAAACGATCGATCCGGATAGATTTGCCGAGACAATCTCCCGGCTTCGGGGCTCGTGCAAATACGATCAAATCCGGACCCTCTGCAGCGACATTCTGGCCAAAGAAACGGATCCCGATATCGCCCTTGTCGCCTCGCAGGCCCTGATCGAGACGGCCATCGAAACCCGCGATACCGCCGCGGCCGAGGCGCAAACCCAGACCCTGCTGGCCACCTTCGCCGACCATCCATGGCTGACCAAATCCCTCTGCGAAATCGGCGACGCCTATCGGCGAATGCATGATTTGGATCAAGCAAGTCGTATATACCGCCTCATTCTCGACGGCTTCGAAACCCATCCGTATTCGATTTGGTCAGCCAAAAACTTGGCCGACATGGCGATCCAACGCCGGGATACTTCCGCTGCAGATATCGCCCTCGAAGAACTCACGATTCGGTTCCACGCTCATCCGCAAATTCCGCTTGCCTTATGTGCCCTTGGAGACGCCTGGCGCGACCTGCCGTATTTTTCCAATCCTGCCAGGGCTGAATCGATATACCGCCGTGTCATCGATCAGTTTCCCGATAATCCCGAGTCCGTATGGGCCTCCAAAAATCTCTGTCTTTTGTACCTGGACCAGATCAACAATCCGGATGCGGCCCGTGGGGCCACAATCGAATTTCTGAATCGTTTTGGCGATCAGGATGGCGCGGTTTTGGCCGCCGGCGCGATTGCCGACGGGTGGCGAAAAATTAAAGACTTTGAGACCGCCAAAGCGCTGTATGATTTCGTCGTCGCTCGGGCTCCCAACTCCGATTCATCGCTGTGGGCTTCCAAAAATCTGTGCGGCCTGTCGATCGAACGAGGCGATGAGCAAGAGGCCTTCGCCCGGATCGAAATGTTTTCGGCCCATTTTGCCGATCACACGCAATTCGTTTTGGCCCTCTGTGCCCTCGGAGATGAATATCAGAATGCCAAAAACTTCGATCGTGCCGCCGAATTATACGCCTTGATTCTCCGAGATTATGCCGAGAATCCGGATGCCGTCTGGGCCGCCAAGAATCTGGCCATTCTCCGTATCCGACAAGATGACGACCAGGCCGCCCTTGAGATTCTGGATACCCTCCTGACAACTTTGTCCACCCATTGGTATGCCGGTTCGGCGGCCAACGACATTGGAAGTATGTTCACAAGATCGGGCAAATACGATTATGCCGCGGTTGTGTATCGCCGGGTTGCGGATCGTTTTCCGGCCTCAGTGGCCTCCTTGTGGGCGCGCCAGAAACTGATCAATCTGGCCATCTGGAAACAGATGATGACCGTGGAATCGCCCTCGTCGATTCCTTCTGAAATTCAGGAAACCCTCGATCGATTCATCGCCGATTATCAAGAATACGACGATATGCCGCTGGCCGTGGTGATTATCGGTGATATGTATCGCAATCGGGGTCTGATCCTGTACCAGCAACAAAAAATCCGGGAATCTATCGGGCCGATAAAAGTCGCGTTGTCCATATTCAATCGGGTGATCTGGAACCTGCCCCATATCAACAACAGCGCCGCCGAGGCCGCTTATCTTTCCGGCGAATTATTATTCCGTATCGGAGACATTGAATCCGCGATTGCCCATTTCAAGATGGTTGTGGATCGGTGGCCGAACTTTCGTCTTGCCGGTACCGCTCAACTTCAGATGCTCCAGCAGTATGACGCTTGGATGAGACGGGGCGGGATTTCCCGCGATCAGGCCGAGCCGATTATCCGTCAGGCCTGTCGAGAATTGGATGAAAAATTCCCGGAACTGGCCGGAGGGGGTCAAAGTGTCCTCTTTTGGCTGGAAGCCGATTCAAAAAGGGGGACACGATGAACCGTCAATATCCCCCATTTGTGTTGCTCGTAACGGTCGTTTTTGTATCAACCTCCGGCCTTTGGGCTTGTTGCAATCCCCCTGTCTGTGGTTTTAAGGTGAATCAATTTTTCGTGGGCCTTGGCGATCGGGCGTCTTTCGACGCGTCTTACCCGCAATCTCAGGATCCCGATGGCGGTGCCATCGACTATCTCTGGTCGTTTGGTTCCGGCGCCACCGATATCCTCGGATCGTCCGGATGCTATCCAAGCTGCAAATACACGACCCCCGGATACAAAACCGTTTCCTTACGGGTTCGGGACCATGATTCCACGGATTGTATTCCGTGTGAATTCAATTGTGTGGATCATCTGTCCGCCCTGGTCGAAAAGTGGGTCATCGTTTCATCCGTCGTCAAAATCACCAAATCCAACTCAACCGACGAAGGTCCCCTCTATACCTGCGTCGGGGTTCCCGTTTCCTTATTCGCCGATCCCGAAGGAAATCCCTATCCCCCGAACAAACCCGTCTGGTCCGTCGTGTCGCAGCCCCAGGGCGGCGCCGCCGCGATCAACCCGCCGCAGGGATGCGCCACCGTAACCGTCGATAACCTGACCGTCCCGGGCGTCTATACCATCAAGGCCAAATGCGGCGCCGACGATCCGGGAGACACCATCTCCATCACGGTGATCGGTATTGCTTCCTTTTTGCCCGATCAGGGAGTCGAGTTTGACGATGGGGATAACGACCCCGATACACGCGCCTATGCCCTTTGCGTGGAGTCCAGTGGGATCGTTACCGTGACCGCCACGCCAACCCCAACCGTTCCCGAATCCCTTCTCCCGTATTGGTGGGGATTGGGGGGCGGTAATGGCACCAGCAAACTCGTGCGAACCGTAAGTAAAACAACCCCCTCTCTTACGGTCATTTCCTGCAATTGTGGCTCTGACTTCAAAATAGCTTCAATCTATGTCACCCAAATCAGCGGAATTGTGGCCTCAAATCCCGACAATTCCACGCCGGTCGCCAATACCACGATCACCGTCTTGAGGGGGAATCAATTTGAATTCCGTGCGGCCCTGTTTCCTGAAATCGATCCATGGCCAACGAATCTCTTTACATGGTCAGGGGCTGCCCAGGGTCATGATCCGGCTGTTATAATCCCGTTCAATTCAGCCGGGACTTTTTCCTTGACGGCCAACTTCAACCAGTGTGATACTAAATTCGTGAATATTCAGGTAATCCAACCCGTTCCCGACGAGGTTAGTTTTCTCGGCATCAATCCCAACGAGGAACACGCGATCGAGAATGTCGATGATCCCGTGTGGAAACGAGTCAACAATCCCAACAATCCGGCCTCCTATACCAAGAACAAGAAGATAAAAGTATCCGGCGCTTTTTGGTCTTCCGGACCTTCTCTGACAAGTCCGACTCCCGTGATCGTATGCGTTGGATCAGGGTATTTTTCCGATCAGGCGGTGATTTTTCAACATTGGCCTTCGCCGAGTTCCTCGCACATTAGCTCGGGATTTCTTGCGGATACAATAGGGGTAGGGTCTGGTTATTTAGATTGGAAATACAAAGTCCCCAACGGAACCAACACTTGGATCGAAATGGGAAACACCGGTCCCCATAAGCTCTATCGGGTTTTTGACGCCCCCAAATGCGACCAGATGTATTACTCGGAGTATAATCTCAGTCGAGCCGTTCCAATGGGTGAGGGCATGAGCACGGAAGCCGCCATCGCTACCAAGGCAAATAAATCCGTTTACAACGGGCTTCACGATGGTTGTATTTGTGGAGAGGGTTTTCAGGTTAATTTTGATGCGGCAATGGGAACCTTACCCGCCGGCGATAAAGGCATGTGCTGTTGTCGAGCCGAAGGTCTCAACTGCGTCCTCCAGGTCCTGGGAATTGGTCCCTATACCCATGATTTTGCGAACGAAAAACCCGAGCCCAATTATGGCCGTGATTTTCCTCAAGGGTATTGCCCATATTGTCTTACATCCTTCGTTCGTTTGTATTGGACCGATTGGTGGAACAAGTGGGAAGGTATAGTCAAAGTCGGGGGCAACGGCTCAATCGGTTATGCCCCGGGAGGCGTCGCGAATCGGGATGAAGGTTCCTATGTTCAATTTCGTGACACGATCGCGCAGGAAATCGGTTTCGAATGGGTTGATGAGGATACATTAACTCTGACATGTCCGCATCTCCTTCCGCCATAGAACGTAGCAGAGGTTAGAAATAAAATGAAATTCGGAGATTGATATATGAAGCGATTTCAGTTATTCACGGCGGTTATTTTGCTCATGGGTATCATTGTAGCTCCCTATCGGCGAACCGTGGGAGAACAGGGAGCGGCGATCAAGTGGAACCATGATGTGAATATCCCGATAGCCCATCAACAAGATTCGTCTCCAAATCCATTACCTCCGTGGAAAATCAAACAGATGGTTTGGCCATCGGATGAAGATATTCGCGATCACTCTGTAGGGGTGGATGCCAAGTTAAAAGAATCCTGCATGCAATGGCTGAAAAAATTTTTGAATAAGGACTGGATGCCGCCCGACATTCAGGGCCGCCTGGTTGCGATGAAACGCTGGGGAGCGTTCAAAGAGGAATCTACCCAGCCACAATTGTGCGATGTGTTTATCGTTTGTTTTCAACAAGGCCATGATATCGTACGAATTCAGGAAAGCCCTTTCAATGTGGTGATCACCTTCATCGATGATCGGTATGTCCAACAACCGCGTTCTGACGGAAAGGATTACATCATTCAGGTCGCCAATCGGATTTTGCACCAGTCCCTTCGACCGAATCCTCAGTCGGATGCCTTTCATGTTCAGGAGAATATCCGGAAGGAAGGAATTTCGGTGCGAATTTTGTGGACATTGGATGCCGTGATATCGGAACGCCGTCCGGATGGGCTCATGTGGATAAATTCAGATCTGGCAGCGATGATCGGAACTTCTGGCGTTAGAGCCGAAACCAACGGTACATTCGTCCGGTTTCAGATCACCAAATCGACGAATAGCGCACGGGCTTTTTATGATCCGTACGAAAAACGGTTCGGAGAGTAGCTATCAAAATGACAGTGACCATCTCCTTTATCCGGTTTTCCCGGTACAGTTTCCAATTTCGAAAGGAATATCTGGCGTCTGTCTTGTCAAGGCAGAGGGTTCAACAGGAATCCAGGCGTTGGATTATACTTTGGAATGGACTTTATCCGAGGTTGCCGGATCCCTCCAAACCTGTTCTCCGGAAAACCAAACCGGATATTATGTCGAATTTTCCTACACCGGCCTTCCCCCATGGAATTCCAGCTTTGGACAGAAAACCTTGACCATGACCCACCCATTATTACCCAGCGGAATAAATTCGATTACCAAGATAGTTGAAATCTATTATTCCTTCGGCGCAATAAACTGGCCGGGAGCGGGGCCTGAACCGCATCCCAAACCCTTGGATCCAGATAACCCCCCACCACCCAATTGGTTGTTTGCTCGGCGGAACTACTTTTATTATTATAGCCAAACAAATGCTATCATATCGGGATGTATATATCATTATAATGGAAGTTCCTGTACCGCGGACGATGTACCTCTTTATCGTGCGTTTGTTGGATGTATTGCAAATCCACAAACTGTTGAAACATACGAATATATGGGATTTCCTATCGTGAATAGTGGTGATACGCTATTTGGAATCGATTGTTTTGCTTGGGCGTGTCGTCATGAATCGAAACACCATACAGATTATTCTTCTTGGTGGGGCCCATCAGGTGTGAACCGGGCCCTTGATAATGATCAAGGCATCGGAGATAATATGCCTGACGCTATTGAGCCGGGCTATCCTCCAAGCCAAGGGGGTCCATATAGTCCAAGCACTTGTAGAACTCGTTCTGATTATGCCGGCGGCAATGATGACCAGACTGAATGTGTATTCACTCAGGAGTATTGGGCGCCGGGATCTGGGGATGGCCTTGATCAGGATGGGAATAACAATCCATCCGAGCAGTGTATCGACTGGGCTTATCCGGGTTCGCGATGGAAATAATATGTCTTTGTACAAACTATAACGAGGTCGATGATGCGAAGTGGCACCATATACCCTGATCTTTTGTTGATGTTTGGTTTCTGGATTCTGATGACGCCTTGTGATGTATTCTCAAGTGAAGTCAATTCTGCCTCAGACCGGGAACAAATCCGCCACTGGGTGGAACAATTGGCCGTGGATGAACCGAAGTGGGAATACCCCGATGGTTCTATGCTTCCAGGTTCTGATGCCGCAGAAAATTTTCTCGCTGAACAACGGATCCGGTATGGCCGCCAAAAGGATGAGATCCAGAAGGGAATCAACCAATTGGCGTCGCTCGGAGACTCCGTCATTGATCTGATCCTTGAACGGATACGCGGCGAATCCGACGATCTCCGTGTGCGGTTATTGACCCAGCGGTTCGCTTCGGTATTAAAGGGCGTTAACACACCCAAAGCGCAACAAACCTTGGCGGATATGGTTTTCCGTCGAGGTGACTTCAAGGATATGCAGTGGAGTTGCGGATTAAAAGAATATCTGCATATTGTAAAAACAAATTCAAAACCTTCTCTGAAACACCAAGCCGTAGAATTACTGATAGACAATCGGTTATCGATAGCAGCAAAGAATGAAGTGATGAAGGCCATCAAAGGTGTTGATGTGGATGACAGGTTATTGGGATTCCTGAATCCTTGGCTTACGGGACCGAGTTTCTACCTTCGCCTTGATTCTTTGAGTCTTCTTGCTGCCGATCCATCTCCGGAAAAGGCCGATGACAAACTTCGGTCTATCCTCCAGTCCATGCAAACCATCGAACAGATTCAGATTCCTCTCGGGGATAATATGGCCAGGACCTATGATCGATACCAATACAATTGCCCAGGTACTTATGCTGATATCCTCTTCGATGCGGCCACAAACGCATTGATTCAGGTCAAGACAACTAAACAGTTTTTCGCTGAACGAACCGATTCCTTGTCAGGCATGCCTCGATATTGGGCTATGGCGGCCCGGGGCAATCGTGGCGATACTTCCGTTCACGACAAACTCAAGACGATTGTATCCGATCCGAATCTGTTCCCTCGCATGCGGCTGCGCCAATTGGGCTTTCAGGCCTTTTCGAAAATCGGTATCCCCGTCGATATCCCCTGGCTCAAGCAAATCGCCGACTCCGACCCGTATCGAATTCACTTGTATCTGTCATCGAGCAGGATGTTTGAATGGGTCGATCAAACCATGGTCAACAACACCGGCCCCAGAGCCCCGATGCTCCCGGAAGAAGAAATCACGCCTCGCTCCATGTCTGTGTTGTATCCAATCCGTTCCGCCGCCCAAGAGGCCATCAAGGCCATCGAAGCAAAATCCGTGAAAACAACATCGGCTCCCTTGGAAGAAAAAAGTATGTCACCATAGGTGATCCACGCCATTCAGGACAGCCACCTATTATTTCTTGTGTTCGCACATCCACATTCGTATTCTGCCAAGTCCCGTCTTTAATTCCCGATTTCACAACCCTCCATTATCAGGTATCCGTCTCTGTTGTCAATCCTGTAAACCCTTTTCATCCTGTAAATCCTGTTCCCAAAACTCCTTTGTGTCTTAGATGCTTGGTGGTGAATATCTTGTCCGTGTCATCCGCGCAATCCGTGGTTGCACTTCTTTGCGGCCTTGCATCTTCGTGTGAGAAATTCCAATTTGCCGACAGAAGTTTTCCATTTGCTATTCAACCGGCGACATAAAGACTAATCAGGTCCTCATGGCATTGCTATATACCGATAGGAATTATCGTATTCTATCGCCTATATCCTATATTCTATATCCTTATATCCTGTTGTAATACCGACAATCCAACATGGAAATAGAAATCGGCAAAACTCAGCATGATTGTGCTACTCTTCCCCGC
>CAZXPW010000060.1:0-21964 GCA_964643355.1 uncultured Pirellulales bacterium
TTACTTCTGGATGTCCTCATGAAATCCGCCACACAATTGTTGGCATGGGGAGTTCGGTTCTGGGTAATGCAATCATCGGTCAAGGGTCCCGTATCGTTGGTATTACCATCGGCTCCATTGTCATCCGCATCGTCTTCCGGCGAAGCATAATCCTCATAATGCTGTGGATTATTGGTTCCTCCCTGAGATGCGATGGCTTGATTAACTGCCGAGGTCTGAGATGTGGCATCCCCGGTGATCAGGTCCCCATACCCCGCTTGCCCATCATAGTAGCCGATAACCATTCCCACAGCAGTCGGACCGCACCCGTGTCTCCACTGAAAGGCGGGGACAGCCAGAACCTTCTGTTCAGCGGGAGGGGGAACCATTGCCTGCTGTTGCTGCTGCCGTGCCAGATACTCGGCGACATGAGGCGGCGGGACCGGTCCGGTCGTACTCGACTTGGGTTGCCCCCAACAAACCGACCCCAGCAAAAGCCCCCATACGATCAACAGGTTATATCGATAAACTTCAGAAAGCATCTCGTTTCCTTTCTATGATCCTGGGTGAATCGAACAGGCGGATTTTGTATCGACAATGAAAAAGAGAATGACATTGCTGATGTTGAAACGACAATAGAACACCTTGCAGAGCCAACATAGATCCATGTTGTCTGTCCATAAACCTCACTCCATATTCGAAATCAAATCCAGTGAATTATATCAAATCTTCCCCCTTTTTTCAACTTCGAAAGTTATCCTTTTCCCCTTCCGCCCTTTTCCCTTGGATCCCAAGGCAATAGATTCCCAAGAATCCCCTTTTCATAGGATCCCATTTCAGGCAGACACTCCTATCCAAAAACAATCCTGTTTTTAACAAAAAGGGCACTCACTATACACACCAAACACGGTTGTCCTAGACGCCGGATTGCCGCCGGAAGGTATAACTGGATAACTATGGACTGGTATCTAAACACAAAAACCTCATTTTCAGTTAAGAAAACGAGGTTTTTGGACTGGGCGGTATCCGACTTGAACGGATGACCTCCTGCTTGTAAGGCAGGCGCTCTAACCAACTGAGCTAACCGCCCTGAAAACCATGACACGAAAATCCTTGGCTGGCACAAACGATAGTATATCGGCTGTCGGTCCAAAAGCAAGCATGTCGCCGACAATCATTCCGAACTGATGTAACCTTCCGACCAAGTACAGGTGAGGTTTGATTGCCGGATAGTGCAAGGAATTATTGCCATCCATTGGCTGGAAAACAGAACAAAGTCCTCCAAGTCCACCCTGGCGTCGCCATTGAGATCCGGAGAGCCACTTTGTTGTTTCATCTGAAGGTAGGGATAGGTTTGTCCTTCGATAATCCACCACCCGACTGGATTATTGAAAACCCACATATTGGCTCTATATAATTCCTCGGATTTCATTTCGATTGTCTTCAATCCAACGCCTCCTCAGGAATTCTGCTGGCCGGAGTTCTCGGTATCCCAGAATGAGTATTGCGTTTGGCCCCCATGGCGGGTACCCACCAGTCCCCCACAGAAACCGGCGCCTGAAATCTTCCTGGCGGCATAACAACAGGAAATGGTCGATAGATATTCGTTGCTCCCCACCAGGCCGCCACACCATCCGGTCAGGGTCAGGGTAACGGCGCCAGTGGCATAGCAATCGTGGATCGTTCCATGGGTTTCGCTGAGACCCCAAGAATTTTCCCCGACCAGCCCGCCGACACCACCCACGCCGACATCCGATATTTCCGTCACCCCCGATCCTGTCACCGGTCCCATGGCATAACAAGTCATGATTTGGCCGCCGCTTCGACCCACCAGCCCACCGACACTATTTCTGCCCTGAACGCTGCATCGGGAATAACTTTCCTGAACGCTTCCAAAATCAAGGAATCCGATCAGCCCTCCAATCTGGACGGTAGTCCCGGTAACATCCCCGAAACTATAACACTCCCGAATGGTACCCCTCCGGTTGGTCCCAACCAACCCTCCAACATCCTCCGAGCCGTGTACCAAGGCAATCGAGTAACAGGACAAGATAGAACCTTCATTATACCCGCATAGACTGCCAACCGAGGACCGGCCGTCGATGATAATATTCTCCAGGCCCAGTTTTCTGATCCCGCCTTGCGTACCGATCATCCTGAACAGACCGACGAAATCATGGTCGGCTTGTTCGATCCTGGCATTCAGAATCCTGTGGCCATTTCCATCGAACAAACCCTCGAAGGCGGTCCCTTGAAATCCGTTATCGAGGGAATTATCCGTATCCGGAGCAATGGGTATAAGCGAGGCTAATTCAAAATCCAAGTCGAGCATCAACTTGAAATGCTTATCCCAGTCATCGGGACGGATTCCGATGGTGGTCAGTTGTTTCGGCGTCCAGATTTGATAGGGATCCTCCGCCGACCCCGACCCGCCGGAATAAGTCCCCGCACCCGCCCCGGCCGCCAGAACCACCGCCACGATTATCGCAAAATCAGATGGTTTCATCGCTCTCTCCTCAATTCATACACAATTGTTAAGTGCTGGCATTATCATAGAGAAACAGGACCCGATTGTCAACAAAGAAGCAGTCTTCCCTGACATCATGCTCCCTTCTCGTGAATCCTTCGTCGATGTCGGAAAATAGTCGAATTGGACTCGATAAATGACCCTCCGCAAAAAATTGCGGCACATTAAATGCTCCACAATTACCCCACAAAAATCCTCAGGATTCCATGCCGAGTCCCACAGAATTAGGATCCATTCCTTGATCTTTAATACCCAAGGGAAGGGGTTTGTAGATACCCATTTCAATTGGATTTTTGACCTTCTTCACACGGCGCAAAAAACAGCACGGTGAGTTGCTGCGAGTACCCGAAAGTTGATGCGTGCCATCCGGAGGGATTTACTGTAAGTCCTTATTTCTTCAGGATCTTACGAGAATTTTCGGGAACCCTCAATTCCCGACAAGTGGTATCCAGTGGGCGTTATAGGATTCGAACCTATGACCTTACGGGTGTGATCCGTACGCTCTAACCAGCTGAGCTAAACGCCCGAAACCCATGTATTAAACCCCATTCATCCCGGATTGTCAAGAAAATACCCAAAGCGTGACACACACGCACACCCTTCGATTGCTTCGATTGTCGATTGCGTTTGTCAATAGGAGGAAGGATGAGAAAAACGGCGAGAATTATCTTGACAAAGGGCAGAAAATCGGTAAATTGTATGGCCGTATATGATACGGCAACGACGAGTTTGTTCGACCCTGATCGCCCTTGAGGGCGGGTTGCTGCTTCTGCGCCGGTAAGGCGCAGACGACGGACATACCCTACATACATCCAACCTCTCCTTTCCGTGAGATACTATTGAAATCGACAGTCGCGGGTCTCTGTGGGAATTGAATAGTGACAATTGATTATTGACTATTGGTTCCCGCAAGAAGGATTTAGGATACAGGGGGTAGGATATAAAAATGGATTCCCGCGTTTGCGGGAATGCCATGGATTAGGAGATTGACTCAATAGATTCTGATGGATTTATCGCGGTTTTTGTGGGATAATCCTCAGCTTTATCAGGAGATCCTTTATGGCAACCGAGAAAGTGGTGATTTTTGACACGACTTTGCGCGACGGCGAACAGGCGCCGGGAGCGGCGATGTCGATCAGCGAGAAACTGGAGATCGGACAGCAGCTCGCCAAGCTGGGCGTGGACATCATCGAAGCGGGATTTCCGGTCTCGTCACCGGCACAGTTCGAGGCAACCCGAATTTGCGCGGAGAATCTTCAGGGGCCGGTGATCTGCGGTCTGGCGAGGGCCAACGCCAAGGACATCGAGGCGGCCGGAAAGGCCCTGGCCGGCGCGCCGAAGCGGCGGATTCATACCTTCATTGCGACATCGCCGATTCACATGAAGCACAAGTTAAAAAAGCAACCCGACGAGGTGTTGAAGATGGCGGTAGAAGCCGTGAAGTTTGCCAGAACCTTTACGGACAATGTGGAGTTTTCACCGGAGGATGCCTGTCGTAGCGAGATCCCGTTTTTGTGCGAGATTTTGTCGGCGGTAATCGAGGCCGGGGCGACGACGCTGAATATTCCGGACACGGTCGGCTATGTTCTGCCGTATGAGTACGGGCGGATCATCGCCGAACTGAAGGAGAAGGTTCGCGGGGCCGAGAAGGCGGTGTTCAGCACGCACTGCCATAACGACCTCGGTATGGCCGTAGCCAATTCGCTTGCCGGCGTTCGTAACGGGGCTCGGCAGGTCGAGTGTACTATCAACGGTATCGGCGAACGGGCGGGTAACGCGGCGATGGAAGAAATCGTCATGGCGATTCATACGCGGCCGGACTTTTTCAGGGATATCCAGACAAACATCAAGACCACGGAAATCTTCCGCACCAGCCAGCTTGTTTCGCGGCGGACGGGTTTTGTCGTGCAGCCAAACAAAGCGATTGTGGGCGCCAATGCTTTTGCGCACGAGTCGGGCATCCATGTGGATGGGATCCTGAAGGAGCGAAGTACCTACGAGATCATGACTCCCGAGACGATCGGGCTGCAGGGATCACGGATGGTGCTGGGACGGCACAGCGGGCGGGCGGGATTTGCCGATCGGTGCAAGTCGCTGGGCTTTGAGTTGAACAAGGAAGAAATCGACGCCGCCTACGCGAAATTTACGGCCATCGCCGATAAGAAGAAGGAGGTCTTCGACGAGGATATCGCGGCGATCATCAACGACGAGATCCGCGTGGTGCCGCAGGTGTTTTCGCTGGAGTATTTGCATGTGGCCAGCGGGACAGGAACCCTGCCGACGGCCAGCGTAAAGATCCGAATGAAAGATGAAATCAAACTGGCGGCGGCGTTCGGGGATGGGCCGGTCGATGCGGCGTATGAGGCGATCCGGCAGGCGACGGGCGTGTCGCCGCAGATCGAGGACTACACGATTCGGGCGATCACGGCGGGTACGGACGCGCAGGGCGAGGCGACCGTGCGGATTCGCAACGGCAAGCGATCGTTTCTCGGCCGCGGCGTTTCAACGGACATCATCGAGGCCAGCGCCAAGGCATTTATCGACGCGCTCAATCGAATGGCCGGCGCCGAACCCAACGAACGACATGCGGAAACGAAAGCAGAGGTATAGGAAACAACTCCTCACGCCAAGGCGCAAAGGCGCGAAGAATAAATAAAGGTATTTCTTGGCGACTTTGCGGCTTTGTGTGAGACGGATTATGGAGTATGTATAGATGGGAATGACGATAACGGAAAAGATTCTGGCACGGGCGGCGGGCAAGGATTGCGTCGAGCCGGGCGATCTGGTCGATGCGCGGATCGACATCATCATGTGTCACGATGTGACAACCCCGCCGGCGATTTCGATGCTCAAGGCCAAGGGGATCGACCGCGTGTTCGATCCGGATAAGATCGTGGTTACGCCCGATCATTTTCAGCCGGCCAAGGACATCCAAAGCGCCGAGCTGCTCAAACGGCTGGACACCTGGGCGAGGGAAAAACAAATTCGACATTATTACCCAGTGGGCCGGGCGGGCGTATGCCACGCGCTGCTGCCGGAACAGGGCCACATCCGGCCGGGCGAGGTGATCGTCGGCGGCGATTCGCACACCTGCACTTATGGTGCCTTTGCGGCGTTCAGCACGGGGATCGGCTCGACGGATCTAGCCGCGGCGATCGCGACGGGCACGCTATGGTTCAAGGTGCCGGCCACGATGAAGTTCGTGCTCAACGGAAAGCTCGGCAAGGGCGTCTATAGCAAGGATGTCATCCTCGAAGTGATCCGGCGGATCGGCACCGACGGGGCGTTGTACCGAGCGATGGAGTTCGAGGGGCCCGCGCTGAAGGGCATGAACATGGAGGCGCGGATGACGATCACGAATATGGCGATCGAGGCCGGCGGCAAGAACGGCGTGATTGGTTTCGACGAGATCACCAAGGCGTATCTCGAAGAGCACCTGCGCGACAAGAAGGACTATACGATATTCGAGTCGGACGCCGACGCTAAGTTTGTGTCCGTCGAGACGATTGACTGCTCAAGCTTAGAGCCGATGGTGGCGATGCCGCACCTGCCCAGCAACGGCAAGCCCATCGGCCAATGCGCGGGGCTAAAGATGGACCAGGCGTACATTGGGAGCTGCACCAACGGTCGGATTGAGGACCTGCGGATCGCCGCGGGGATCATCAAGGGCCGGAAGGTCAAGATCCGTACGATCGTCGTACCGGCGACGCCGACCATCTGGCGACAGAGCATCGACGAGGGACTGACGCAGATCTTTGACGACGCCGGATGCGTGTTCAGCGCGCCAACCTGCGGAGCATGCCTGGGCGGATTCATGGGGATCCTCGCCGCCGGCGAGCGGTGCGTGAGCACGACCAACCGCAACTTCGTCGGGCGGATGGGCAGCCCCAAGAGCGAAGTGTATCTGGCCAGTCCGGCGACGGCGACGGCCAGCGCGATCGAAGGCGTGTTGACGGATCCGAGAAAATATTTATAACCACGGATTACACGGATTTCACGGATGGGGAATTCATTAAAGCAAATCCGCATAATCCGTGAAATCAGCGGTTTCTTCTTTTTTCGTTTGGAGACAGTTATGGCTATTGCACATGTGTATAAACGGGATCATATCAATACCGACGAGATTATTCCGGCGCGGTATCTGAATACGGATGATTCAAAGGAGTTGTCCAGGCACTGCATGGAAGACCTGGACACGCAGTTTGTCAAGAAGGCCAAGTCCGGCGACTGCGTCGTGGCCGGTGACGACTTCGGTTGCGGATCGTCGCGCGAACATGCCGTCTGGTCGCTACAGGGAGCCAAAGTCGGCGCGGTGATCGCCCAATCCTTTGCGCGGATCTTCTACCGCAATTGTATCAACTGCGGGTTCTACCCGATCGAACTTTCGGATGCCCTCAAGCAGATCGCCGACGGCGACCGGATCGACATCGACTTCCAAGCCGGCGTCATCTATAACCGCACGCAGAACACGACGATCCATTTCAAGGCCCTGCCGGATTTCGCCTTGGAGATTGTCCACGACGGTGGTTTGCTGGAACACATTCAAAAAACAGCGGCAAAATGAACCGCGGATTACGCGGATTTCGCTGGTAAAGGAATTGAAATGGGTGAACAGGGACTTCTATATGGCAATATCACCGAAAAGATCATCGGCGCGGCCATGGAAGTTGATCGGAATTTGGGCCCCGGATTTCTGGAAAGCGTTTATGAAGAAGCAATGGCCTGCGAGCTTGGTTTCTTGAAGATTCCTTACGAAAGGCAGAAGAGTCTTCCCGTATATTACAAAGGGACCATGATCAAAGGTTTTACCTGTGATCTTGTCGTCGAATCGTTGGTTCTGGTCGAATTAAAGGCGATTAAACAAATCACTGAAGTCGAAATCGCCCAAGTGATCAGTTACCTAAAGGCGGGGCAATTCAAGGTCGGATTGTTGATTAATTTTTCTGAACCCTCTTTGGTTTACAAAAGATTAGTTAAATCCAATCCGTGAAATCTGCGTTATCCGCGGTTATAATCCAAGTTTAAAAGCTACCAAAGCATAGAAAGGAAGAAGAATGCCAAAGAGTTACAAGATTGCCGTGATCGGGGGCGATGGAACGGGCCCCGAGGTGACTGCGGAGGCCGTCAAGGTGATGGATGCCGCGGCGGGAAAATTCAAATTCAAGGTCGAAAAGACTTATTTCGATTTCGGCGGCGAGCGGTACAAACGGACGGGCGAGACGCTGCCGGACGGCGCGGCCGAAGAACTCAAGAAGTTCGACGCGATCCTGTTGGGCGCGATCGGCCATCCGGATGTCAAGCCGGGGATCCTCGAAAAGGGACTGTTACTCCGGATGCGCTTCGAGCTGGACCAGTACATCAACCTGCGGCCGGTACGGCTGTTCCCGGGGGTCGAATGCCCGATCAAGGGCAAAGGGCCAAAAGAAATCGACTACTGTGTCGTTCGTGAGAACACCGGCGACCTCTACAGCGGAGCGGGTGGTTTTACCCTCAAGGGAACGCCCAACGAAACGGCGATCCAGACTTCGATCTACACGCGTTTTCAAGTGGACCGCTGTCTGAAGTACGCGTTTGAATACGCCCGCAAATACGGCAAAAAGGCCCGCGGCGTCGGCGCGGAAAACACGCTGGCCCTGTGCGGCAAGACCAATGTATTGACTTTCGTCTATGATCTGTGGGAACGGGCGTTTCACGAGATGGGCGAAAAGCACTATCCCGACATCCGCCGCGACTATTACCATGTCGATGCGACCTGCATGTGGATGATCAAGAATCCCGAGTGGTTCGATGTCATCGTCACCGGCAACATGTTCGGCGATATCATCACGGATCTTGCAGCCATCACACAGGGAGGGATGGGGATCGCGGCCGGCGGGAATATCAACCCCGAGGGCGTCAGCATGTTCGAGCCGATCGGCGGCAGCGCTCCCAAGTACACCGGCCAGGGCGTGATCAACCCGCTGGCGGCGATCTGCGCGATGCAAATGATGCTCCAGACGCTGGGCGAAGAAAAGGCCGCGGCCAGGATCGAACAAGCCGTGCGTGAAGTAACCGCGACCAAGCTCAAATCGCTGGCGGCGGGGAAGATGGGATATACGACCAGCCAGGTCGGGGATCTGGTGGCGGAAGGCGTTGTTTGATAAAACATCCTATCGGCTTGCGAAAAATTCGAATTTCGATATGATACCGGGCAGGAACATCAACCTGCCCTTTTTCTTTGAATAGGAGAGCTTTGCCATGCGAAAGCGGATGGTATCGAGACTGGTCCTGATCGGGCTTCTCTTAACGGTCGTTTCCTGTGCACCGCAACACCAACCGGTCAAATCCGAAGGCCTACCAAATCTGATTTCCAACGGATCGTTTGAAGAAGGTTCCGGTACCAATCCGGACGACTGGCGACCGGACACATGGAGCGGGGAAGGTCAGTTCGCGTGGGTCGCGAATGGTCGCAGCGGAAAGTGCGTCCGGATCCTTTCAACAAAGGGCGGAGATATTAGTTGGCGGCAGGCCGTTTCCGTCAAATCCGGGACCGAGTACCGGTTGTCGGCTTGGATTCGAACGGAGAATGTCGTGGCTGGATCAGCCAAAGGCGCATTGCTGAATATTCACGATATTCAGCCCGTTCAGACTCCCGCAGTGTCGGGCACGACGGACTGGACCAAGGTGGAATGCACCTTCAACACCGGAGGCAACGACAGCATTCAGATCAATTGTCTGTTCGGCGGCTGGGGTCGGGCGACGGGTACGGCTTGGTACGACGATGTTCGCCTGGAGGAAATCGGGCCGACGCCGATTGTCTCCACAACCGTCGAAGCGAAGGTTGCCGTCGACGCAGCCAGGACCGGCGAACCGATCTCGCCGTATATTTACGGCCAATTCATCGAACACCTGGGTCGATGCATTTACGGCGGAATCTGGGCGGAGATGCTCGAAGACCGAAAGTTCTACTATCCGGTTCCCGCAGAGGCGGAGATCTGGAGGACCACCGGCGAAGGGGCTCGGATTCTTGCGGCATCTCCGTGGAAGGTACTGGGACCCAAGTCCAACCTTACCATGTCCAAAGACCATCCGTATGTGGGCGAGCACTCGGTGCAGATTCAGCTTGCCGGGCCGGGCGTGCCGGGCGGGATTCATCAAGATGGCTTGTGGCTGACAAAAGGCAAAGAATACGCCGGCCGGGTGATTCTGGCCGGGGATGCCCAGGCCGGACCGGTGCAGGTAAACCTGGTCTGGGGAACGGGATCTTCTCAGAAGGCCACCTTTCGGATCGACAAGCTGACCGAAGAGTTTGCCAAATATCCCTTTACGCTTCGTAGCAGAGGGACGACGAAAGAGGGCCGACTGGAGATCCTCAGCCAGGGCAAAGGCGTTCTTCGGATTGGGACGGTGTCCCTGATGCCGGCTGACAACATTCGCGGCTTCCGTAAGGATACGCTGGACCTGTTGAAAGATCTCGATTCGCCGATTTATCGCTGGCCGGGGGGCAACTTTGTCAGCGGCTACGATTGGAAAGACGGGATCGGAGATCCGGACAAACGACCTCCGCGAAAGAACCCGGCTTGGACCGGAATCGAGCATAACGATGTGGGGATTCACGAATTCATGGATTTCTGCGCATTACTGAAGACTGAGCCGTATGTAACCGTGAACACCGGACTGGGTTCGGTGGAGATGGCAGCCGAGGAGGTGGAATACTGTAACGGTTCCGTCGATACGCCGATGGGCAAATGGCGCGCCGGCAATGGACGCAGGGAACCATGGGGAATCCGATATTGGGCGGTCGGCAACGAGATGTATGGAAACTGGCAGCTTGGCAACATGCCGCTGTCGGAGTATGTCAAGAAACACAAGGCCGTTGTCGCGGCGATGCGTAAGGTCGATCCCACGATTCTGCCCATTGCCGTCGGGGCCGTCGGCGAGTGGAGCCGCACGATGATGGCACAGTGCGCCGACGACATGTCGGCCATCAGCGAGCATTTTTACTGTCAGTCGCGAAACGATGTCCCGGAACATGTGGCGCAGATCGTGGATAGTATTCGACGCATTGCCCAGGCGCACCGAAGGTATCGAGCCGAACTGGACTCACTGAAAAATAAAGACATCCGGATCGCGATGGACGAATGGAACTATTGGTACGGAAAACATGTCTTTGGCGAGCTGGGAACACGGTATTTTGTCAAGGATGGGTTGGGGATCGCGGCTGGTCTTCACGAATATTTCCGCAACAGCGATATGTATTTGATGGCCAATTATGCCCAGACAGTGAATGTCATCGGCTGTATCAAAACCACGCCCGCCCACGCGGCGATGGAGACGACGGGGCTTGCGCTACAGCTTTATCGACAGCGATTTGGTGTAACGCCGGTGGAAGTCGTCAACCCCAATTCCCTCCTGGATGTGGCGGCGGCCTGGAGCGCGGACCGCAAAGCCGTTACGGTTGGCGTGGTCAATCCCACCTACGACCGTGTCCTTCTGACGCTGGATCTGAGCGGAGCCAGGATCGAGTCGGAGGCCCGTATTTGGCGAGTGAACGGGCAAAGTCCGTACGATTACAATGATCCTGAGGAATCGCCGAAGGTGACGATACAGGAAGGAAAAGCGACTGTTGATCGGCCCGTCGAGATCCGGCCATTAAGTATCCAGGTTCTGGAAATACGGATTCGATAACAGAAACAAAAAATCTTCTGCGAGAACCCTATGCCGGCAAATCTGACCCCCGAGTACAAGAAGGCCGATGAGTGGTACCGAAGCGCCACCACTGACGAAGAGCGGCTCACGGCATTGGAAGAAATGTTGCGCGTTATTCCCAAGCACAAGGGGACCGAGCACATCCAGGCCGACATCAAGCGCAGGATCAGCAAGATCAAAGAAGCGGCGACCGCACCCCATCGGGGGGCGGCGGCCAAACGGGTCGATCTGTTCCACATCCCCAAGAGCGGCGGCGGACAGGTCGCCCTGATCGGATTGCCCAATTGCGGGAAAAGTTCGATCCTGGCTCATCTGACCAACGCCAAGGTCAATGTTACCGATTATCCTTTCGGCACGGAAAAACCGGTCCCCGGAATGATGAGGCACGAGGATGTTCCCATCGAAATGGTCGATACGCCGCCGATCACGGCCGACTATGCGGCACCGGGGCAGGTACAGGTCTATCGCGGATGTGATTTGATCGGAATTGTCGTGGACCTTTCGGGAGATCTACTGGAACAGATGGAGGTGTGCCTGAAATACCTGCGGGAACATCGGCTGCTGCTGGAGGGCGAGGGACTTCACCGGGATGAGGCCGGACAAACGCTGGGACACAAGGCTCTGATCATTGCCACCAAGCGAGATATCGCAGCGGCCGATGCGGCGTCAGCGCTGCGGGAGCTGTATGGTGCGTCGTTTCCGATAGTCGAAATCTCAACGGTGACCGCCGAGGGATTGCTGGACCTGACGCGGACGGTGTTTCAGATGCTGGATATTGTTCGGGTGTACGCCAAGCGGCCCGGTCATCCGCCGGATATGAAAGAGCCATTCACCCTGCCGCGCGGTTCGTCGGTGAGCGATCTGGCCAATCGCATTCACCGGGAATTGGCGGACAAGCTCAAGACCGCCAGAGTATGGAATTCGCCGGTCTGCCATGACGGACAAAATATTCCTCGCGAGCATATCGTCAACGACAAAGAAATCATCGAGCTGCATTTCGCCTGACTCGGTTACTTTCATGAATCGGATTGAATTTCGGCCGACGGCGGATATAGTTCTTGTTTTGGAAATCCCTAAATCGGTTTTGGAACCTTTTTTGGAGTATGATCCCATGCGACAACGAGTAGAATCCAACATCTGGGGATGGTTGGAAGTTGTTGTTTTTTCCTTAACCGTTCTGAGTATTGGAAATCAGAAGGTATTTGGAGACCCAGTGGAGGATTGGATCGCCAAATTGAAAAGTGAAAGGCCGGATATTCGCGAAGAGGCGATCGTCAAACTCGGTGACAGTAAAGACTCCAGAGCCGTTGCACCGCTAATCGAGATTCTGGAACCTAAGGAGTCGGCAACGCCGGGATTGGGCGGCGCGGTAGCGGCAGACCCGGCGACGGCCAAGGTTCAGCAAGCCAAGCGGCGTGTCGGCCGAATGGACCGCGCGGAAACACCCCCCACGACACCGTTGGACGCGGCGACGATGCGGCAATATACCGCGGCTCTGCGAAGCAATAATCCGGTCGAACGAAAAACGGCGATCGAACAACTGGGACAATCCGGGGATAAACGAGCGGTTAAGCTGTTACTGTCGGCAATTCAGGGGCGCGACTTTTCCGCTCGGGCGGAGATTCTCGAAGCCCTAGGCATGCTGGGCGATCCGCAGGCATTCCCCGTGATATCCGCATCGGTAAAGGCCCAGGAGGTCCCTGTGCGGAAGGCGGCTGTTAGGGCGCTGGGCGAGTTGGGCGATCCTCGAGGGGCCGAGTTATTGTACCAAGCCCAGACGACGGATCCGTTCTTACGATCGGAAGCCGCCGAAGCATTGGGACGGCTCGGAACGGCCGACGGGGTCAAATATTTGAATCTTGCGGCCAAGCATAAAGATCACTTTATTCAGAAGGATGCTCAGAAGGCCCTCGATGGATTGGGATTTCAGCATGGACTGGAACCGCTGATCGAGTTGTTGCAGGATCCGGACCCAAAGGTGCGGACACTGGCGGCGCAGGCGCTGGGCGAGATTGGAGATCCGGTAGCCACCGAGGCGTTGAAGACGGCATCTTCGGATACGGATGCCAATGTCCGCAAGGCCGTCGAGCAGTTGATTGGGTCGACGGACGGGATTGCGGGAAGTCCGGCACAGCGGGTCAAGGTCCTGGCGGCCGAAGCGCTGGGGAAGGTCGGAGACGGCCGGGCGGTCGATCCGCTGATCCGCGCGATGCGGACCGGTGACCCGGCTTTGCAGAAAGCGGCCGGAACCGCGCTGGGATCCATGAAGAGCCCAGCGGTGATGCGGCGATTTCAGATGGATCTGGTCTCAAAAGACGGCGATGCGTGCAAGCAGGCCATATCGGATCTGGGTTGTATCGGAACCGACGAGGCCGTCAAACTGCTCGGACAAGCCGCGGGACATGCGGATGTGCAGGTCGCTCGCGAAGCGGTCGCCGCTTTAAGCAAGACCGGAAAACCGACGGCAATTCCGTATTTGTCGAAAGCGGTATCGAATCCGTTTCTTCGTGGGGAAGCATTGGAGGGGATATTCGCGATTGATCATCCCGATACAACCCCGGTTTTGATTGGGCTTTTGAGCAGCAAGAGTTTTGTCGAACGGCAGAAGGCCGCACAGGCCCTGGGCCGGCGAAAAGACCCGCGGGCGGTGGAGCCGCTGATCGCGATCCTGAAGGCCAACGATACGCCCGTGATGAAGGATGCCATTGCGGCACTGGAAGAGATCGGCGACAAAAAGGCCGGCTCGGCTCTGATCGAACTGGCCAACGATCCGTTCGTCGGCGAGCAGGCCCTTGCTCTGATCCGCAAGTGGAACTGGCAGCCGCAGACCGTTCGCGAGAAGTGCCTTTGGTTTATGGCTAATAAGCAATGGGCCGAGTGCACCAAACTCGGTCCGGAGGCCAGCGATCTGTTGCTGGAAGAATTGAAACGATCCAATTCCGGAGATGTAGCCGAGGCGCTTGCGTCGATGAAGGATACGCGGGCCGTACCGATCCTGGAGGCGAGGGTAACCGAATGGCGAGCCGGAGTCAAACATATCAAGGCCTTGGAGGCGCTGGGATGGAAGGCCGACACCTTCGAACAGCAGGTCCAGCGAGCGGCGGCGATGGGGGATACAGTTACGCTCAAAAAGTACTGGAAGCAAGATGGCCGAATGCGGCAGATCATCGAGAAGGTGTTGAATTCGTCGGAGACCACGGGATTATCGGGAGTCGTTAATCTGATCATCTCCCTGCGGCTGACAGAGATGGTACCGCAGCTATCGGGGAAGCTATCCATAGGGACCGAGAGTCAACAATGGTCGCTGGCCAATCAATTCCTACAAAGCCACAATGAGACTTTGTACAATGCCGCCAAGTCCTGGGCCGACAGTCATGGTTATCGTGTGATCGAGTTTCGCATCCCGGGCCCGTCGGACCAATGGTGAACGGTGCCGTAACTTTTCCGAAACGAATCATTGAAGAGGTGAAACGCGGAGTGTGCAAAAGAACGGAATCTCAAGTACTGGAATTGTTCTTAAGGTCCGTGTTCTTGACGAGGGAATTGAATTCTACTCTATTGAAGGTATGCCGTTGAGGTACGAACCATTTACCGGCAATCGTATAAGCGTATTCCTCTGGCCGGATAGGGTTTCGGGAGGAACGAAAACAGCTTTGAATCCCAGTACCATCTACCACAGGGGGCTGTAGCAAAACTATTGGAAGATCGAATGTATCGCCGCCTGACCTGGCCAGGATTTGTTCCGGCACACCTCAATACACTGGCGGGTGGAATATTATTGAACCTTGCGGTTTCGTATGGTACAGGGGAAAACCCAGGAAGAGTTCTGTCGATTGTGGCTTTGAAAGGAAGGGGGCGGCTGTTTGAGCATGATCCATCGAGGGCTTGCTCAGCAGGGAAGGCAAAAATGCCGATACTACGCAAGTCCGTACTCGACGGGAGGGTCGAAAGTCCCGTTTATGGGCGATCGATTTTCGCCTTACGGCCGGTTGTATATTCAGGATCCCAAACAGGATTCAAACACAGGAGTAACGCAAACTTATGACACGACCGGTGACGCTACTGTTTTCTTGCATCGGGCGGCGAGTATCCTTGATGAACGGGTTTCGCCGCGCCGGACGACAGTTACGGATTCCCTTGCGGATTCTTGGGACCGACGCTTCCTCGCTCAGTCCCGCATTGCAGTTGTGTGACCAGGCGTACATCGTTCCGCCGGTGAGCGAGAACGGGTATTTGCGTGAGATGCTTACGATTGTCCGTAAAAACCGGGTTGAACTCCTGATCCCGACGGTGGACCTGGACCTGAAAATCCTGGCGGCAAACCGACCTCGCTTGGAACGACTGGGATGCCGTGTTCTGGTCTCGCGGCCGGAAGTGATCGCAATCTGCCAGGACAAACGCAAAGCCAGCGAGTTTTGGCGGAAAAACGGTATCGATACGCCGGATACGCAGTCGGTCGCATCCGCATTAAAAAGTAAATCTCTCGTATTTCCCCGTTTTCTCAAGCCATGGGACGGGTATGCCAGCCGGGGTAATGCCGTCGTGCACAACCGGAAGGAATTGGCGTTTTATGGAAGGCGAATCCCCAACTGCATCGTGCAGGAATATGTGCAGGGAGACGAATTCACCTGTGACGCGTTTGTCGACGATCGAATGCGGGTCCGATGCGTGGTTCCGCGCCGCCGCCTGGAAGTTCGCAGCGGAGAAGTCAGCAAAGCCCGAATCGAAAAAGATCCGGAAATCATGAAACAGGTGGCTCGAGTTGTGGAAGTCCTCGGAGCCGGGCCGGGAGTCATTACAATCCAGTTGATACGGCGAAACGATGGAGTCCTGAAATTGATTGAGGTCAATCCGCGGTTCGGCGGCGGAGCGCCGTTGTCGATTCAGGCGGGGGCGGATTTTCCGCGGTGGATTTTGCAGGAGTTGCGAGGACAGACGCCACGAATCCGGTTTGACGGATTTGAAAATGGATTGCTGATGTTGCGATATGATCAGGAGGTTTGGATTCATCCGGCGGGAGCCCGACAGCCATGATGTTTGATCATCTCATCGGCGATCAGAGGTCGCTGGGGTGGGCCGTTCAGTTTTGGCCCGTCCTGGCCGGATCGTTTGCGTCCGGACTTGCAGCAACCTGGATGTGCAAACGGATCGCGCTGAAATTCGGGATCATCGATCGACCCAACGCCACCGTCAAGACCCATCGCGAGCCGATCGCTTATCTCGGCGGGGTGGGGATTCTGGTCGGGCTGGTCGTCGGGATTCTGACCGGATTGTATCAGCTTCGGGATCAGCCGGGATTTGGGAAATCCTTTGGATGGTTGATGGGGATCACCGCAGGCGCTGCGATCGCGTGTGCGGTCGGCGTGATCGACGACATTTTTGACCTCAAACCCGGCCGGAAGATCACCGGACAGATCATCGCCTCGGCCGCGCTGCTGATGGCGGGGATTCGACCGGCTTTGCGTTTTTTCACGGAACCGTTGGGGATCCCTTTGTCGGATTCGATGGAGATCGTCCTGGGTATCCCGGTTGTGGTGTTCTTTGTGTTGGGGGCCACAAATTCTCTGAATCTGCTGGACGGATTAGACGGTCTGTGCGGGGGCGTAACGGTGATTATCACGGGGGCAATGCTGCTTCTGGCGATTCACCTGAGCACTTGGGGATTCAGTGAAACGGGCGATCCCGTTCGCGTCGTTGTGTGTCTGGCTCTGGCCGGGGGGGTGTTCGGATTTCTCCCCTTCAACCGTCATCCGGCCAAAATCTTTATGGGCGATGCCGGGAGCATGTTGCTGGGCTTTACCGTTGCGGCTCTGATGATCTTGTTTGCCGAACGCATTCCCCGGTGGTGGATGGCGTCGATCGTCGCGTTTGGACTTCCGATCCTGGATACCGCCACGGCTATGGTGCGACGACTGATCAATCGGCGACCGTTATTTGTGTCGGACCGCGGACATATCTACGACCAACTGATGGACCGCGGTATGACGCTTCGTCAGGCGGTGGTGACTTGTTATCTGTTGGCCGGCGGATACGCGATGATCGGATTGCTGATGAGCCAGATTCGCACGCGGTACGCGCTGGTTGTTTATATCGTCCTGAGCGTTCTTTCGGGGATCGTGATCTGGAAGAAGGGGTTTCTGCGGATGGAAGGAATCCGCGGCGCCGTCCGGACTCGAGACAAAGAGTAGAGACCGGACACGGATGGAGGATTTGGTTTTCTGTTGGATTCCAATCCCCCGGTCCTGTCGGGAAATCGCGGTTTTGGAATGCCCCCTTGCCGGAGGTTCCGGTTTTCGTTACAATCCCCGTTATGGACAGATCAATACCGTCGGATCCGTTGAAATTCGCCTCGCTGATCGCCCATCAGCTCAAGAGCCCCGTTTCCGTGGTCAGCACCATCCTGAGCACCCTTCTCGGCGAATTTTCCGGGCCGTTGACCCCGCAGCAAAAGGACATGCTCGAACGAGCCGTTGCCCGCTGCGATGAATCTCTGGCCACCGCCGGTCGATTGCTGACGATCACCCGCGCCCTGGAACATCCGGAAACCCAGCGCGGAATCGCCGAGATCACCCGCGTCATTCGCGAGTCGGTTCAGCGGCATTCCGAAAAAGCCGTCTCCCGCGAGATCGACCTTCGCGTGGAGTTTACCGAACAACCCCTTTATGCCCAGGGTCTGGAGGCCTCGCTGGCCGAAACGATGGATGAACTGATCCACAACGCCCTCAAGTACACGCCTGACCATGGGCAGATTCTGATTCAGGTAACACCGGATACGGTGGAGCAACAAATCCGAATAACCGTCGGCGACAGCGGTTCCGGAATCCCCGAAGCGGTCTTGCCGCGGATTTTCGAGCCGTTCTTTCGTGCCCCCAACGCCGTCAAGAGCAGTGCGCCGGGCACGGGATTGGGACTGGCCATGGTCAAGGCGATCGTGGATGCCTCCGGCGGCTCGGTCAGCGCGGGCAAAAGCGATCTGGGCGGGGCGAAATTCGAGATTCGTTTACCCGCCTGTCCCCGGCCCGAATCCGCCGACAAAGGCGATTCGGAGGTGGTCTCCATGCGGGTCATCATCATCGGGGGAGTCGCCGCCGGGCCCAAAGTCGCCGCCAAGATCAGTCGCCTCGATCCGCGCGCCGAAATCACCATCATCGAAAAAGGCAAAGTCCTGTCCTATGCCGGGTGCGGCCTTCCTTATTACATCTCCGGCGTCGTTCGCGATCAGAAAAAACTGATGAGCAGTCCCGCCGGCGAAGTCCGCGATCCCGTTTTCTTCCAGAAGGTCAAGAATATCCGTGTGATGAATCAGACCGAGGCCATCCAGATCAACCGCGATGAGAAAAAAGTCCTTGTTCACGATCTGGTCAGTCATCGGCAGACCTGGCTGGACTACGACAAACTGGTCCTGGCCACCGGCGGGAAACCCGTTATTCCGAAAATCGAGGGGATCGATCTGAAAAATGTCTTCACCCTCCACGGCGTCGGCGACGCCGAGGGGATCAAGGCCGCCCTCGAAGGCAGCGGCGCCCGCGATGTCGTCATCGTCGGCGGAGGTCTGATCGGTATCGAGATGACCGAGTCGCTGGTGAGGGCCGGTTGCCGTGTGACCATCGTCGAAGCCCGCGAGCAGATCCTGCCGGCGATGGACTGGGAAATGGCCCGCCTGGTGGAACGCTATCTGCAGACCCGTGGCGTCAAGATCCTGACCAATACCCGCATCGAGCGGCTCGAAGGTCAAGACAAGGTTCATCGCGTGGTTCTCAAGACCCTTTCCCTGCCGGCCGATCTGGTGATCCTGGCGGCCGGAGTGCGACCCAATGTCGAACTGGGCCGGAAAGCGGGACTGGCGATCGGCCCGACCGGAGGAATTGCCACCAATGTCATGATGCAGACCAGCGATCCGGAGATTTACGCCGCTGGCGACTGCGTCGAACATGTCGGATTGCTGGTGGGCAGCCCCCTCTATGTTCCGCTGGGTTCGACGGCCAACAAGCAGGGCCGAGCCGTCGCCGTCAACCTCTGCGGAGGCAACGAACCGTTTGCCGGGGTCCTGGCCACCTTCGTGTGCAAGCTGTTCGACTACAGCGTCGGCAAAACCGGTTTGACCGAAACCCAGGCCCGCGAATTGAATTACGAGGTCGTGACGGTGCTGTGTCCGGGTCCGGACCGCGAACATTTTGCGCCCGGCGCCCAGGATCTGCTCCTGAAAATGATCGTCGATCGCAAGAGCCGTCGCGTTCTCGGCGTTCAGGCGATCGGTCCCGGCGTCGTGGATAAGCGCATCGATGTCGCCGCCACGGCCATCGCCGCCGGCATGACCGTCGATCAACTGGCCCATGTTGATCTAGGCTATTCGCCTCCGTTTTCACCTGTATTGGACAACCTCATCACCGCCGCCAATGTCGCCAAGAACAAACTCGACGGATACCTGACGGGGATCGGCCCTCGCCGACTCCATGAACGGCTGGAAAATAAAGAACCGATCCTGCTGCTCGATGTCCGCACCCCCGCCGAACTGCGGCAGTTCCGCATGAAAGGGGCCTTGTCGATTCCGCTCGGATCCCTGCGGGCGCGATTGTACGAACTGCCGAAAGACCGCGACATCGTGACCTTCTGCAACTACTCCCTCCGCGGGTATGAAGCCGCGGTCATCCTCCGACAGGCCGGATTCGATCGCGTCCAGGTCCTCGACGGAGGGCTCTCTATGTGGCCCTACGACCTGGAATCCTAATATGACAGCGTTATGCTCTGTCATATGAAAAATATGGCTTGCCGAAAATGGGTATTCTTGAAGAACAATTTTTCTTCAAACGACCCCTTCATAAAGGACTTGGATGGCTTTGTGGCACATTGTGCCATGGTAATACTCATTCGAAGCAAGGTGATTGGGGATGGTGGACATGGACACTGAGAATATTCTTTTGCTATTTCGTAACCATAGATTTATTCAAGGATTAGGACGATAACTTAACATTTTTATAAGGTTTGAAATCCTTACGACTCCATGGGGTAGGATCCACTACGGAAATATGGGTGATCTTGCCTTCTTTACCATACACATGGAGGACTTGCTTACGAAGGATATTGGGGTAGATCAAAAGAGTGTCCACTTCAATAGCGGGCTTCCCATCCAGGGACCACAGGCAATACTCAACTGCCGCCTCGTGGAGCATCTCCATTCGAGAGGGACCATATTGGGATTTGAATTCTTCCAAGGTTTTGGGGCATTTCTTCAGGAAACGAGAGATGGATGGAGTTTTGGGCTTGGATTTTTGCTTTGGAGGTAATGGTTTCCAGTCAGGACCCAAGGACAGGATGATTCCGGCTTCTTTTGTTCGTTGATAGGATTCCTTGAATTCTCTCTGGATTCCACGACCGAAATGGAGACTATAACAGGAAAACAACCCATCCCAGATGATCTGCCCCTTCCACGGTAACAGAACCGTGTGGATCATAACCGGCATGGGGAGGGGGAGGATGTCTGCAATCTCATCCCAAAGCCCAAGGACCCCATAGGCTTTTTGGACCTTTTCGACCGACAGGAATACCGTGTAGCATTTCAGATTTCTTTCCACAATAAAATCACCCCGCAGGAAATGTGACCAGTGAGACACAAGCCCCAGTTCCTGTTCCCGAAAACCGTCGGGGTTTGATTCAATAAAGTCGTTGATCAGGTGGATATTCTCATAGAGATGATCCCGGACTTTGCCTTTGGCGGGATTGGGGGCGGCTCTGAAAGTGGCCAGATCCCGGATCCCTGCGATGGAACTGGCTCGACCGGCTGCATACCCCAGCAGGGACATATACAACTTGAAAAACAATTCAGATTCTGTTGGATCAATCAGCATTCGTTCAACACTCTCATCCTTTAGTTGGACTTTTGAAATGCCTTGGGCATCTTCAATCCCGATGGTCACGGCTTACCGGTTGGCATACCAGACACAGTAATCCTGAACGGGTTGGTAGTTCGGAGATTTCTTGTCTCGAACGGTCAGATCACAAAGGGGAAAGACATCGTGGTTTTGACCATTTGAGACAACAACCAGAATACCATAGGTATCGTCTATTTCTTCGATCTTCAGAACCTTGATCTTAGCTCCATATTTCAAAGGACCTTCATCCTGGGGTTCACTGACAATGGCATCAAACGGAAATTTGAGTGTCCGAGTCAGATACACATTCCATCCTTCCAGGGGATCGTCGGCATTGACGATTACATTGAATATCCGTTCCCCTTCTTCATCCATTCCCAACCAGGAATAGATGGCTTCCATCTCTTTCCGAACCGTATTCGCCGTCATTTCCAAATCTCGTGGTTTTACGGATTCAATTTCATCGATAGACAGAACCATTTCTGACCAGTCCAGCCCCTCCTGTTCACTGCTCTGGATGTATTCAAAGGGCAATTGCTTCAGAGTGACACTATCCCATCGAATCCCCACCACATCTTCAATCTCGAAAATCCGTCCCTGCCAGCCACCAATACAGACCGATTCATCGTCAGGACACATGACCCCATCTTTGACTCTAACGGAATCACCAATCTTGAATGACATTGAATATCTCCCTCGATGATATTATCCCAATGCTCACATGAGGTTCATTTGAAATTGGCTTTATAGGGTTTCAGTTCAATGGCTAATTTCTTGAATCGTTTGGCTAAGGATGTGTATTCTGTCTGACCCGCATAATAGTTCAAGGATGAAATCAGATTTTCCAGTAACCCCCTCCCCATTGTCAAGACCAAATTTCCCGTTGGATAAGGTGGAAGTT
>CAZXPW010000061.1:0-21469 GCA_964643355.1 uncultured Pirellulales bacterium
ACACCACATGTCCCGAACAGCCAGGTCAGAAGGGACGGTGAAATATCCGGGTTAAGCCGTAGGTCTTGGGTTCGAATCCCAACAGGATTTTTCCCGAATCCGATACCGTCTCCTCTCCGCAGATGGAATCGGAGCTACAGGATGTTTTTCATCAGATCCGCCGGCTCGACCCTGAAAGGCGAACCCCGACCCTCGAAAAAACCGTGTTCGGCTATCAGATGGATGTTGAGGTCAGACCATCGAATTATCTGGCCGGTTTTACTATTTCTAACGGTGGTGATTCGCTTGGGATATCGACCCGAATGGGGCCAGGGGCAAACGAGCAAACCCTTATATTCATCAATATGTGCCTCTAATATATCGTTTAACCGGACGACAGTGCCCATCGCGGAGATTGCGGCCGTCGTGATGTCCTGCATGCGCCGGGCGATCGCATCTATGGTGACGCCGGATCGAAAAAGGGTCGCCCCGTCTTCTTCGATGATTTCCGAGACGCTTCGCGGGTCCTGCCCCATGAATCCGCCGGCCACCAATTTTGACGATCTCAACAGGGCTTCGAGATTTCGTATTTGCGGAGATTCCTTCATAATGCGCCGTCCGATCCTCATCCGAACTTGTCGTAAAAAATTTTCACCTTCGACATCCCAAGCGATGTGAGAACCTGGATACAGGCGTCGATCATCCCAGGGCTCCCGCACAAATAGGCCTCATGGTTAAAAGCGTCTCGCTGCAATTGCCGAACCGCCTCCGTGACCAGTCCGGTTTGCCCTTTCCAGACTTCATTGTCCTTTGGACTTGCCACCACCGGAACATACGAAAAATCAGCCAGTGCGGATTCGAAGGATTTCATCAGATCGGTTAGATACAATTCATGGACTCGATTGGCGCCGAAATAATAGGTTGCTTTGCGCCGGATTCCGGCGTTTTTCATGTGGTGCAGGATGCACTTAATCGGGGCCATGCCGGATCCCCCCGCGATGAACAGGATGGGGGAATCGGATTGCGAAAGGCAAAAATCTCCGTAGGGGCCGTTGAATCGGACGGCGTCGCCGGGTTTGAGATAATCAAAGCAATAGGTCGTGCAAATGCCGTTTGGAACCCGTCGAATGATCAATTCGATATACTCTTTCTCGGCCGGATCCGAAGAGATCGAATACGCTCGATAGACCGGCTGATCGCTCTTTTCATACACCGGCGTCAGAAGCTGGATATACTGTCCCGGAATATAGTCGATTCGCGCCGGATCGACCAGTTTCAGCCGGAATTGCCGGATATCATGGGTCAGATTCTTGATCTCGACGCAAGTACAGGAAAATTCCCGAATGGAAAGCAACTGCTGAGGAATCTCGATTTTTAAATCCCGTCTGACCTTGACCTGGCAGGAAAGCCGAATGCCGGATTGTTTTTCCTGCGGGCTTAGAAAGGGCTCTTCCGTTGGAAGCACAGGCCCGGCCCCTTCCATCGCTTTCAGTTTACACAAACCACAGGTGCCGCGGCCTCCACAGGCGCTGGGGATGAACAGTTTGCCTTCCGTCAACGACGACAGGAGGGATTTTCCGCCCTGGACCTCCAGATCCTTCTGATCATTGATCCGGATTCGGCAGGGACCGTAATTGCCAAGAAAGGATTCCGATATTACCACAATCGCGGCCAATGCCGCTCCAATCGCGCTGACGATGAGGATCGGCAACAGAATCGATAAGGTCAAGGTCATTTCGTCGTGCAATCCATTCCTATTGTCCTTGCAGGACTCCCGTAAATCCGACAAACGCCAGAGCCATGATGCCCGCGATGATCAGCGTGATTCCTGCGCCCTGCAGACCTTTTGGGATCCGGTCGTTGGAGAGTCTCTGCCGGATCCCCGCCATCGCCAGAATCGCCAGAAACCAGCCGATTCCGCTCCCGAGACCATACCCGACGGTGACGATCAGGCCGTAATCGCGGATCACCATAAAAAGCGAAACGCCGAGAATGGCGCAATTGACGGTAATCAGGGGAAGAAATACGCCGAGGTTCTGATACAACACCGGCGAAAATCGATCGATCACCATCTCCAAGAGCTGGACATAGGCCGCGATGATCATGATAAACAAGACAAAACGGAAGAAATCCAGTCCCAGCGGCTGTAGGATATAATGATAGGCCAGCCAGTTCAGCGTGCAGGTGGAGGTCATCACCACGATCACGGCGATCCCCAGGCCGAATGCCGTTTTGATCTCTCGCGATACGCCGATAAACGGGCATAGACCCAGAAAGTAGGATAACAGGATGTTTTGCGTAAAGATCGCGGATACGCAGACGACAAACGCGTGGGAGATTTCGGTCCCGATATTCATATCACGCCGTTTCCTTTCCCGCCTGGATCGATCGGAAGATCCAGGTCACGACCGCCAAAACAAAAAAGGCCCCCGGAGGCATCACCAGAATGACCCATTTGTCCCAGTAGGGTCCGCTGAAATAGGGGACGGCCAGTCCCAGATAGGTTCCCAATCCGAGAACCTCTCGAATGCTCGCGATAATCAACAGGACAAAGGTATACCCCAGCCCGTTCCAGAGACCGTCCAGGAACGCCGCTGCCGGCGGATGGGAATTCCCATACGCCTCACACCGTCCCATGACGATGCAATTGGTGATGATCAGGCCCACATAAGGACCGAGATTCGCGCTCATTTCCGGCCAGTATGCCTTCAGAACGATATCGACGACAATCACATAAAACGCGATGATCAGAATTTCCACCATCATCCGGATGCTCCGCGGCGTCTGTTTTCGCAAGAGGGAACAAGATGCCGAACTGAGCGAGAGGGTAAAAACCAGCGCGATACACATGACCATCGTATTGAGGACCAGATTGGTTACCGCCAGAGTGCTGCAAATCCCCAACACCTGCCGGAAGATGGGATTGTCCTTCCATAACCCATTGGCGATTTGTTTTTTGTGTTCAGGCCGCATGTTCCGGATTCCTATGGATTTCCACTCTGGGATATCCGCGTTTGCCAGTCTTTCAAAGCGTTGTTGAGAATCGTTTCCAGGCGCACGCTCGTCTGGGTTGCCCCGGTGATGGCGTGAACGCTATGCGGATCCAAATTGGATCCGGGGCGTTTGATCGCCAGGGGTTTGTCTCCGGCGGCGATGATTTTGCCTTTGAAGGGACCGGTGAATTCGGGCTTGGAGATCTCCGCGCCAAGTCCGGGGGTTTCGTTTTGTTGATAGATAGCCAGACCCGTGATCGTTGTTCGGTCGGCCGCGATCCCGATGATTCCGCGAATTGGAGCCCAAAAACCCTGTCCGCGAATCGGCAGAGCATAGGCGATGATTTTGCCATTGTCCGCAAGGACATAAGCCCCGGCGGAGGATTCGTCCGGAGCCAACACCTTTTCCGAAAACAGCAAATGCGCTTCGGAATTCGACATGGCTTTGTGTTGATCAAGCATCCCCGGCAACACCGACAGAATCGCCCTTTCCAGGGCCAGAGTTTCGTTGGCCTGGACCTGGTTGCGCGTCAATTGGGTTAACCCGATCACGATGGAGCTGAATAGCGCGGTCATCAAAAACATATACGCTACCGGAAACCACTTCTTGTCTCGGGTCATGGTTTCACCTTATCCTGTCCGGCGGTTTTTCATCGCCCGCACGCCATAATCCAACAAGGGAGCAAACATGTTTCCGATCAGGATCGAAAACATTATTCCCCCGTTGAAAATGGAAAAATTGCGAATGACAATCGTACAAACGCCAATTAGGATCCCATACAGGACTCTGGCGGTCTCGGTCCTGGGCGCGCTGACGGGATCGGTGGCCATAAAAAATGCGGCAAACAGAAAACCGGCCCCAAAAACCGCCGGCCAGGCGCCCGGCACGGGTTTGACGCCCAATCCGTACAACGCCTGATTGAGAACGGCATAGGAAATCACCAGCGAAAGGATAATGGATCGACTCGCGGTTTTTGTGACGAACAGATAGACGCCTCCGATCAGGATCACAATGGCGCTGGTAACCCCCATGGTTCCATTGATCCGGCCGGTCAGGAGTCCCTTCAGGAGGGCGGTTTTGCGTATGACGACAACCCTGCCCTCTTCGATCCCCGGCGGGATTTCGTCGGCGGCTTGCGGATTGGAACTCAGGACAAGCTGGCCGGATTTGAGATAAGCCATCGGCGTGGCGCCCGTGACAGAATCGGGATTGTTTACCGTGCTCCACCGATCCAGAGCGCCCCAAAAACCCGTGGCGACCGGAGCCCAGTTTGCGGTCATGGCAAATGGAAAACAGAGATATACGAAACATCGGCCCGCCATGGCCGGATTAAAAATGTTTCGTCCAAAACCGCCGAATACTTCTTTTGAAAACATCACGGCGAAAACCACGCCGATGATGACGATATGGAAACCGACGGCCGGAGGCAGGATCAAGCAGAATATCGTCGAGGTCACAAAGACCGCTTCGCTGACCGGTTCGCCGCGATGCCGCGCGAAAATCCATTCGGTCACAAATCCCGCAATCGCGGCCAAAACGATCACCGCAAGGCAACGCCAGCCGAAAAAATATACGCTGGCCGCGCAACACGGAACCAGGGCCAGCAGCATTTTTCGCATAATCGGCTGCTTCAATAGAATGTTTCGCTTCCCTGCTTTGGGCATCGGAAAACAAAATCCTCGATCCAGAAAACCTCGTGGGATTGATGGTTCAATCCTCTTGTTTCGGTGTATATCATTAGGCAGAATATCCTGGATGTCAACCAGTTTGTTCCCATATCGCTTGTGGAGGGAATCCGTCGGCGTCTTTCGGCCCTCTTTCGGCGATCCGGTTCTTGACAGCCCCATCCAGGGCGTCTAAGATGGGGGGCGTTTCCGACTCCTTGTATAGAGAAATGGCGACCCCAGGACACAACAAGTCCAGACAGGAGAGAATGATGAACCGTAACTATTCGACAGGATTTCAAAGCGGACTGAGTTTGGCTCTGTTGGTTTGGATCGTCCCCGTGGCATTCGCCTCGGAATTTCATGTTTCCCTTCACGGGGATGACGGAAATGAAGGTACGGGAAACAAGCCCTTCCGGACAATTTCGGCAGCCGCCCGGGCCGCGCAGGCCGGGGATCTGATTACCGTTCACGCCGGAACCTATCGCGAACAGATCGCGCCCCCCCGCGGTGGCCAATCCGAGTCCAGGCCGATCGTCTATCAGGCCGCACCCGGAGAGAAAGTCGTCATCAAGGGCTCGGAGGTTGCCAAGGGCTGGGAAAAGGTCCGGAACGATACTTGGAAGGTCGTGATCCCGAACGGCTTTTTCGGCAATTTCAATCCGTTCAACGACCCGATCAAAGGCGACTGGTTCGATCCGCGCGGGCGGGTGCATCACACCGGGGCCGTCTATCTGAACGGCCACTGGCTCATCGAGGCCGCCAAACAGGAGGATGTGCTGGCGCCGGTCGGACAGGCAACGCCGGGAATCGCGGGAGTTGGAGACTATCTCCTGAATGTGGCGTGGATCAAGCCCGCGGCGATTCGCATCCCGGCCAACCGCTTCGCGGCCCAACAGGGCGTTCAGACAGCCGATTGCTCCGAAGGCGGCAAGTGCATCGGCTGGATCGAGCACGGCGATTGGGTCCGTTATGACAATGTCGATTTCGGGATCGGTGCCGAGCAGGTCGAGATCCGTGCCGCCTCGGTTACCGAAGGCGGGATCATCGAGCTACGGTTGAATTCGACTGACGGGCCGCTGCTGGGGACTTGTTTCGTGGCCAATACCGGCGACTGGCAATCGTGGTCTTCGTTCCGGGCGATGATCAAGCCCACAAGCGGTGTCAGGAATCTGTGTCTGGTCTTCAAGGCGCTCCCCTCAACAATCCGCTCCGATCCTCTCTGGTTTGCCCAGGTCGATATGTCGAACACGACGATCTGGGCGCAGTTCCCGGGCGTTAATCCCAACGACGCCGAAGTCGAGATCAATGTCCGCCGGACGGTGTTTTACCCCGAAAAGCCCTTCGTCAACTTCCTGACCATCCGCGGCTTTACGATGATGCACGCGGCCACGCCATGGGCCCCGCCGACAGCAGAACAGCCGGGCCTGATCGGCACGCACTGGAGCAAGGGCTGGATCATCGAAAATAACGATATCCGCTATTCGACCTGTGTCGGCGTCGCGCTGGGCAAATACGGTGATCAGTACGATAACACCTCGCAAAACTCCGCCGAGGGGTATGTCGAGACGATCAATCGAGGCCTCAAAAACGGCTGGAACAAAGACGCCATCGGCCACCATGTCGTCCGCAATAACCACATTTCCAATTGCGAACAGGCCGGTGTCGTCGGCAGCTTGGGGGCGGTGTTCAGCACGATCACGAATAACGATATCCACGATATCCATATTCGGCAACTGTTCTCCGGGGCCGAGATGGCCGGTATCAAGATCCACGCCGCCATCGACACCGAGATCAGCGGCAACCATATCTATCGCACCTGCCGCGGCATCTGGCTGGACTGGATGGCCCAGGGCACGCGCGTAACGCGCAACCTGTTGCACGACAACCGGCCGGCGGAAGACCTCTTTGTCGAAGTGGACCATGGCCCGTTCATGGTAGATAACAATATATTCCTCTCCGGAACATCTTTATTAGATATGTCCGAGGGCGGGGCCTTTGTCCACAACCTCTTTGCCGGTCGCATTCGTCCGGTCCCGGAACTGAGCCGCGAAACCCCGTTCCACAAGCCGCATTCAACCGAAGTCGCGGGCCTGAAGAACATTCGCGGCGGCGACCATCGCTTCTACAATAACATCTTCGTCGGTTTCGACGGTCTTGCCCTCTACGACAAGGCCGCCCAGCCGGTGCAGATGGCTGGCAATATCTTCCTCAAGGGCGCAAAACCGTCCGGACACGAAAAATCCCCGCTGGTCATGTCTCAGTTCGATCCCAGAATCAAACTCGTTGAGCAAGGCAAGGCCGCAATCATTGAGATCAAGGTGGATGAATCTTTCTGGAAGCAAACCACGCCTTTTGTAACGACGGATCTCCTCGGCAAAACGCTCGTATCCGGTTTGCCCTTCCGCAATCCCGACGATTCGGCCATGGAAATCAGCGGGGACTTTTTCGGAAAATCCAGAAACCGCTCGAATCCCTCCGCCGGTCCGTTCGAACAACCCGGCGACGGTGATCTTCGCATTAAACTTCGGTGATCCGAATTGGGTATAGGACGATCCAAAGTAGAATAGCTTTAATTGTGTTTATGTTTTCCTGTTTTTTTGATTGGAGTCGTGATGAGACCGCTTGATTTTCTGAAAGTGATCATCGTTTTCGTCGGCGCATTTGTACCAGCGAAAACCGATGGTGCCGTAACCGTAGCGAACCTTCAGTGTGAGTATCTGACAAATCCCCTGGGGATCGACGAACTCCGCCCGCGATTGAGCTGGGTGATCCAGGTTGAAGACAAGGGTTTGGCGACGCAACGCAGAATCGTGCAGTCGGCGTATCAAATCCTCGTTGCGTCTTCATCGGAACGACTGGCCGAGGATCAGGGCGATCTGTGGGATAGCGGCAAGGTGGAATCCCGCCAAAGCATTCAGATTGAATACGCCGGGAAATCTCTAACAAGCCGTCAATCATGTTATTGGAAGGTTCGGGTGTGGGATGGCCAGGGAAATGGGTCCTCCTGGAGCGCGCCGGCCCGATGGACCATGGGCCTGCTGAATCCGAATGACTGGCAGGCGCGATGGATTACCGCTCAAGAGTCCGGGCCAAACCCGCTTGTGGGTCTGTCCTGGGTCTGGTCGGACAAGGCCGAACAGGGCGATCCTTCCATCCGGCCGCCGGAAACACGGTGGTTCCGAAAGCGCTTTTCCGTTCCCGACCATGCGGAGATCGCGAAGGCCGTATTGTTACTCACTGCCGACAATTCCTTTCTCGCCTGTCTCAACGGCAAACAAGTTCTCGAAAGTTCAACCTGGGAGACGCTTGTCGAAACCGAAGTCGATCCCCAGATCGTCGCGGGCGAAAATGTTCTGGCTGTTGTCGCCACCAACTTTGGCGATGCGCCGAATCCGGCCGGTCTGATCGGCAAATTGACTTTAAGCAAGGCCGACGGACGCCAGATGGTTATCCCCGTCGATACCGAATGGCGGACTTTCGATCGCGATGTTGATGGCTGGAACCGGATTGCATTCGATGATTCCGCATGGAAACCGGCCGTACAACTCCATCCGTTCGGCGGCGGTCAGTGGGGTTCCAAGGTCAACAAGCCGGCTGTCCTGCCCTTGCTGCGAACCTCGTTTCGCGTGGCTAAACCCGTGCGCCGGGCCGAATTGGCGATCTGCGGACTTGGTTTTTACGAGGCCCGGATCAACGGCCGGCCGCTCGACGACGCGGTTCTCGAACCCGGCTGGACCAATTACCGCAAGTCCTGCTTGTATCGCGTCGTGGATCTTTCCGACCGGATCGCGCAGGGGGAAAATGTCCTCGGCGTGCTGCTCGGTAACGGCATGTACAATGTCACCGGAGGCCGCTATACCAAATTCACGGGTTCATTTGGCCCGCCCAAACTGATCGCCCAACTGGATATCGAATACGCCGACGGTACTACAAGCCAGGTGATCAGCGATGGAAGTTGGAAGACCGCCGACGGCCCAATCGTCTTCTCGTGCATCTACGGCGGCGAAGATTACGACGCCCGCAAGGAACTGCCCGGCTGGGACAAGCCCGGCTTCGACGCCTCGTCGTGGCGCGGCGTCAACGAATGCGAAGGTCCCGGTGGACGGCTTACGACTCGATCGGTCCCGCCCATCAAGGTCCGGGAAACCTTCCAGCCAGCCAGGATCACTCAACCCAAATCCGGCGTATGGGTGTATGATCTGGGTCAGAATTTCTCCGGCTGGCCGAAGCTGACGGTCAGCGGGCCGGCCGGCTCCACCGTCAAGATGATCACCGGCGAATTACTGGATGCTCAGGGTTTGGTCAGCCAGCGCAGCTCCGGTGGCCCGGTCTGGTTCGCTTATACGCTAAAGGGTGAGGGAACGGAAACCTGGCAACCCCGGTTCTCATACTCCGGCTTCCGCTATGTCCAGGTGGAAGGCGCCGTCCCCGCCAATCAGGCCAACGCATCCTCTGACCTGCCGATGATCCAAAATCTCGAAGGACAGTTTTTGTACCCGGATACGCCCACTGTTGGCCAGTTTGCCTGCTCCAACGAACAGGTCAACCGCGTCCATGCCCTGATCCTGGCCGCCATCAAGAGCAACTTCAAGAGCGTGCTGACCGATTGCCCCCACCGCGAAAAACTCGGCTGGCTGGAGTGTTCCCACCTGCTGGCCGGGTGCTTCATGTACAACTTCGATTGTGCCCGCTTCTACAAAAAGATCGCCGCCGACATGCGGCAGGCCCAGCTCGACAATGGCCTCGTTCCCGACATCGCGCCGGAATACACCGTCTTTGGCGGCGGCTTCCGTGATTCGCCCGAATGGGGCAGTGCCTGCGTGATCGCCCCGTGGCGGGCGTATTGGATGTACGGCGACCGCCGAATCCTCGAAGACCAATACGAATGCATGAAACGCTATGTCGCCTATCTGGGCGGCATGTCCAAAGACCACATCGTCTCCCACGGCCTGGGTGACTGGTACGACATCGGACCGCGCGGCCCCGGAGAATCGCAACTGACCTCGATGGGCCTGACCGCCACCGGCGTGTACTACCAGGACATCGACCTTCTCAAAGGAATTGCCAAAATGCTGGGCAAAGAGGACGATGCCCTTGCATATAGTAAGCTTCGAGAAGAAGTCAAATGTGCCTTCAACGCTGCTTTCTTCCACGAAGATCAATGTCAATACGATCGCAACAGCCAGACGGGAAATGCGATGCCCCTGGTTTTGGATCTTGTGCCCGGTACATACCCATCTCGAGTTCTCGACAATCTCGTCGCCGATATCCGCCGCAACGGCAACCGCGTCACCGCCGGCGATGTGGGGTTCTATTATGTCGTCCAGGCCCTCTTAAACGGCGGCCGCAACGATGTCCTCTACGATATGCTCTGCCAGACCGACGGCCCGGGCTATCTGTACCAGCTCAAGATGAATGCCACCAGCTTGACCGAGGCCTGGGATACCAATCCCGACTCCTCGCAGAATCATTGCATGTTGGGACACATCGAAGAGTGGTTCTACAGTGGCCTGCTGGGTATCCGCCCTCAGGGTGTGGGTTATGCCGAAGTGTATGTCGCGCCGCAATTCGTCGGCGACCTTACCTGGGCGAAGGGGTATTACGATTCTCCCCATGGCCGGATCGTCAGTTCGTGGAAGCGCGACGGAAACAAGGTCACGCTCGATGTCACGATTCCACCGAATACCATCGGAGAGGTGTCGATTCCGAATGCCGATTGCAAACGGGTCACAGAATCCGGAAAACCAATCCTCGAAACCGGTTTGAAATGTGCCGAGTATGCCGGCTGGACGACTTGCATTTCAATCGGTTCGGGGGTGTACCGGTTTGAAGCCGTCCTCCGAGACAAGTCAATAGAGCAAGAGAAAGAAGGAAACTGAATCCGAACGAAATCAACCATCCTGAATGAGGAGCCATTCACAATGAAACGACATGCGGATCGGAATTGGATTCGATTGAACGCAATGACAATCGTCGCTGCGATGTTTCTTTTGTCGCCGCCGGCTATCGCCGCCGAGCTGGCCGCCCCCGCCGATGCCGACAAGCCCCAGCTTTGCCAAGGCGAATATCAGACGCAAGAGCAGGGCAAAGAACAGCTCGCTCGTTTTGCCGCGACCTTCAAAACCGCCGACCAGTGGAAGGCCCGCGCCGCGACCATCCGCGAGGGGATCCTCCGCGGGGCCGAGCTGTGGCCGCTGCCGGAAAAAACGCCGCTCAATCCGATCATCCGTCCCAAACGTACCTTCGCCGGCTACACCGTCGAAAATGTCGCCTTCGAGAGTTTCCCCGGCGTCTTCGTCACCGGCTCGCTCTACCGGCCGACCGACGCCAAAGGCCCGATGCCCGGCATCCTCTGCTCGCACGGCCACTGGGGCAGCGAAAACGACTACGGCCGCTACCGCCCCGACATGCAGAAACGCTGCGCCGTGTTCGCCAAAATGGGTGCCGTCGTCTTCGCCTACGACATGGTCGGCTACGGCCAGATGCGCGACTGGGGCTGGACGCACAACGCCCCCAAGATCCTGCGCCAGCAGCTCTGGAACAGCATCCGAGGCGTGGATTTTCTGCTGTCGCTGCCCGATGTCGATCCCAAACGGATCGCCATCACCGGCGCCTCCGGCGGCGGCACGCAGAGCTTCATGCTTACCGCCGTCGATGACCGCGTGGCCCTGTCGATTCCGGTAGTGATGGTCTCGGCGCACTTTTTCGGCGGCTGCAACTGCGAAAGCGGCATGCCCGTCCACAAAAGCAAACTGCACGAGACCAACAACACCGACATGGCCGCCATGGCCGCCCCGCGCCCCATGCTGGTCATCTCCGACGGCCAGGACTGGACCAAAAATGTGCCCGATATCGAGTTCCCGTACCTTCGCAATGTCTATCGCCTCTTCGGCGCCGAAGACAAGGTCGAAAATCTCCACCTGCCCGATGAGGGCCACGATTACGGCCTGTCCAAACGCCTCGGGGCCTATGCGTTCCTCGCCAAACACTTCGGCATGTCCCTGGACAAAGTCAAAGGCCCCGATGGCCAGGTTGACGAAACCTTCGTCACCATCGAGCCGACCCGGCAGCTCTATGTCTTTGACGATCAGTGTCCCCTTCCGGCCCACGCCAGGCGCGGACAGTAGCGATTTTGCTTGAATCGAATGGCGTCGAGAACGACCGAGATGAATAGAGTAATATGCGATACATATAAGCCATAACACTTCAAAAGTCTTTGTGGAGCCGTCGGATGATTGTTCGATTGATTTTCCTTTCATCGGTAATCATGGGGGTATGTCTGGCCAGGGGTTTCTCTTCCGACTCCGGGACCGAAGGCGACGGCAACTTTGTCCGCATTCGCTTCAAAGAGGCGGATACCCTCCTGGCCAATCCGGGTCAGGGATGGATGAGCCGGATGCCAAGTCCCCGCAACGAGCCAAGGTTTCCGTGTTCGGTGGTCTATATTCGCCTGAACTGGGCCGATATCGAGCCGCAGCAGGGGCGATACAACTGGGCCCTCATCGACGATGTCATCGCGGCCTGGAAGCCGCGCGGAGCGGCGGTGGCAATGCGGGTGATGACCTGCAACGCCCACAGTTCGGGCTATTATTCTTCGCCCAAGTGGCTCTTCGACGCCGGATGCAAAGGATTCGAATATCTGCGCGGCGGCGACGATCCGACCAGCGGGGGCAAGCGCATCCCGAGGATCGAGCCGGACTATACCGATCCGTTGTATCTCCAGCATCACGGGGCATTTCTCGCCGAACTGGGCAAACGCTATGACGGCAGTGCCGATGTGGAATTTCTCGACATCGGTTCCTATGGCATCTGGGGCGAGTGGCATACCTCCAACGCGGCGCCGGTGGAAGTGCGCAAAAAGATCGTCGATCTGTACTTGACCGCGTTCAGGAAAACCCCGCTGGTCTTCATGTCCGACGACGCCGAAGTGCTCAAATACGCCTTGGACCATGGAACGGGCTTTCGTCGCGACGGCGTCGGCTCGCCGTGGCACGAGCAAAACTGGATCGGCTCGAAAAAATACGCCGGGGTCGCGCAGATGGCCGAAACCTGGAAGCGATCCCCGATCGTCTTCGAATGGTTCGGCGATTACGCTTACCTCCAGTCCAGGCAGTGGTCCTTCGATGCGGCCGTCAACTTCATGATTGACAATCATGTCACGCTGATCAACGACAATATCGGTACGGTGCCGCCGCAGGCCATGCCGCAATTGGAAAAACTGGCGCGCCTCGCCGGGGCCCGGCTGGTTCTGCGGGAACTATCGCACGAAAAAACCGTCAGGCCCGGCGGCCGCGTGTCGCTGGGTATGAAGTGGGCCAATGTCGGCGTGGGCAAACTGTACCGGCCGTATGTAGCGCGATTGGCCTTGGTTGATGACGCGGGAAATGCTCCGGTCGCCGCTGATGCAAAAGCCGATCTTCGAGACTGGTTGCCCGGAGAATATTCCGTCAACGAATCGATGGAAATCCCGACAACGGCAAACCCGGGCGAATATTCCCTGACTCTTTCGGTGATCGATCCTGACGGCCGTCGTCGGCCGTTCCTGCTGGCCATCGATGCTCCGCTGGTTAACAACCGATATGCCTTGAGCCGCATCCGGATAGAAGGATCATAGCGTGCGGGTTTGGCTGCCGCGGTCGCACACCGACGAGCGGATTGGGGCTGATTCTTCTTCGGCCCCCGATCCGTGCGCTCTGTTCCTGGAGAAATCCCGGTCGGATGCGAATTCGGCTTGCCCTTGATTGGGGAATCCGGTTGAAAGGAGGTTGATCAATTGGAGGATATGGAATCGACCCGTCGGTTTCTCCAATTGCTATCGAGATCTTCCTCGGGAACCGTTTTCTTTTCTTGTGGGTTGCTCCTCAAGGAACACCGGAAACTCGGTCAGGGTAAAGTGCAGAACTCCTTCGTTCGATTTCAGTTCTTCGACCTCGGGAAGGGTCTGGCCGATTTCCGTGATGATGTGCGTGAGTCGAGCGGAAGCGCCGCCAAAGGGAATCTTGACGGAAATAGTTCCAAGCGATTCGGTATGGTTTTGGCCGATATGATCGTCATAAAACGCAACAAGCACCTTTCGTCCGTTGCGTACGGTACATTCGTACACATATACATCCGGAACGACAGACAATCGGCGGCAGGAGGTGATCCCGTCCAGTTTTTCGATCAGCAATTTATAGGTATATGCGGCTGGCCACAGACGATTGAATGTCGTACTCTTGTACCCCCCGACCGCCAAGGGATAGGGCACAACTGGAACTTGAGAATCCAGTGCCCAACCGTTCATGAGCTTCATCGAACCCGCTTCCAAACCCACCATACAGTGCTTGACCACCATCGAGGCCTGCAATCCGCGGAACCACCGGTTCACGACCTCGAAATCCTTATCCTTCGGGGATCGTGTAATACGGATATAATCCAAGCTCCGAGATGGGGTCGGATAGGGATACAGAGTCGTCATTGGCAGAATCATCGCGTCCAATAATGGAAACGCGGTGTAGATTTCCGCGCTCCAAACCTCGGTGTCCGGGCGGCCGGCCAGCCGAAGTTCTTCTTTGCATTGCGCGACAACCCCATAATTCGACCATCGGGCATCCAGAATATCATATTCGGGAAATCTCATACTGCGACGACTGAACTCATCCATCCGTTTGAGAAAGGGAATCATCTTGGGGGCTGTTTTCGGCAGGAGTCCGTCCACATAGGCCTTCGTCCGGGGTTCCATTTGTTTGTCGTAATAGCCGCTCATCGGCTGCAAGCAGACTCCGGACAGAATGATTTTGACTTGAGGATTGGCTCGACGGGCGGCGTGAGCTACCTCTTTCAAGTGAGCCCCATACTCCTCCACGGTTCCCGCCCAGAATAATTCATTGTAGGCCTCATTGCAGACCTGGTAGTACAAGATGGGAAATAACAATCCCGGCATGTCTTCCTTTCCATCCCCATCATATCGCTCGACAAGATGTTGAATATAATCCCGAAGATCCTGTTGGTGTTCCGGCGTGGGGATGTAGTCGCCGACTCCCTTGGGGATAAACGCCCACGGTCCCCCCAGATAGGTGAATTGATTCCCTTTCGGCTTGGCGTTTGCCCAGGACGAGACAAACCGCAGGGACATCATGATATGGACTCCATATTTTTGCCACTGTTCGACCCCTTCGTCCAGCTTGGACCAGTTGTAACGATGGTTTCCACCCACCGGCTCTCGTGGCTCAAGATCGCCCCAGTTCACCTTCGCAAAATTGACCCACCGCACTCCCATGAATCCCCCCAGTTCTCGAGCCAAGTCCGGAGATCGGAACCCCGGATCGAGGACAAAGACATAGTCAAGTCCGAACGGAGAATCCCATCCTTCGGCGATATACTGTTTCCACGCCTGGGAATTCGATGGGCTGGGACAAACCACTTCCGGGGACAATCCTGGATCCATTTCTGATCCGGAAGGACTTACGATCCTGACGGTGATTGCCAGGAGAATTTCTGCGATTGTGTAAACCATCAGAGGGCTCCTGAGTGAACGATCCTCATCTTCAATTCCTGCCGTTATTCACGAATGAATCTGGATTGCCAAATCCAACCTGCCTGTTCATACGACAATCCCTTCGGTTCTTGCGAACAAACGACGCAATATTCAATCATTTCGATTTTGGATACGCCACATACAAATCGGCTTCGATCATCGCGTTGTTTTCATAAAAGTGATGAACAAAGTAGAGATTGCCGGCGGTATCCAGGGTGGGTTCCCCGGCAAACTGGGAAACGATCAATTCAGGTTCGCCCCACTGCCCGTTGATTTTGACCGAGCGAAAAATGGCGGGTGTCCCCCGGTGGGTTCGGGTAAACCACAGTTCGTTGCCGTCCAGCGAAACAAAAGGGTAACCGTCCATGGAGGGAGAGTTTACGGATCGCAACAGGACAGGATCCGACCAGGCGTCCCCCTTGCGGCTTGTCATCCAGATGTCGTAATCGCCAAGACCTCCCTTGCGGGGAGAATGGAAATAGAGATCATTCTGGTGAAGATGCACTTCGCCGATCTGAATGTCCTTCATCAGTCTGTCGCCGACATATTGCGGGTCCATCCATTGTCCCTGGACACGGCGCGCCGTGAACATGTTGACGCCGGTATATCCCTCGCGGGCGGAAGCAAACCACATTTCATCTCCCTGAATACATGCCGCCCCATCCAACGCCAGCTTGCCGGGATCCTGAAGCCAGACTCGCACCGGCGTCGTCCAGGAGGTTCCGTCCCGATGACATACCCAGATCCCCGTGACGCCATCAAATAACTGTTTGTTCGCGGGAACCCGGACATCCGGGGTGAAAAAGAAATAGAGCGTCTTCCCATCCGGCAGGATAAAGGGGGAGTCTTCCGCGCCGGCGGTATTGACCGGGTAGGGAAGTGGAACGGGCATGGTAAATCGATCGCTGTGCAGAATGGGAGGGTGCCGATCGGTTTCAGGACGGCGTTTGACGATATCCTTCGGCAGCTTATCTTCGCGATTCACATGGGGATGATTGGAAACCGGCCTGTCGTTTGAAACCGGTTTCCCGCTTTTGTCGCATCCCAAAACAACAAGCAAAAGCGAGATTCGGATAAGGATTGGACAATCCGGCATTTTTGAATTCCTTTCCCTAAAGATCGGTTCCTCTGACGGATACCCGAACCGGCGGAAACGGGCCGGGAGTGCCAGATACACATGTATATGGACACTTCAAAGGCGACGGTGTGTCAGATATTTTGCGGTTCCATGCCATTTTTTTATCATGCCTTCATTTCGGATGCCAGACAAGGCGGGGATCGGCCCAACCGGCTTTCGATTCGGGAAAGGGTGGTAACATACTCGACGGTTCAGCGTCATAGGAGAGAATGGTTACCGATAGTCTTGTCTCTTGCCCATTTTTTGGATGAATTGCTTGACACGGGGATCAGGGGCCGATAAAGTAATGCGTCTTATTTTCTGCGCCTAAGCAGGCCAGATCGTTCAAGGATAACCCGTAGCTAAGGAGAATTTTCGATGGCAACAAAAATCGCAATCAATGGTTTCGGTCGGATCGGCCGTCTGGTATTCCGGGCTCTGGTGGAGCAGGGATTGCTTGGATCGACATTTGATGTGGTCGCGGTGGGCGATATCGTCCCGGCGGACAATCTGGCCTATCTGTTGAAGTTTGACTCGATCCAGGGGAAGTTCAACGGCACGGTCAGCGCCAAAAAATCGACGCCGGATCGGCCGGACTGTGACATCCTGGTCGTCAACGGCAAGGAGATCCAGGTCGTCAGCGCCAAGACGCCGGCCGAGCTGCCGTGGGCCAAACTGGGCGTGCAGATTGTCATCGAAGCCACGGGATTGTTCACGGATGCCGAAAAGTCCAAGGGGCATATCGCCGCCGGCGCCAAGAAGGTTCTGATCACCGCCCCGGCCAAGAACGAAGACATCACGATCGTCATGGGCGTTAACGACGACAAATATGACGGCTCCAAGCACAACATCATCTCCAATGCGTCCTGCACGACGAACTGCCTGGCTCCCGTGGTGCATGTGCTGCTGAAGGAAGGTTTCGGCCTGGCCGAAGGGCTGATGACGACGGTTCACGCCTATACCGCCACGCAGAAGACCGTCGATGGCCCGTCCAAGAAGGACTGGAAGGGCGGACGAACCGCAGCCCAGAACATCATCCCCTCTACCACCGGCGCGGCCAAGGCGGTCGGGCTGGTGTTGCCCGAGGTCAAGGGAAAGCTGACGGGGATGGCCTTTCGCGTCCCGGTTCCCACGGTGTCGGTCGTCGATCTGACCTGCAAGACCGTCAAGGAAACCTCGCTGGCCGAGATCAAGGCCGCGATGAAAAAGGCCAGCGAAACCTATCTAAAGGGCATTCTCGGGTACACCGAGGAAGAAGTGGTTTCCAGCGACTTCATTCACGACAACCGCTCATCCATCTTCGATGCCGGCGCGTCGGTCGAACTCAATAAGAATTTCTTCAAGCTGGTCAGTTGGTATGACAACGAGTGGGGATATTCCTGCCGGACCATCGACCTGCTCAAGAAGATCGCCAAATAAATGCGACGGCAACCATCAGGCCAGTCAAAATGGCTCGCCCGATGGTTGCCTCCTCAATCCATTAGGAGCAAGCCACGATGGCAAAGAAAACGGTTGCGCAAATCAATGTCAAGGGCAAGAAGGTCCTGATGCGGTGCGACTTCAATGTGCCCCTGGATAAGCAGCAGAATATTACCAATGACACGCGCATCACCGAGGCGCTGCCGACGATCAAGCATGTGCTCAAAAACGGCGGATCGGTGATCCTGATGAGCCATCTGGGTCGGCCGGACGGCAAACCCGAAGCCAAGTATTCGCTGGCGCCGGTCGCCAAACGATTGTCGGAACTTCTGGGCAAGCAGGTGGCGTTCGCCAACGACTGCATCGGTTCGGACCCGGCGGCCAAGGCCAAAGCCCTCAAGCCAGGCGATGTGCTGCTGTTGGAAAATGTCCGGTATCATCCTGAAGAGGAAATCAAGGACAAAAAGGCCAAGGAGGATCCCGCCCTGCGAAAGGCCAAGGATGATTTTGCCAGGCAGATCGCCGATCTCGGCGACGCGTATGTCGATGACGCCTTCGGCACCGCGCACCGCGACAACGCTTCGATGTACACGGTACCGGCCTTGATGAAGGGAAAAGACCGGGTAATCGGTTTCCTGATCGAGAAGGAACTGAAGTACCTCGGTGACGCCGTCAGCAATCCGGTTCGGCCGTTCGTGGCAATCCTCGGCGGGGCGAAGGTTTCCGACAAGCTTGGCGTGATCGAAAATCTGATGCAGAAGGTCAACATGATTCTCATCGGTGGGGCGATGGCCTACACCTTCTTCAAGGCCCAGGGAAAGACCATCGGCGGCAGCTTGTGCGAGGATGAGTTCGTCGAAAAGGCCAGGGAACTCCTGGCCAAGGGCAAACAATCCGGTTGCGAAGTCGTTTTGCCGGTGGATACCGTCATCGCCCAGGAGATCAAGGCCGGTGCGGCCAACAAAGTCGTCAAGGGAGACATCCCGGATGGCTGGCAGGGTCTGGATATCGGTCCGGAAACCCGCAAACTGTTCGCCGAAAAACTCCAGTCGGCCAAAACCATTGTCTGGAATGGTCCAATGGGCGTTTTTGAGATGCCGCCCTTTGACGCCGGGACGCGAGCCGTCGCGCAGGCCGTGGCCGATGCCACAGGTAAGGGCGCCAAGAGCATCATCGGCGGCGGCGACAGCGCCAGTGCCATCATCGGCATGGGCCTCAAGGACAAGGTCAGCCACATCTCCACCGGGGGGGGAGCCAGTCTGGAATTCCTGGAAGGCAAAAAGTTCAAATGTCTGGATATCCTCGACGAGGCCTGATCGGTCTGGGAATGAAACCAATAGCGGCGGGCATCGCGTTCGGCGGTGCCCGCATTGTTTCGAAATCGCGAAGATGACCCGAAATCGCCTGCCCAAACCCGGAACCGTCGAGATTGCCCCGTCGATTCTCAGTGCCGATTTTGCCAATCTGGCCTCCGAGATCACCGAGGTGACCTCGGCCGGCGTTCGGATCGTCCATCTGGACATCATGGACGGCCACTTTGTGCCCAACATTACTTTCGGCCCTCCGGTGGTTGCTTGGATCCGCAAGTGTACAAATGCGGTTCTGGATACCCACCTGATGATTACCGAACCGCGGCGATATGCTTCGCGCTTCATCGAGGCTGGTGCTGACCATATCACATTCCATATCGAAACTGTCGATCGGCCCGAACAATTCATCGATGAACTTCGCGCCGCCGGTGTAACCGTCGGCGTAACCCTCAATCCCGAAACACCCGTCGAAACCGTTGAAAAGGTGGCCCCGCTTTGCGACATGGTCCTGGTCATGACGGTTCACCCGGGCTTTGGCGGCCAGAAGTTTATTGACCAGGCCGCCCGCAAGTGCATCCGGATCCGGCAGATGGTCGGCCCGGGGGTACGGATCGAGGTGGATGGGGGCATCGACGCAGCAACCACGCCCATCGTCCTCGAATATGGAGCCGACACCCTGGTCGCCGGAAATGCGGTTTTTGGACAAAAAAACAGGGTTTTGGCCCTGGAAGCGATCCGAAAATCAATTCCTTGACTGGGGGGTGGAATTGCGATTCGTGTTTTGGTATAATCCATGCTCAAATGAAATGACCTTTGCGATCTGTTTGGGCTCAGGATATGTCCCGGTCCGGATTGTGCTCAAGAAACACAAATGACCACGACCAAAACGACGAAATCGAAATGGGATGGATTTTCGCTCAAGCCCCGCCGCGAAATGCCGGAGGGTCTCTGGCTGGCGTGCCCCTCCTGTCGGGAAATGCTTTTCCGCAAGACCGTGGAAGACAATCTGCATGTCTGCCCCAAGTGCGGCCATCATTTTCGACTGGACGGGCGAACGCGAATTCGCCAACTCGTTGACGAAGGTTCATTCGAGGAAATCGGAGCCGATCTTCGTTCGACCGATCCTCTCCGGTTTGTGTCGTCCGGCCAGCCGTATTGCGATCGGCTCAAATCCGCCCACGCCAAAACCGCAAGCGAAGCCATCCTCGTAGGCAAGGCCTTTATTCGCGGCCGGGGCGTGATCCTGGCGGCGATGGATTTCTCGTTTTTCGGCGGGTCCATGGGGATGGTGGTCGGCGAAAAGTTCTGCCGGGGGGTGGATCAAGCCATTGAAGAGTCCCTTCCTCTGGTGGTGGTCAGTGCCTCCGGAGGCGCTCGGATGCACGAGGGCGTGGTCTCCCTCGGGCAGATGGCCAAGACCAGCGCCGCGCTGGCCCGGTTTGATGAGGCGGGGGGCTTTTTCCTGTCGGTCCTGACCGATCCCACCACCGGAGGGGTCACGGCCAGTTTCGCCATGCTCGGCGACATTATCATCGCCGAGCCCAACGCCCTGATCGGCTTTGCTGGCCCCAGGACCATCTATCAAACCATCAAAATCGAGCTTCCCGAGGGATTTCAGCGGTCGGAGTTCCTTCTGGAGCACGGATTTATCGATATGATCGTCCCCCGAAAGGACCTCCGAAGCGAGATCGGACGGCTGATCGACTACTGCGGAAAGCCCTGAAAGTCCCCTTGACCCTCATCGTGTGCCTTTTCCGGCCGACCTGACCGTATCCGGATTTTTCCGGATTCCCGACGGCCGTCCCATAATACGATATATATCTTCCGTTCAATCGTATTTTTCCCTTGCAATTCTCACATCATTTGATCTCAAAACCCTTGCATTCCCGGCGCGGATATGCTATAATGCGGTCATGGATTGGGGGTGTTTCAGACGGAGCTGAGTTCGGAGCCGGTCGGTATGTGAAGCCGTCGGCAGTAACGAGGGTGAATGAACAAGGGGCCAACGATGAACGAAGCGCTGTTCGAGGATAAATTGAAAGAACTGGTCAACGAGATTAGCTCCATGCCGTCCCCGCAAAAGGACAAGCTGATCACCCTGATCAAACAAACCGGTGATTGCCACAAGCAGCTCCGGCAGAGCGTATCGACGCTGCAGGAATCCCTCGACTATCTGAGGGTCAGCATCAAGTATCTGATATTCGATCTGGAAGCGACCCGGCGGGAAAACGCCGAACTGCAGCGCCAGCTCAACGAAAAAAACAGTTAACGCCATCATTTCATGCAACCTTCAAGGGTCCGGATTTCCCCATGGAAAACGGACCCTTTGTTTTGATACCGCGGGAAATAGGAAATAGAAGATAGGATATTGCGGATAATAACGAAACCGCAGGTAAAGGGCCCCCCTCAGCCTTAGCCCGGATATTTCACCGTCCCTTCTGACCTGGCTGTTCGGGACATGTGGTGT
>CAZXPW010000062.1:0-21244 GCA_964643355.1 uncultured Pirellulales bacterium
ATGCTCATCCCCACCATCCTCGCCGGCGGCCTACTGGGCCTGGTCGCCCTAAAGCTTATTCAACAGCATACTTTCGATAAACTCGTGTTAATCCTCGCGTTAGCTGCTGCCCTCAAGCTCCTCTTTTAGCAGTCGTTGACATCACATAGAGAAACGACATTGGACATGTTGTGCCTCGTATCGACAAACCACGGCCCCTGGCCGGATAGACCACCAGTGCGACATGACCTTGTCGTTGGCCGCATAACAAGGAACGAGCGGCTGTCGGGCAGGAGGAGCAAACCACCGGCTACAGTTATTGAGTTACGAACGAATCGTCGGCGTGTCAGTTTAGTTGCCATTCTTCACCTCACGCAAAGTCGTAAAGACGCAAAGAAAAAAATTCTAAACACGAAGCGCTGAAGTTCAGAGCTTTCACCTTGTCCCCTCATCCGAGATCGGGTGTACAGTACCTAATTTAGTACCCAATTCCCGGGATCATACCTAGTCCCATGCAACGAATACTCAACGGAATATGTCAAGTCGCTATGTCCCTCAAGAAATCTGACAATGAAAACCCAAGGCACGACATAAGCCAGTATAGAATGCTGAATATTAAAAGCTCTAAGACAACTCCCACAAGGCCTTTGAAATAAATATGCCAATCGTGAGTTTTAGATGCTTCAGCAAATGTGCCAGCTACTGTAAATGGTATTATTACCGAAGGTAAGGCTACTGTTGGAAACAAAAGGAGAATGATGGCACTATATTTTATCCAATTCATAAAACGAGATTCATCATTAAGGCCAAAGTAACCGAATATAATAGTTGCCCCATAAACAATTGCCCACGAAAACAACATAACCCCGCCATGTACCAAAATAACTGTTCTATTACCCTTCCGATTGGATTTTCGCCATAATTGATATATGTCGATTGGGATAAAGCACAAACATATGGTTCCAACAAATGCAGAGATGAAAGCAACGAAACCTAATGCGAGTTCCAAAATCTTCTGCATTTAAGTTCTCCAAAACTTTCATTCTGCCGAGAATATATATTCTATGCTTCGATCGGGATTTTGAGGTCGGCCAGGGTGTTGCGGATCCAGGCGAGGGATTTTTCGATCATCGGCCCCGACTGGCCTTCGCACTCCATGCTCAGGATCCCTTTGTAACCGTCGTCGCGGAGGACCTCCAGGCACCGGCGGATGTTGTCGGCGTTGACGCCGTCGCCGATGGCGCACTGGCTGACGGCGATGCCGGTTTCGTGGCCGCGTACGGCGGCGGCCAGAGAGGGAGAGACATCCTTGATGTGGACATGGCGGACCTTTTTCAGGAATCGCTTGAGGAAGGCGACGGGGTCCTGGCCGGCAATGAAGGTGTTGCCGGTGTCCATGTTCATGCCGAGCAACGGGCTATCGACGAAGGCGAGCATCCGCTCCATCATCTCCGGGCGGGTGGTGAAGTAGCCGTGCGGTTCGATGTTGACGGTGATCTTGTGGGCCTCGGCGACCTCGATTATTTGCTGATAACTTGTCTTCATTATCGACATTGCTTCTTCATCGTTGAGGCCCGATGGCGCCTTCAGTCCGTCGGTGGTATCGACGCACGGGCAGCCGGCCAGATTCGCCCAAGCGATGGACTTGATCACATAGGGCACACCGCGAAGGGGACCGTCCTTGCCGGAGAGCGGAAAGGCCGCATCGACCTGCGAGAAGCGAACGCCGAAGGAGTCCATCTTCTTTCGCAGCAGGACCGGGTCTTCGTAGAGGGCGACATGCGGCTGATAACCCAGGCCGTGGATCCAGCTTACGCCGTCGATTAGGCCGCACTCGATGTAGTGGACATCGTTTTTCTTCGCCCAGGCCAAGCACGCCTCAAAGCTCCAGTAGGCCGAGTTGAACGCGTCGGTGTGAAAGCCGATTTTCATGGTCTCTCCTTGGGTTGGGGTTGGTTGCTCTCGGCGGTGGGAGCATCGATCACTGGCAGGCCGGCCGTCCAGGCGACGGCGCGACGCATGAGTCGGGCTACACCCGGCGTGTGATAGACCTGGGCATCGTGGCCCAGCGGCGTGTTGAAGACGCGACCTTTGCCGTATTCAAGGACAAAGGCCATCGGGTAATCCTTTTTATCGACAATCGATTTGGATGTCGCCAGGACGCGTATCTTCGTTTCGCCGGCCAGGCAGGTGTACAGTTCGTCGGTGACTTCGAAGGGCTCCAGACCTTTGGTGATCGGGTGATTGCCGTCGCGGACCTCGACCTTGAACTTGCCGTAGGGATCGTGCGGCGGCAGCTTGGGGTCATAGACACGGCCGGCGAACTCAACAAACGGCGGCCAGTCGTTGAACGCTCCGCAGGCAAAGTGCGTGATGACCATCCCCTTGCCTGATTCGATCCAGGCCTTAAGCGCCTCGCCCGCCTTGGCGCCCGGGGACGGTTTTTCCCACGGCATGAAGTGAATGATCACGGCGTCGTATTGATTTAGTTCTTTTGTACCCACAAACGCCGGATCCTTGATCAGATCAACCTTGAGCCGTTTATCCTTGGTCAGCTCCTCCATCAAGGCCTTGCTGGTTTCCTGCCACTTGTGGCCGGGATAATCGATGCCCGTGACCAGTGCAATCCGGGCGGTCGCTTTCGCCGCAGGCGGGGGCGGGGGCGTTTCAGCCGCAATCGCCAGCGAGATAAAGATTGCACAAACTGCCAGCGGAAGAAAAGCCGTTCGAGGACCATGAAAGATTCTATTCGCCAACTGTGTCATACGCTCATCCTTCCGATGGTTTCAGTTGATTATGTGATTCGTGCAGCCAATGGTTGCACTATCTGAAACATCCATTGTGTGTCATTATATGATCAGGGACACGATTGGCAATTGGGGATGGGAAAAATAGAAGTTGTCCCGCGGAATCACAATACAAGTTGAATTGGCATAAGGGTATTGGTAAAATGGTTATTTCAGTTGTTCGTGATATCACAACAACATTCACTTGATGGGCGGGCGACGAAATTCTTCTGACATGATCGGTGTTTTCCGCCTGAGAAAGCGTTAATAGTATGAAAAAGACGGATACAATGTTCATTGACGATGCGGAAATCGAACGGGTTCTGGCTGCGGCCGGGAGTTGCGACGGCGGGCGTGTACGGGAGGCACTGGCCAAGGCACGGGAGATGAAGGGCTTGGAGGCCGGAGATGTGGCGGCGCTGGCGGCGATCAGCGATCCGGAGTTGCTGGCCGAGCTATTCGATACGGCCAAGGCCGTCAAGGAGCAGATCTACGGCAAGCGGCTGGTGCTGTTTGCGCCGTTGTATATCTCGAATCTGTGCGGCAACGAGTGCCTCTACTGTGCTTTCCGTGCACGGAATAAACTGGTTGATCGCGTCGCCCTGACGCAGGAGCAGATCGCTCGCGAAGTCAAGATCCTCGTCGAGCAGGGCCACAAACGGATCTTGCTGGTGGCCGGCGAGTCGTATCCGAACGAGGGATTCGGGTATGTGCTCAAGTCGATTGAGACGATCTACGCGACGACCAGCGGTCCCGGCGAGATTCGGCGGGTCAATGTGAATATCGCGCCGCTGACCGTCGATGAGTTTCGGCAGTTGCACGCGGCCAAGATCGGGACCTATCAGCTCTTTCAGGAAACCTACCATCGCCAGACCTATCGCAAGGTTCACCTCGGCGGCAAAAAGACTGATTACGACTGGCGGGTCACGGCGATGGATCGCGCGATGGAGGCGGGGATCAACGATGTCGGGATCGGGGTGCTGTTTGGCCTGTGCGACTGGCGGTTCGAGATTTTGGCGCTGATGCAGCATATCCGGCACCTGGAAGCCAAGTTCGGCGTGGGGCCCCACACGATCAGCGTGCCGCGCCTCGAGCCGGCGACCGGCTCGGACATGGCCACACACCCGCCAAAACCGGTCAGTGATATCGACTTTCGAAAGATCGTCGCGATTCTGCGCCTCGCGGTTCCCTACACCGGCATCATCATGTCCACGCGCGAAACGCCGAACATGCGCCGCGAGACCTTCGCCCTGGGCGTTTCGCAGATCTCCGCAGGCAGCCGGACCAATCCCGGCGGCTATACCGAAAGCCAGGACCATCCGGACGCCGAGCAGTTTTCGCTGGGCGATCACCGGCCGCTCGATGAGGTCATCCGCGATGTGGCCGAGCTGGGATACATTCCTTCATTCTGCACGGGGTGTTATCGGCTGGGGCGCACCGGTAAGGACTTTATGGATCTGGCCAAGCCGGGCCTGATCAAGGTACATTGCGACCCCAACGCGGTATCGACCTTCGCCGAATATCTGATAGACTATGCCTCGCCGCAGACTCGCCAGTTGGGTGAGACCATGATCGCGCGGACGCTGGAACAGATGGAACCGACGCCGCGCGAGCGGGCGGAAAAACTGCTAACGGCGGTACGAAGCGGCAAACGAGACGCCTATTGCTAATGGCAAACGGTAAACTTCAAATGGAAAATATAATTGCCGCGGTCGATTCGGCGACGAAAGGCGGATTGCCGGATGATTGGATCACACGGACGATTTGTATTGTCGGCGTAGTGATTCTGGCCGTGTGGTTGGTTCGCGATCGCGGGCCGCTGGCCCTGCGGGGTTGCCCGGTTCGACGCAACCGATTGCCGATTCTGCTTCCGGTGGCGCTGATCGGCTTGTGGATGTTTATGTCGGCCCTGGCCGACACGCTGAAAACCCTTCTCCTGAAACAGGTTTCTCCGTCCCTTCAGATGTCGTTTTTCTACGGTTCGATGATGTTGATTTATCTATTCCTGATCGGGCTGATGCTGGCGCTGGCTCATACGGGATTTGCACGCGGACTGGGCGGGCTGGGCCTTCGGCTTGGCACAATCCCCCGGGACCTGGGCATGGCCATAGTGAATCTGTTGGCCGCGTATCCGCTGGTGCTGCTGGCGGTGTTGGCCGTAATATTGGCGGGGCAGTACATCTCCGGACCGGATTTCCAGTTCGATAAACATCCGGCATTGAAAGAGCTGACGGAACATCCCACGCCGACACAAACGATAATGCTTGCACTATTTACCGTCGGCTTTGCCCCGGTTTTTGAGGAATTGTTATTTCGCGGGATGCTGCAGACCACCCTGCGGGGATATCTGTCTCGACCCTGGGCGGCGATTGTGATTACGGCGATCCCTTTCGCCATGGCGCATCCATCCATGATGCACTGGCCGGCAATGCTGATCCTTGGTTGTGCATTCGGATATGCGTACGAAAAATCCGGGTCGCTGCTGCGGGCGATCTTTTTCCACGCCATGTTCAACGGGGCCAATGTCCTGGCCAATCAATTTGGAGCTTAAGGGAACCCGAAGGGCATTCGATTTCATGTTTCGATTGCGTTTCGGGCGGGCGGTTTCCTGTTTGATTTTATCCAGTTATTATGGTAGAATGATCGCCAATTTGTTTCGGAGAATAAAATGACGGGTGATGATTTGAATCGTGTCAATGATCGGCCGGTAAAAAAATTCCGGTTGTACATTGGGGTGGTTTTGGTTTTTGCGGCCGTGCAGGCGTTTGCGAAATGTCCGAAGGCGGATTTGACCGGGGATTGCCGGGTCAACCTGGCGGATCTGGGGGTCCTGGCCGAACACTGGCTGACGCAGGGGTCCTGTCCGCTGGTCGCCGACCTGACGGGCAACGGTCAAGTGGAACCGGCCGACCTGGATCGACTGGTATCGCAGTGGCTGACGGCCGGTACGCCTGTAGAGATGGACTGGATCGATATCGACGATCCGGGCGTCCCCGGCCAAGAGGGATTTACGGGCAAGATGAGTCGAACCGAAACAACCAACGCCCAGTATTGTCAATTCCTCAACTCGGCGCTGGCTTCCGGCGATATCACGGTTCGGGGCGATTCGGTCTATGGGGCAGAGGGCCACAATCCCGGCGCCGATTTCGCGGATCGGGAGTATTATTTCCTCGGCGGGGCGGGCTGGACCTACAACGGGGCCGTCAACGGGGGAGCGGCACGGATCCGATACGGCAACGGGGCCTTTACGGTCGTCGGCGATTTTGAAAATCATCCGGTCACCTATGTCAGTTGGCACGGGGCGAAGGCGTTTTGCAATTATTACGGCTGGCGGCTGCCCACCGAATGGCAGTGGCAGGCGGCGGCGGATTATGACGTCGGCTACGATTACGGATGTGGAACCACTATCACGAATACGCTGGCCAATATTTTCGGCTCGACCCATCCGTACGGCACCACGCCGGTCGGCGCTTTTGGATCCTATGGGTATGGATTGGCGGATATGGCGGGCAATGTCTGGGAGTGGACGGACAGTTGCTATCTGCCGGATTGCTATCTCGATGTCCCCGTCGCTCGCGGGGGCAGTTGGGCTTACGACGGCAGTTACAGCATGGTGTCCTACCGCTACTTCGACTACATCCAGAACGGGACCTACGAAGACTTCGGATTCCGCGCATGCAAGGATTGATTTCCTATCTCGGATTTACGCCCTGACGGCCAGTCCCACACGGAACAGGGCTCCGCAGGGATTGGCGGCGAAGACGGCGGCGGCGCCGTGGTGGGCCTCGGCGAAGCGTTTGACCAGGGCCAGCCCCAGGCCGGTGCCGGTGGTCTCGCGGCGGGATTCGTCGCCGATGCGGTAGAATTCCTCGAAGATTTTCGCGCGTTCGTTGCGGGGGACGCCCGGTCCGCGGTCCTCGACTTCGATTTGCACGAACTTGCCGTCAGTTTTCGTGCGGACAAAGATGGTCTTGTCCTCGGCGTCGCGGGCGTATTTGATCGCGTTGTCGAGCAGGTTGATCACGATCTGCATGACGGCGTCGGCGTCGAAGCAGAACGGCTCGATGTATTGCAGGTCGCGCTGGATGATAAACCCCGCCCGCTGGGCGCAGGGCGTCATCATCTCGATGACATCGCCGACGATGCGATTGAAGTCGCCGGCTTTGAAGACAAACTGTTTTCGGCCGCGCTGGATCCGCGAAAAATCCAGCACATTTTCAATCAGGCGCGTCAGCCGCTCGGATTCCTGTCGCATAATGCCATAGTACTCGTTGCGTTTGGTTTCGGTGCGAACCCAGTCCTTTTCGAGCATCTCGGTGTACATGCGAATCGTCGTCAGCGGCGTTCGCAGTTCGTGCGAGACGGCCGAGAGGAAGTCGTCCTTTTTTCGCGACAGGATAATCTGGGCTCTCAGGGCTTTTCCCAGGCCGTAGAGCGCGGCGATGGTAGCGCCGAAAACGACGCCGAAGATAATCGAATAGATGCTTCGCAGGCGGCCCATGTCCCGCGCGATCCAACCGGGATCCAGTTCCAGCAGATTCAGCGGCAGCTCGCCGAAGCCGAAATCCAGGAACGCCGTATAGGCGGCCCGTTCGGAATCGGACGGGTTAAACGAGTAACCCATCCCGCGACGGAGCAGGCGGTCGGCCGCATCCCGAACCATGCCAAGCAGATTGGACTGGTCAAGACGAAACCCCTGAATCAGATGGGTCTGCTCAAATTGGACATGGCGGAGAAAATAGACCTGGCCTTTGAAGGGCAGATCGGTCTTCGGTTCGGAAATCCAGATGGGGACAATCGGCTCAATCCGTACCTGGACGAGATCCTGTATCGATTGTTGTGATCCGGTTGATTGGCCCTGTTGGGTACCGAAGATTTGTTGTTGGGATACATAGCCCGACTGTACCGGAACCTGCCGCAAATCCTTCTGTTGTTGCATTTGTTTCTGAACGGTTTCAAACGCCGAGCCCTGGTTTGTTCGCATTTGTTGGGGCGGTTGCGTCACGGCGGGGCTCTGAGCGGCCGTCTGCATACGACGATTCCGCAAAAGGTCTCCGTCAGACGCGGAACTTGGGGTTTGCGGCTGAACGGCGCCCTGTCGTTGCAGGGCAGAGGAATCCGAATCTCGTTGAGTGGTCATTTGGCCCTGCTGTCGCGACGGTGGAGTTGCCCGTTGCGACCGTTGGTACCGGTAGTCATCGACCGACCTATTCTGGGACTGCGTTTCTTCCACCTGAGCCGGGGAATTCTGAAAGATGTTCAGTTCAACATTGGCCCGGTTCTGGGTAACTGTCACGGCTTTTTGCTGTTCCCGAGGTTCAATGACCGTGTATTTCCCGGAACGATCCGGAAATTGTTTTCCTTTGACATTCGCCGTGGATGGTTGTGAGGATTCCTCCTGGATCGGCGGTTCGTTCAGCCGATCGGCGGTGTTCTTGTCGGCCATTGCCAGGGCCGGAGCCAACGGTCGTCCCGGTTCGCCCAGTCGGTTCAGCAACGGCCGCAACTGGCTTAGGTATTCGCGGACGGGCTGCGGTTGATGTTGTTCGGAATCCGAGGGGGCGTGAGGCGTGGTAACCGTCGAATCGGCATTGATCTGAAAATAGCCGTATGCCAGGCCGTGTGAAAGTTCATCTCCGATCGGGCTGCGGACCATGGCGCTAATGTCAATGGCATTGGCGGCCTGCGGGACGAAGTAATACTGATAATCGGTATAGGGCCGAACCTGCTCAACGGAAAGAAAATCGTTGAGCGAGCGTCTGACTTCCGTTCGAATCTGACCGGCGACCGCCGTAAACTCGGCGAACCGCCGAGCTTCCAGACCGTCCTCGTGCATCCGGATCGATCGATAGCCGAAAATCCCAAGACCGAGCAGAGCGCCGAATACCAGAATCGAAACCAGAACCAGGCGACGAATCATGGATGATTCTCCAATGGAAAATCAGGATTTAGGATATAGGATTTAGGGGTTAGGGTAGGATGGGTTCGCGGGGGTTGCGAACCCATACCGGGAATCCGCATGGGTTCGGAAAAGACCCGAACCCATCCTTCTTTTACTCGGTCATCTTTCATTTTCTAATTCCTATCGCCTATATCCTAAATACTTGACCCGTGAATTATTCGCCTGGCGATGTCTTTGAGCCGCGACTTGCGGGGGTGTCTTCAGGAATTTCGTACAGATAACCCGCCCCCCGGACAGTCTTGATCAATCGCGGATCGGTGGGATCATCCTCGATCAGGGCACGAAGCTTGGCGACATGCATATCGACGGTACGGGTCTCGATGTCCTCCATCGACTCGCCCCAGACACGGGAGTAGAGTTCGCTTCGAGGGATCACGCGATTGGGATTGGCGGCGAAGAAACGAATCAATTCGGCCTGCCGGGGCGAGAGATCGACGGTTTTTTTGCGGGCGACGATCTTCAGCGTCGTCATATCGACCGACCAAGGCCCGAAGGAAAATTTCTGCCCAACGCCACGACCGGGTTCGGTCCGTCGAAGAACGGCGTTGATTCGCGCCAGCAACTCTTCCAGAGAAAAAGGTTTGGTGACATAATCATCCGCCCCGAGATTGAGTCCCTCGATCTTCTCCTTTTCCATTCCCTTGGCGGTGAGCATGATAATCGGCGTGGTCAGCCCCTTCTGCCGCCACTTCTGACAGAGCTGCTCGCCGCTGATCTTCGGCAGCATCAGATCCAGCAGGATCAGATCAAACCGGCGCTGATCCACAACCCGTTCGGCCTCCAGGCCGTCTTCGGCCAGGACCGTCTGGAAATGGTGGAACTCCAGAAAATCCCGCAGCCCTGCGCGGATCCGCGGTTCGTCTTCAACAATCAGAATGGTCGTTTCTTTGTCCACACTGCATCTCCCAGAATAGGGTTTCCCGCATTCATTATAGGCCAAAAGAGGCCGCGCGTTGCGTAAAAAAATTGTAAAAAGCCATACCGGATATTTTACAGGACTTTTACTTCGGCCCAAGACTTCTGGAGCGTATATTTCCTGTAGAGTCAAAACCAAAACGGTTATCTCAAAATGGAAAGGAAGGCCTATGATCATTCGAAAAAATCTCAGCGTCGGCTTGTTGGGTGTCGCAGCGGCATGGCTCATCACGGCAGGGATTCTCATGATTGAACCGATTGCCTGCGGAGCCGACACGATGGACCACCAGTTGATCCTCGACGCGTCGCTGAGCACGCCGGTGATTCATCGCGACCGAACCCAAACCGTCTATTTGCGGATCGGCCTGACGGGGTTTGATCTGGAGCCGGCAGGAAAGCGGGCGCCGGTGAACCTGGGGCTGGTGATTGACCGATCGGGATCGATGGCCGGCGAGAACAAACTCGAAAAGTCCAAGGAGGCCGCGATCATGGTGATTCATCGGCTGGATCGTGACGACATCGTTTCGATTGTGATGTACGATTCAATGATTCAGGTCCTGGTGCCGGCAACGAAGGTTCGCGACAAAGAAGCCATCATCGAACAAATCCGGCAGATTCGTCCGGGCGGCAGCACGGCCCTTTATGGCGGAGTCCAGGCGGGGGCCGAAGAGATGCGAAAGTTCCTGGCGCACAACCGCGTCAATCGGATGCTGCTGCTTTCGGACGGACTGGCCAATGTCGGGCCGCAATCGCCGGCCGAACTGGGCAATCTCGGCGCGCGGCTGATTCGCGACGGGATCAGCGTTACGACCATCGGGTTGGGGCTGGGGTATAACGAGGACCTGATGTCGCAACTGGCGTTTCGCAGCGACGGCAGCCACTACTTCGCCGAGGAAGCGCGGGATCTGGCCAAGATTTTTGATCAGGAACTGGGTCGGACGCTGTCGGCGGTGGCACAGGGAGTCACGATCCATATCCGCTGCCAGCCGGGCGTTCGGCCGGTACGGATCCTCGGACGCGACGGACGCATCGACGGCATGGAGGTATTCATCCCCATTCAACAGATCTTCAGCCGTCACGAACGATATGTCATCGTGGAGCTGGAAGTGCCGGGTCTGTCGCCCGTGGCCTCGCAGGATTACCGGTTCGTTGCGGCGTTGGATGTCGATTATGACAATCTGACCACGCAGAAGAAAGATCGAATCGAATCCAAGCTGAATGTTTCGTACACCACATCCGATGCGATAGTGGAGGAAAAGACCAACAAAAAAGTCATGATCGATGTCGTCCGACAGATCGCCAACGAAAACAACGAACGCGCGGTCGTTCTTCGCGATCAAGGGCAAATTGAAGAGGCCCAACGGATCCTGGGCGAAAACGCCAGCTATCTGTATCTGAATGCAAGAAAACTGGGTTCGGAAGAACTGAAACAATATGGCACCCAGAATTCCACCGACGCCAGCAATATCAAAGATTCCTCGCGCTGGGGCTATCAGCGTAAGGCGATGCGGGAGACGCAGAGTATCAATCGCGGACAACGGTAAATCAGGATATAGTGTATAGGATTTAGAATACGGAAGCGGAAAGGGAATCGTATGGAGAGGATGATTTGCGTGACGGCGGTTTTGGGGGGTGTTTCGATGGTACTTTGCTCTTGCCATTCGAGGAATTCGATAAGGGCTGAAACCTCCAAGAGCGAGCAACTGGTCCTGGCCGCTCAGGCGACACATGCCGCGTATGTCCGCTCGTTCTCTGCGGGGCAAGAGCCGACTTCAGAAGACATTCCCCGGCAGTTTTGGGCCCGGGACATTGTGGCTTTGTACCCGCTGCGAGTGTATTCGCACCGGGTCAACATTGTCGTTGTTCAAAAGGAATCCGAATCGGTCGAAGAGGGGACCTATATCTGCCTGCTGATTTCCTCGTACCTTCCCACCAGCGGCGATGATGGATTTACCTTTCACCCCGACCCGATGGACAACGGGATTTGGGATTCCCGCGCGGGGGTATTTCATTACATGAGAACCAAATAGTCCACTTCTGGAAACCAGAATGAACAAAAGTCAGGAAAGGGGCAATGGCATGTGTAAGCAGATTTTGATCGGTTGGATAGGGATCATCATGGCGGGCCTGGCCTGGGCCGAGACGGTGAATCTACCGGGCAAGATCGACGGCGTGATCGTCTATCGCGGCCAGGCGCTGGTCACGCGGCAAATCGAACTGGCTTTGCCGGCCGGAAGCCACGAAGTGATCGTGGGCAACCTGCCGGAGAAGATCGTGGCCGAGAGCTTGTATTCGCAGGCGCCGGAGAATGTCACGATCCTGAGCGTGCGGTATCGCCAGCGGGCCGTGCAGGAAGACACCCGCGAAGAGGTTAAGAATGTCGATGCCCTGATCGAACAGATCGAGACGAAGATCCGTCTGGCCAAGGGGGATCAGGAACATTTGGCCCGTCAACTGGCGCGGCTGGAGAAGCTGACCGATTTTACCGCCGCGGCCGAAAAGAGCGACCTCAACCGCGGCGTGCTGCAATATGAGCCGCTGGAAAAGACGGCGTCGTTCATCGAAGGCAAGGCCGACGAGTATCAGAAGAAGCTGGTGGAGGTTCGGGAGTCGCTGCTGCAACTGGGCAAGGAACTGGAGCTGGCCAAACGCAAACGCGCCGAGCTGGCCGCGGGCTATTCGCGAACGGAGCGCGAGGCGGTGGTCTTTATGAACAAGACCAATCCGGCCCCATCGACCATCGAGCTTACTTATCTGGTCAACGACGCCAGTTGGACGCCGCAATACAATCTCCGCGCCACGCCGGACAAATCGCTGGCGGTGATCGAATACAACGCCGTCGTTCACCAGTCCAGCGGCGAATCGTGGGAAGGTATCAATCTGGCCCTTTCGACGGCCGAGCCGACGCTGGTCGCTAATGCGCCGATTCTGGATCCCTTAAAGATCGCGCTGAGCGAGGGGTCGATGGGCCCGGGATTCCTTCCGGCGATGATCAATGTCCAATCCGCGATGCAACCGGCCGAACAGCAGCAAAAGCCCCAGTTCATCGATCAGACCGCGCAGTATGAAGAGATGCTCAAGTCGCGGCGCGAAAACATCAAGAAGGGTAAACTCGCCCAGGTCGAGCTCAACAGCATCGCCGTCAGCAACCAGTTCATCGAACTCAACGCCGACAAGCAGGCGCTGGTCCAGATGCAGCAACGCGCGGCGGTGATCAAGCGGACCGAGGGCGTCAGCGTGATGTACAAGCTGCCGGGCAAGCTGGCCCTGCCCAGCCGCAGCGATCAGCAACTGCTGACGATCGCGGTGGTCCGCACCAAGGCCGACTTTACCCTGGTGGCCACGCCGCTGCTGACGGATTATGTCTATCTGCAGGGCGAGATGGTCAACGACAGCGACACGATCCTGCTGCCGGGGCCGGCGTCGATGTATCGCAACGGCGAGTTCGTCGGCAAGGGCGAGATGGCGCTGGTCACGATCGGCCAGCCGTTCACGGCCGGATTCGGGATCGATTCGCAGGTGCAGGTCGTCCGCGAGTTCAAGGACAAGAAGGTCGAGACGCTCTGGGGCAACCGCAACGACGAGCAGCAGTACCGCATCGAGCTGAGCAACTACAAGAATCAGGCCGTCAAGCTGCGGCTGCTGGAACGGATTCCGTACGCGGAAAATCCGAATGTCGAGGTGGCCCTGACGCCGATGTCGCATGAGCTCAGCAAGGACACCGAGTACGCCCGTACGGTGCAGAAGAAGGGCATCCTGCGATGGGACCTGACGCTACCGCCCAACACCACCGGCGAAAAGGCAACCGTCGTCACCTACGGCTTTACGATGAAGTACGACAAAAACATGCACATCGAGATCGCGGGACAATAAATCCGGGATTTAGGATATAGGAGTTAGTTTATAGGTAGATATGTAGGGGCACATGCCATGTGCCCCATTTCCTTTGGGCAGACGCCGTCCGCTCCTACAATGGATGCTGAAATTTCTCCAAGCGAGAGCGGTTGAAGATGCGGGCCGGGATCCAGTTCGATTCCGGCCCGCGGTGCTTGGGGGGCAAGATTTTGGATATAGGGGACAGGATTTAGGTAGGGGCCCATGGCATGTGCCCCATTTCATGTGGGCGGACGCCGTCCGCCCCTACAAATCAAACGAAGCAGAAAGGGTTATTCAAAGTCCAGGACAACACGGAAGCCGGCGTAGCTGCTCCGGCCGCTCGGGAAGTAGCCGCTGCGGCCCGAGACACGGCAGCTGTAGGAGATGCCGTACCAGCCGCCGCCGCGAAGCACACGATAAGTACCTGTTCCAGGTCCAGTTGGGTTTGTTTGTGAACTTGAACTGTAACCTCCATACCAGTCATGGCACCATTCCCAGACATTGCCCGCCATATCATACAACCCATATCCATTAGCCCCATTGGCGGTCTGATAGCTGGTTGCACTGCCGGGCCAATTGTAGTTGGTCTTATACTTCAAAGATCCATCAAAAAAGCCCACAGGGGATGTGTAGGGATATACTCCATCGTTCCATAGGGGATGATATTGGTTTTTGACGGGACTGACATCATAACTGTAAGTGTAGCTGTAAAAATTTGCCTGGGTCTGATTGATCGTATCCCCCCAGGGGAACCGGCTTCCGGCTCGCCCACCCCTTGCGGCATACTCCCATTCGGCTTCCGTCGCAAGCCGGTATCCCTTCTTGCTGAAATCACAAGTCCAGTTGACAAAGTCATTATAACAGGTTTGCTTGCCCTCTTGCTGGCTTCGCCAGTTACAATAGGCCACAGCCCCGTACCAGCTTACCCTTACCATGGGGTCATTGGTCATATCTCGACCGCTCTTGGTCCGAACGCTGAAGGTATTGTTGGAATAAACGATCTGGCTGTATGAACTGGAGGTCGATGTGTCACAGTAGGGATAGCTGGTCTTGGAACCAGCTTGATAGACAATCCCATCGGTTACGGTGATCAGGCCCTGTGTCCGGGCGGAATTCAGGAAATCCCGGTATTGCCTGTTGGTAATCTCATACTTGCCCATGGCAAAGGAATCTAGGGTTACGGTATGAACAGGAAGTTCATCCGAATACCCATCGTTCTTCGAATCCCCCATCTCGAAGGTCCCGGCAGGGATGATGACCATGTCTTCCGGTAATCGATCTCCGGTCAGCCACTGGTCAACGAACAGGGCAAAATCCTCGGCTTCCGTATTCGGATCCCCGGTGAGCCACTGACCGGCAATAATCGAAAAGTCGGCCAGATCTACGAAACAATCTCGCGTCAGGTCGGCCGAAGGACAATCGGCCAGAACCGGAAGGGCCGCGAGGGCAAAGAGAATCGTTGGAATGCCGAGAATATGCCATCCACCTCGTCCCGAACAAAATGGGACTTGGTGGTTGCCACCCGATGATGGATATTGTAAGCCCATACCCAGCTCCTTTCTTGTCCTTTTGGGTTATTATCGCAGAATCGGGGCGGGAATGCAAGGAAAAAGCAAAAAAGTTGCTGGTCACTGGTCGCTGGTGTGTAGATTCCTCCGCTGCGTCCCGACAAGTCGGGACTCCGATCGGAATGACGGCCGCCCTTACCCGACGCAATGACGGCGGCCCCGAGGGAATAAACCAAAAAATAACCCCCGGGATAAACCCGGGGGCTTTCATGTGTGTACGGGAATGGCGATTGACCGAAGGGGGGATTTGTGGGATACTGGAGGCCAATGGCTAAACGAATTGCGATATTGGGATCGACCGGGTCGATCGGGACAAGCGCGTTGGAGGTGATCTCCGCGCTGGGGTCGGGGTACGAGGTGGTTGCGCTGTCGGCACGGGAGAATATCGAGTTGCTCGAAGAGCAATGCCGCAAGTATCGGCCGAAGGTCGCGGCGGTGGCCGATCCACACAAGGCGCGGGCGTTTCAATCGGCGATGAAGGATTTTGGCGGGCGGATTTTGGCCGGGCCGGAAGGGCTGGTCGAGATCGCCTCGCTACCCGAGGTGGATATTGTCCTGACGGCCGTAGTCGGGGCGGCGGGCTTGCCGGCGGTGCTGGCGGCGGCCCAATGCGGCAAGACGCTGGCGATCGCCAACAAAGAGCCGCTGGTCGTCGCGGGCAAGCTGCTGACCGAGACCGCGCGGGCGGGCGGGGCGAAGATCCTGCCGGTGGATAGCGAACATTCGGCGATCTTTCAGGCCCTGCAGGCGGGGCGGCACTCGGAGATCGGCCGGATCATCCTGACCGCGTCGGGCGGGCCGTTTCGCGGGGCAACGGCCGAGCAGCTTCGCGAGGTGACCGTCGAGCAGGCACTCAACCACCCGACCTGGAATATGGGGCCCAAGGTCACCATCGACAGCGCGACTCTGATGAATAAGGCCCTGGAGATCATCGAGGCGGTGTGGCTGTTTGATGTGCCGGTCGAGAAGGTTCAGGTGCTGATTCACCCGGAGTCGATTGTCCATTCGATGGTCGAGTTCGTCGATGGATCGGTTGTCGCGCAGCTCGGCGCGCCGGATATGAAACTGCCGATTCAATACGCCCTGACCTGGCCGAATCGCCAGCGCGGCGCGGCGACGCGGCTGCGGCTGGAAGAGCTGGGACGATTATCATTTGAGCCGCCGGATCGGCGGCTGTTCCGCTCGCTGGACCTGGCCTACGAAGCGGCGCGGCTCGGCGGAGCGGCGCCGGTGATTTTCAACGCGGCCAACGAGGTCGCGGTCGAAGAATTTCTTGCCGGACGCATCCGTTTTCCGATGATAACAGAGCTGGTCGAAGACTGTCTGGGCAAGCTGCCCGACGGCGAGGTCGGGACGCTGGACGCGATTCTGGAAGTGGATCGCCAGGCCCGACGGGTTGCGAGAGAAGCGATCCGGCAAACGGCGTAAGAGATTAACCTCACGCAAAGGCGCAAAGACGCCAAGAATTTGAATTTGGACATTTGAGATTGGAAAATGAATAGGGCAGGGGCGTTTTGATGGATTGACGGATTATCCCCTGCTGAAGCCAATAAAAAGGGCCGCAGAGAATCACAGAGGGACACAGAGGAAATGGATTTTTTTATACTCTGTGATCTCTGTGTCTGTGGCGGAATTTGATTTGTATGAAGGAGTAAAAGCATACATGGCGGTGCAGAAAAAGATTAACTGGATGCGGTTGATTCTGGCGATTGTGCTGGTCGTTGCGGGCGGATACTGGATCGCCAACCATCCGCTGACCTTCGCGAATATTATGCTGGTGGTGCTGGGTTTCGGCATGGTGGTCGTCGTGCACGAGTTCGGGCACTTCATCGTGGCCAAGCTGTCCGGGATCAAGGTGGAGGCGTTTTCGATCGGCTTTCCGCCGACGCTTGTGGCCTTCACCCGCAAGCGGGACGGGTTCCGGCTGTCGATTTTGCCCAAGCTTTTCGAGGTTGACGAAGGCGACGCCGGAAACAAGACCGATTCGCCGCTGGCGAAGGTTGACGATCCGCAGGCCTGGGACACCGAGTATCGGATCGGCCTGGTTCCGTTCGGCGGATTCGTCAAGATGCTCGGCCAGGAAGACACCGGGGCCGTGCAGGAGACTTCCGATCCGCGATCGTTCACCAACAAGCCCATCTGGATCCGCATCGCCGTCGTCGCGGCGGGGGTGATCTTCAACGCGATCAGCGCATTTTTGATCTTTATGGTCGTGTTTATGGTGGGGATGAAGCTTCCTCCGGCCGTGGTGGGGTCAGTGATGCCCGGCTCGCCGGCCGAACGGCAGGGGCTTCGCCCCGGCGACGAGATCGTCGAGGTCAACGGCGATACCTTCGTGGATTTTACCTCGCTGGTTCTGGCTCCGGCCCTGTCGGGCAAGGGACAGCCGATCCACTTTAAGGTCAAACGGCCGGACGGTCGGATCGACTCGATCCAGGTCGTGGCGGAGGACGCCGTGCTGTCGGATATCCCGGGCCGGTCGCTGGGCATTCAGCAGGGACAGACCCTGACGATTGAACGAAAGATCACGACCAAAGAAGCCCTGATTCTCACGAAGGAGACAGGATTGTTTCCCGGCGATCAGATTGTCGCCGCCGGGGGCAAACCCGTAACCAATGTCTGGGAACTGGAAGACATCATTCGCGGGACCTTTGCCGATTCGATTGTCCTTACGGTAGCGCGGGGAAACGCCGCCGAGAAGGCGGAAATCCGAATCCCGCTGCAGTGGCCGCAGACGACGGCCAATTTCGGCACGGAGTTTGACCTGTGCCATGTCGGGTCGCTGGTTCCGCGGCTGAAGATCATCACCGATCTGGAAGTCCGGCCGACGCCGAAGGGATTGCTCTCCAAATGGTTTGGCCCCAAACTTTCCGAAAAAGACAAGCCCGCTCCGCTGTTGCGCAAGGGCGACATTATTCTCAAGGCCGGGGATATCGCGGTTCCCACATACGAGGAGCTGCGGCAGGTTACCATCGATCACAAGAACAAGCCCATGTCGATGACGGTTCTTCGCAAAGACGCCGAAGGCAAGGAAGCCCCCGTGAGCGTCGAGATTACGCCGAAGGCCAAGCCCAACTCCGACCGCGTGACCATCGGGATCGCGGTGGTTCTGGACGCCGAGCACCCGGTCGTGGCCGGTACGGTGGGCAAGGATCAGCCGACGCTGGATATCCCGCGGGGGGCGACGATTACGGCCGTCGATGGCCAGGAGGTTGGCAGCTTCTTCGACATCGCGCGGCTGATCGACGCCAACGCCGGGGACAAGATCAGCGTGGAGTATCGGCTCGACGAGAAGAACGCCGGATCGGTCGGCCTGGATGTGCCCAAGGAAGGGGCCGTCAATATCCAGCCGGTCTTTGCGGCGCCGGTTCCGCTGGAAACGCTCAAGCGGATCTATAAGGCGCCCAACGCCATCGCGGCCGTCGGCTGGGGACTGAAGAAGACCTGGCAGTTCATCGCGCAGTCTGTGATCACGATCCAGCGGCTGATCAGCAAGGATGTCAGCCCCGACAGTTTGATGGGGCCGGTCGGGATCGTTTCGGTCAGTTACAAGATCGCCAGCCGCTCGCTGGTCGATTACATCTATTTCCTCGGCCTGATCAGCTCGTGCATCGCGGTGATGAACCTGCTGCCGCTGCCGATCGTCGATGGCGGCGTGATCGTTCTTCTCTTGATCGAAAAACTCCGCGGCAAGCCGCTGTCGGAAAAGATGCAGGAGATCATCAGTTACGCGGGGATCGCGTTTTTGCTGGCGGTGTTTTTGTGGCTGACCTACAACGATATCGTGCGGATGTTATTCGGCTAAACATTCCTCACGCAAAGGCGTAAAGACGCCAGGAATTTGAAATTGGAAATTTGAGATTGGAAAATGAATAGGGCAGGGGCGCTTTGGCGGATTGGCGGAGGATCTCCTGCCGAAGTCAATACAAAGGGCCACAGAGAAGCACAGAGGGACACAGAGGCAATAAAACTATGTTATCCTCTGTGATCTGTGGCAGATTAAAATGGGTATTGTCCCCGTTTCGAAGGCGGAAGGAAGTCAGCGGTTAGCAGCAAAAAAATAATTCTTTGCGGCGCCTTGGCGTGAGGACTGTTTCTGAAAAGGACAACGGGCATGTCGATCACGATTGCCGCGGTGATCCCGGCGTACAATCTGGGGCCGTATATCGGCCGGGCGGTGGAAAGCGCCCTACGCCAAACGCGGCGGCTCGACGAGATCGTCGTCGTCGATGACGGCTCGACGGACGATACGCCGTGGGTTCTGGCCGGATTCGGCGACCGCATCCGCGTGATCTGGCAGCCGAATGCCGGGGCCAGCGCCGCCCGCAACGCGGGGATCGAGGCGGCGACCTCGGACTGGATCGCCTTTCTCGACGGCGACGACGAATGGCTGCCGGAGGCGGTTGAGTTGCTGGAAGGCGTCGTCGCGCGACATCCGGAGCTGGTCTGGGCGACGGGCAATTTTTTCCGTTGCGACTGCGACGCGGGACACCGGCAATGGGAAGATATCTCGCCGCCGCGGATGGAGGCGATCCGGCGGCATCTGGCGGGCGGGGAGGTGTTCGACAGTTATTTTGTCGCGCACAATCTGTTCGCGGCCGGATGCACCGACACGATGATCCTGCGCCGCAAGGCGATCCTCGAGGCGGGACTCTTTCAACCGGGCCTTAAGCGGATCAACGATATGGACCTGTGGTTCCGCGTGGCCTATCGCCATCCGCCGATCGGATTTGTCCCGCAGCCGCTGGCGGTCTATCATCTGGGGATTCCGGATAGCACGATCAAGGCCCATTGCGACCCGCGGATCATCGCGGATTTTCTTCGCCGTCACTTTGGTCTGGCGGCCGGATTCGGCAAGGCCGACGATTTTCGGCCCTGTGCGGCCAAGATGCTCGCCTCGTGGCTTACGATGTTACTGGATCAGCGGCGAGGCCGGGAGGTTCGGGGGCTGTTACGGGAATTCGGGGAATTGTTCTCTCGGTATTTTGTAGGGACGAATACGATCAAATCGTATTTTCCGCGACTGGGGCAATGGTATGAACGACGCAAAAGCCATTGATATTTTTATGTTTTGGCGGAGACGATGAACAATGGCCCAAGTCGATATCGTCATGGCACTCTACAACAAATCGAAGACCGTTTTGCGATCCATCGAGTCGATCCGCAAGCAGACCTTTACGGATTGGCGATTGATCGTAGTCGATGATGGTTCGATGGATGACGGTCCCGACAAGGTTCGAAGATTGAATGATTCCCGAATCGAACTGATTCATCAGGAAAATCGCGGTCCCGGCGCCGCTCGCAACACCGGGCTTTTTCGGGCAAACGCACCCTTCGTGGCTTTTCTTGATTCCGATGATGAGTGGCTACCGGGACATCTGGCCGACAGTCTTGCGGCTTTTGAATCCAATCCCGATGTTGGGATTGTGGGTAGTATGTTTTATGAATGGCCTCATCGAATGGATATGACATGGCGCTGGGCCAAGCGTGGGATTCATCCCGGAACAAAATATCGTCTGACCGGAAACGAAGATCCCATCCAGGCCGACTGGATTTTATCTTTTCTGCATACGGATACCACCATGATGCGAACCGAACGGGCGCAGCGCGCCGGCGGTTTTTATACCGAGAATCGGTGCCTGTTAGGAGAGGATACCGTTTTATTCATGCGGCTGGGAATTCGTGAGACGATTCTGGCTATTGGTCCGGCTTCGGTCATTCATCACCGGGAAGATAGCGATCTTTCTCACTATGCCGACCGGCCGCTGGCTCCATTCCTTTTGGATCCTCAGATTTTATTAAGCGATTGTCCGGATTCTCATCGCTCTTTGATGGAAGGAGTTATTGATCACTTTGCTCTGCGAATTGCCCGAGACAAAGCCCGACACGGCCTGAAGTCGCAGGCGCAGGATTTGATGCGGCGATTTCCCGGTGTTATCCGATTTGCAGATGAGTATCACCGTTGTCAACGGACGATCATTTTGTCGAACTGGATCGCTGTATGGGTTCGTTTCAAAATTCTCATAGGGCCTCGAATTCGGAACTTCTGGGGAATACTCAGAAAGACCTCGACTCCGAACACATAATTATCGCCGTAACTTATTTTAGGATCTCTAACAAAACCTGATTAACGATGGGCGGTTTGTCCGATAAAACTT
>CAZXPW010000063.1:0-20371 GCA_964643355.1 uncultured Pirellulales bacterium
GGTTGCCTGTTAATTTGCTGGCGACGAATCATAAGGTTTTGTTAGAGCTCCTTAGCACAAAGAGTTACAGGTTGTCGTTTTCCCCCTTGACAAATACATGAGTTTTTGGGAAAATAGGATAGTTATTTTGTTTAATGAGGCGTGATTTTGGTTGGACAAGAAAGGAGAGGTTGAAATGAAGATATCACTTTATGGCATTCTGTCGTTATGTGCTCTGACGACCATGTTGTTGAATCCTGGCGCCTCCGCCAAATGGTCCGAACCGGTTCTACTTCCTGAATTGAATGACTTAGTCAATGGTGCAGTGGCCAAAACGCCCTGCGTGTCCAGCGATGGTAAAATCATGATTTTTTCTCGAATCGAAACGGTTTCGTATGGTGGGGATACCATCCTAAGTGAAGCACAGCGTGACACAACTCAGGGGCTTTTTTCCGTCTTGGGTCCCTTGACGGAAATCTGCAATATTGGCAATGCCGTCTGGGAACCCTGGATGTCTCTGGACGGAAAACGACTCTATTATCATATTATGTATCGGAATTCCTCAGTCGGGTATTGGGAAGAGGTCATTGGGACCGCCACCCGGAACTCATCGGGCCAATGGATTCCTTCTCGTGATCTCTTTGAACTGCATGAGACCGCCCAAAAAGACGATGAACCCACCTTAACGGGGGATGAACTGACCATTATTTGGGCTCGAAAGACCCCAACATATAGAATTTTCTCGGCTGTACGATCATCTCTGGATGCGGAGTTCACAAACATTAAAGAGGTTTCTGAACTAAACGCCATTGGGGCCGGCCAACCCCATTTGTCTCCCGATGGATTAACGGTATATTTTACGGCGGTCAATCCAAAGAGCGGGATTCCGAATATCTGGAAGGGGACCCGGCCGGCGCGGGACGGGGTGTTTGGCGATTTTGCGATCGTCAGCGATTTGTGCGACGAGGTCCGTCGGGCGAGCAGTCCCTATCTGACGCCGGACGGCAAAACGATAGTCTTCCAAAGCAAAATGGGCAATGACCTGACGAAAGATTGGGGGATCTGGGAATCGCACTGGATCGAAGAACTGGACCCGCTGATTGAAGCCAAACAGGATCTTCAGTCAGCGCTGCAGGCCAAACGGGACTTGTTGGATCAGATCGACGCGGCCGTCGCCCGGGAGCGGCAGGCGATCGCGACCCTAAAGGAGATTTTGCGGCAGGGAGGATTTACCGGCCTGACCCGCGTCAATCTGTTGCTGGCCGCGAGCCATGCGTCCGTGGCCGTCTCCCAGGAGCTTGCGGCCCGCCATCTGGTGAATCAGTCGATCCTGTCGCTGCAAAAGGCCCTGGACCAACTGGAGCCCAAACCGAAGCCCAAGCCGGCTCCGCTTCGACAGCGCTGAGGTTGCCTCTGGCGTTGTATTCGCGGGTTCGAGGGGGAATCAACGAAATCGAGCAGGCGGCGGGATTCGCCGCCTTTTTTCGTTTGCGCGACGGCCCGCGGCCGATACAATCCGGATATGGCACAGGATAGTATCCAGTTGATCTTTATGGCTCATCTGCCGTTCCCGAAAGGCATGGCGGGTACACAACATTTGATCCATCGCATGGTCAGTCTGCGTTCGTCTCCGGGGGTGACAACGCGGATGTTGGTCTTGCGACAGGGGAGGGATTTTGCTTCGGATAACGCCCCGTCGGGCGTGTACGAGGGCATCGAATATCACACGCTGGGCGCGGGGATGCGGCCGGGTCTTTCGGCGGTCCTGGGAATGGCGGGATACGCCCGTGAAGGGTGGCGCTGTTTGCGAGACTGGTACAAACCGAATGCCCGGAATATTCTTTGGGTGTACGGTCCTCCCAGCGGCGACAACCTTGGCTTTGTGCGGTATGCTCGTCGGCTGGGGTATCGGGTGGTGTTTTACCTGGTCGAGGATATCCGCGTACAGGGTCACGCCAAGGATTTCTTCGCCCGGATCAAACACGCCTCGGCGGTGTATCTAACCCGAAGGATCGGTAACTATGCGGATGCGGTGCTGGTGATTTCACAACGGCTGCAGAAATGGATCGAACCGCTGGTTGCAGGTCGATGTCCCGTCCAGCGGCTGCCAATCTGCGTAAATCTTGAGGAAATATCGCCAACCGATCGCCCCTTTGGCAGCCCGGTTCGACTGCTCTACGGGGGAACCTTCGCCGAAAAGGATAATGTGGAACTTTTGCTGGAGGCATTCGGAATTCTGTGCTCCCATGGTCGTGACCTGCGGCTGGCCCTGACGGGGCGTGGTTCACCGGATCGGATGGACGCGATTCGGAAACGGATCGAGGCGACCGCGTGCCGGGATCGGATTGACTGGCTGGGGTATCTGCAGACCGAAGAGTATTATCGACGGTTGGGCGAGTTCGACATTCTGTGCATGACGCGCGGAAGTTCGGCGTTCGCGCAGGCGGGATTTCCGTTCAAGCTCGGCGAATATCTGGCCACGGGCCGGCCGGTGATCGCCTCGCGGATCAGCGATGTCGGGGAGTATCTGACCGATCGTCGCAGCGCGATCCTGATCGAGCCGGACAGCGTCGCCGGGATTGTCGAGGGCGTCGAGTGGGCGCTGGATCACCCCGAACAGGCCCTGCAGATCGGCCTGGCCGGACGAAAGGCGGCCGAACAATCGTTCGATGTCCATCAACAAAGCCGAACGCTTCTGGATTTTTTTAAATCCCTCCGAGGATGACCTCTCGAAATGGACGATCCAAATCAATCCGTTAGTGTCATCATTCCGGCGTTCAACAGCGCTGCGACGATTCGCCGCGCCATCGACAGCGTCCTGGCCCAGACTCGGCCCGCCGATCAGATTATCGTTGTCGATGACGGTTCAACCGACGGGACGGCGGTGCTTGTCAGCGAGTTCGGAGGACGGATCGATTATTTTTGGCAACCCAACGCCGGGGTCGGGGCCGCCAGAAATTTCGGTATCCGGGAAGCGAAAAATCGCTGGATCGCTTTTCTCGACGCCGACGACGAATGGCTGCCCGAGCGTCTCCAGCGCCAGTTCGAAATGCTTCGGGCACATCCGGACCTGGTCTGGATTACCGGGAATTATCTCCGCAGGGATTCACAGGGCACAAACAGCCCGGCGTTCCGTCGTGCGGACCAATCTCTCCGATCGGAAACAACCTCCTTTTTCGCCGCGTTTCTCCAGAACCGCTGGGGTTGCACGGATACGATGCTGATCCGTCGCGAGGTTTTTGAGCGGGTGGGAGAATTTGCCTGTCAACTCCGATTTACCGAAGACCTCGATATGTGGTTTCGGATCGCGTTTGAGGATCCGCGGATCGGAGTCGTCGAAGACCCTCTGGCCGTGTATTCCCTCGACACGCCCAACAGTCTGGTCAAAAGCCGGGCCTGGAATGTCGATGCGATGATTCAGTTTCTGGATCGCAATCTACGATCGGCACAGGATCATGGGAAGGCCGACGAATTTCGTCCCTGCGCTTCTCTTTTGCTCCGAACATGGATTCGCGGGATGCTGTTTGCGGGGCAGGGACGGCAAGCCAAAGGACTGGCGAACGGATTTCGATACTTATTGCCTCTGCATTACCGGATGTTGGTTTGGTTCGGCCGGCTGGTTCCCGGCCTGACGGCGTCTTGTCTCCGATCGGCGTCGCGACTGGCGCGGCGGCTGGGATTGCCGGGCCGGGCAACGCGAACTTTCATATTCTGAAGATTCATCGGCGGCGACCGTTGGAAAGCCGCAGGAACAATTCCTTGTATTGCTCAACGATTCGCGCAATGGCATGATGCCGTTCGGCATAGGCGCGGGCGTTTTGTCCCAGTTCGAGATAGCGGTCGTCCTCCAGCAGAAACCGCAACCCCTCGGCCAGCCGATCCGGACTTGAGCCGCAATCGATTCCGCACGAGTGTCGCGTCAGAAACAAATCGGGATTCACCCTCAGTGAAAGAATCGGTACGCCGTGGACACAGGCCTGGATAAAGGCGTTGGAGAAACCTTCGGAATCGCTGGTGTTGACCAGGACCTTGGCCCGTTCAAAGAAGCGGTCGATTTGTCGGAAGGGCACGCGATCGTGAAATTCAAGATTGGGTCGATCGGCCGCGGCCCGGCGAAGGGAATCATAATCCACGCCACAAGTCGCCTTCTGACAAATCATCACAAACCGTTCCTGTGGGAATCGGTCGGCCAGAGAAAGGAACATCTCGGGGCGTTTGAAGGCGGCGCTACGGCCGACCCAGAGAATTCCGTCGCGATTGGAGGCCGGAGAAAGCGACGGTATGGGATGGCCGTTGGGAATGACGATGGAATCCAGTCCCGTTGTGCGCTTCAGATCGTCGGCATTCATTTGATTCTGGGCCAGAAGTAGCGCGGCCCGGCCGAGCGCCCGACGGAACAACCGACCCAATATCGGATGCCGACGAATCCAGGATCCGTCGCATTCCTCCTGATGGGCCGTGCGATAGACAAACGCCCGCCGGTATCGACGGCAAAACTCGGCCACCAGCGGAACTCCCGCCGACGCGGTTTTGATCACATAAATATCCGCATCAGCCGTTCGGCAACCTCGCCATACCCGCCAAGCGCCGAGGATAGACGGCATGTTGAAATTAACGGAACGGATCAGCCGGATTGGCCCGGCGTTTTCCTCAGCGGCCTGGCCATAGTCGGCCACGACAAACGAAACCGCAAACCACGGATCTTTGGCCAATTCGGTTCCCAATAGAAACAGGTCCACTTCCGCTCCGCCAAAGACACCCGGCGTCTCGGGCCGGAACAGCGGATACGATTTGGGCGAGACAAAACAGACGCGGACGGGGAACTCGACTGTCATGACGATTTCCCTTGTGCCTTGCCGGCGTCAATGATTTCCCGATAGCATCGGACATATTGGGCGGCAACGACGGGCCAACTGAATTGTCGGACGCGATCCAGCGCCGCGGTCCCCAGTCGCCGGCGAAGATCCGGAGACTCCGTCAGTTCAAGAATCCGTTTCCGAATCCCGTCCACATCCCCGGGCGCGATCAGCAAAGCCGCATCGCCCACCACTTCGGGGCAGCCGCCGGCGTTGCTGGCCAGAATCGCCATTCCCGCGCGCATCGCTTCCAGCAGCACCGAAGGAAAATTTTCCGACTCCGACGGAAAAACAAAGATCGCCCCTCGCGCATACAATTCGGCAAATTTCGGATCGCGCTGATCCAGCCAGCCGTGAAAACGAACCGGCGTCTTCGATCCGGCCGCGATTCGTTCCAGTTCCCCGCGGAAAGGACCGTCTCCGATGACCTCCACTCTCCAATCGAGGGCCAAATCGCGTACCGCTTCAAGGACATGCTGAAATCCTTTCCGCGGCAACAGACGGCTGCACAAAACGATGGTCTTGTCTTTATCCTGGGGCGTAACCGGCGATTCGAAGATCCCGTTTGGAATCACTCGAACCCGAACGGTCGGTTCGCGGCGATGGATCAGGTCCGCCAGGGATTGACTCGGCGAAACCAGCATCGCACAACGGCAAACCAGGAATCGCCATACCGGGTCAACGAGCCGGTGCATCAGGCCGAAACGGTCGGGATTGTATCCCGGTACATCGCTGCCATGACAGGTAATCAGCAACGGAATCCGGAATCGTCGGCTAAGGTACCAACCGAGAGGCCCCGTGGGAATGATGAAATGGCAGTGGATCACATCGTAACGATTTTCCCGCACCAGTCTGGCGGCTCGGGGGATCGCTCCCAGCAGAAAACTGGCCATTTCGTGGGTATGGCAGATATCGGGCCGTTTGCGCACCGCGGGCGTGCGCCAGACACGAAAGCCGTCGGTTTGCTCGAACCGCGGCAAATCACGATATTGCATTGTCACGACATCCACCGCATGGCCCTCGATCGCCAATTGCCGACACAGTTCCCGTGTCACCGGGGCCGCGCCTCCCCCGATCGGAGGAAATTCATAATTGAGCATCAGGATCTTCATGGCGTGCGCGGAGCGGACGAGGAAGAACCGGACTTTTGACGAAACAAAACATGCTGCGGAGTAAACGAGGGATCGTTGACCACCTCATAGTTTTCGCGAACGAATTTCCGCAGCGGTTCCATGGCGTCATACCGAAGCATTTCCTCTTCGCCGACACTGTCTCGCAGATACTTTCGATAGGCGGCGTCATATTCGGCAATCACGGCCGGCTGGTTGGGGATCAATCGCCCATCCTGCATCGTCGGCCACAATTCCAGCGGACGACGATCCCAGGGAAATTCGCTTTTGCGACTATCGACGATAAAGACCGGCTGTTTCCGTTCAAAACCGGCAAGAATCCGAGCGACCTCCCGAGACAACCATTCGGGTTTCATCACATGCATGTCGCTTTCGAAGGCCTTTGGAGCGGGACTGAGCCGCTGGGCCTGCACATAGATACCCGGATACCAACCCCAGACAAAGATGCCGTCGTCCGGATGACTCTGAAGCCGGATTGTCTCGGCAATCTTCTCCCACGGAGGGAGATTCCATCGTCGCTGTCGAACTTCTTCCAGCCGCTGCGCATAGCCACGCGAACGAATATAGGTTACCTGTTTCGTCCGGGGATCGGTAAGTTTATATGCTTCACCGGAGTAGGGGCTGACCGACAGGCCCACGAAAATCGGCCAGACCATAATCAAGGCGATCAAACCGGCAATCGCTCCTCCCGCCAGCCAGGGAATCTTGAAATCGGCCATAACGAACCGATCGCGATACCATCCCAACAGAAATCCGCTGGTCATCGCCGCCGAAGCGTTCAGCGGAAGGTAGTATTCTTCATAGGACCGCGGACTGATCCATACAAACGCCATATCCAAAACCCACCAGATCGCAAACAGAACAACGACTTGCGTCCCCACGATCCGTGTCGGATCCTGTACTGAAAGATCCTTTTCGCGCCCGGCGCCCTTTTGTCCCGCGACGGCTTTTCCACCCGCAAGCAGAAGAGAGAGCACGGCCAGAAGAATGGGCAGTTTCAGGGCGCCATAATAGCGAAAGACAATCGGGGCCTGTCGTCGAAAATTCCATGCCGCCCGACTGGTCATGACATACCCCTCTTCCCCGGCCGTCGAATTTACCAGTCGCGACCAAAGTCCGCCGGCCCGATACCAGACCCTCCAGGGGCCATGAACAAAGGGATGATTCTGAACGAACGACCGGACCGCGTCTTGAGCATCTTCCTGGCTGATGGCTCGTCCCGACCGATAGACCATCCCCAGAGCCAGCCCCGCGGCGAGCAGAACCAGAACCGCACCGACAACCCAGATCCCCGCTCGAACCTGGCGGAGTTGCCTGCCCAGCGAATACCGCAAAGACAACCGCCGAATCGCGATCCCCGCAGCGACCAGAATCGTCAGGAGAAGGGTGATTTTCAAGAGCGTCACCGGCAGGGAGTGAAGCAACATGGTCATGCGACCCTGGGCGGCAAAAAAACAGACCAATGGAATCAAACCCAACCATGCGCCCGTCAGCAGCAGGAGAAAATCCTGTCCGAATGAACCCAGGGATTGTCGCCGCAGGACCGTTCGGATCGCCAAAAACGCAAAGACCGCCGCCGAGGCCGATACGCCGGTGGCCTTGAAATACAACGCATTGATCAGCAGCGCCCCGGCCAGGATCGCCCGCCACCATCCCCCATGGAGCCGATATTGCACAAAACAACAAATCCCCATGACCATGACCGAGATCATGAACTGTTCTTTGACATTGCCGTACTTGGCAATCAGCGGAGCCGATAAAAATATCGCCGCAACCGATACCCCAATAACGGCGGCCGGCAATCCGTAGAGCCGCCGTAAAACACTATATATCATCGCCAATGCCCCCAACTGCATCAGCATCTGAATGAGTTTGGGTCCGATTTCGTTGAATCCAAATACCCACACCCCCGCCAGATTCAGCAGCAGCGTCGCCGGCTGCGCGGAGATCACAACATCCGTCCCGAGTTGTCGCCCCTGAAGTAGAGATTCGGCGGCATAGACATACGCGCCGCTGTCAAAAGGACCCGGCAGGGCAAACTCGGTGTACTTGCCAATCGCAAAGGGGATGCCCCCCATCAAAAGGGTCAACCCCAGCGCGATCCATTCCCATGGAAACCGCCGGATCCGAATCGGTTTTGGAGCCGACCTGGTTTCACTCCGTCGAATCCTCGACTGTGCCATATCCTCAAGTCCTCTCCGTACCGTCGGGGGATTCCAGAATCGTGTCGATCGTATAGGTTGGCCGGTCCTGCGACTCGTGATAGGTCCGCACCAGAATCTCCGCCAACAAACCCATCATCACAAACTGGATCGCAGCCGTCATCAACATCGTGCACAACACAAATAACGGATTGCGATTGACATTCAGGGGCGGATCGGAAATGAATTTGGAATACGCGACCCCCAACCCCGCCAGTACCGATCCCAGAAAACACAGCCCTCCCAGCCCCCCAAAGACATAGATCGGCTTGGTGGAAAAAGACGCCAAAAACTTGACGGTGATCAGATCCAGAAGAACCTTGAAGGTTCGCGCCAACCCGTACTTGGTTTTGCCCGTTGTTCGTTGTCGATGGTTGACCTCCATTTCAGCGACTCGTTCCCCGCCCCAGCTCGCCAGAGCCGGAATGAACCGGTGCATTTCCCCATAAAGTCGAATTTCCCGAATCGACTCGGCCCGATAGGCCTTCAAGGTGCATCCAAAATCGTGAAGATGCACTCCCGTGATTCGACTGATGAGCCAATTGGCCAACCGAGACGGAATCTTCCGGGTAACCAGGGTGTCTTTGCGATCTTTGCGCCATCCGCTGACGATATCATATCCTCCCTCAAGCCGTTCCACCAGCGACGGGATATCCGCCGGATCGTTTTGACCGTCGGCGTCCAGAGGCACGATGACGCGTCCCCGGCTGTGCCGAAATCCCGCCGCCAGCGCCGCCGTCTGTCCGAAATTTCGACGAAACCGGATCACCCGCACCCGTGGATCATTTCGATGAAGACTTTCCAGGATACGGAAACTGTCGTCTGTGCTTCCGTCATCCACAAAGACGATCTCGTACGAATACCGCCCGCTCAAGGCCTGCTCGATTTCCGAATACAGCCCCTGCAAACTGTCCTGTTCGTTCAGGACGGGGATGACCAGCGACAGATCGATGTTTTTTCCCTGGTTCATGCATGAATCCCATAATGATTCGACGCTCGAGCCGAAAACCGTATTGTATCCGCCGACGCCTCGCCTGTAAAGCCGAGCGCCCGCCTTGTCGATTACTCTCTTGAATCGCTTGACCAAAGCGGGTATACTTGTATCGGCTAAACAAAGCCCAGAATATGTCGCAAATGCGTACGATTAGGAGAAATACGATGAAGCGAACCGGCGTTTGTATTTTTATGGGACTGGCGATTTTCTTGTTTCTGGGCGTGTTCGGATGCGAAGGTGACACCAAAGTTCAACCCTCCGCCCCGATTTCCGACGCTCCCAAGGCCCCTCCCTCGCAACCCACGACCGCGCCCAGTCCGACCGTGACGACGGTCCCGAATTCGATTCGGCCCGAGATTCCCCCTCAACCGGCGGATACGGGCGGACGGATCAAGGTGGACAACCCCATCGTTGACCTGGGGGTCATGGGACCCAACAAATCCTACAATGCTCAGTTCAAGTTTACCAATATCGGCTCCGGCAAGTTGATCATCAGCAAGGTTCAGTCCACTTGCGGTTGTACCGTTCCGGACCTGAAAAAACTTGAATACGCTCCGGGCGAAACGGGAATCGTTACCGTGACCTATCAATCCTCGGCCTACGGTGGCGCCGTCGAAAAACATCTCTATATCCTCAGCAACGACTCCACCAACCCTCGCGCCGAGATCACCATCAAGGGAACCGTCGAACTGACGGTGGTATCGGTGCCCTCTCGACTGCAACTGGCCTTCAACAAAGACAACGCCGGGGCAACCCCCTTTACCCTCAAGAGCAAGGACGGCAAGCCGTTTAAAATCCTGGCGATCAATTGTTCCCGAAATGTCGTCACCGCGTCCTTTGACGCCAACGCCGAGAAAACCGAGCATACCCTTCAGCCCAAAGTCGATCTGAAGACCCTTCGGGAATTCCCGAGCGGATCGATGGAAATCCGCCTGTCCCATCCCGATTGCACCTCCATCGCCGTTTCCTATGAAGCGCTTGCGGCCTATGATATTTCCCGGCCAAGAATCATCCTCCAGAATGTCGAACCGGGCCAAACCATAACCCGGGATGTCTTCATCAAGAATAATTACGACCAGGAATTCACGATCCAGTCCGTCGTCTGTCAGAATAACACCATGAAAATCGTTTCCCAGGAAAAACAGGGCGCCTCCATTCAACTGATGATCGAAATCTCGATTCCTCCGCAGACCGACAAGGTCCGACGATATATCACCGACAAACTGGATATCACCACCTCCGACGGCGAAGTCCTGACCATCAACTGCAGCGGCTGGTACAAGATCTGATTGGGATTTTGGAGAATCATCGGGCGACCCCACGGGGTCGCCTTTTTTTGTTGGGTTCACGACCGGATCGTTTTTGCGGCGCGTTCTTTCCGACAGAAGCCCACCAGCAGGACGATACATCCGATCTGACCAAAGACCGACAGCCAGGCCACGCCCGGCCGCCAGCCATCGTATAATGCGCCCATCGCGGCGCTGCCGGCAAACCAGGCGATACCAAATCCGGTATTGAAAACACCATAGCCGGTCGCCCGTCGATCCTGTGGGACCAGCCCGGCCACGGCCGCCCGTACGACCGACTCGATCGCCCCCAAGCCGATTCCCCACAACCCAACTCCCGCAATTACCCAGACCGGATTTTCCGAGAACGCCAGCGGGGCAAAGCCGCAGGAGATCGCAAACGCTCCGATCAGGACCCGGGTCCCAAACCGATCAAACAATCGACCGAAAACCAGAGCCGCGACGCCATCGGTCGCCATCGCCCCGGCATACAGCAACGGGATCCAAGCGTCCTTCAGGAGATCGTTGGATTTGATGTGATACGCGATCAATGGAAAATCCGCATACGCCACGGCCGCCAGAGCGATGGCGCTGAGGTACTGCCAGAACAATGGAGAAAATCTACCTTTGCCCTGATGAGCCCACTTGGATTCCAGATCCTGTGGGCAGGGATAGGCAAGTTTTGCGGACAGCAGAGTCGTCAGGGCCAACGCCGCCGGGATTGCCAGCATCCCATACGCCAGCGCGTAATTCCCTTTCCAGGCCAGCACTGCCGACATGAGAATCGGCCCTGTCAATCCGCCGATCTGGTCCATCGCTTCATGCAGCGCAAATCCCCATCCGCGTCCGACCACGCTGGTGGCATGGGAGAGCATCGCATCCCGGGCGGGCGTACGGATCGACTTGCCGATCCGTTCCATCAGAATCAATCCGATCGCCCACTGCCATTGCCCCGCCAGTGCCATCAGGGGTACCGCTAACAAGTTCACTGCGTACCCGACGATCGTAAAAGTCCAGTATCGTCGGGTCTTGTCCGACCAGATTCCGGAGATGATCCGCAGGCCATGCCCCAGCAACTCGCCCAAACCCGCCACCAGCCCCACGGCCGTCGCGCTGGCGCCGAGATACGCCAGATAGGGACCATTGATCCCGCGGGCGGACTCATAGGTGATATCCGCCAATAAACTGACCAGCCCCAGCAAAACGACGAACCAAACCGCCGATCGATACTTTGTTTCCATTCATGGGCTCCATGTTTTCCAACGGGCATCGTTTCGGGCCAGCATATACACCAACACAACCGATGACAAGGGTTGTGTATGATAAAAATCGTTTTGGTTTGCCGCAGATCGAGGATTGACACCCGTGCAATCCTCCGGGTATCCTATACGGATAACTCTTGAAAGGTGCAATCCATGACACGACGAATTCTCACGGGTACGATCCTCGTTGTTGCGGCTGGCTGGTTGACGGGGTGCGATGCCCTGCAGGCCCTGAACCTTCAAAAACCCACGGCCAGTTTGAAAGGGGTCAAATTCGACAAGATCTCGCTGGAGGCCGCCACGCTGGTGTTCGATGTCGAAGTGGACAATCCCTATTCGGCCGCCCTGCCGCTGACCAATCTCGATTACGGCCTGACCACAGGAACCAAACCGCTGTTATCCGGAACGGCTGAGGTTGCCGGTTCGATCCCTGCCAAGAGCAGCAAAACCCTTTCTCTTCCGGCCAAGGTTTCCTACCTGGATCTGGTAAACGCCTTCAAAGGGATCAAGCCGGGTTCCAGTATTCCATACAAAGCCCAACTGGGTCTGTTTATGGATACTCCGGTGACGCAAAACCTTCGCTTGCCGATTGCCAAGGAAGGACAACTCAAAGTTCCGACCCTCTCCGACCTGGAGTCGGTGGATTGGCAAAAGAAGATCCTCGAGGGGTTGACCAAATAAGATACGGCTCCTGTGAATGCCGGGAGGCATTTCTCGGATCCATTTGTCAAACGGCATTTCTTGGAAAGACGAACCTCTTGTATCAAGACAATATAACACTTTTATGTCGATGACTGTGACATTCGATATTCACCGCCGCCGGAAGTGAAGCGATGTGGCAGGGGGCTGTCTCGATCTGTACCGAAAGCGCGGTTGTATCCCCGCCGAGGCCCTGAGGACCGACGCCAAGGGCATTGATCCTCGTCAGCAGGATCCGTTCCATCTCCGCATAAAAAGGTTCGGCGTTCGCTTGGCCGATATTCCGGAGGAGAGCTTTCTTGGCCAACAGGCAACTGACCTCAAAGTCGCCTCCCAGCCCCACCCCGACGACAAACGGCGGACAGGCATCGGCCCCGGCCCCGGCCACAACCTCCACGATCCAGCTTACCACCTCCTCGAGAGATTGCGTGGGCCTAAACATTCTGAAGGCGGATTTATTCTCGCAACCGCCGCCTTTGGCCATCAGGGAGATCTTGATCGTTCCGCCCGGAACAATCGACAGATGAACGATCGCCGGCGTATTCGTACCGGTGTTGTTTCTGTCCTTCAGGGGCTCTGCCACGACGCTCTTGCGTAGCAGCCCTTTCTCGTAGCCGGCCGCTACGCCCTCCTGAATCGCGTCGATCAGCGTCGCATTCGGCCGATCTTTCGGAGGCACAAATAGCGCATTGTGCCCCATCTCCACAAACACGACCGCCAGGCCGGTATCCTGACAGAGGGGAATTCGATCCTCGTGGGCGATCCGGGCGTTTTCAAGAAGTTGTCGGAGAATTTCTTTCGCTCGCGAATCGCGCTCCAGCAGAACCGCCGATTCGATTGCGGCGATCACATCCGACGGCAGTTCATAGGCGCATTCGATGCACAGTTGGCGGATGGCCTCGACCACGGATTCGAACGGGATGGTTCGCATCACCGGCCCTCGGGTTTCGGAACGGAAATATCTACCGTCTTGTATCCGGTGTTGCCAACATCATCGACCATCCGGATCGCTACAACATGTTCGCCCGGATCCAGATCCTTCAGTTCAAACACAAAACTTTCCCGCGTCGTATCAAAGACGAAATCCTCGGGAATGGTCCCCATCCACTTGTCGTTGCTGTCAACCGTATACTGTACCGAACCGAGAACGCTCAAGGCATCCTCGACCTCCAAACGGAGGATAACCTTTCCGTTTTCGATGGATGTCCGGATCTCTTTGGCTTCGGGCGCCGTATTATCGACGACGAACTCTTCGCTGATCCGGGTGCCTCTTAAGGCCGTGGTATCGCTGTTGCTCCGCCGGTCGTCGGCCGTAACCCGTAATTCATATCGACCGTCTTCGACCGTCTGACTATCCCATTCGAACGAATTGGCGGTTAATTCGTCCTTGAGCAGAATCCACGGCGTTCGTCCTTGTCGCCGCAATTCCAGCTTGAAGACCAGGGCGTCTTTGTTTCGATCCACCGCCTCGAAGTTCACCGCCAGAACGCCCGGCTTGCCCTTGACCCGAACGATATTGACCGCATTGAGGATCGGCGCCAGATTGCCCACGACATGTGCCACCGATACGGCGCCCACTCGAGGCGAAACCCCGGGCGTACGGGACTTCAGGATCAGTTTGTACTGGCCAAATCGCCCCACGGGGCAATTCAGCAAAGCCGCCGCCTTCAGTTCCACCGGTTCGCCCCACGGCGAAAAGGACGGATCGTTCGGTTCGCCCACATTTCCGCTGCGCGAGGTCATCCACACCGAGCATCCTTCGGGAATCGTCGCCTCCACCTGCAGTTTGCCCCATCGCGCCGGCTGGCCGGCGTCGATCAGATCGGACAAGTAAGTCCCTTCCCCAACAAAAGCATCCGTCAATCGGACCAGTCGGGCCGGATTGGCGCATCCCAGCCAGACCCCGCCTTGATCCGCCGCGAGAGTCGTAATCTGTGCGCTTTGTTTGTCCTCATACGCCATCGCCCGTTTTTCCGTTTCCGGATCCACCGTGAATACCTGCGCCGCGTTCCCCGTCGCCACCAGTAGTTCTTCTCCTCGCAACCGTAAAGCATAGAGTACCGACATGTCGCTGAACAGGTCCGTCACCATCCCCTGCGGATGGATTCGATATACATGCCCCGCCGATTTCGGAAGCGTTGCCCGTTTGGGCGCTGCGGCGGCCGGCGCCGGGGGCGTTGCGGGTTTTTCCGTATTGGGGATCTTCAATTCCGTTGCTTTGGGATCTTTGTCTTTCGGAGCCGACTTGTCATCCGGCCGTCCCGCCGCCGCATCCGAGGATACGGCATTGTAGGCGGTCTTCTCGCGCGTTACTTCCGCGCTGGTCGCGGCCGCATACAGGTTGCCCTCCTCGTCCAGCGCCAAAGCCGTGATTTCGTTTTGCTCGCTGTCGTAGAGAATCGTCGCTTTCCCGTCTGGATCAATCCGGATCACCAGACCTCGCTGATCGCATCCGGCATAAATGATGCCTTTGTCATCCACCGCCAAAGATAAAATATTATGGTCTTTGCCCGAGTAAACCACCTGCGGATTCTGGCCGAACGGATCCAGCCGGAAGATTTTACCCTCCGGCCCCGTGCCCAGATAGAGATTGCCCATCCCGTCCACCCCGATCGCGTGGATGTACTTAACGCCTTCCGGCTCCGCCAGTGTCTGGACCTGACCATTCTCAAAACGAATCAGTTTGGCCCGCTTACCGCTGATCCCGGCCACCAGCCGATCCGCCCGGTCCAGCGCCAAAGCGAATACATACTCCTGCGCCACCGGCTCCACGGGCTCGGTGGCCTTTGCGGGATCGGGCTTTTCGGCGGACGGATCGGCGGTCACATCCACAGGTCCGGTTTCTTCCGATTCTCCGGCTTTCGGTTGGCCTGTATCGCCGGTCGCCTCGGCGGGTGCGTTGCCCTGCGCCGAGCCCAGCTCTTTCACTGGGTTGTCGATTGGATAGATTTGTTCGACCTTGCCCTGGAACAGGCGAAAAATCTGTCCGTTGGGGCTGGTGCCCACAAACACTTCGCCTTCCGGACTCGTAACGATGGAATGAATCGCCCACGCTTTGTCCAGCAACCCCCCGAAATCAATCGTCCGGGATTGCCGGGCCAGTCGGATCGTCCCCTCCGAATCGACCTGCGTCTGATCGGTCTTTCCCTTGAGAAACTCCGCCGCCGTAGAATGTTTGGTCACTTCCGAAGTCACCGCCCACGCCGACCCCAGGATCGTCGCCGCCATCACTGTTACGCCCAGACGCCGCATCATCGTCATGCTCCCATGGTTTTCATGTATCTGGAGATTGTTTGACTACTTTCGTTCGACCGTCACCCGCAACGACTTGGAACCCCGAACGACAAAACCCGTCTCAATGGTCTCCTCCACGCGTTCCGACATCGGTTGCAACTCCACCGTTCGCCGCGGATCCTGCATCAGCAGGGTCTTGGTCCCCGGCATTCTGGGAAGTTCCGTCTGTTCGATCGCCAGCCCCGACGGCGGAAGCGATAACGCCACATAAACCCGATCGCGCCGTATCTGGGTCAACATCCGGATCGCGGCCATCATCGTTTCAAGGTCATACGCCGTGAATCGATAGACACCCGTCTTCCGCAGATATTTTTCGTATTCGTCGGCTCCCATGACCAGCAATTCATAGGGCCCTGGCGGCAGATCCCGGGGAATCGTCAATTCGGCGAGCCGCATCTGTTTGTGCGATCCGATCGTCCGCAATTCCACCGTCAGCTTCAGGACCTCGCCGGGGTTGACCTTCGAATTCGATAACACCACATCCGCAATGGCCGCCTGCGTATCGCCCGCGGTCACCTGGATCCCGAAGGACATCGGCCCGAATTTGACTTTCCCGTATCGGTTGCCGATCAACATTCCCATAATGCTGCCGGCTTCGCTGAGCAGATCCGTTAACTCCCGGCCGCTGGAAACATTATCCAGCACCAACGGTGCAAAACCCTCGATCTCCATCTTTCCCCGATACCGAACCGTGTGTTCCACCGGCGCCGTTCCCTGCATCAATCCCGCTCCTCCGATCGCAGACTGCAAGATCGTCGGCCCGCGAACGGGATCGGCCGCCAGCCGACAATCATACCGACGCACCTGGGGATCATTGAAATATTCCACTTCGATTGTCAGAGGAATCAGCGGAGGCGGATTTCCCACCTTCCCCATGATCCCGCAGTTTTCGTCGAAGTGCAGCGTCCCCACAATCTCGCCTGGAGAAGAGAACTTGAACGATCGCGTCAAATGCGGGACCACCACATGAACCGTCCCTGGCGCGATCGGCAACTCGACCGGTCCCAATCCCGTAAACGAATGTCCGAACGCGTAAATCTTTCCGTCCGCCACTTCAGTCACCGTCCCCGTCGCGGCCATCGTAATATCCCCCGACAACAGAGGCACCGCAATCACCCCCCCCGGCTCAAACCTCGGCTCGGGCGATGCTTCCTCCGCTTCCCCGGCCATCTGTCCGGCGGCCGGAATCATGTCAAATCCGATCCGGGTAAACGACTCGCTCATTTGCCGGCACACCCGCTCCGGAAGGGATGTCACCAGCGGAATCGTTGGGGATCCGGTCGCTTGAGGGGAAAACCGATCTCGCAGATAGTCCTGATATTTCCGTTCATATTCTTTGAAATCCACCACCGGGCCAAGTTCCACGCCTCTGGAGCCCGCCGGGCTGCCCGGTCCCGCCGTTCCGATGTCCAACATATATTCAATCGGAGTGACAAAATATAACGGCTCCTTACCCGAGGAAAATCCCGCGGCCAGAGCCCCCGCGATCCGCCCATCCAGAATCATCGGGGAACCGCTGCATCCGGCGATTGCCCCCGATTTTTCCGAGGTCGGATCCTTGGCCCGTACCAGAATCGCATCGCGGGCCGGTTGCCATTTGGGGACGACGCTGATGACTTCCAAAGGGTATTTTTCAATCTTTTGACCGGCAAAAACCGTCAAAAAATACCCTTCCATTCCGGGCTTGATCTCTTCGATGGAAATGTAACGGGTCTTGTCCATCCCCCCAGCGAAACCGGGAAAAACGCTTATCGCGATTAACGCCGCAAGGAACATACTGCCACCGGCCCCCAAAGGGGTCTTTCGCGGATTCCAGCGATTTCTTGTCATATTTTTCCTGCTGGCTGAGGATTGTTTCGTTTGCGCTCCGGCCGGCCCGATCGTTCTCCGGCCGCAGGATTGTAGCCGCTGCTACGGTTCTTGGCAAGGAAAAGCTTGCATTCCCACCAGATTCCCGTATAGTGTAGGGTCTGTTACAAAGGCCCTGACCGCCCGTTCGGACGACCGACGGACCCGGCCTCAAACGATTTTGCAAAAGGAATTTCAATGGATACTGAACATCGCCATGAATTAAAGACCAACGAACTGGCCGACTGGATCGTTCATGTCCCGCAGATCCTCCGGGATAATCTCCGCTGGATCATTGGCGGGTCTCTGATCCTCATCGCCTTGTTGGTTTTCATGTTCGGCCGTAACATCCGCGCCAATTCTTTCGATTACCAGCTCAGCCAGACTACCAGTCAGATCGAAGCTCTCCAAAGGGCTCAATTCGCCATCATCCAGAACCAGATGCAGGACAATCCCGTCATCATGGATTCCCTGTTCCAGGCGGCCAACAAACTGGAAATCTCGGCTCAGGCGTCCAAGTATCCGTCGCTGGCCGCTCTGGCCCTGATCAAACGCGGCGACGCCCTTCGCATGGATCTGCACTACAACGGCGAAGATGCGGATCTGGCGGTCGTCCAGTCCCGCCTCGACGCGGCCCGCAAGTCCTACAATGACGCCCTGGCCAAGGCCAAAGGTTGTCCCAATGAAATCGAACTGACCGCCCTGGCCCAGTTTGGCCTGGCCATGTGCATGGAAGAAGCCGGTCAATTTGAAGAGGCCAAGGCCGCTTTCAAGGCCATCTTGGATAACGCCGATTTTGCCGCCACGCCGGTCGTCAAACAGGCCCGGCATCGTTTGGCGATTATGGATGAACAAAAGGAACAATTCACCTTCGTCGATGCTCCCAAGCCCGCGCCCCAGCCGAACTTGGAACCGGGAACTCCCGTTCCGGGACAATCGACTGTCACCCCGGCCCCCGCTCCAGCACCGACTCCGGCCGCGCAACCTGACGCAAAACCGGCGGATCAGCCGGTCACAACTCCTGTCCCGGCGCCGGTTCCGACTCCGGAAACTCCGACAACCGCCGAAAAGCCGGAAGGCAAATCAGCAGCGCAACCCGAAACACAACCCTCCGAAAAGTCCTCTGCCGTCCCAGCCCCTGCGGACAAACCCGCCGAGCAACCGGCCCCGGCCACCCCGCCGGATTCTCCCAAGCCGCAGTAATAGGCCATGAGTGAAGAATTGATCCAACCGCAAGGCCCGGAGGATCTCGGCGGAGAGAGTTTCGACGAAGAGATTCTTGCCCACGAAGGCGATGAACGGGTCGGCGAGCATCTGCGCTTTCGCGTCGGCCATAACATCAAGTTCCGCCGCCTGGACCGTTATCTCCGCGGCCGCTTCAGCCAGTTTAGCCGCTCGCGTCTCCAGCAGCTCATCCGCGAGCAGGGCGTCAATGTCAACAATCGCCCCGCCAAACCCAGCCATTGCCTTTCACCCGGAGACGAGATCGACATTATCTTGCCGCCGCGCGAACTCCGCGAACTGATACCCGAAAATATCCCGATCGATGTCCTCTACGAAGACGACGATCTTCTCGTCCTCAATAAGCAGGCCAACCTGCTTGTCCATCCGGCCCGCGGCTATAAAAATGGCACGCTGGTCAACGGCCTGGTCTATCGTTACGCCGATCAGCTCTCCACCGGCCGTAACCCCTTTCGTCCCGGTATCGTCCACCGCCTTGACCGCAACACCACCGGCGCCCTGGTCGTGGCCAAGACCGATCAGGCGCATTGGAAGCTTTCGCGCCAGTTCGCCGACCGCACCACCCGCAAGACCTATCTGGCCGTCGTTCACGGTACGCCCGAACTGGCCTCCGACCGGATCAATGCCCCGATCGGCATGAATCCGCGCCACCGCGAACAGTGCATGGTCCGCGATGACGGCAAAGAATCCGTTACCTGTTATGAGGTCATTGAGTGCTTTCGCGGCTATTCGCTGGTCGAGCTCGATCTCAAGACCGGCCGCACACATCAGATTCGCGTGCATATGGCCCACATCAAGCATCCCGTCGTCGCCGACGATATGTACGGCGGAAAACCTGTTTATCTCTGGCAGCTCAAGGACTTGCCCGCCGCCACCGAAGAACCCGTCATGGGTCGCGTCGCGCTCCACGCCTGGAAGCTGTCCTTCACCCACCCCATCTCTGGCCAGCGCATGGACTTCGAGGCCCCGATTCCCGACGACATCCGTAACTTCCTCGAACTCCTTCGCACCTATCGACCCATCGGTTCCCGTCCCAACCTCCGCCGGGCCTGAGATGATTTCCTGAATTGGTTGCTTCCTTGCAAATCGATTCCGTGTCGGGTATAAATCGAATCGAACTCAATACGGAGATCAACCATGATTCGAATGTGTAATCGGATTTCATTCTTAATCGTGAGTGGTTTTCTGTTTTCTATGGTGACATTGACTCTCGCCGATATGACTGCCGACTCGCCCGTAAAATTCCCCGTTGAAGGCGCGTTGCCTTCCAGGTATCCGCCGGACCAGCCCGCCAAAGACGGCCAGGTGCCCGAAGAGGGTTATTACCTTTTCTCCACGCCCGAACGATCCGTCGAACAGATCGACAAGATCCAGGCCGAGATGGTTCAGGGGAAATTCACGCCTCCACCTGCTGACTTTCAACATCTTCCACGAACCCGCCGAATCCTCACCGAGGGCGGCAAGCTCAACATCCTGGCCGTCGGCGACAGCATCGTCAACGACACCATGCGTTCCGGCTGGGTCGCTAACCCGGATATTTCACCGTCCCTTCTGACCTGGCTGTTCGGGACATGTGGTGT
>CAZXPW010000064.1:0-19928 GCA_964643355.1 uncultured Pirellulales bacterium
GAAAAACTCGTCAACAAACGACTCCGCCCCCTCCCCGTCGGCAGGCCAAAAAAGATATTTCAACAACAAGAAGGAGAAAAATAGGTGACTGTCCCCTATTTCCATGGAGGACAATCGACAAATGCTATCCAGTTTAATCCACAGTCTGTCAAAGTTATGACAAATTCTATTGGAATGAAACTGGTTTGGATTGTGCCCGGGGAGTTTAAGATGGGGTTAAAAGAATATGAAGAAGCAGTCCATACGGTAAAATTGACCAAAGGTTTCTGGATAGGGCAGTTTGAGGTGACTCAAGACCAATATCAGAGCGTGATTGGCACAAATCCCAGTGAATACAAAGGGGGCAATCTTCCCGTAGAGCGGGTTTCCTGGAATGATGCAATGGAGTTTTGCCGTAAACTCAGTTCTCAGGAGGGCAAAACCTACCGGTTACCGACAGAGGCCGAGTGGGAATATGCATGTCGGGCGGGGACGACGACCAAGTACAGTTTTGGGGATTCAGCGAATCTGTTGTGGCAGTATGGGAATTATTGTGATACATCGAATACCAGTCAATATCGTACTTACGAGAGAGACAGACGGCACAATGACCAGTATGCCACGACATCGCCTGTGGGGAGTTTTAAACCAAACCCATGGGGTCTGTATGACATGCATGGGAATGTATGGGAGTGGTGTTCAGATTGGTATAAGAGAGGTTATGAGAGTGAAGCAGTTACGGATCCGATAGGCCCGCAAAAGGGACAATCACGCATTCTTCGTGGCGGTTGTTGGAACTCCGGAATCGATGATTGTAGGAGTTCAGCCCGTAACTGGGCAGCCGATCCAATCACTAAGTCAGATAGAATCGGATTTCGAATTGTCATGGAATCTCAATAATTGATCGTGCAAGGAATTGATAGAGTCAAGAAAGTTGTTCACATTTTTCAGAGAGCGATTTTCTCGGTCGTTGTCTCCCATTCCCCCAGCCCGTGGGTTGGCAAGGGTTTAGGGACTACTTGGCTTGATAGGACCGGCCGGATGAAGGATTCGAGTATGATAAACTGGGCAACCGGACAACCCTGCGAAATGACGGCGCCGTGACCACGCAATACACCCACAATCCGGCCAACGAATACCTGACCGTCGGCGGGACGGCCGTGTCCCACGACGCGGCCGGGAATTTGACCCAGGATCATCGCGGCTGTAAATACTACTACGACCGGTTGATCTTTCTTCTTTGAAATTCTTTGAAAACATAGAGTTCAACGATTCCTGGATGAAAGAAGTGTAACCGCAAGATCTGATCTGAAGGAGAAAGCGATCGTGAAAGATGGACGAATACTTTTATCGTTGACGATGTGTACCGTTCTGTCCATCGCACATCGGTTGGCGGCCGGCGAGGTCTTGACGGCCGGGCAGGACCATCCGGCCTACAAGGCCGTATTGTATCGGCCGAACGCTAACGCGACAATGAGCCCCAAGAAACCGCTGCCGCTTGGGCCCGGGCCGCACCTGTTTATCGACGACTACCTGATCGACAAGACCGCGAATGTCACGCGCCGGGTGAACCGCCCGGCACGGGACGCCACAATCGCCAATCCGATCATCAGCGGCAAGGAAGACCTCAATTTTCAACCCTATATGTCTGTTTTGCGCAATTCGGAAACGGGTCGATTCCGCATCTGGTACGGGGCTCGACGGGGCGATCGAAACGAAATCCGTTCGCATATCGCCACAATGGAATCGGACGACGGCATCCGCTGGCAACGACCCCCTCGGATTTTGGAAGACCCCGCCGAAATCCAGTTCGGCTGTTGCGTGATCGACGAAGGACCCGGATTCCCCGATCCGGCCGCTCGATACAAATACGCATGGTACAGCGCCGAAGGCGATGGATTGCGCATCGCCGTCTCGCCAAACGGCCTGGATTGGAAGCCGATGACTCCCGGCGTGGTGATTCGTCACAGCCACGACATCAACAACCTATTTTGGGATTCCCTTCGCCGGCGGTACATGGCGACATTGAGCGTCAACGCGGAAGGCCCGACCTGGGTCGGTCGGCGACGGGTCACGATGCACAGCGCAAGCAAGGATCTGATCCACTGAGAAATTGGGGACAGTCACCTATTATTTGGTCTTGACGGCTCACGGGGCATCGTTACAATGATCTGTTATGCCCAGAACAGCCCGAATTGCGATTCCGGATGTGCCGGTTCACATCACGCAGCGCGGCAACAACCGCCAGGATATCTTCTTCGTCGATGACGACCGCCGCGTGTACCTGTCGATCCTCCGCGAGCACTCCGAACTCTACGGCCTGGAAATCCTCGGCTGGTGCCTGATGACCAATCATGTCCACCTGATCACCCGTCCGAAGGTGGCCGACTCGCTGGCCAAGGCGTTGGGACGCACGCATTATCGCTACACGCAATATGTCAACCGCCTGCACGGCCGCAGCGGCCACCTCTGGCAGAATCGCTTCTTCTCCTGTCCGCTGGGACGGGAACACTTCTGGCAGGCCCTGCGATATGTCGAGCAGAATCCGCTGCGTAGAGGGTTGGTTCGGCAGGCGTGGAAATATCCGTGGTCCAGCGCGGCCGCTCATGTCGAAGGGCGGGACGACTCCGGCCTGCTCAATCTGGCCTACTGGCGGCAGATTGCCTCGGCTGTCGATTGGCGCAAAACCCTGGAAACTCCGCAGGCCGACGAGCAGATCGAGCGGATTCGGATCAATACCCATACCGGCCGGCCGCTGGCGACCGACTCGCTGATCAGCAAACTCGAAAAACTCGTCAACAAACGACTCCGCCCCCTCCCCGTCGGCAGGCCAAAAAAGAATACCCAACCCTTGGAAGGAGAAAAATAGGTGACTGTCCCCTATTATCCCTATTATCCCTATTATCCCTATTATCCTAGTCGGCTTGGTCCATTGGCCCCTCCTTTCCGCAGAGGCGACATTCATCGACGATGACCAATAATCCGCGATTGCCGGTGGCCCCGTGCCACCGATCCGGCGTATCGGTGTATCCGATTGACGCTCGGCTTACAATCTCGGAGCCGGTCGTTCCATATTTTCTATATAAGGGCACGGCACGCCAAACGCGTACGAAACGCGCCGCCAATGAACAGGGGGTATTGGGAGTCGATCCCTCCACTGTGCACGCATTCGGCGTGCTTGGGTCGGGATGACACGAAAATAATCCCCGGCATGAAGCCGGGGGCTTCCATGCCTTCGCGGGAATGACACAATCACGCCCTCGGCGGTGGGGCTACGGGGTATCGGTGAGCCAGTGGGCGGCCAGGACGGCCAGATCGTCAAGATTGACGACGCCGTCCCGGGTGATATCGGCGCCGCCACACCATCGATTTTCCGGCCCCTCGGAGCAGTCGGATCGGGTCCACTGGTCGGCCAGCAGGATCAGGTCGGACAGATCGACGGCGCCATTTCCGTCGATGTCGGGGGGCAAGTCCGCAACCGAGACCAGCGTCTCGACGAGAACCGAATCAATCTTGGCTTTGCAATCCCGCGGTCGAATGAAGACCGAACAGTGCCTGAGACTCGGGTTCATCGTTGCTTGATATACGGCATAGGAGTACGAGTCATTGATCGCCTGTTGTTCAACCAGAATCATCGACCTGGCGTCGTCCGTATTGCCGTCGTCCAGCACCCAGACAGACGGGACCCAGTCATTCGCGGAGGCGTACACCATCTGCAACCAGATCTTCCCCTCCGATCCATTCGGGATATCCATGATCATTCCGTAGTTGGTATTGCAGTTGAGAATCCATACGCCCTGGAGTTCCTTCTCTTCGGCCAGCCAGACGGGTTCATAGCGGAACGAAATCACCTGCGATACGGGATTTCCGAAGGGATTGACCCAGCCGGCCTCGGGGCTGGCGGGATTGGCCCTGGTCAGGAAATCCCAGGCCTGAAGGGTGGCATTGGGCCGGCCCCGGAAGGGGGCGGGATTCAGATCGGGGATGACGGCATAACCGGTCGCGGAAAAAAGAAAGATCAATAGAAGGATTTCCGACGAAATTCGGAAGGCAACCGTTTTGTTCCCGTACACGAATTGAGACATACCCTGCTCCGTACAAACACATTTTGGGGCACTTTACCCTTCGCCGGATGGCAATACAAGAAAAAAACGAAAAAATTCCGAAGAGGAGATTCATGCTATAGTGGACCAAGATATGTCACATAAAAACCGGGATGGGTACAGGGTTATACGAAAGGTCGCCGATACGAGTTCGGCCCCGGCGATGCGGTTCTCTGGAGACGGGCAGGCCCCGTATGCCGGTATCGGTTTGTTATCTTGAGCGGGGACATGGGTGTGGTTTTTTTCTCGGCGGGTTATGGCGCCATATTTCTATATGCATTATCCATTATTAGGGCGGCATTCCGACCTTCCCCTTGCGTGGGGGGCGGTCCATTTTGTACAATGGGTATCTGGATGCAGTTGAGTCAGGGAGAGTCGGAGCGTGGCTATGGAGTTCTCGACAACGAAGGGTCGATTGAGGATCGTAGCGGGGTTGGCCGTGCTGATTGTGGCGGTCCTGACGGCCGCGGGTTATTGGGCGGGGGAGCAGTACCGCCTGGGCCGCATTGAGGCCGTCGCGGACGATCCGGCCCGACGCACGGCTCTGCCGGCCCTGGAAATCGTTCATCCGTATGACGGCGTGCTGCTTCCGCGCGATATCGCCCCGGTCCTGTTTGAATGGAAAGACACGGCATCCAGCGATGGATGGCATATTCGCATTGATTTTGCCGACGGGGATCCCATTCGCTTGCGATGCAACGAACGCCGATGGATCGCGCCCGACTCGGTTTGGGAAACGATCAAGTCGCGCACAACAAGCGGGCCGGCCACGGTGCACATCATCGGCTGCGCCTTCACAAAGGCCTATTCGTACGGCTCCGTCCGGATCCGAACCTCGCCGGATCCGGTCGGCTCGCCGATCTTCTATCGAGAAGTGAACCTGCCGTTTCAGGATGCCGTCAAGGACCCCAGCCGTATCCGCTGGCGCTTTGGTTCGGTTTCCACGCGGCAGGCCCCGCCGATCGTGCTGCAGAATATGCCCGTCTGCGGCAACTGCCATTCGTTCTCCGCGGACGGCACGGTACTGGGCATGGATGTGGATTACGCCAACAACAAGGCCTCGTATGTCCTGACGCGCACCTCGGCCGAGATGACCCTGGCCACCAGCGACATCATCACCTGGAGCGACTATCGCCGCGAAGACAATCTGCAGAGCTTCGGGCTGTTGAGTCAGGTTTCGCCGGACGGACGCTACGCGATCAGCACGGTTCAGGACCGGTCGGTCTTCGTCCCGCAGGACGACCTGGCGTATTCCCAGTTGTTTTTTCCGATCAAGGGGATATTGGTCTATTACGACCGTCAAACGAAAGAATTCAGGGCGTTGCCCGGAGCCGACGATCCCCGGCTGGTTCAGAGCAATCCGGTCTGGAGCCCCGACGGCAAGTGGATCTATTTTGCCCGGTCCACGGCGTACGAGCTGAAAGCCAAACTCGGCCAGGGGACCGTGCTGCTCAGCCAGGAGGAATGCCTGGAATTCGTCCGGGATCGCAAGGAATTCCGCTTTGACCTTTACCGGGTGGCCTTCAACGAAGGTCGCGGGGGAACGCCGGAGCCGGTCGCGGGGGCCAGCGGCAACGGAAAAAGAAACTATTTCCCTCGGTTTTCTCCTGATGGGAAATGGATCGTGTTCTGTCAGGCCGACAGCTACATGCTTCTGCAGCCCGACAGCGAAATGTTCCTCCTTCCGGCCGAGGGGGGAACTCCCAAGCGGCTTGAATGCAACACTCCGGCCATGAATTCCTGGCACGCCTGGTCGCCCAACGGGAAATGGCTGGTTTTCTCATCGAAGGCCAACACGCCCTATACGCAATTGTTTCTTACGCATATTGACTCACAGGGATGCGCCAGTCCGGCGGTCCTACTGGACTGGTTCACCGCCGCCGACCGCGCGGCCAATATTCCGGAATTTGTCAATCTTCCGGCCGGGGCCATCCGGACCATTCGCGAGCAGTTCTTAAACGATTATTCCTATCAGCGGGCCGGAAACGAATTTTATCGCCAGGGCGACGCGGACGGGGCGATCGCGATGTATCGAAAGACCCTCGAGTTGAATCCGAACAACGCCGGCGCGCACACCTCTCTTGGATTTCTTCTTTATCATGTCAAGAATCTGCCGGCCGAGGGTCTGCGTCATCTGCAGGCGGCGGTGAAGCTCGATCCCTCCAACGGTAGCGCGCAATACGATCTCGGTTATATGCTCCTGCACCAGAATCGTCCGGCCGAAGCCGTTCAGCATCTGGCCGAAGCGGTCCGGATTTTTCCGAACGGATACAACAAACAGTACAACGCCGTGGATATGAATACCAGTCTGGGAACGGCCTGTTTCCGCCTCGGTCAGTACGCGCAGGCCGCCCGGGCTTACGCTCGAGCGGCGGAATATTCCCCTTATAACGCCAAAATCAGATATAGTTTGGCGGCATCATTGGCCTTTGAGGGCAACACCGCCGAAGCGATCGGGCACTACCAAAAGGCGGTCGAATTGGACCCGGCGATTGATCAGTCGCCGGCGTTTCACGACCGTATGGGGATCAACCTGGCCGGGGCCGGGCAATGGGATCAGGCCCTTGAGTGGGCCCGGCGGGGCAGGCAACTGGCGCTGGCCCAGGGGAACCTCAATTTGGTCTCGGCCATCGAAGAGCACATCCAGGCCTATGAGCGAAAACAACCGGTCGCCGGGGACAAGTGACGCGGCGGATCCTCCGAGGCGTGTTGTGACAAGTGCATTCTTGACAATCCCGGCGCCGACGCATAAGCTGAACCCATGAAAATTCGAGACGCAAAAGTTACGGATGCCCCGGCGATTCACGCCCTGATAACCGGATATGCCGAACAGGACAAGATGCTGTTCCGGTCGCTTCCGGATATCTATGAGAATCTGCGCAGTTTCAAGGTCGCCGAGGATGATCAGGGTCAAACCATCGGCTGTTGCGTGCTGCAGGTGGTCTGGGCCGATCTGGCGGAAATCAAATCCCTGGCCGTTCGGGAAGATTATTTCGGGCAGGGTATCGGCCGGAAATTGGTCGAGGCGTGCATCGAGGCGGCGCGGGAACTGGGGATCAAACGCCTGTTTTCCCTGACTCTGACTCCGAAGTTTTTCGAGAAAACGGGGTTCCGGATCATCGACCGACAAACGCTCCCGATGAAAGTCTGGAGCGATTGCGCCCGTTGTCCCAAGCAGGATCATTGCGACGAAACCGCGATGGAAATGCTCCTGGCGTAGAGATTGGAAACGGCTTGGTTCCGGTCCCGGTTATGAATATGACAGATCGGGATAGGAGAGGAGATCGACCGATGGAATCGAAGGAATCGGAAGGACCGATCGTATTGATCATCGAGGATGATCCGGGCCATCAGCGCATGCTGGAAATTCTCGTCAAACGGCTCGGATGCCGCTGTGAATGCGCCTTTGACGGCAAGGCCGGGCTGGCCAAAGCCAACTCCAACCGGTATGACCTGATCTTTGTCGATATTCATATTCCGGAACTCGACGGGTTTATGGTGGTCCGGTTTCTCCGCGACCGCGGCCTGACGACGCCCGCCATCGCGGTTACGGCCCTTCAGCTTCAGGGCATCGACCGGTCGGCTCTGGCCGCGGGATTCAATGACTTTTTGCGAAAACCCATCGACCAAAACATGGTCGCCGCCGTCCTCGAAAAATATCTTCATATCCGGCAACCCGTTACTCGATAACCTCCGGGCGCACGGAATCGACCTGCTTGCGTGTGCTGGGGTGCACCCGACCCGTTTTCATTCGGGTCTTCCTGTCGGGGCATTCGATTGTCCCACGACCGCCCAACTGATACAGATCAGCGACAGAAAGTAGCTCGGCAGAATCGCCCCGTTCAGCGTCCCCACGCCCAAAAATTCATGAAGCGAAATCATCGTATCCGACGCCATCAGCAGCCCGATCCCCGCGACGAAGGGCCATTTCAACCGCCCGTCCAATCGCATCCCCCACGCCGCCGCCAGCCCCGCGCAGGAAATCACCAGATAGGCCGGCACGGCCTCCGCCACCGCCGCCCCCCGGATCGCCGGCCGTAGCCAGATCCCGTAATACGCCAGATACCCCGCCAGCGCCGCCGCCAGCACCCATATCCTCGGGCGACCGTGCCGCAGCGCAAACGCCAGATACCCCGCATACGCCGCGAAAAACATTCCGATCCCCCCCGCAAAATACGCCGTCCGTCCCTCCCGATTCGCCAAAAGCCAGTCTCCTCCGGCCGAAAACACAAGCGCCGCCGTCACCCACGCCCGATCCCATCGCACCCCCGACGACACCATCACGATCCCGGCGCAACTTAGCGCCACTCCGACCTTCGCCCACACCCAATCCGTCCACACCGCCGTAACCGCCAACCCCGCCGGAATCAATATCATCCATCCCCGTCGCATATTATGATTCCTTCTTCGGTTGTGGAGGGACGCGTTTGTTGAGTCTCGAGCGCTTCCAGCAATTTAATCTCGTACCGCAACACGGCCTTGGGGGTATCAATCTTGGGACCAAAAACGCCACTCGATCCCATTTTCATTCTTTCAGGTTGAACCGAAGGTTCATGGGGACTCTATCCTGAAACCTTCTTTGCTTCTTGGCTTCTATGCGTGAGACTAAATATTCTAATAATCAATCGACAATATTCAATTATCCGTCACTTTGTGGTGTCCCAGTCGTACTCCCCGTGCCATTTTTTGTCGGTTGTGATCGTCAGTTTTCCGAACATTCCGCCCTCGGGCCGGATCCAGCCGGTTACATAGATCAGGCCGCCGTTGACACTGCCCCGGGTGGTCTTGCGGTCATAGATGGTCTCGGTATATTTGCCCTTGGTGAAGAAAAACAGGTATCCGGGTTGTTCGCCGTTGAGGTCTTGGTAGGTTTTGGTGACATCGATATTTCCGTTGAAGTTGGCGGAGAATTCGGCCTCGCGTTTGTCCTGGGTGAACTGGGCGTTCCAGACCCCCTCGATCAAGCCGTCCGGCCGAAACTCCATCTCGATGCGGCCCCGTTCCTGACCCTGTCGCGTCACTTTGGCGGTTATGGTGAAGTCCTGGTCGCCGAGCGCCGGCTTGGGTGGGGTGGGAAGTTTGATCGGCTTGGAGGGACCGACGAGCCGGTCCTCTTCAAACCAGGGCAAGACCTCTCCGGATTTTGACAACTGGGGTTTGGGCCGGAAGATCGATTTGAAATCGACGAAAAACAGCGCCAGTAAAATGGCGACGCTCACGAGCAGCGCCAGCAGCGCCGAGCCGCGGCACTTACGAGGGGTTAATTCCGTCCTGTTCTGTTCCAATGATTGCATGGTTGGCCTCCCTTTTTTATAATCGAGTCCTCAGTATATCGGATGTAGTCGATTAAGCAAGCCCTAATTTATTCTTTTTTTGGGGCGCAACGGAAAGGGAAAACAATGCGAGAAACGACCCCGCATAGAACGAGTTCGCGGCGATCGCGAGGGTCGATCTGGCTTCAGGCGACGCGGGTCTTTTCATTGACGGCCTCGCTGATTCCGGTGCTGGTCGGAGCGGCGCTGGCCGTCGGCGAGCCGACCGCGAAATGGTGGCTGCTGCCGCTGGCGATCCTGGCCGCCGAGTGTCTGCACGCGGGAACGAATATGGTCAGCGATTATTTCGATTATATCAACCATGTGGATCGGGATTATCTGCACGTTTCCAGCCGTGTGATCGTGGAGGGGTGGCTTTCGCCCGGAGCGGTGTTCCGGGGCGGGCTGTTCCTGCTGGCCGCATCGGTCGGGATGGGGCTGATTTTCATCGCCGTCCGCGGCTGGCCGATCCTGGTCGTCGGCGTTGTGGGTCTGCTCGGCGGATATTTTTACACGGCCAAACCCATCGGTCTGAAGTACCTGGCGTTGGGGGATGTCAGCGTGTTTATCCTGATGGGGCCGCTGATGGTCATCGGGGCGTTTCTGGTGTTGGTTGGCGAGTATCATCATCGAGTCTTGCTGGTCTCCTTGCCGATTGGCTGTCTGGTTGCGGCGATTTTGCACGCCAACAATACCCGGGATATCGCGCATGATCGCCAGACGGGCGTGCGGACGATGGCCAATCTGCTCGGTCATCGCGGCGCGCAGATTGAATACTATCTTTTGCTCATTTTTGCGTACGGAATTTCGGCGTATCTGATCGCGGCGCAATCCATTTCGATCTGGGCGTCGTTGGTGGGGTTGAGTTTGCCTATCGCGATTCGAAATTTTCGAATCCTGCGGTCCAGCTCCGCCGATCGGCCGGATTCCATTTCGATCCTGGATGTCCAGACGGCGCAATTGCATTTGACCTTCGGCATTCTGTATGCGATCGGGATCGCCCTGGGACGGATGTAAGCTTTTCATGAGATGACGGATCCGATGTTGAAACCCGTTCCAATCCTGATTTTTCTTGCCTGTATTTTCTGGTATTGGATGTTCAGCCCCTGGACAAAGGGGATTTTGCCCTTCTGGCCGCAGATGCTTGTGGCGACGGGGATTCTGGCGGGATCCACGATGATCCTGGAGGGGGGAGCTCTTTGGCGTTCGGATCGAACGATGAGCCGGGATCTTCTGATCGGGGTCCTTTCGGCTATCTTTCTTTACGCGATCTTTTTTGTTGGTAAGCATGTATCCGAATGTGTGTTTCCGTTCGCAGCCGGCCAGATCGGCCGCGTGTATGCAACTCGATCCGAGTGGAATCCGTGGATTGTGGGCGTATGTTTGTTTGTGTGGATCGGGCCGGCCGAGGAAATTTTCTGGCGCGGCTTTGTCCAACGGCGACTCGGTCGGCGGTTTGGACCCTTTTGGGCCTTTTCACAAACCCTTGTCCTGTATACCCTTGTACATGTCTGGTCGTTGAATTTGATGCTGCTGGTCGCTGCGTTTGTCTGCGGTTTTGTGTGGGGAGCGATGTACTGGAAATATGGATCGGTCCGGCCCGGATTGATCAGTCATGCAGTTTGGGATGTATTGATTTTTGGGGTATTTCCGTTGAACTGAAATCATTGTAACTAATTAGGATGAAAGTGGTTATGGAATTTTAATATGCCGGATCGAGCCACAATTGACGGGATTTTTGAATCGGTTTGGCCACGATATGATCTTGCCAATCGTATCCTCAGTCTCGGACTGGACTTAAGGTGGAGGGCAAAGGCAGTGCAACTGGCGGAAATCTTTGAGGGGATGCGGGTCATTGATCTTTGCTGCGGTAGCGGGGACATGGCATTTGCAGCCGTAAATGCTGTTGGGAAAAAGGGTTATGTTTGTGGATGTGACACGGTTCAGGCCATGCTCAAACAAGCCGAGAAAAAGTGGGAGATGTTATATCGTAAGTATAGTTATCCAAAGGAGTTAGCGGAGTTCAGACAGGGGGATTGCGAGTCTTTAGACCGGCCGGATCGCTTGTTTGATGCGGTGACCTGCGCATTTGGCATTCGGAATTCGACGGATCTGAGTCGTTTTATTGAAAGCGCGACCAGGCAATTGCGGCCGGGAGGAAAGATCGCGATCCTGGAATTTTCGCTTCCGGCCAAGCCGGTTTTTCGATTTTTGGTATCCGCATATTTGATCGGAGTCGTTCCGATTCTGGGATGGATGATAACGGGCAAACTCCGGGAGTATTGGTATCTGTCGAGGTCGATCCGACGATTTTCCCGGGAGGTCCGGCTTACCCGATTGCTTTTGGATTCGGGGTTTACCGATGTTTGTTCCGTTCCAGTATCCGGGGGAATCGTGACGGTCTATCTCGGGCGAAAGAATCCCTGAGGACCCAACGAATCGCGGATTGAGAATGTTGGATTGAAACCGCGGCGACAGCTCTGGCTTATCTGCCGTATGGGCGGAATGTCCACACAACGCCTTAGGGGTTGGGATCCTTGAGCGATTCCAATCCAATCTTGATTTGACCCAATCGGTCTGTTGCCACCTTGATTTTTCCCATCTCGTTTTGGATTCCTCCAGCGCCCTGAGTTTTTTGCGCCAGAGCCGTTTGCAGGGCCTCCCGCAGAGTATGGATGATTTCGTCCAATCGTTTTTCGTACTCTTTGGAAAACATCCGAAAGGCCTTATCGATGTTGTCTCGGATCGCCCCGCGAATCCTTCCCGTATTATAGGAGGCCAGATATTCGATCTGTCGTCGGATCCGGTTTTGAATCCCTCGATTCCGGTATCGAGGCGGCAAAAGGAAATCAAACCAGGCCGGGGAAATCGGCAATAGCGACGAAATCCACTGGTATTTCATCCAGACCGGTTGTTGGACGGGGGGGATCAAATCTTCCGTTTGGAGGTCGTCATACGGGATTTCGAAAACCTCGGCCGCTTTCTGCCGTACCGACTGGACGATCTCAATCCATCGGCGTTGCCTTTGGGTGAGAATATCCCGAATGCGTCGTTCCACTTCGTTGGTGTATTCCCAGCGTTCGCGTTCGAAATAGATGGGGACGGCGTCGGCCAGAGAATCCCGGGCCTCATTCTCGGTCCACTTATGCCCTTGCCGATTTTGTTGTTGAGCCACCAGGTCGAACATGAACGAACGGGCCTTGTCCTGGAGGGTTTCCAGGAAGACCTCCACGGAATCCAACAGTCGGTATTTATCGCCGGAGAGGATATCGGAGATACTGATGCGTTCCTGGGCGGCGTCCTGAAGTTTTTCCTCGAATAAATTGACCTTCATTTGCAATTCGGCCAGGGGCATCTCGATGGATCGCTGCATCAAGCGAAGTCGCATCAGGGCGTCGGTAATGCAATTGCCGACCTTCACGGCAATGGCCGAATCCAGAGCCCGTTTTTTGCCTCGTGCCAGGAATTGAATCAGATCCTCCCGGATGGCCTGCATGCCGCTCTCCCGCCACCGTTTTTCGTCATTCTGGATGCGGGCGGCAAGACCGTTTTTGGAGGAGAGGGCAAAGAGCTTCGGTTCCGAGCCGATGTGCTTGGAGAGTTGGGATTTGAGAAAATCCATGAGGTCGTGACATTCTCGGCTGTCGATGGAATCGATTTTGTTCAGGACAAACAACAGGGTCGGGATTTTTGAGCGGATTTCGGAGAGAAATCCCAGCTCCATTTCCGTCAGGGGCGGATCCACGGAAACCAGAAATACGGCGGCGTCGCACTGAGGCAGGAAATTGAGCGTCGCTTCGGTATTGTGTTTCCAGGTGGAGCCGACGCCGGGAGTATCGATCAGCACAACCCCTTCTTTGAGGATGTCGGCCGGATGCAGGATCTCCACCTTTTCGATGCCGAGTCGATTCTGCGGGTTTTGTGTTTCCGTTACAAAGCGGGACAAGAACGACGAAATCTCTTCCGGTTTTTCCGTGGTTCGGACTTCCTGTTGTTTTTTTGGATCTTGAAAGTACACTCTGGCCTGTTTTTCGGGACCGGCCAAGATAAAGGTTGGAATCGCCGTCAAAGGCAGAATCCCCATGGGCAAGATCGATTCACCCAGCAACGCGTTGAGAAAGGTACTCTTGCCTCGTTTGAATTGTCCGAGTACGGCAAGATGGAACCGACCTTCCTTCCGCCGTTGGTCCAATTCCCGAAGTCGCTCCCTCTCCGCTTGAAAAGGCGGTCCCAGATTCTCCAAAACTTCAAGAGTATCTCGAAGAAAATTTCCGTTTGACGCATCAGGGCTCATGATTTTGTTTCCCCGTTCTCCGCCTACTCCAAGATTATTTCACACCCGGAACGAGGGCCGATCGTTTGTCGACCCCCTTCCCTGATCCAGAATCGAATCGCATCGGGCGGCTCCGCCATCGCAGGATTTTCCTATCCGCTATTTCAAAGAGATTTACTTCACGATCAGGACAGAACAGGGAGCCAGCCGAACCAGCGATTGACAGGTACTGCCCATGACTCGATCGTAAATGGCCGAATGCCCCATGAAACCAATCACGAGCAGATCAAAGGATTTTTCCTTGACAAACTCGACAATGGTTTTGACCTCATGGCCGACGAAAGTGTGACATTGTACGGCGACACTGTGCCGGGATGCTATTTCGCGAGCTTGTTGCAGGATCTGCCCATACTTCCCGTTGGCGGCTTGTTTGGCTTCGACAACCTCACCCACCGTACCAGCGTAATGAGGAACTTCCTCAACGCTGATGGTGTGAAGTTCAGAACCCAACTGCCGAGTCAGGTCCAGAGCGGCTTGAAGGGCCTTGAAGGAACCCGGAGAACCATCCAGTCCAAGTAGAATCTTATGCACCATTGTCGATCTCCTCTAAAGACATCGGAATCGGTAGAAACCATTTTTGGGCGATAAAGGTCGGGATCACGGCGCTGGCCAGCACGGCCACGACCAAAGTGGAATACTGGGAGGCATTGATCAGGTTCCGCGACAGGCCGAACATAGCCGAGATCGTTCCAAAGGTCAATCCGGTTGACATCAACAAAGTCGTGTACATCGAAACCCGGTTGTCCATGCGAAAAAGTTTGGCTGTCGGATAGACGCCGACAAATTTGGCGCAGACCTTAACGATCAGAAACAACAGGATGATCAGAAATCCCTGAACCAGGGCGTCCGCTTTGATCAGGGCGCCGGCCTTGAGGAAATAGAACGGCGTCAGAAGCGCAAATACAGCCACCCGGATATGATAGACGGTTTCCTTGTGGTGGCGAAGCTCGCCGGCGAGGATTAAGCCCAGAATATACGCTGGAAGAACCGCTTCGCTGTTGGCCTTGGCCGCCAAGCCGCCCAGGAGAAACAGCAGGAATAGAAGAAGCTTGATCTCCGGTTCGCTGACCTGCCCCTCGTATCGACGCAGAAAACGGCGGGCCAGGCGGGGCGCCATCGCCAGGACGATCGCAGAAACGGCGAGGAACAGACCCAACCATCGATTGTAGTTGGCGAACACCACGCCCAGAGCCAAGACCGTACCCAAATCGGTCACAAAACAGGAAGCCAAAATCAGTTTACCCAAGTCTTTTTTGTTCAGGCCGGTTTCGAGCATCACCGAATAGACCACGGCGACCGATGTGGTGGACAGCGCGATCCCCGCGATCAAGCTTGCATGGAGGGTCCAATGAAGGCATGCGAAAGCGACAACCCAAACCAGCAGAAAGGGCATCAAAAAACTCAGAAAACCGATAGCCAGAGCGGGCTTCCAGTGCTTTTGGAGGACTTCGGGTTCGATTTCGGCTCCGGCCAGGAAGGTCAGGAGTATGCTGCCAAAACCAGCCAGAAAGTCGATCCAGGGGGTTGTGGATAATTTGGCTGTAACACCCGCCAGCGATCCGGCAAATGGAATGATGTTTCCGGCGATGGCCCCGACGATAATTTCAATCAAGGCCACGGAAATGGCGGTACGAATGGAGATCATGCTGGCCAAAAGGGCCAATCCCACCCACAGCGCCGCGATTAACCAAGGTGATTCCAACATATTCGGATTTGTTTCCTCAATAGGTCAATGAGTCGTTCATACGCCGATTGTTCTGTTGCGGATTCTCTCGACCGTTTCAGTCATCGTGAGAGGATATCCCCCGGCCATCGTAGCCAGATGTTTGAGCTGATTCTCTGCTAAATTCATCCGATACAACTTGCCGGCCTGTTTAAAATACTCGACTGATTCGGCGGCACTCAGATATCCCAACTCAATCAGCATAGAGGGGAACAACATTCCCCGCAATCTCAACACACTTTCAGACGAGAGAAAATGTTCTACGATCGCCACAAACAGAAACCGGTTTTCGGTACGCAAACACCGGATAAACTCAAATTTCTGTGCTGTCAGTTTGGCGACATTATCCAGAACAATAATCTGTTGTCGCGGATCCGCCAAGTCATCATGGATCAGTTTGAATCGGGCCGTCTTGTATTTCAGGGGGTGTTGTTTCCTGGACACCCGCGGGAGCAGATCTTCCGTCAACCGGTCACACGCTTTGTTCGCCGAGAGCGAAAAATCCACAAACACGAAACGCAGTCGATTTTGGGAAAGACCGGCGGCGTGCCGGACCAAGCTGGTTCTGCCCATCCCAAACTTGCCGGACACGATCACATGTTCCCCGCGACCGACCGCCCGCAAGAGGGCCGCCGTTTCTTTTTCTCTGCCGATAAACATGTCAGAAAAACCCAATTTTGCCGTTCAACGAAACCCAATTCCGCCCGCCACTTTGCCCAGAGTCCGGATGGGCGATTTTCTTTCGTCCTCTGTTTGTTCCCATCGCGATGGGGGCTCTCTTGTTCGAAGGAAATGGACCGCATCTTCTTTCATTTTTTCCAACTGAGCCACTTGCGTTTCATACAACATATCCGCGATGGTCGTATCCTGGGCATATTCCCGAATTTGCAGAAAATGCCGGATACACAGCCCCCGGCTTTTTTCGTACTCGGAAACGAAACCGCGATCCAAGAGCGATATCAATTCCCGGAAATATTCGGCTTCTTTGGCTTTCCATTCCTGACACAGGGGGCACCGGACTTCCCAGAACAGAGGCGCTGTCTCTTCCGAAATACAGTCGCTATGGAGATAGAAGGACTTCTTTTCCTTCAGGGTTTCCAAGAATTGATCGATGATCTGGACACACAAGCTGGCGATTCCGTATTCGGTGCACATTTCTCTCAATCGACTAAAGTGATAACTGCAGAATCCGCCCTCTCGGGCAAGTTGTTGTCTCCGCGCCGTGTTACGAGCGGATTCTTCGCTGAACCCGATCCAATTCCATAAAGTGTCCATTTCATCGCGTCTGAGCATGGCACAAAGCGGGCATCGATCCGCGGAAAACGCCTCGATCATTCGTGTTTGCGTGTCGTTGACTTCAACCATGGCGTTTATCAAACTACCTGATTGTCGGGTCGCCCGGCGAACGAATCGTTCGAATGGCCTCTTGGGCCGCCCTGACGATCGAAGGATCTTTTGATTCCTGCGTTAACTTTTCCAGGAACGGGATCGCCCGTTGTTCCTTCTTGTCCGCCAAAATCATGATCACCCAATGCCGGACTTCTCCGCTGGGATGTCCAAGGGCGGTCAGAAGCTTGTCCACATATTCCTTTTGATTGAAATCCTCTATGCGGAAACCGCACTGAGGACATTCTGCGAAATTCACATTCCAACATTCCCGCCAGCAATTGGGGCAATAATATCTCATCCAGATCCGTTTTTCCCGTCTTTTGCGACCCCTGTTATCCACGGGTTTCCATCAAAACATCAAAGGCAACAGGATCGACAGCAGCAATCCCAAAACAAGAAAGACGATCCAGGTAAAGACGCCTGCGTGAATGGCGGTTTTCCAGACCATTCGCGTATCCAGAAAATGATGTCGGTATTCTTCGAACGAAATCACAAAGGCCATCACCGCCGCCAAAAATCCCAAAACGACCGCGATACAAAATAAGGCGATGGATAAGCCCATACGGGATTACGCCAAAGGATTCTGAAAGACGGCGGCATTGCCCAGTTCGTTTTCAATTTCAAGGAGCCGGTTGTATTTGCAAATGCGTTCGCTGCGACAGGCCGAGCCGGTCTTGATCTGACCGCCGCTCATGGCGACGGCAAAGTCGGCCATGAAGGCGTCTTCCGTCTCGCCGCTTCGATGGGAGATGACATACCCCCATCCGGCCTTTCGGCACATGTCAATGGCTTCAATCGTTTCCGTTACCGTTCCAATCTGGTTGAGTTTGATCAGCACGGCATTGGTGGACTGTTCCTGGATTCCTCGTGCGATGAATTTGGTGTTGGTTACATACAGGTCATCCCCGACGATCTGGATCTTTCCGCCGAGTTTGGCGGTATGGGCTTTAAACCCCTCCCAGTCGTTTTCAGCCAGGCCGTCCTCGAGGGAGACGATGGGATACTTGCCGATCCACGCCGCGTAGAAATCGGTCATCTGGGAACTGGTTTTCTTGCCCTGTCCGGATTTGCTGAGGTTGTATTTTCCCTCTTCATAAAAGGAGCTGGCGGCGGGGTCAAGGGCAATGGCCACATCCTTTCCCGGTTTGTATCCGGCGGCCTGGATGGCTTCCACAATGACTTCGCAGGCCTCGTCATTGCTCTTGAGGTTGGGGGCAAAACCGCCTTCATCGCCGACGCTGGTGGCATATCCCTTTTTTGCCAGAATCTTCTTAAGGGCGTGGAAGACCTCGGCGCCATACCGCAGGGCTTCGGCAAAGGACGGGGCGCCGATGGGCATGGCCATGAACTCCTGGAGATCCACGCTGTTGTCGGCGTGTTTGCCGCCATTGAGGATGTTCATCATGGGGACGGGAAGCCGAACCGCCCCCGGACCGCCGAGATAGGCATAGAGGGGAAGATCGGCGGCTGTTGCGGCCGCTCGCGCTACGGCCATAGAAACACCGAGAATCGCGTTGGCCCCGAGCTTGCCCTTGTTTGGAGTGCCATCCAGTTCGATCATCAAACGGTCAATCCGGGCTTGACACGAAGGATCCATGCCGACGATTTTCGGGGCGATGACTTCATTGACATTCTTGACGGCCTTGAGAACTCCCTTGCCTCCATAGCGTTTTTTGTCGCCATCCCGTAACTCGACGGCCTCATTTTCGCCGGTGGACGCACCGGATGGAACCGACGCCGACACACAAATCCCGTTGTTCAAAGCACAAAAGACGCGGACGGTTGGATTTCCACGGGAATCCAGGATTTCCATAGCTTTGAGGGTTGCAATGCTTGTCTTCATAGTCTATCTCCTTTTTTGAGTTTAGTCCCGCAGCGTGGCTGTAAGACGCAACGGATGGATGATCAAATCAAGAGCATGGCAAATATCGGTGACAACGATATGGGCGATATGGACGAGGTCGCAACAAGCGCCTTCCGGCCCAATAACGGCCACACGCAAACCGGCAAGGGTCATCATGGGAATATCGTTTCGACCGTTTCCAATGACGATGGCTTTCTCGGGACCGATCCTGCGAAGAAATTCGGCTTTTTCAGAACCATTGCCTACAATATGAACCTCGACGGGAAGACGCTTGAGTTGTTCTGTGGCCGTCCCGAAGGTGTCGGAAGTCAAGACCAGAATCGTCAGTGTGGAGGCGATTGTGGTCAGTTGCCGGGCAACGCCGTCCAACAAAACGCCGTCGAGGGATAGAGTTCCCGTAAAATCCAGCACCAAGTGGGTAAAGGTTTGAGGCGCTTGGTTGGGCAATCTCAGGATAAAGGGGTTTTGGACCATACGGCGTTATCAGAAAGACAAGGGGATCTTTCGTACACACAAGAAGCGAAATTGAGAGAGCAAACAAACCCGGCCCGGCTGACCGGTTGAGTGTTTCCGGGGTCTATTGATTCTCTTACACATATCATCTCCTACACATGTTTTCTTCCTCGTCGGGGGTTTCTCTGAAATTCAGATAAAGCGCCCAGAGGCGATCCACGAGTAGGAGTCATTAGCCGGAGACGGCGATTTATGGGGGACTCCATCCCCTACCTACCCCATTGTATCCTTCTGGCCTGTGGTGTCAACCATAATAACAGGACAAACTGAGAAAACGCCCCTTGGTGGATTCTCTGGAGAGGACATAGCCGATGTTTTGTGGAGCGGTCCAAGGGAGAAAGACCTGTCCCTATTATTTTTGCAAAACGGTGACGAACCGGGAGTATTTCAGCATTCGACCCGATCTTTGCGTTGCATGGAGGCGACCGGGCAAGAAAGTTGGAAGACACGGCCACAATTGTCCTGTGAGCCGTGCCCCGCTGGGGACAACAGCGAATACTTGGAATATACGCATTTGATCCGCGGCAGTTATGGGGCCAAAACGCGGGAATTTTCCTTTCCGCCGAGTCGTAATCGGTCGATAATGGTTTTGGGGAGAAGGGACTGGATGATCGATTGCCGGATAGATGATGACCATGGGAAATTATAAAGAGATCGGGTATCCGTTCACAGTAATTGAGGATGCGATTTCCGGGTCCAGTGGGCCTGAATG
>CAZXPW010000065.1:0-18821 GCA_964643355.1 uncultured Pirellulales bacterium
AGTTTTATCGGACAAACCGCCCATCGTTAATCAGGTTTTGTTAGAGATCCTAAGATTCGCAGGTTTTTCGGGTTATTCAACAGGGCAGGTCTTCACTACATCGAGTTTCGCACAAACAATCCCCGCGGAACAAGCCGAATCGCAGATTCAAGCCAGAAAAAATATTTTATTGGCTCATTACTGCGTAACTTGGGTTAGAAGCAAAACTCTCCATCAACAGCATCTCAAAAATGGCAAAAGTCGAGCTGAGGAAAAGTCGCAAAATCATTGAGCATTTTGCGAAAAGGTCCTATCGGAAACAAAGAGTATAGGGCTGGAATTATCGGTCCATCCGTTTTCTTGGTGCCAAGGGGGGGGTATACGCTTGTTCGTGGAGTTTAATGCGGAAAGGAAAGGTCGAAAAATTCACTGGTAAACCGGCGAGATTTCCAAAAGGCAGGATCAGGCGATCTGTCCAATGGTTGTACCGGGCAGAGCGGTCTGGATTGCAGATTGCAGTTCGGCCGAGGAGAAGGGTTTGGTCAGATAAGCGTTACATCCCAATCGCTGGCATTCGAGTTGGTCATCCGGATTGCACGAGGAAGTAATGATCACTGTCGGGAGTTGGCGGAGAGCGGGAAGAGAACTGGATCGGATTCGAGCGAGGATCTCGGTGCCGCTGACTTTCGGCAGGCGGAGATCGAGCAAGAGCACTTCCGTTCTATTTCGAGTCGAGATGAACTCACGAGCAAAAAAGTCCATGGTTTGTTGACCATCCGAAAAACGCTGGATCGGCCATTCGATTCCGATCTTCTTCAATTCCCGTCGGAGAAGATAAAAATGCCCGTCATCATCTTCCGCCACCAGAATCGTTGGTTCCGTCTGCATATCATCCCTTTCCGATTGATGAGCGAACGAATCCACGACAACATCTGATGCCGCTTTTTATATTATCGACGGAAATCCGAGGAAATTATAAAGAAAAGTATATAAATCGGACGGAATCGGATTCTCAAACTTCGGGCAATTCCTGCAATTGTTGTTTGGGTTCATCCGGATTAAACCGCCTGAAAACCTCATTGGCCAGGCGGATTCGAAGGTCCCGGACCTTGCCACGGTCTTCGGGATGGACGCGGTTGGTGAGGATGATCAGAAATGCGCCGGATTCTGGATCACAGACGATGGAGGTTCCGGTATAGCCGCTATGGCAAAAGGAACGGTCTGATGCGAATGTCCCTTTGAGCCATGCGTAGTCGCTGGAAACATCAAATCCGAAAGCTCGTCCGAAATCTTGTTCCCGGGTCAATCGTCGTACGGCCTGCGGGGTGAGAATCCGGGTTCCGCGGAATGTTCCGTCGGCCAGGAGCATCGAGCAATAGCGGGCCAGATCTTCGGCCGTACCGAACAGACCCGCATTTCCGGACACGCCGCCCATCAATCGGGCCAGGGGATCATGGACGCCAGTGGGATCGCCTCCGCCGGACATCTCGGTTCCGGCGATACGGTCGCGCCATGCGGCGGTGGGACGATACCGGGTGTCCTTCATCCCCGTCGGACTGAATATATGTTCAGAGGCGAAGGTATCGAGTGGCTGGCCGGAGACGATTTCGACAATGCGACCGAGGGTGATGTAACCCAGACAGCTATATCGGAACTCTTCACCCGGCGGGGTCAAAAGCCGCGACTGAGCGATGGTTTCGATCACCTTGTCGGGGCAAATATCACCATATTGTTTTTTGAGTTGTGCAGCATCAAGGTAGGCCGGAAGACCGGAGGTATGGGTAAGTAAGTGGCGGATCTGAATCGGTCGTTTATCCGGTGTGTCGAAGGTGGACAGAAATCGAAAAACAGGATCTTCCGGCAACAGGCGGTTTTGGTCCATCAAGACCTGGATACAGCCGGCCGTGGAAACGGGTTTCGTCAGCGAAGCCAGATCGAAGATAGTGTCCGGGGTCATCGGACAAGATTCGGGCGCGACCGTTCTGAACCCAAAGGCCTTCAAATAGAGAATGGAGTCTCCTTTGCCAACGCAGACAACCGCGCCGGGGACTTTCCCGGCGGCCAGTTCGTCCGTTGTGATTGTATCCAGCGCCGACCAGTCGCGCAATTGCGGGGTTCTGTCGCGGGGAAGTTGCCCCACGATCTGCGGCGAAGGTTCGGTTTGACAACCGGTCAGATGCATTGTCAGGTATGCTCCTGCGAATAAAAATCCAATCCATTGTATCCCACAGTGCGAGAATCGAAAGGGTATCATGTGTTTTCCAATCAAGAGGATGTGGATTTTAATTGTTGGATAGCCAGCGCGACCGGCGAGGGAACCTCTTCGTGCCGCTGGGCTCGTTCCTGGATTTCGGCGATCGCTTCAAAAAGGGCATAGCAGGACGCATCGTAATCGCGGCCAGTCTGCAGGGCGATCAGTCGCGTCCCGCGGTCGATCAGTTTTTTGTTGCTCGGCGAGACCCAGGTCATCGCATTCCCCTCGATGCGGCCGAGGGCGGCCATCGTGATCGTCGAGACGGAATTCAAGACCAGCTTAACGGCCAGATGACGCCAAATTTCCAGCGGGCCGGTTGGAAGATCGCAGGCGATGGAGAAATCCTGCGGGCTCGGAGAGAGTTGACCGAAGGTCAGGATAGATCGCCGAGGCCAGACGGTGTAGGGTTTTCGATTCAGAAACGGCAGCAGCGACGAATCGTGCGGCCCGGCCACGATGGCGATCAGCGCCGAATCGGTGCCCTGCGTTCGCGAAGGGTCGGGTTCGTTGCCAATCCGGAACTGGTAGATATGGCGATTGTCGAGTTGCGGCGGGTTGGCAACGATGTTTTCCGGCGCGCCGATGGATTCATAGACAGATCGTGTCCAGGTCAGACCGCGGGGAGTTCTTCGCAGCATCTGCGACCAGGCCTCGACCGTCATCCAATGGGGATTTTTAACGAAGGCCCAGGATCGCGGCGAGTGCGAATCGTCGGCGGCGCGGAACGGCGGGATCATGAAAGTTGGCGAGCGTTCGGTCGTGTCGGTCAGAACATCGAGCATGTATTCATCGGCCAGATAAGTGATCAGCCCCTTGCGTGCATATAGTTCATGCTCCAGCTCGATACATCGGGCCATGGTGTGGACATTCGGGTCGGCTTCAATCTGGTCGAGCAGGTGCTCAAAATGATCCGCGTAGTTTCGTGGTGAAAGGGCTTGAATTCCGGCGGCGGATGCGGCTGGACCGAGATACTCGACCAGGGCCGACTCCAGCGCTGCGGCAACGATCAATAGTTCGATGGTTGTGGCCTGCATTCGAGTAGAACCGGTTACGGCCATCGGGCCGGTCGCCAGGTCGAGTTTGGTGATCCGGGGCTCGTCAATCACTTCACGGGATCGAACGACATATTGTCGCAGCAAATCCGTGGGATTGTTATAGACGAAAAAGACCGAAGCGCCTGCATCCAGTCCTTCCCATGCGGTCCCGATGACAAAGGAGGTCTCCCCGCCTTCGGTGATTGCGACGACAATGTCACCGGGTCCAACGCCAAGGTCTTTCAATTGTCGTCTTCCAAATCCCGGGAAATCCTCAAATCCCTCCACCGCCCGAATCAGAGCGAAGTCGCCGCCGGCCATAACGCTAAAGACAATATTTTCACGGTCCGGTACGATGGCGAGAGCATTCGATTTCCATTGTTGCCAGAACCGTCGCCATGCCGCTTCCAGCAGAATGCTGAGCCGGCCGGTCGAACCGCAACCGGTGAAGAAGATTTTATGGCCGGAACGGATTGCTTCGAGTATGGTGGATCGGAGGGTTTGCCACGGAGCCGATTCGAGCACGCGCCGAGCCACCGGGGGCAGGTCGCGATCAACGGTTTGGAGCATTCGAACCGCGGCTCGTACATCACGCCGTGAAGTTTCGCCAAGGGTCATCGTTTTCGGATGAAAGGATTCGGTCAACAGTTCGCCCAGGCGAAATGCCGTTTCATGTTCAAGATACTGTTCTGCCTGCTGCCGGGGTGTTTGGTTCAAGGTGTTGCCTCCGCTGGGGGAACTTCGAGGACGACCAGGCCATTGGCAATTCGCCGGGACCATCCGTCGGATGGACTGTTCATGATTTTTCCGTCGAGCCAGAAGGTCGAAGAACCGCCCCCGTCGAGATTGAGGGCCTGTTTGCAGCCGAGTTGTTTCATCAAATCGGCCAATTCGGGAAATGTCATCCCGGCGGACAGATCCTTTTGACGACCGTCCACTACGACCAGGAAGATGTTTTCGTCGTTAAAGCCGATTGCGGTACGCGGATGGCGAGGTTGCTGGCCTTTCCATTGCCGGGTTTGTCCATCCTGGATCAGAACCGGGCCACCACCGACGGCGACCTGCACGCCGGACAGATCGATACTCGCATCGAGGTGTAAAAGAACCGTCTGACCGATCTGAAGTTGTACGACGGGACCCTCGACTTTGGGTCCCACTGATAGAATCAATCGACCTTCTTTCAGGGAATGGTCGCCGCCTGGCAAGACCGCAACGATGCGTGTCTCGATATCCCGGCCGATTTTCAGGGGTAGATGATCGGGATCGATTGGTTCCAATTCGTATTCGATTCCGTCCCCTGTCCGAGTCGAGGGGCCCAGAGTGGGGCTGTACAGAACAACGCCAGTATCCGTACGGGCTTCGTTGATGCCGATTTGCCAATTCTGCTTTTTCGCAAAGGCCGCTCGCATCCGGGGTTCAACCTCCCCGATCCGGGGCTGTCCCGTCGCATCAATCCAAAAACAAGTTCCCTTCGGTCCGCTGACGAGTTGTCCTCTCCAGATGTGCAAACCAAGCGGATCCCCCTGGTAGGGGTCTTGCCGGATCACGAAAAAATCGCCGTTGACGGCGGCGACCGGCCGGCCCACAGCCGGTGGGAGATTGGCGATCTGGTCTGACAATGACTGCAGGCCAAAGATGTGATCCTGCGCCAGCGTTGTAGTGAAACCATATCGCTGGGGAGTTCGTTGAATCCGCAGAATGTGAATGGACCAGGGTATCTCGCCGATCCGGCGGTGGATGTACTCGATTCCCGGTGGAACTGCCGGCCGGCCGAGAGAGCGAACCAGTCGGAAAGGATTCTGAGCGTCACAAACACAGGCCAACTCCCCGACCAGCAGGCCAATCCAACATAAACACCACCGGACCGAAGGAGTCTTTTTTTGTTGTTCGTTGTCCATACCGATTTCCTGGCCATTGGAATTCACAACGGAATGATATCGGCCGGTTGTGAAAATGTAAATCCTTTGTCGAATGTACCGTTTGTCCGGGACACTCGCCTCCGATAATTCGGCTCATAATAGCCCTTTGCAGAGTCCAAGAGGGATGAGAGGGTTTTTCCAATTCGCGATAAAGTCGTTCGCGATCAGAGCCGATGATTTCATCGCCGTTAAGTTCGAATGTCCGGAATGATCGGGGATCGCATGTTCGGCTGGTTTCGAAGACGAAAACGAATTGAGTTTGACTGGAAGATCCGGGGCTTCGTGGTGGATCTCTATCCCAGCAATCGAAGCTGCGTAAAGAAGGACATGCGTCATGTCCGACCCCAGCAATTACCCCCTCTCATGGTTCGCAAGGCGGCCTGGCGCAGATAACCGGTGGTAATAACCGAAATCGGTTCCGGTTGTTTTCCCATCCGATCTGCAAAATCCCTTTCCTTCGTATTGAGATTTCATTCGTATTCGGGTATAATCTACTCCAACGAAAGCGATTCCGGAGGCCAGTGCCCAGTTGGAAAAAACAAGAGAGCAGTTGACCGTAAAAAAGGAATTGGCCGTATTGGTCGGCGCCTATCAAACCGCCCACCAGGCGGCCCGCCCGGATAATTTGGCTGAGTTGACGGCTCTGGCCGAGACGGCCGGTGCGATCGTTGTCAGCCGATTTCAGCAGAAACTCCGCGACATTCACCCCGCCACCTATATCGGTCGCGGCAAGGCCGAGCAGCTTCGTGACCGCGTCATCGAACACGGAGCCGATGTGGTTATCTTCGATAACGACCTGTCGCCGGGACAGATTCGTGAACTGGAGGAGATTGTCGAAGTCAAGGTCATCGATCGCAGCGAGTTAATTCTGGACATCTTTGCCACCCGTGCCAAGACCCGACAGGCCAAATTGCAGGTCGAGTTGGCTCAACTGGAATATACCTATCCGCGACTGACCCGCATGTGGGGGCACCTGGACACCGTGGTGGGGGCGGGTGGATCGACGGCGGCCGGGGCTGTTGGCGGCATTGGTACCCGTGGGACCGGCGAGAAACAACTCGAAATTGACCGGCGGCTGGTCAGCCGCAGGATCACTGAACTCCGGCGGCAGCTTGAAGAAATTGACCAGCGCAAACTTCGCGAGATCGACGGTCGAAAGGAGTTCTTCAAAATTTGTTTGGTCGGCTACACCAACGCCGGGAAAAGCACGCTGATGAATGCCCTCACCGGAGCGGGGGTCTTTGTCGAAGATCGACTCTTTGCCACGCTGGATACTCGGACTCGAAAGTGGACGCTGGACGGAACGGCGATGCCCGCCTTGTTGAGCGATACGGTCGGTTTTGTCAGCCATTTGCCGCATCATCTTGTGGCCTCGTTTAAGGCCACGCTCGAAGAGGCCGTCAATGCCGACTTGCTCTTGCATGTTGTCGATGCATCCAACCCGGAAGTGTTCGATCAGATCGACAGTGTGGAAAAAGTGTTGGGGGAAATCGGTTGCGGACAGAAGGACACGCTGATTGTTCTCAACAAATGCGATGCGATTCGTGACATGTCGATCTTTGATTCCCTCCAGACCATCTACACTCAATCGGCCTGTATCTCGGCCCGGACGGGACTGAATCTTGATTTGCTGATCTCCGCCGTACAGAACCGTATCCGGCAAAAGCAATCGACGATTCGAGTCGTCTGCGATATTGCTGATGGGAAGGTCCAAAGTTTTCTTCACTCCTCGGCGACCATCCTGCGTCGGGAGTTCACCGACGAAGCCGTACACATCGAAGCCAGTATCGGCCCGGCACAACTGGCCCAGTTACGGCGTTATCGACCCCGTCAGCTCGAAGTCCTCTGATTTTCCCTCGGCTGGCCGTTGCCATCGGGCGCCAGCTTTGGTTAAATACTCCCATGATTCAGCAGATTACGATTGTCGGCGACGGAGCGATGGGAACGGTGTGCAGCATGTTGCTGTGCGCCAAGGGGCTATCGGTGCGGATGTGGGGATATGATGCGGCTCAATTGGCCACGATGGCCCGGCGACGGGAAAATGTCCGTTTTCTGCCGGGATATCCGCTTCCGGAGTCCCTGGTCTTGGAACCGGATGACCGCCTGGCCCTGACCGGGATTGACCTGGCTGTCTCGGCGGTTCCATGCCAGTTCATGCGAAGCGTCTGGATGCGATTGCGACCGCATCTGCCCCCTCGGGTTCCGATTGTCAGCGCCGCCAAGGGGATTGAGAATAAGACTCTTCTCCGCCCAACGGAAATTCTGGCCGATCTTCTGGGGCAAGATCGGTCCTATGCGGCGCTATCGGGGCCGACTATCGCCGAAGAGATTGCCCGAGGATTGCCCGCGACCGCGACTGCCGCCAGTTCCGACGAAAACTTGGCCCTCCAAGTTCAGCAGATTTTCAATTCCGAACACTTTCGTGTTTATACCAACACCGATATTGTCGGAGTCGAATTGTGCGGAGCATTGAAAAATGTCATTGCCATTGCCGCCGGGACAATCGACGGTATCGGCGGCGGCGATAACGCCAAAGCGGCGCTGCTGACCCGAGGTCTGACGGAGATCAAACGGCTCGGCGCCGCGATGGGGGCCGCGGAACCGACCTTCTATGGTCTTTCGGGGCTGGGAGATCTGGTCACGACCTGCATCTCGCCGATGGGGCGCAACCGAACCTTTGGAGAGCGGATCGGCAAAGGTATGACCACTCAAGAGGCGCTGGCCAGAACTCAGGGAGTCGTTGAAGGCGTGGCGACTTGTTCGGCGGTACTGGAACTGGCCCGGCGCTATCGAGTCGAGATGCCGATTACGGAGGCCATTTACGCCGTCGTGGTCGAAGGCAAAAGCGTTCAGGCGGCGATTCACAACCTGATGAGCCGCCGGCTTCGAGCGGAATAATTTTCTTCGGTTTGGTATTCCGGATCCGATTTTGTCACGGAGGCATCGGCGGATTGCGGAATTGCCAACCAAGAGGGGAGATGTGTCCTTATTAGTGGATATAACAAGTTGACATATCGATGCCCAATTTCCATTTCTCGGTGAATCGATTGCGGTCTCTGGCTTATCGGACTCTGTGACTTCGATACGCGAGAATCTGGAAAAAAACATTTCCTTTTGTTTCGGTTTCAAAAGAAACGATGGGGGCGGTTTCATTATCCATCCCAGACGGAATCATGCCTGTCATTCCATCCTCAATCCAGTCAACTGGCCGATTATAGGACCGATCGGCCGGGGTCCCGATCGGAGACGATTTGGATTTCCGCATGTCTGTTAACTACATTTTATCTATCGGGCTATTGTCAAAACGCGACGAGATTTGCAGCCAACCGACGCTAATGCCCGTCCCCGGTTCTGACGACGATGAGACAGACGAGAATCCGCCGGGGTGCGTCCGAAGGTCTCGGACCGTCTCCGGCTGGTGTCCTGGATACAGAACATGTTGAAATTATTTACAAAACGGACATTTCCAATAGGAGTGGACCTCAGCGGCGATTATCTGCGGATGGCGCAACTCGGGTTCGACGGGGAACGAGTTCTGTTGTCCAGTTCGGCCAGCGTAGATCGCCCCCAGGATATTTCTCCGGCCAGTCCGGAATGGCAAAAGTGGGCCGTTTGGACGATTCGGGAGTTGATTAAGGCCTGCGGGTTCAAGGGCAAATCCGTCATTACGGCCCTTCCGTGCGAGGATGTCTTTATCGATCAGCTCAGACTTCCGAAAATGCAGGAGAAAAAAATCGCTCAGGCCGCCAGCGAAAAGGTTGGACCCAAGCTTCCGTTCCCGGTTGCCGATGCGATGGTCAAGGTGATTCCCCTGAACTCGGTGGGATCTTCGAAATCAGAAATCGATGTGCTGGTCATGGCCACTCCGAGGATCAAGATTGCCCGACATCTGGCCATTTATGAAAATGCCGGTCTGGATATCTGCGGGATGAGCGTCTGGCCGGAAGCCATGATCTCCAGTTTTGTCAATTTCTTCAGCCGACGAAAAGAGGAAGCCGACACGATTACCCTCCTGATCGGCATTGAAAATCCCCACACCAATATTGTCATCTGCCGCCAGAAAGACCTGTTGTTTGCCCGCTCTATCCCGATCGGTTTTGATCAGCTTCGTCAGGGCGAAATGGTCCAGCGGCTGATCGCCGAGATTGACGCTTGCACGCGGTACTTCGACTCCGTCGCCGGCGGACAGCGGATCCAGCGGCTGATGTTTCTGGCTGGGAAGGTTGTTGAATCGGATATTTGTGCCAAGATCGCCGAACTGGCCCGCCGGATGCAGATTCCCGCGCAATTGGGCGATGTTTTTTCGGCCGTGGAGAAACAACCCGGCTGCGATGCGCATATTGATCGTCGCAATAACCGTACCAACTGGGCCACGCCCTTCGGCTTGAGCTTAACCAACCACTCCTCCTGAATATCCGGAGAACGACATGGTCAAAATAGATTTTGTCCCGAATGATTACATCCAGCAGCGCGATTCTGGCAGGGCCAATTTTCTGTATCTGGTCTTGTTTGGCGCGTTGATGGGGGCCATCGGCGTAACCTTCTCGATCATCAAGATGCGTCAGAAGGCCGTCGAATCGGAACTGGTTTCGTTGAATATGCAGATGACGCAAGCCCAGGAGCAGATTACTCGGCTTGAGCAGCTCAAGACCAAAAGCAAGTCGATGATGAGAACCATGGTCATGACCGCCGAGTTGCTGGAACCGATCCCACGCAGTATTGTCCTGGCCAATCTGACCAACAACCTTCCGGCGGGCGTTTCCCTTCTGGAGTTGAAACTGGAAGAGAAAGATGTGCAGCTTCCCAAACCTCCGCCCGCTAAACCGGGGGCCAATACCTACCAGCAAAAGACCACGACTCCTCCGGCCGGCGCCAAGCCCGTAGTTGCGGCGGTTCCCGAAGCGCCTCTGGTTGAGCGAAAACCCGTCGAGACGACCATCGAAATCAAGGGTATTGCTCCCAGTGATCTGGAGGTGGCCAGTTATATCGCGCGACTCGGGGCTTCTATCCTCATGGAAAGCGTCAATTTGATCGAATCCAAGGAAACCCTAATTGAAGAGGCCAGGTTCCGGGAATTTCGCCTCAAGGCCAAACTGAAAAACAATGTCCAACTCAGCAAAGGGGATGTGGAAAAGATTCGTAGAGCCGGGGGTGACGGTACCCTCTAAACGGGCCGCCAAGATCCCGATCGTTCGAAAGGAATACCGATGTCGAGCAATTCGCGAAAAATGCTGTTCTTCATCCTGCTGGTCGCCCTGGCGTATGTGTCGTACGCGTACATGATCAAGCCGGCGAATAAAAATCTGTCCGATCAGCGAGCCAAGGTCGCGCAGAAACAGGCCAAGCTGGCGGAACTCCAGAGGGCTACGGCGGCCGCTGTGGATCTCAACAAGCAGCTCCAGAAAGTTGAGGAGGCCATTCATACCTTTGAAAGCAAATTGCCGCCTTCCAGCGAGATCGACAATGTCCTGACCGATATCACCGTCATTGCCCAAAAACAGAGTCTGGTTCCCAAGACCATCCGTACACAGAAGAACAAGGACAATCGCGGCTATGTCGAGCAGCCCCTCGAAATGGAACTGGAGGGAAATTTCCAGTCCTATTACGCCTTTTTGCTGGAACTGGAAAAACTGGACCGCATCACCAAGATCCGGGAATTATCCCTCAAAAAACGAAATAAATTCGAGGGCCATACCGAAGCCCGATTCGTCGTCAGCGTCTTCTTCCAGAACAGCGGAGCGTAACGCGTCCAAATCAGGGAGATTGATATGTTGTCCTTTCTTAAAGATGAACGGAACAAAAACCAGACGATCCAGGCCGACACGACGCCGTCCTCCGCCCCGGGCGAAAACGCCGAGGGACAGGTCAGTCGTGAAGAGGACTTCCTGGTTCCCGCCGAACACGGGAAAAACGCCAAGCAGAGCACCCTGATTCTGGTTGCTCTGTTCGTGATCGGCTCTCTTTGCGTCTGGTTTATGATCAAGAAAACCTCGCCCAATGCGGCAAACGCCGCCCCCAATCCGGAGGAGGCGAAAATCGAGGCCATCGTGACCCAGTTGACCGGAATTCAGTCGGAGACCACCAAAGTCGATGATATTGTCAGCCGGTTCTCGAAAATTTCCGAGGTCGAACAGGTCAATGTCACCGAACTCAAGAAAAATCCCTTCCGTCGCGACATCGTTCTCGGCGTCTCCGAACCGGCCGTCCCCTCCGCTTCGGAACAGGAAAATTGGCGCCGTGAGGAAGTGCAGCGACAAGCCGGCAAACTGCAATTGTTCAGCATTATGAATTCCTCCAATGGCGACTGTTGCATGATCAATGACAAATTGCTAAGGGTCGGCCAGTCCATCGAGGGCTTTACCGTTACGAAAATCGAGGGCGACCGGGTCGAACTGACCAACAACGGAGTTTCCATTCTATTGAAGATGGCCCCATGAAACTATTCGGATCCCGCGCAAAAAAAACCACTTTCTCCGCAACCCCGTCAACGACGGCCCCTGCCGACGGGGATTCGCTGGTCGAACTCCAGAGTCCAACCGCAGACGAACTTGCTCCCGGCCTGTGTAATCTTTACTCTCCTCAGGTCAACGAGACCGCTCATGTTCGAGATATTGCCGATATCCTGCTGGAGTCCAATAAGCTAACCACCGCCCAGTTCGACCAGATCCGGCAGGAAGAACAGAAAAAAGGCGGTTGCGATATTGAGAAGCACGCACGGGCCATCGGTGTGTCACCCGAGGATATTCTCCAGGCCAAAGCCAAACTCTTCGGGTTCGAATTTCGCAAAATTACTCCCGATCAGGTCGATCGAACCGCCTTCGCCAAACTCCCGCTGGACTATGTCAAGACCAACCATGTGATGCCCATCGCCATTCAGGACAACGCGCTGGTTGTGGCCACAAGCCGTCCGGCGAATGTCTTTGCCTTTGACGACATCAAGCGACAGACCAATATGCAAATCACGGTCGTTGTCTGTACCGATGCCGATATTGAGGCCGTAGCCAATAAACTCGACGATTCCAAACTGGATTATGATGTGGATGACATGATCAATGACCTCGATGAAGTCGAGGTCGTGCAGGACATCGAAGAGGATATCGGCGATCTCGAAAAAACCGCCGGCGAATCCCCCGTTATCAAGTATGTCAACTTCCTCCTGACCAACGCGCTGCGAGAGGGCGCCAGCGATATCCATATCGAACCCAAGGAAAAATACACCAAGATCCGATACCGCATCGACGGCATGCTGTTCGATATGCGCCAGGCCTCCAACAAAATGCACCCCGCCATCGTCTCACGCTTGAAAATTATGTCCAACCTGGACATTTCCGAACGACGCGTCCCCCAGGACGGCAAAATCGCCGTTCGCATGGGAGGTCGGCCCATCGACCTGCGGGTCTCGGTGCTCCCCACCAGCCACGGCGAAAAAGTCGTCGTGCGACTTCTGGACAGTTCTTCGATTCTTCGCGGCCTGGACCAATCGGGGATGGAGCCCAATGTCATCCAGCAGTTCCGCGAACAGATCGCGCTGCCTCATGGGATCCTGTTGGTGACCGGACCCACGGGTTCCGGAAAAAGCACGACGCTGTACTCGGCGCTGGGGGAACTCAAATCCGACCAGAGCAACATCAGCACCGTGGAAGACCCCGTCGAATACGAGCTGGAATTCTGCAATCAGGTACATGTCAATGATAAAGTGGGCCTGACTTTTTCGGCCGCTCTCCGCAGTCTGCTGCGTCAGGACCCCGACATTATCATGATCGGTGAAATCCGCGATGCCGAAACCGCCCGGATCGCGGTTCAGGCCGCCCTCACCGGCCACCTGGTGCTTTCCACGCTGCATACCAACGATGCCCCCAGCAGCGTCTCGCGGCTGGTCAACATCGGCATCGAACCCTACCTGATCGCCGCTTCCCTCAACGGCATCCTGGCGCAGCGGCTGGTCCGCAGGATTTGTTCCAAATGCAAAGAACCCTATAAAATCCCTCAAAATATGATGAAATATGCCGAGGCCGCCGGTATTCGTCCCGGTGAAATGATGCACGGACGCGGCTGTGACGCCTGCCGCGGCAGCGGATTTTCCGGCCGCGCCGGCATCTTCGAGTTGTTGATCATCGACGATCGCTTCCGCGACATCATCAATATGGACTCCTCCGTGAACAGTATGCGCAAGGCCTTTCATGAAAGCGGTCAGGATACGCTCTTTCAGGACGGGGTCAAGAAGGTCAAACACGGAATCACCACCTTGGAAGAAATCCTCCGGGTGACGGAAGCCGGTCATTCCGAAGGCCCCGTCGCCGCACCCGAAGTCGCGGCTCCAACGACGGTTGCTTTGAGTGTCGTCGAATCCAAACCCAGACGAAAAGCCGAACCTCCCCGACGAAAGCCGCCCGTCCGCAAATCCTCGTCCGATACCGAATCCGCGACGAAATCCGGATGCGAAACCGGTTCAACCAAGTCCAAAAACCTGATGCTGCAATTGGGCCAGGACGGCGCCGCCGGCCCGGAAGCGACAACATGACATTTCGGAGAAATCCATGACCATTGACATCAAAAAAATCCTGGCCATCGCCATCCAGAACGGAGCGTCCGATGTGCATATCAATGTCGGCATTCCCCCGATCATGCGGATCAATACCGAACTGTTGATGATGGACCTGCCTCCCATCACCGACAAGGATGCCAAAGAAATCGTTCTGGACATGATCGGCCCCGAGAAATACAAACGATTTGAACAGTATCGGGACCTGGACTTCTCGACGATGATCGACAGCGGCCATCGTTTTCGTGTCAACACCCACATCCAGCGAGACTCGATCGCCATGAGTTTCCGTGTGATTTCCAGCAAGATTCCGAATATCGACGACCTTCACTTGCCCGATATCGTCAAGGAGTTGACCGATCTGCCTCGCGGACTGGTTCTTGTGACGGGGCATACCGGCTCCGGTAAAAGTACCTCGCTGGCCTCCATGATCGGCTTGATCAACCAGAAGTACAAGAAGCGTATTATTACCCTCGAAGATCCCATCGAATACCTCCTGCAAAACATCAATTCGATGATCGAACAGCGGGAAGTCGGCTCCGATTGTCCCGATTTTGCTTCCGGGCTGAAACATGTCCTGCGTCAGGACCCCGACATTATTATGGTCGGTGAAATGCGGGACCTGGAAACCACCAGTTCCACCATCACCGCCGCGGAAACCGGACATCTGGTCTTCTCCACTCTGCACACCGTCAACGCTTCTCAGACCGTCGAGCGTATCATCGATATCTATCCGGCCAACCAGCAGAACCAGATTCGAGCCATGTTGGCCAATACCCTCCAGGCCGTTATCTCCCAGACCCTGTTTCGTCGCGTCGATCAACCGGGCATGGTTCCCTGCGTCGAAATCCTGTTGTGCACTTCGGCGGTACGCAACTGCATCCGAGAAAACCGGATTTATGAAATCCCCAATATCATCGAAACCTCTCGGCGAATGGGGATGCAGTTGATGGACCACAGCATCGCCGAGAACTATTCCAAGGGTTTCCTCGATCGCGAGGAAGCCGTCGTCCGTTCGACCAACCCCGGGAAAATGGACAAATTGCTCGCCCCCGACGGCCAGGCCGTTGCCGCGGCGAGGTAACGCTTCGATTTCAGCGAGGACTGTATGGGACTGCTCAACCAACTCGGCGACAAACCGAAAACGACCTCCGGATATGGGAGCGCTCGCCCCTCGGCTCCCCAACCGGCTCCCGAATCGCTGGTCGGAAAACTCAATGGTCTGAGCTTTGAAGCCGGACCGGGCCGTAAGGACATCCTCAATTTCACCAATCAGCTTGCCGTGATGATTCGGGCCGGTATCAGCTTACAGGATTCGCTCGAATCCATCTCTCAGCAGGTCAAAAAGAAAAAATTCCGCGCCATTCTGATGGACATCAAGGATCGCATCGAGGCCGGACAGAGTTTTTCGCAGGCCCTCGCCGAACACGACGATATCTTCAGCAACCTGTACATCAATATGATCGCCGCCGCGGAGATTTCCGGTTCGCTCAGCTCAATGCTCCAGCGATTGGTCGAATATCTCGATCAGGAGGCCGAAACACGGTCTCAAGTGATTAGCGCGATGGTCTATCCGATCATTCTGTTTGTGATGGCCGTTTCCGCCACGACTTTCCTCCTGGTCTTCGTCTTGCCGCGCTTTTTGCTGGTGTTTAAAGGCAAGGAACATCTGTTGCCTACGCCCACCAAGGTGATTATGGCCATCAGCGCCTTTATGCGAGGGTATTGGTATCTGTTCTTCCCGGCCGTCATTCTGGCGGCGGGTGGATTCTGGTTCTTCATTCATCATACCAAGATCGGAAGGGACTGGTGGGATCGCGTGAAATTAAAGATCCCGTTGATCAAAACGCTCTGCCGCAATCTCTACATTACGCGGAGTCTGCACACCATGGGTGTGCTCGTCAACGGCGGCGTGCCCATTCTGGATACCCTGGCGATTACGGCCCAAATCAGCGGGAATATGCTTTATGAGCGGATGTGGAAGGGCGTCCATGAGGCCGTCCGCCAGGGGAAAAAGATTGCCCCCAGTTTGTCCGAATACAACCTCATGCCCGGAGGCGTCGTCCAGATGATCGGCAGCGGCGAAGAGTCGGGTACGCTTGGCGAGGTTCTCAACGACATTGCCGAATTCTATGGCCGTGAACTCAAGACCATTATCAAAACCGTGACCTCGATGATCGAACCCATTATGATCGTCGCGATGGGAGCCCTGGTGGGCTTTATTGCCATGAGTATCATTCTGCCTATTTTCAAGATGTCCAGTCTGGCTTCCGGCAAATAATCGAAAGGTTGGCTATGAAACGGACAACTCCAATACGCCGAGCCGCTTGTGAAGGATTTACCCTCGTGGAGGCCATGATCGCCATGTTGATTATCGGCCTGACGATTGCGGCGCTGGTGGCCAGCACTGGGGCCTTTTCACGCTCCAATGCGGCCGGAATCGACCTGTCAACCGCAGAATTTCTTATCGAGGAAATTCGCGAGTTGACGGCCTCTCTGCCCGTTGTCGATCCCCAAACCGGCACGGCCGTTTTCGGACCGGAGGCCGGAGAAACGCTGGGCCAATTTGATGATCTCGACGATTTCGACGGCGCCTCGTTCAGTCCGCCCATCGACATCCATCGTGCGGCTCTGCCGAATTTTGCCAATTTTACCCAGCAGATTCAGGTCCAGAATGTGGCCGTAAGTAATTTCAACAGCGTGGTTGCCGATCACTCCACGAATTTCGTTCGAGTGACGGTTACCATCTTGATGAACGGTACATCACTGAGTTCGGCCACCTGGATCCGAGCCCGGTAAGATGGAGATCGAAACCATGAAGAAAATAAATCGCCCCGTTTGGGGCTTTACCATGATTGAATTGCTGATGTCCATGGTCATCCTGGCCATGCTGATGGCCGCTGTGGGGCTGGCCTTCCACGCCTCCACGACCAGCTTCATGGTCAACCAGGATATGTACGAGCGGATCAACAACGCCCGGCAGGTCCTGTTGCGAGTCACCACGGATCTTCGCACGGCTCAGGGAGTCGCGCTGCTCGGCGCCGGAGCGTCCCAGGATATCGACGAACATCGCATTTCGCTGATCCGGGCCAACGGAATGGATGTTACCTACCTGCACAACAGCAATGGCGCCGCATCCTACAATGCGGCCCTGGATAACAATACCCTCTATCTGATCGTCAATGGGGGAGCCCAGGCCGGGAACTATGTCCTGTGCCCCAATGTCTCGGCTATGTCGTTTGTGCGGGCCGTCAACGGAAGCAATGTTCGCAATGTCCAGATTTCCATGACGGTTACCAATGACGACGCAACCGGCTCCCAGACCCTCAACACCGCCGCCGTCGTCCGCACCGCCCAGTAACTTTTTCATTCAAATCTCAGTTGGCGTTTGCCAATCCGGCTTCCGTCGAGAAGAGGATTCGCTTCGCAATGGCCGGGAACCGGCGCTTTTGCGTGCTGAAATCCTCGGCAGGCCTTAGCGCATGGGGTCAGTCTGCAAATGGTATTTGTTCCATTTTGTTTTGAGGATTGAAGAGTGGTGAATACGGGGAGATTTATAAAGGTTGCGCTCTGATGTTTTAGTCTGGGTTTTTCAAGGGTGATAGGAATAGCCGAAGGGGTCGGTCTGCAGGAACCGGCCCAGCGACGGCGAGTACATCCGGGCACGGTAAAAATACAGCCCCGTCTCCGGATCGTACTGCCGGCCGGTGAAGAGGAATGGGTTGCCGATGGCCGACTGAGCGGCGAGAGGATCGTCGGGCGTCATCCAGGTCATGTCAGGTCCGGCCCCGGTGTGAATCGTGCAAACTCCGAAGGCGTCGTACTCGTACCGCTCCACAAACGCACCTGTGCTATTTGAAAGACCAATCACCGATCCCAACCCATCGTAATGATAGTCATACCGAGCGGTATCCACTCCGCCGGAAACTGTTATCACAAAAACTAATAGATGGCGATATTGAGTATGTAGGTATATTCTACTGTCAATATCGCAGATTCTATTTTGTGTTATTTACATAATCCCCACCATCATACAATACACCGATTACCCGCTTTCCATCCTGATCAACAAATACTGTTGCACCACCGTCCCTCACAAAATGATTCTCCCCACCAAAAAGAATTGCGTAATAGTTCTTTGTTAAGCCAAACTCCTTTGACGCTTTTGCCAAAGTTTCAGGCCTATCAGAGAAACGCATAAACCAAAAAGAACACTTGGGGTCATGCAAATATCCAGATTCATTATCTTTATAATATCCTTCATCGCGCAAATATTGTTTCGCTAATTCAACCGCTTGATCATAACTTAACGGGCCTGACTGGTTTTGCTTTTTTTGGCTGTCCATACAACCTATATTGAATATCAATACGAAAGTGAATATGAGGAGTCTTGATTCTTTCATCGTCTAACCTTTCAAATTCTCAATAATACATTCGTACTATCGGATAGTTACCATTAACATCGTAAAATCTATATTTTGTTTTCCACAAAACGCCCATGATCGTACAATACGCCGATTACCCGTTTTCCATCCTTATCAATAAATACTATTGCATCATTCTCCCTCGTTGAAAAAACTGTTTCACCAACAAAATCAATTGCATAATAGTTCTTATTTGTTAACCCATACGCTTTTGACGCTTCTGCCAAAGTGTCTGGATTACTTATAAACCAAAAAGAACACTTGGGCTCATACCAATATACAGTTTCATTATCTTTGTAATATCCCTCGTCGCGTAAATATTGTTTCGCCAATTCAATCGCTTGATCATAACTTAGCGGGCCTGACTGGGCTTGGTTTTGCTGGTTGTCCATACAACCTGCATTGATAATCAATACGAAAGTGAATAAGAGAATATTTAAATCTTTCATCGTCTGACCTTTCAAGTATTTAGCAATACATTATACTTTCAATTAATTTATTCTTCCGATTTTGATATCAGTAAGACTGGTGGATGATAACAACCGATGAAGTCGGGCAGGCGAAGCCTGAACCCGATAATCCTATCGGTTTTTAACCAATGGTAGTTTACTTTGTATTAGGAGCTCTAACAAAACCTTATGATTCGTCGCCAGCAAATTAACAGGCAAC
>CAZXPW010000066.1:0-18399 GCA_964643355.1 uncultured Pirellulales bacterium
TGTTTATTAAGAAGTTATAACAAATTCAACTTTGCTTAACCGGACAGTAGTGATACGATATACCAACTGACAATAACCATTACACAACTGGCAAAGAGAGGTCCCGCAACAAGCCAAAGGAAAGCGTTGAAATTCTCCTTTCTCATCATGTCCGAAAATTCTCCAATACGATCCAAAGAAATTGAGGATGGTCCATTATGTTGCCTAAGCCTTCTCTGGTGTATAGGATAACTTTGTGTCGGACTTATAACAACTGCGAAAGGAAAGTCTTTGCCGGAACAATCCACGGCTTTCCCGGTCCGGTGAAACAATCGGAGTTGACGAAATCGGCGTCGAGGACGACCTGAAATGCGTAAGGGACTTTAAGTTGATCCTGAAAGTATTTCAGCGACGGGCTGAGCTTGTCGGACGCGCTTTTGACCTCCGCAACAAACCACGGCTTATTATCGCGGATCACGATGAAGTCGACTTCCCGCTGGAGTTTGTCTCGCAAATAGCCGAGTTGAAACGATCCATAGCCGAGATCATTCCATCCTTCGACGGCCTTGAGCAAATGACAGGCCACAAAGGTCTCGGCCCGGGCCCCGGCATCCTCGATCGCCGACCAATCGCGGAGATACCACTTGGGTTCCTTGCGGAGCGAACGGCTAACATTCGTAAACCACGGGCGCAGGACAAAACCCAGATGTAGATTACACAGCGTACCGATCCACCGCCGCAGCGTATCGACGGAAACCTGCAAATCATTTGCCATGTTGCTATAGATCAATTGTCCGCCCGACCGCGAATTGAGCAGATGGACCAGCAACTCCAACCGATCCACCTGCTGAATCTGTGTCAAGTCGCGGACATCCTCGCGTACCAGTTGCTGTAGCCGCAGATCCCGCCATCGCCGACTGAACCGGTTATCTCGCCGGACAAACGGTTCCGGATATCCACCGTGATTCCACAGAGCATCCCAATCCGCTTCATCGATCTTGGCCGGAAGACGAACGATCTTCGTCTGATCCGGCAATCCTTGATCGATCGTCTCGGCCACGGTAAATGGATGCATCTGGTAGAGAAAATATCGGCCCATCAAGCTGTCGCCGCCGCGACGAAAGACATCCATCCGCGAACTACCGGTAACGAGTATCCGGACTTGTTCCGAATAAGAGTCAAAAAATCCCTTCAACAGGGTCTTCCAGGTGTGTGATTTGTGGAGTTCATCAAACAGGATTACCGGTTGTTTCTCGCGTAGCTTTTCCAACCCGATCCGTTCGGCAATCGCTCCCGGCCCCTGAACAATCACCCGCCGGTCATCGGTATTATCCCAATTCAGATACTGATCGGCCTGTCCTCGGCAGGTCGTGGTCTTGCCTACCTGGCGCGGCCCGGTCACAAAGGCCATCTGCCGGTGTGTGGCCAGATGTTCTGCCAGAATCGTGTCATATAACCGTTTTCGTGTGGTTCCCATATTGACTATTATCGACAGGATCGTAAATTAGTCAAGACTATTTTACGATGGCCCGTAAAATAGTCAATTGTGGATCATGGAGGTCCTTGTGCTTGGAAGTGCTCCGCGTTTGCAGTGTTGATATCGGTGTTTTGTTTGACAGGGGGTTCAAATGGCCGGTAGAATTACGGCCATGATTTTACACAACTTTTACGCAAGGATTCGGTATCTCGACCGTATTATAAAAGGGGAGAAGTTATCTCATACCCAAGACGGTTTTCCGGTTTTTATTGCTGTAAATCATTATCTGCAAAGGAGATACATTCGTGAGTAAGGGATTGATCACTCGGAGGGATTTTCTGCAATCAGTCGGGCTCGGAGCGGCCACAGTCTGGGCAGGTACCCTTTCCAGCTGTGCGAGTCCATCGCAAGCTCAGGCCGCAACAGGACTTAAGCCCAACATCATCTTCATCCTGGCCGACGATCTGGGCTACGGGGACCTGGGCTGTTACGGCCAGAAGGAAATCCAGACGCCCAATCTGGATCGCATCGCCGCCAATGGCATTCGCTTCACCGATCATTACGCGGGCAGCACGGTCTGCGCCCCGTCGCGGTGTGTGCTGATGACCGGCCTGCACACCGGCCACGCTTACATCCGCGGCAACTCTCGCGATCCGCTCCGGCCGCAGGATCGGACCGTCGCCGAGGTCCTCAAAGCCGGCGGCTACACGACCGGTCTGATCGGTAAGTGGGGCCTGGGCGAAAACGATTCGACCGGAATCCCGAATCGCAAGGGCTTCGATTATTTCTTCGGTTATGAAAGCCAGGTCCACGCCCACAACCACTACCCCGAGTTTCTCTGGCGGAATCGGGAAAAAGTCCCTCTGAAAAATATTGTTGAACGACCGAGCCCGACCTACGCCGAAGGTCTCGGCGGCGTTTCCTCCAATAAAATCGAATATTCGGCGGACCTGTTTTCGGAAGAATCCATCCGGTTTGTCGAGAAGAATCATAACAGATCTTTCTTTCTCTACCTATCCTACACGATCCCCCATGCCAACAACGAAGCCGGTACCAAAGGGATGGAAGTTCCCGATCTGGGGATTTATGCCGACAAACCCTGGCCAGCCGCGCAAAAAGGCCATGCCGCGATGATTACGCGGATGGATTCGCACATCGGCCGATTGCTCGACAAATTGGCCGAGCTCAAGATCGCCGATCGCACGCTGGTTTTCTTCTCCAGCGACAACGGTCCGCACAAGGAAGGGGGCTTCAATCCTGACTTCAATCACAGCAGTGGCCCGCTTCGCGGCATCAAACGAGATCTGTATGATGGTGGCATTCGTGTTCCTTTGATCGCCTGCTGGCCGGGGACGATCGGCGCGGGACAAACCACCGGACACCTCTCGGCCTTCTGGGATTTTCTACCGACGGCCTGCGATGTCGCGGGGATTCCAATCCCCGAAGGCCTTGACGGTATTTCCTATCTGCCTACACTGTTGGGCAAGCCGGACCAACAGAAGCAGCATGAGTATTTGTATTGGGAATTTTTTGAGCGAGGATTCGATCAGGCCGTACGGATGGGCCAGTGGAAGGCCGTTCGCATCGGCGTCGGCGGGCCGATTCAACTGTACGATCTTTCGACGGACATCGGCGAGACAAAAAATATCGCCGCCGACCATCCGGAGATTGTCGCCAGGATCGAAACGATCCTCAAGACCGCGCGGACGGAATCGGAACTGTGGAAGATTCCGGAACCCGGCGCGACAAAACCAAAACCAAAATCCAAAACTGACAAACAAACCACTAACTGAATCGGAGGTCAACCATGAAACGATCCATCTTTGTTGTATGGGTTCTGTGGCTGTGCGGAATCGTCGCATGCGCCGAAATCCTGCCCGAAACCCCGCTGTGGCCCAACGGCGCGCCCGGCGCGATGAAGCTCCAGCAAGCGCCGACCGAAGACGCCCGCGGCATTCTGCGGAATGTCGAAACCCCGACCTACATCGCGTATCTGCCCGACAAAGACAAAGCCAACGGCGCCGCGGTTGTGATCTGCCCCGGCGGCGCCTACGCGATTCTGGCGATGGATCACGAAGGCCGTCAGATTGCCGAGTGGCTCAATAGCATCGGCGTGGCGGGGGTCATCGTCAAATATCGCTGCGCGCCGTTCAAGCATCCGATTCCCCTCAACGACGCCCAGCGGGCGATCTGCACCGTGCGTTTCCACGCTAAGGAGTGGAACATCGATCCGCAGCGGATCGGTATCATCGGATTTTCCGCCGGCGGCCACCTGGCTTCGTCGGCCGGCACGCATTTTACCAAGCCCAATCCCGACGCGCCCGATCCGATCGACCGCATGAGCAATCGTCCGGATTTCATGATCCTCGGATATCCGGTGATTTCCTTCACACAGCCGTTTTCGCATTTTGGCTCGCGCGACAACCTGCTCGGCAAGGACGCCGACCCCAAGCTGGTTGAGCTGATGTCCAATGAAAAGCAGGTTACGCCCGAGACTCCGCCGACTTTTCTGGTGCATGCCAACGATGACACGGGCGTGCCGCCGGAAAATTCAATCGCTTTCTATCAAGCCCTTCGCGCGGCCAAGGTGCCGGTTGAGATGCACATCTACCTCAAAGGCGGCCACGGATTCGGGATGGTCAAGGGTTCCTGCCCGGCGGCCGACGACTGGCCCAAACGCTGCGCCGAATGGATGAAAGCCATGGGCTTTCTGGACGCCAAACCCAAGGCCGAAGACAAACCCTGATCAAAATGGTTTATGTGGAAATCATGAGGATGTCATGGATCGACGGGAATTTTTGAAGGCGGCGGGAGTTGCGTCGGCGGGCATCGTGCTGAATGGCTGCGGGGATCCAATGGCCGGAGGATGGGGCGGTCGGCGGCCGAATGTGCTGCTGATCATGACGGATGATCAAGGCTATGGCGACATGAGTTGCCACGGTAATCCGTACTTGCGTACGCCGAACCTGGATGCGCTGTGGTCGCAGAGCATTCGCTTCACGAATTTTCATGTCGATCCGACCTGCGCGCCGACGCGATCGGCGCTGATGACCGGACGGTATTCGGCCCGCGTGGGCGTGTGGCACACGATCCAGGGCCGCTCGATCCTGCGGCGCGACGAAGTCACGATGGCGGATCTGTTCCGCAGGTCCGGCTACCGCACGGGCATCTTCGGGAAATGGCACCTCGGCGACAACTACCCGTATCGTCCGCAGGATCGCGGTTTTGAGGAGTCGCTGATTCACGGCGGCGGGGGCGTGGCGCAGATTCCCGATTACTGGGGCAACGATTATTTCGACGACCGCTACAAGCGCAACGGCCAGTGGGAGCCGCAGACCGGTTACTGCACGGATGTCTGGTTCGACGCGGCGTCGAATTTTATCCAGTCCGACGACAAGCGGCCGTTCTTTTGTTACCTTCCGACCAACGCTCCTCACGCTCCGTACAATGTCCCCGAGGAATTCGCCGCCCGGTTCCGCAACAATCCTGACATTCCGAATCCTGAATTTTGCGGGATGATCGAACACTTCGACGGCCGTCTTGGTCGTCTGATGGAATTGCTCAAGACCCGCGGTCTTGATCGCGATACCATCGTGATCTTTATGACCGACAACGGCTCGGCCGAAGGGGCGGCGCTGGACAAGGAGGGCTTTGTCCGTAGCGGTTTTAACGCGGGGATGCGCGGCAGGAAGGGCAGCGTCTATGACGGCGGCCATCGCGTGCCGTTCTGGATTCGGTATCCGGCCGGAGGGCTGGCAGGGGGGCACGATCTCGATACCCTCTGCGGCCATATCGATGTGTTGCCGACGCTGATGGAGTTGTGCGGCCTGAAAATGTCGACGCCGAAGGTTGTTTTTGACGGGATCAGTTTAATGCCGCTGTTGCGGGGCGAGAGCCAGTGGCCGGATCGCACGATCGTGGTCCACTCCCAGCGTGTCGAGCAGCCGCAGAAATGGCGGCAGACAACGGTGATGACCCAACGGTGGCGGCTGGTCGGCGAGAATGAACTCTATGATATGGCGGTTGATCCCGGCCAGCGGAACAATATCGCCGAACGATTTCCGGAGATTGTCGCAAAACTAAAACAGGATTACGATTTGTGGTGGCAGGATATTTCCCGGCGGTTCGACGAGGTTTGTCGGATTTCCATCGGCAGCGAGAAGGAAAATCCGGTTCGGCTGACCTGCCACGACTGGCACGATCAAGCCGCCGCCTACCAGGACGAAATCCGCAAGGGGCGCGCGTTCAACGGTTATTGGGCCGTGTCGATCGAACGGCCCGGCCGTTACGAATTCCGCCTGTGCCGCTGGCCCGAAGAAGCCGACCTGCCCATCCGTGCGGCGGCGCCCGGGGATACGGCCCTCGCCATCGTCAAGACGCGGCTGCGGATCGGTTATCTTGAATCCGGCCCGGCGCCCGCCCCGGTGATTGTTCCGGACGGCCAGGAATCGCCGCCGCCGGATCCAACGGTTGTCAGCCAGTCCTTCCGGGTTTCCGAACAGGACAAGATCGTTGAGATTGCCGAGGCCGATAAGGCCGCCGTCTTTACGCTCGATTTGCCGGAAGGGCCGGCGCGGTTGCAGGCCTGGCTGATCGACGCCGACGGAACCGATCGCGGCGCTTACTTTGTGTATGTAAAATATCTTCAGGAGGGATAATTATGGATACTCTTTCGCGAAGGGATTTTTTACGCCTGGCGGGCCTTGCTCCGCTTGTATTCACCGGTTGTTCGGCAACACGGCAACCGGTCGTTGAGTCGAACCATCGCCCGAACATCGTGATTTTGTTTTCCGATGACCAGCGATACAGCACGATCGGTTGTCTTGGGTTTGCCGTCAAGACGCCGAATCTCGACAAACTCGCCGCGCGGGGCACGATCTTCACCCGGGCGCACATTATGGGCGGGATGCAGGGAGCGATCTGCATCCCCAGCCGGGCCATGCTGCTGACGGGGCGGACGCTGTTTCATCTGCAAAGGGACGGCCTACAGATTCCAGAGTCGGATCGGTTTCTCGGTCAAACGCTTGCCGATGTCGGTTATGACACCTATGGCGTGGGCAAATGGCACAGCGAGCCGGCCGCGTACAATCGTGCTTTCGCCGGGGGATCAAAAATATTTTTCGGTGGCATGACCGATCAATTCAAAGTCCCCGTGCAGGAATACGATCCGACGGGGAAATACCCGCAGGATCGTCAGACCATCGGCGACAAACCTTCCAGCGAACTGTTTGCCGATGCCGCGATTGATTTCCTTCGCGGCCGAAAAGACAGCAAGCCGTTCTTTCTTTATGTCGCGTTCACCTCGCCGCACGATCCGCGAACGGCCCCGTCGGAATACGCCAAGATGTATCCGCCGGAGTCGATCGAGCTGCCGCCGAATTTTCTTCCGCAACACCCGTTTGACAACGGGGAGATGAAGAACCGCGACGAACAACTGGCCTCCTTCCCGCGCGATCCGGCGGATATCCGCAAGCAGATCAGCGAATACTATGCGATGATCACGCACCTGGACGCACAGGTCGGCCGGATCCTCAAGGCACTCGACGAAACCGGCCGAACCGATGACACGATCGTGATCTTTGCCGGAGACAACGGCCTGGCGGTGGGACAACACGGCCTGATGGGCAAGCAAAATCTCTACGAACATAGCGTCCGCGTGCCCCTGATGATGGCCGGGCCGGGGATCCCTACCGGCCAGAAACGCGACGGATTCTGTTATCTGCTGGATCTGTATCCGACGATCTGTGAGATGCTCGGCGTCCCGAAGCCCGCCAATGCCGAAGGGGTCAGTATGGTTCCGATGCTTTCGGATTCAAACGCCAGGACTCGCGAAACGATTTTCTACGCCTACCGGACTTTTCAACGGGGGATCTGCGACGGCCGATACAAGCTGATCGAGTACGCCGTCAAAGACCAGCGGAACATGCAACTGTTCGACCTGCAGAATGATTTGTGGGAGATGAAGAATCGGGCCGACGATCCGGCCTTCAAAGTCAATCGAGATCGGCTTGCCGATTTGCTGCAATCCACACGGAGGAAATACGATGACCCCACTTTATAAAATAGTATATTGCATTCTCACTGTGGCGTCATGCTGTTCTCTTTCGATGGGCCAGAAAGTGAAGGTGACAGTATATGGGTCATCCCAGGGGCCGATCTCGTTTGGGGTGAAGCAGATCAAAGCGGCCGAGGGTAGATGGCATTCGGTTACAGCCAAAGAAATCGGCGATCTGACCGACAAACCCGCCGGACTGGAAGTCGTTCTGTGCTCCATGGAGGACGCATCGAAGATCACAGCCCTTCCGGAGTCGGTTCCCGAACGATTCGTCGATCTGGTCCCTCAGGGGTATATCATCCGCCGCGTCGGCGATCGCATCTGGGTCGTCGGTGGCGATGCGGCCGGCGCGATGTACGGAGGCATGGATATCGCCGAGGCGATCCGACTGCTTAAGCTCAGTTCGACTGACGACAGCGTCCATACCCCCTATATCGAAAGGCGCGGCATCAAGTTCAACATCCCGCTGGATCTGCGGACGCCGAGTTACTCGGATTGCAGCGATGCCTTCCAAGCCAACATTCCCGAGATGTGGTCGATGGACTTCTGGCACTCGTTCCTCGACGCCATGGCCGAGCACCGGTTCAATGTCCTGACGCTGTGGAATCTGCATCCATTTCCCTCCATCGTTAAGGTGCCGGAATTTCCGGATGTCGCGCTGGCGGATGTCTGGCGGACGAAGGTCCCCTTTGACGATTCGTTTTCGTTCAGCGGTTCCGATATGCTTCGCCCCGCGATGCTCCAGGATGTCGAGATCCTAAAGACGATGACCATCGACGACAAGATCGCGTTCTGGCGAGAGGTCATGGACTATGCCCGCGATCGCGGCATCGATGTTTATTGGTTCACCTGGAACATGTTCACTTTCGGCGCCGAGGGCAAGCACGGCATCCAGCAATCGCAGACCAACGAAACGACGATCGCGTATTTTCGCGCATCGGTCCGCGAACTGATCAAGACCTATCCGTTGCTGGCCGGCATCGGCATCACCGCGGGCGAACAGCTTCAGGACCGCAAGGATGAATACTCCCGCGAAAACTGGCTCTGGAAGACTTATGGACTGGGGATCAACGACGCGCTCCGCGAGCAGCCCGGCCGCAAGTTTCTGCTGATCCATCGCTTTCACATGACACGATTCGACGATGTCGATCGGGTCTGGAAGGATCTGGCCTGCCCGATGGAATACAGCTTCAAGTATTCGATCGCCCACATGTATTCCTCCGTCAATCCGCCGTTCATCAACGATGTCCTGCCGTTCCTGTCGCCGAAGCGGCGGACATGGCTGACCGTCCGCAACGACGACATCTACAGCTTCCGCTGGGCCGACAGCGACTATGCCCGCCGCTACATTCAGGCGATGCCCGGCCCCGACAAACTGGCCGGTTTCTACATGGGCCCGGACGGCTACTGCTGGGGCCGTGAGGCGATGAGCGTCAAGCCGCAGAATCCCCGGCAACTGGTCATCGACAAGCAATGGTTCAGCTTTCTGCTTTGGGGCCGGCTCAGTTATGAGCCAACGATCCCGGACAAGTATCTTTCGAACCTTATGGCCGCTCGACTTGGGATTTCAAAGGATCGCGAATACTTTTTGTTTACCACTTGGGCCGAGGCGTCGAAAATATTTCCCACGATCACGAAATTCTTCTGGGGCGATATCGACCTTCGCTGGTTTCCCGAGGCCTGCCTGAGCCACCCGCGGCACAAGGGCTTCTACACCGTCCGCGATTTTATCGAAGGCCAGACCATGCCCGGCAGCGGCTTGTTAAGCATTCTTCAGTGGCGCGATCAGTTTTATAATGGGAAGACTGTTAAAGGCAATGGGCCTCATGATGTCGCTGAAAACCTCCTCAAGCATGTCGAGAAAATCCGTGAGGGTTTGTCGATGTTGCGGGGACAAAGTCGGCCTCCTATTTCGGAAGAAGTAAATCAGATCCTGGGCGATATCGAGATGATGGCGTATTTGGGAACATACTATGCTTCCAAGATCCAAGCGGCCAGTGAGTTGGCTATCTATGACAGCGGAGGAAATAAACGACTTCGGGAGGTGGCGGTCAGGGATCTTGAAGATGCCCTGGGTGCATGGAAGGCCTATGCGGCCGCATATACAAAGCAGTCCAAGCAACCGATCCTGTATAATCGCGTCGGTTGGGTGGATATCCCGGCCTTAACGAAGAATGTGGAAGCAGATGTTCAAATGGCGCGGGACTGGAAACGCGGCACGATCCATGCCGACAAGATCAATCCACCCGGCGCCGATCAGCCGTTTCGAAAATAGATCGCGGATTCAAAAGGGGGGTTTGCGATGAAATTTCTGAAGTTGATTTGGATTTTTGCCGTTCTGTGGCTCATGTCGGGTTTATCCGGCATCATGTTTGCGGCCGAAGATTCCTGGCCGATGCTCGCGCACGATCCGGCGCGGAGCGGAAGCACGACGCAGGAAATCCGCCCGCCGTTTGAGCGCAAGTGGTATCGGCTGTTTCCCGACGAGGGGATCTTTGCCGGAGTTCAACCCATCGTTGCCGATGGCAAGGTTTTTATCGGTACGATGAAGGGCATCCTCCACGCCATCGACGCTGAGACCGGAAAGGATTTGTGGATTTTTGACAGCGGCGGGGCGATCCTCCATGCCGTCGCCGTTGCTGATGGCCGCGTGTTCTTCGGCGACATCCTTGGCAAAATCGTCGCCGTGAGTATCGCCGACGGCAGAGCGATCTGGTCACAGGTCAATCCGCTGGCTGTCTGGAATTCGCCTCTGGTCCACGATGGCGTCGTTATCGTCGGCGGCCGTGACTCGTTTGTCTATGCCTTCGACGCGGCAAGCGGCGTGCTTCGATGGAAATCTCAGGTCAAGGCGCCGGTCCTTTCCAGCCCCGCGATGGATATCCGCAACGGCCGCATTTATGTCGCCGCCGAAGACATGCGGGTTTATGCCCTCGATGCTGGCGATGGCAAGATCATCTGGACCAGTCCCAAGTTGCCCGGCGCCAGTTTCCGCGGCTATTATCCCGTCGTTGCGCCCGACGGTTCGGTGATGGTGACGGTAACGCCCGTGATAACGCTGGACAACTTCGAGCCGATCCTGCTGAACATGGTCAAGGCGATCTTCGGCGACTTTGCTTCCTGGCGGCACAACAAGGAAGACAACGACCGGCTTCGCAAGGTTAACTTCGAAAAGATGGCCGATCCGAAGACCTACGACGCCCAACTCGACTACATCCGCAAACGACTGATGGATCAGCCGGACTATCAGACCTTCTTCGTGTTCGATTCGGCGACTGGCCAACAGAAATTCGTCGTACCCATCGTCTATGCCGAGAGCATGAACGGCACGCAATCACCGCCGCTGGTAACGCCCGATGGCAAGGTCATCATCAAATATCAGGCCCTGCTTCGAAGCCGATACGAGCACTACTCGCCGTTTCTCAATGTCGGTTACTTGGACACCACAACCGGTTACATCACGCCGATCATGAACCAGTCACGCACCTACGGCTGGCAAGACGGTTTGCTGCTGGTCCACGATGAGCAAAGCCAGATCATGACCGCCGGGCGCGTACTGATCAACACCCATCAGGACAATGTCAATGCGATGGACCTCGATACACTCAATGGATACGGCGAGCCGTTCTGCCGTAACATCCACGAGCCCAAAGAAGGCCAGCCATTGGGAATTTGGGCCAAGGTCTTTCGCAACGAGCCGCTCCCCAACGGACAAGAGTGGCTCGTTCGCGGAACGGCCGTCTATGGCGGCGGATCGGTCATCGACACGCCCGTTGCTGTTGCCGGCGACAGTTTCTATTTTCTGCCGACCCACGAACTCAACAGCGGCTGTGCGCTGATGGCCTACCGCATGAAGCCGGGCGGCGATGCGGCAAAGGAAACACCACTTTTGAAAGCCGATCTATCGACTGAAGAATTCGAAAAGATTGCGACCCTGCCGTGGGATTGGGACATACTCGACACGCCGCGGCTGAAGGATACGCTCAAACCTCTGCTCAAAATAATCGAAGGGACGATGCAACGGCCGTTGAGCAAAGAGCAGATTCAATCCCGACTGGATGGGATCACCGATTCCCAACTTGACGAGATCATCCGGCAAGCTCCCGATTCTACCCCTGCGGAAAAACCGAAATTGTCCGATCTGCGAAATCGGCTGAATCATTCCATTACTGAGTTACTTGATTTGTCCTGGGCTCCCTGGATTTTTCCCTCCGGCAAGCATCCGCGACAGGCCTATCGATATTTCACCGAACCGGCCGAACTGCTGGAAACCTTGGCGATGATCTATCCACTTGTCGGGGAGGAACTTCAAATCCGTGTCCGTGATTTTGTCGCTGATTTACGCAAGGACAAGGGTCCGCTGTCCGGCCCAGTGGGCCAAGAACGATTTGCGGATATCGGGGCTATCCGATCTCAATACGATCTGCCCCCGGCCGAGATGCTGATCTTGCAGGACGATCAATCCCGCAGCGACTTGGCCCGCTTGTATTCGGCGTGGCTTTGGGCTGATCGCACAAACGATTATGACTATCTTTTCCCGTACTGGCCGCAGATTCGCAAATGGATCGAGACTTCCACCGATGACAAGCTCGTCGATTGCGGCAATGGACGACTTTCCGGACTGATTGCCTATTGTCGCCTGGCCCGGCGATTCGGCGACGCCGAAGCCGAAACCCATGGCCTGCGCGCCGCGCGTCAGGCGATGCGCGATCGGCTGGTCTACGAGTTTTCTCATCCCAAAGGCGGCCTGATCCTGCCGGCCTCGACCGGCCGCAGTGTTTATGCCCGATGGAGGAATCTGTCGCCGGAAGTTGGGCGATTGCTGGCAACTTTCGCCGGCGACATCCAGAAGGACCTGATGGCAACCTATGTCGATTATCACCGGCCGACCTGGTATCTGGCCTGGAATGTCGAGACGCTGTGGCGCAATGAATCGCCCTTTGACCTGCCGACCTCGTCGATGGAAATCTTCACCGCCCGAGCTTGGATCCTCGGCGAAAAGTCCGAATCGCTGACTCGCTATATCGATATCCCGTGGTGCCATGCCGATTTGTTCTACCTCCGCAAACTGTCCGTTTCCTGTCAGCCCATCGGGACACAAAACGAACCGCCCTTTACCCCATACCGAACCTCTGAAAGGTAATGATCCATGACATCCGAAATGTTTCGTTTCAATCGCATTGGTTTTGTGGTTGTCGGAATCCTGTCTTGTTGCGGGTGGCTTTTGGCCCAATTCGACCGCATCGAAATCAGCAAACAAAATCCCCGTTACTGGCAATACAAAGGCAAGCCCGTCGTTCTCATCGGCGGCTCGGTCGAAGACAACTTATTTCAGATTCCCAATCTCAGGGAACATCTGGATTTGCTGGCAAGCGTCGGCGGCAATTATGTTCGCAACAGCATGTCCAGCCGCGACCCGGGAAATGTCTGGCCATTTAAGAAACTCGGCGATGGCAAGTATGACCTTGACCAATGGGACGAAGAATATTGGAAACGGTTTTCCGACTTCTTGAAGTGGACACATGAGCGGAATATTTTCGTCCAAATCGAAGTCTGGGAGACCTTCGATTTTTATATGCAATACTGGCAGGTCAACCCGATGAATCCCAAAAACAATATCACTTATACCGCCGAAGAAACGGGACTTCCCATTCAGGTTGATTCCCATCCCACCCAGCGAAAGAACAATTTCTTCTGGTCGATCCCCAATGAACGCAATCAGACGACCGTCCTCAAATACCAGCAAAAATTCGTGGACAAAATGTTATCATATTCGCTCCAATACGGCCATATTCTGTACTGCATGGACAATGAAACCGCCGTTACGCCGGAATGGGGCTGGTATTGGGCCCGCTATATTCAAGACAAGGCCCGGAAACAGAACCTGATTGTTCATACAACCGAGATGTGGGACGCATGGGATTTGTCGCACGAGCAGCACAACGCCACCTTCGACCATCCGGAGATATATTCCTTCGTGGATATTTCGCAAAACAACCACCAGAAAGGCCAGGCCCACTGGATCAACGCTCAGAAACAATACGCTCGCATTGCCGACAAACCCCGCCCGCTGAACAATGTCAAGATCTATGGCGCCGACGGCGGCCGTTTCGGCGATACACAGGATGGCCTGGAACGGTTTTGGCGAAATGTTTTCGGCGGTCTGGCGTCGGCTCGGTTTCATCGACCCGATTCCGGCGTGGGGCTGAGCCCGATCGCCCAGGCCCACATCAAAAGCATGCGAATGCTGCTGGACCGTTTCGATATGGTCTCGGCAAAGCCCGATTCTCAATTCGCCTTGTTATCCCATCGCGCTGAAAACGAGGCCTATGCTTCGATCATTCCAGGCAAGCAGATTGCTGTATATTTCCCAGCCAAGGGGGCGGTCACAGTGGATATTTCCGGCCTGCGGGGAAAGATATCCATCTGTTGGCTCGATATTGCCAAGAGTGTCTGGCTGCCCGAAACGACCTCATTCTCAAGCAACGCTATTTTGCTTTCTACTCCCGGGGACGGCCACTGGGCGGTCTTGATTTCGGCTCATCCATAAGAAACGACTGTCGCGATTGTCGGCTAAGGATGACATTTACATCCGCCGCTGAATTCGCTACAATCCCGGCCATGCGATACAAACTGATTGTCTGTAAGGTCCTGCAGAAGGAAAGTTACTTTTGTGCCGCCCGATCCCGCAATACGGTGGATATCCACCTGATGCCGCAGGGTTTGCACAACGAGCCGGACAAGCTCCGTACCTGGCTCGTCGAGGCCGTCAAAGGCGTCTGCGACATCCAGGATCGGCCGTACGACGCTTTGCTGCTCGGTTACGGCCTGTGCAGCAACGGGATCGTCGGCGTGTCGGCCTCGATCCCCGTCGTCGTCCCGCGCGGCCACGACTGCATCACGCTGCTGCTCGGTTCACGCAAACGCTACCAGGACTACTTCGATTCCCATCGAGGCGTGTATTGGTACAGCCCCGGCTGGATCGACGACGGCAAACAACCGAGCAAAGAACGCTTCGAAGCGACCCTCCGCGAGTACACCGAAAAGTACGGTGCCGATAACGCCGCCTATCTGATGGAGATGCAGGAGGGCTGGATGAAGGAATACTCCTGGGCGACCTATGTCGATTGGGGCCTGCCGGGTATGGAGGAGTACAAGCAATACACCCGCCGCTGTGCCGAGTTCCTCAAGTGGAACTATGACGAGATCGCCGGCGATCCGGGCCTCTTTCAACGGATGCTCGACGGCCAGTGGAACTCCGACGAATTTCTCGTCGTCAATCCCGGTCAGGCCATCGCCCAGGATCTGACCAATCCCGGCATCATCTGTTGCAAGGATTGTCCCAGATGAGTCGCGAGGATATGATCCGGGCTGTGCTGTTTCTGGGTTTGATTTCCCTTGTCTATTTCTTTGAAGTCAGAATTTGGTTTCGATATATCCTCGGGCGGATCAAACGGAACCCCGATACCCGTCGAATATGTTTGGGCAAATTTGCGCTGTGCGTTCATACAATGGCTGTATTCGGAATCCACTGCGCCGCGTATGGTTATTGGATCGAGCCCTACTGGATCCAAGTCAGCAGAATCGAACTTCGCACCCCCAAACTGAACAATGAATCCTTTCGAGTCGTTCAAATCAGCGATACCCATTGCGATTGCAAACCGCGTAATGAAGCGAAGGTCGTCGAGATCATCAATTCGTTGAATCCCGATGTGATTGTCTTTACCGGGGATTCTCTCAATGATCTCCAGGCCCTGCCTCGGTTTCGGGAAATGCTCCATTCGCTGAAGGCCTCGAAAGGGAAGTTTGCGGTTCGCGGAAACATTGATAATCACTACTATCCCTCAGTGGATCTGTTTGCCAACACGGGATTTCAGGAACTGAAGCGAGATATCCAGACAATCGAAGTTCGCGATGAATCCATCACCCTGTCCGGCCTTACGCATCATGGGCAAGCGTCCTTCAGCCAACTACCGGAGAAACTCGATCCTGTGACCTTTAATCTTTTTCTCTATCACACTCCCACCCTGGCGGACTCCGCTCCGGATGCCCATGTAGATCTGTATCTGGCCGGACACACGCATGGGGGACAGATTGCGCTTCCGTTTTTCGGGGCGATCATCACTTTGTCTCCCACGGGAAAGAAATATGAATCCGGAATGTACGGAGTATCGCCGAATTCGTACTTCCGAATCCGATCCCCTGTTTGTGAATACGGACATGTCGAAAGCGTGATCTATGTCAATCGCGGCATCGGCATGGAAGGGGGTAGAGCCCCGCGCGTTCGGTTTTGCGCACGACCGGAGATTGCCGTCTTTGATATTCGTCCGACTGAAGACCGTCAACCGATTTCCTCCAAATCCCCGGGAGACGCCGTTCAACCATGACCCTGACGGAAATGATCACCGTTTTTCTGATCGCCGTTGGCTTGTCGATGGACGCCTTCTCAATCTCCGTCGCCTCCGGCGGTATCTATCGACATTTGCACCTGAAACACGGCTTGCGAATGGCCGCGTTTTTCGGCCTGTTCCAGGCCGTTATGCCCGTTCTGGGTTTCATGGCCGGCAAAGCTCTTGAATCCTCCATCCAATGTTGCGACCATTGGATTGCCTTCGGCCTATTGTTTGTCGTCGGTGGCAAGATGTTCTATGAGGCATTCAAGATTAAGGAGGTCGAATCCAAACCCAACGACCCAACCAATTTGGCGGTGGTCTTTGCCCTCAGTGTGGCCACCAGCATCGACGCGCTGGCCATCGGTGTGACGCTTTCGCTGATTACTGAACATGTTATCATTGCTGCCGTGGCCATCGGCATGATCACCTTCCTGATTTCCTGGAGTGGCTGGTGGATCGGTCAAAAACTCGGCGGCTTCTTTGAAAACAAACTCGAAATCATCGCCGGACTGGTCATCATCGGCATCGGTCTGAAGATCCTCCTCGAACACCTTATCTACAACCGATAAACGGACTATTCTTCCCCGTTTTCCGATGTCCCGGAAACCTGTTGTTTTATGGCCTGAAGGTGAATCAACTCAAAGATCGCCTTGATAAAATTTTCATCCAACCCAAGTTGTCGGCATTTCCGCAAATGGTCTTCCAGAAGGTTTTCCCACCGCTCAATCTGTAAAACAGGAATATCATTTTCCCGCTTAATCCTCCCAATTTGTTCCACCCATCGCATCCGCTCTGACAGATCCTGCAAAATCCGATCATCCACCTGTTCAATACAGGCACGAAGTTGAGAGATTTGCTTCTGCAAATCCGTATTGTTGATGGATTTGCCGCGAGCATGAAGACGAACCAGCATATCCATCAATTCCCCGGGTGTTACCTGTTGTTCAGCATCGCTCCATGCCTTTTCGGGATCAATATGCGTTTCAATCATCAGACCGGAGATTCCAATATCCAATGCCATCTGAGCAACTGGTTCAATTAGCTCTCGTTTTCCTGAAATATGACTCGGATCGCATATTATGGGTAAATTGGGTAATCTGCGCTGAAGTTCAATCGGGATTTGCCATTGCGGCCGGTTCCGAAATCCAGATTCCAGATACACGGAGAATCCTCGATGAATTGCCACGATTTTCCTGATTCCCGCCTCATAAATCCTTTCGATCGCCCCAATCCAAGGAGCCAAATGCGCATTGATTGGGTTTTTGATCATCACCGGGATATCCACTCCTTTTAACGCATTAGCTATCTCTTGTACAGAAAAGGAGTTAATGGTTGTCCTGGCGCCAATCCACAAAATATCGATACCGTATCGGAGGCATAAATCGACATGTTTGGCATTGGCTACCTCGGTGGTTGTCGCAAGTCCAGTCTCGGCCTTTACTTGTGACATCCATTTCAGGCCGTCTTCCCCAACGCCCTCAAAACTATCCGGCCGGGTCCGCGGTTTCCATATTCCCGCCCGGAATGCTACAACATGTTCCGATTTAGCCACAAGTCTTGCAGTTTCAAGAACTTGCGATTCTGTCTCCGCGCTGCACGGACCTGCGATTACCCACGGAAGACAGGTGGCTTTTAACCAGTCAGTGGGCGGATGAAGATTGCAATCGATCTGTTCAAGTCGATCGGTCACGAAGATGGTATTCTCATAAGTTATTCATTTATAGTTATTTACATCTTCTTTTTTAACTCTGTTAGGTTCCGTTTATTATTTCGGTTTTTTTGGTGTTTAAAAAGTTACTTTTCAACTCCGAGATTACACAAAAATTATAACGGCTTTGATGGATCATAAATTCCCATCTGTCATTGTCAAATAGTCTATTGCATTGAAGGAAATATCCCACTTGGGTATGTGAAAAGATTGATTTTATCGGTCGTTTGCGATACAATCGCAAGATCAGGTAAATGGGAATTGAAGCTCGAAATATTGGGTAAGATAGAGATCCCATCGAGTTCGTTATCTGTCAGACCGATTAATCGAGTGGCATAATGTTGTAGTGGATTAAATCGGGCAACAAAATGGCCATGCAGAAATCCATGCTCCAGACAAAGGAACACAAAACAAGCAGGAGACTGTGTTCGTATGAAAGATCATCATAAAGGTTTATGGATAATCGGTTTATGTATTTTTCCCTTTGTTTGCATGGCTGGGATCCAATGTCCCATAGGCGATTTCACAAGTGATTGTGAAGTTGACTTGCAGGATCTTTTAATTTTGGCCGAACATTGGCTTACCCGCGGAACCTTATGCTCCGGAGCCGACGCGGTCGCCGTTTGGAAGTTTGATGAATCCGACGGTGATGAAGTTCCGGATTTAACCAATCATCATCCGGGACAAATTATCGGCAATCCTGTCTGGCGGCCAATGTCCGGCCATCAAGGTGGCGCGCTGGAATTGGACGGTGTGGATGACTATGTTGTCATTCCGGGTTACACGG
>CAZXPW010000067.1:0-17410 GCA_964643355.1 uncultured Pirellulales bacterium
GAAGTTTTATCGGACAAACCGCTCGTCGTTAATCAGGTTTTGTTAGAGATCCTTAGGACAGAACTGGAATGTTCCGGAACGGCTCCGGCGTTTGACGATCTCCGGGTCAACGGCACACTGAATGTTGCCGACGGTATCATCTTGCACACATCCGGCTCTCCGATCATTCAAGATCTGCAAGCGTCCGCACAATTGTGCGACAATTGGTTTTCCATTTCTTCCGCCTCCGGCCGAGTCGGAAACGGAACCGCATCGGCAAATCTCATGGGAACTTGGAGCCGTCAGGGTATCGAGGAATGGACGGGACAACTGAAAGTCCAGGGAGCGGATTTGACTCAATGCAAACCCTGGCTGGCCGACTATGTTCCGCTGGCCCGAGGTACCGCCGATCTGGATTATGTCTTTTTCAAGACCTGGTCCTGTCCATCGGTGGAGGGGTATGGCCGTTTTCAACTGTTGGATGCCGACCTTATGCGACTGCCGGTGATCCCCGATCTGTTTTCCCCGTTGGGTTTACCCCCGGCTGGACCGATGATCTTGTCGGACGGCCTGTTGGAATTTACCCATCTCGGTCCAACCGTTCGAATCAATCAGTCACGGTTCTTTAATTCCGTCGCCGCTTTGATCGCCGAATCCGGCGGGACGATTCGCTTGGACAACGGCCATTTGGACCTGTTCGTGATCGGCGTTCCCATCCGGGCGGTGGAGGATCTCCTGTCGAAGATTCCGCTAATCCGGGTTTTCAATCGAGCCACGAATACCCTGGTCCGTTCCCATGTCCTGGGGAATTGGTCGGAACCCCCTGATCGGCTGATTCAGCAGGAACCCCTGGAAAACCTTCAGGAAAGCGTCAAAGGGCTTTTGGAGGATCTGACTCGTGGCGGTATTGATCTGGCCGATCAGGTTCGTCGAACCGGCCGCTCCGTGTGGCGGAAATGGTTCGAAAACGACCGCCCTAAACCGGCACAGCCCACAGAGTAACTGCGGACGGTCGATGTCCCGGGGTTTTGCCCCTTTTTCGACTTTCCAGGCGAACCCTTGAAAACCATGGGGGATCGCGGTATAGTAACCCTCAAGCACGCTTGGGGCCTTGGGATTGCCCCGAACACCCCGCTGTGCCCCGATGGAGCAGTGACCGAGCGGCTGAAGGTGACGGTCTTGAAAACCGTTGAACGGGTTTCCCCGTTCCGGGGGTTCGAATCCCTCCTGCTCCGATTCCGACAGGGGGAGATTGTACCGGGCTTGGATTCGCTCTCTTTTTGTACTCGGAATACCGATACCCAACACCCGGAGACTAATTTCCCTTGACAGATTTGGTCCAAAGTGTTATGATAGGATTATCCAGTGATCTGGAGAGAGATACTGGATCGAAAGAATCGTGGCACGAGGAAGCGGCTGTGTCATTTGTCGAGGTGGTGATGTCGAGAGCAGGGCGTGTTCCGTAGGTGAGCAGGAAGTGTCATCTTTACCTGACCCCTTTGCGATTGACCCGGGGGTTTTTGTTTTCCATTGTTCTCGTCCTTGCTTTTCCTTTCATTTCCACCTGCCTTTTTGTCTGTCTGGTTTCTTTTTTGTATAGCCATATTCCGGGCGTGCGTGCGTTCCGGTGAACGATCACCGCCAGCGGCCAGAATCTTCCCAATGAAGGCGTCGCTCAGGCCTTCGACAACAATGGAACCACCAAGTGGCTGGTGGCCGCCGCAACCGGTTGGATTGCCTACGATTTTAAGGACGAAGAGGCCTATACGATCACCTTTTACACCTTGACCACCGGTAACGACGCCCAGAACCGCGACCCGAAGAGCTGGACCCTTGAGGGTTCCAACGACGGCGGCGCAACCTGGACCGTTGTGGACACTCGATCCGGCATTACGCTGGGAGCAAACCGGCGAGCCACCTATCGGTATGATGTAACCAATCCGGGCTCGTACAAGATGTACAAGCTGAATATTACCGAAAAATTCGGTTCTGATTCGAACATTCAGTTGACAGAGCTGCAACTGTTTGAGGCGGCCGCGGAGCCCTCCCAGACCTGGAAGTGGCATCATGTCGCCGCGACCTTTGACGGGGTAACTTCTCGCTTTTTCATCGATGGTCGTCAGGTGGTGTCTTCCACCGGGTTTAGCTTAGGTTTAAAGCCCGACGCGTTTTTGGGTATCGGTACTTGCGAAATCCATGACGATGGAACCTATGGCAACCGTTTCCTGGGTTCGATCGACGATGTCCAGATTTACAACTATGGCATGACGAATCTGGAAGTCGCCAACCTGTACGCCGCGGTTTCCGGCGAAAGCTGGTGTCTGGCCAACCCGCAGTACGATTTCAACGGCAACTGCACCGTGGATGTCGGTGACTTGGCGCTGTTTATGTCACAGTGGTTGAATTGTAACGAGATGGGAACCGGCGCTTGCGATTAACCCCCCAAGTCCCGTCTCGGGAAATGCGGATTTCCGGCCCGGCCGTCGAAAGGCGACCGGGCCGGTTCATTTCTCTTGTCCCGAATGAAGATTCAAGGTTCTTGACAAATCCCATACCAAAATCTCCGCCTGAAATTGTGAAAAAAGTGGTTGCTTTATGGCGAAAGAGGGTAAAATAGAGATTGAAAATGGTAGCGTCGGCGGGTTGCACCTTCAATGGATACAATCAGACCGACGATGGAATCACGATTCCAAATAAGGAGTTCTGCAGAATGGTGGCTCAGGCGCATCAGCGGAAGTCTGGCGGTTTTACGCTTATCGAATTGCTGGTGGTGATCGCAATCGTCGCCATTCTGTTGTCCGTTCTGTTGCCGGCCCTTCGAATCGCCAAGGACCAGGGAAAGCGAGCCGTTTGCGGTGTCCATATTCGCCAAATCATAACCGCAGCCCTGACCTATGTGGAGGAATATGACGGCCGCTTCAATTTCGCCGCCAACCATGGTCTGTGGGACAATCGATATTTGAATTTACCCCAAGTGGAGGAATATCGCCCCAACGATCCCTTCGCGTACTGGGGGATTGGATACGAAGCGTACACCGACAAACGCAAAATTTTTCACTGCCCAAGCCAAAAACGGGTCGATGACTGGCCCGAATCCGGCTGGGGACAGGCCTATCAGCAGTACTTCTACTACTGTTCCTATGGGCTCAATGGGTATATCGGGTTGCCGTTTCCCTCGGCCGGCTCGTCCGGTTCCAAAGGCAGGGCGATCACCTCCATTGCGATTCCGTCCCGAATTATCTTTTGTCAGGACCATATTGAACAACGAATGGACGGCATCGACTCCGACATGTTCTGTATCGCTCCCGGCGACAATATCAATCTCCGTCAGTGGAGACCCACTGCGGAAGGGGGGACGGGATTCTATAACTCCTATTGGGCTCCCTATGACACGGTTGGGGAGTGTTTTCGCCACAATGACACCTCTGTCCTGGGTTTTCTGGACGGCCACACGCAAATCCTGAAAAGGACGACGGGGCAGGATGTCCCCTATTTCTGGTACACCGGCAATCTCAAGGATTAACCATCCGGTGATATCCGGAAGGTTTCGATCTCGTCTTACGGTCGGTCAGCGGCGAACTATTTTTTCCATTCGCAATCGAAAGAAAGCCGGTTTGTTTCTCGGCTCTATGACGATGGCGAAATCTCAAAGCTGTCTTTGTCCAGATCAATCGTGACCTTGGTTCCGTCGGCAAAGCTGGTTTGCTGTCGTCGCTTGCCCTCGTCAAGAAAACGATGATCGGTCATTTCGACCAGGGCCAGCCGCTGATGCAGGCCGCACATCGTTCGAACCTGCTTGATCTCTTCGGGTCCGGGACTCATCGATAGGTAGGGCATACCCGCATTCGCCAGGCCGTGTAGATATCCCCGATCGTTTTCGGGAATACCCCATGCCCCTTTTCCCAGCGACCACGGAATCAACAGGGCGTCATGATAGACCAGATTGAACAGAGGAATCGGGATCCCCATGGCCGGTCCCTCCCCCGGACCGGGACTTAGCGCAAACGGCCCGTGATGAACCAGGTCGAGGTGAGGGATCGCCCAATCCGATGGTTCCTCGGAACTGATCACGCCTACCCGCGCTCGAATAAAATCGAAGCAATCCCCGCGATTGAGTAAGCATTGTGCCCGCGTGACCGGATGTTCGGGATGATAACATTCATCCGGAGGAACCACGGAAAAAACATCCAGATAAGCCCCGCAAACCTTGACGCCGTGGCTGAGAATCTCCGAATAATTCTTGGCCACATGTCCCGGCGCCAGCGACGAACACAGAACCGTTTGTTTTCCGCCGCACCAGATACTCCACAACGGCCGATTGCCGTTCTCATCCAGTATGGTGTGTCGCTCCTGGTACGATTTGGCGTCCAGATAGTAGTCGCGATATTGGTCGTGCAACGCGAATATAAACCCGATTTCCTCGCAGGTCTGAGCCAGCCCCTTTAGTCCCTCCCAGCCGCCCGCCTCCGGGCAAGGCGGCAGAATATCCGGATGGAGATTGTCATACCCGCGAAACCCCCATCCGTCCAGATGAACATACGCCTTGCTGACGCCCGACTTGGCCAGTTCCCGCAACTGTCGTGCCGTCTCCTCAAACCGGATGACGGAATGATTCTTGGAGGGGTCTTCCTTGTTGAAATAGCTGGATTCCGGTTGAATATGAACCAGAGTTCCCGTATGAATCACTGGTGAACCGATCAACCGCTCTACAATTGGATTTCGGGCGATTTTTTCCTTCAGAGATACGAAATTGCCCGTATCCATGGCCTGCTGCCGATATCGCTTGGCCAGCATAATGTAATTGCCTTTTCCGACAAAACACACCCGTGCTCGCCGAGGATAAGCCATCTTCCCCAGCGAATGGACCCAACGGGTTCCCATCCGTGTCGGTCCTCCAGCCGGATGCGCAAAATGACAACCCCCGTCGACCGGCGTCTCCAGGATCACCATCGCGGCCGAACCTCCTTTTTGATACCCCCACCATGGCATGTACAATCCCCGTCCGAAGCAAAGGGTGTCATAGAGATAAACCTGCTTGGACCAGTCCTTCGGCAGCAGCATCCCCTGCATATACGGCACAACTGTGGCATCGACTTCGGAGGGAACAAAGGCCCCCGGCCAGCGACACTCTTTGACGGCCGTCTTGTCCTCATCGGCGATCAATTCACAAACCAGGTCTTCATCGCGACCCTGGAGACACAGGAAGAGTTCGACACGAAGATCGATGGGCTTGTCTTGGTGAAGATATTCGCTCAGTCTGATCTTGACGCCGGCCTTGAATCCGGTTTCGTAGGGGTTGATCTCGATCTTTTTGGCGTCGGCCATACGCAATGCAATTGTCTGCCCCCCCGTGCCCACCGTCAGATCTCCCGCCGTCGATCCTTCCATCGACCATGTCGTATCCGAATCTTTCACCTGGATAGACAGATTCGAGGATTGCAGGGAAATGCGGAGCCGTTGTCCTCGAATAATCCAGAAATCTTCCTCTTGTTTAACTTCTACCTGGGGCCGACCCCATTCCGTTTGCGTACGCTCCTCTCCGGCGGTCGCCTGAGTCGCCAAAATACCCAGCATTCCCAAAATCCAGATAAGTTCGAATCGAATCATAACGCCTCCCGAAGGTGAATTTCTTCGATCGTTTCCCGTCATTCCGTGCCATCGGCTGTCTCTTACACCATCCGACGCGGACTGTCAAACCATTTTGCCGCCAGGGGCCAATGGTTGGAACGGGTTTTGGGCCTCCCCGGATTTGTGTCGGATAGAATTTGACTGCGATCCCCTTCTTTGATAGAATCATTCTCGCAAGGTGTTGGTTGGCGGGATCGTTGTCCGTGTCGAGACTCGCCTGCCACAAAACGAGATCGGAGCATTGTTTTAGGAGTATCAGGCATGTCATCCACTCAAGCCGCATTATCCCGCCGTGATTTTCTGCGGAAAAGTTCGCATGTCGCCGTGGGAGCGACCGCGTTGGGCGCTATGAATCCATTTATCAGCGCCGCCGGAGCCGCCGAAGATAAGCCCGTCGGGCCCAATGACCAGATCACGATGGCCTTCATCGGTATTAACGGCCGAGGCAGCGGCCTGATCGATGGTTTTTCGGCCCTCAAGAGCGTCCGGGTCAAAACCTTCTGCGACTGCGACGAAAAAGTCCTGAATCGCAGAGCCGACGAGTACGCCAAGAAAACCGGAAAGCGGCCGGATACCGAATACGATCTCCGAAAGGTTTTTGAAGACAAGGAAATCGATGCCGTCGCTATCGCGATGCCGAACTACTGGCATGCCCTGGCCACGATTTGGGCCTGTCAGGCCGGCAAGCATGTCTATGTTGAAAAGCCCGCTTCGCACAACATCTTCGAAGGCCGCAAGATGGTCCAGGCAGCCCGCAAGTATGATCGTTTTGTCGAAGTCGGTTTTCAGAACCGCAGCATTCGCAATGTTCGCGCCGCCATGGAATTCCTCCACAGCGGAAAACTCGGCCGCATCTATATGGCCCGCGGCTTGTGCTTTAAACCCCGCGACGCCTTCAAAAAATTCCCCGATACCGAGCCGCCGAAAGAGCTGCACTGGGATCTCTGGGTCGGACCGGCTGACATGTTCCCCTACAACGAGGGCAAGTGCCACTACAACTGGCATTGGCACTGGAACACCGGCAACGGAGATACGGGCAACCAGGGTCCGCATCAGTTTGATGTCGCTCGTTGGGGCCTCAACAAAAACGAACACCCGGTTCGCATCAGCTCGTTTGGCGGATACTACAAGTTCGAAAACGAATGTACCCAGGAAACGCCGAATACCCAGACTTCCCTGTTTGAGTATGCCGACGGAACGCTTCTGGAGTTCGGCACGCGCGGGCTCTACACCAACGGCGAACCGGATGTCAAGATCGGAAATCTCTTCTATGGGACCGAGGGCTGGATGCAGATCGACGGCAGTACCTGGAAGACCTTCCTGGGTCGCAGGAACGAACCCGGCCCCAGTTCGACCACGGCCGAACCGGCCGCTGATCCCATGAATCTGGCCGGTGCCGGCGCCGATGCCCATTTTGCCAACTTCATCAACGCTCTCAAGGCCGGCAAAAAGGAAATGATGACCTGCGATATCGAAGTCGGCCATATGTCCACCTGTTTGCCGCATTTGGCCAATATTTCCTATCGCCTCCAGCGGCAATTGAGCTTCGACGGCAAAGCCGAGAAATTCGTCAACGATCCGCAGGCCGACCAGATGCTTACCCGCAAGTATCGTCCGCCCTTTGTCGTGCCCGATCAGGTGTAACGCAAACGGGAAATCCTCCGGGGTCATGGGCCTGTCGCTCGTGACCCCGCTTGATTTGATGCCTGTCCTTGTAGGGGCGGACGGCGTCCGCCCTATTGTTTTTAACCGGAAGGATATACCATGAAAATCAAACGGAATTGGGGCGTCGTCGGTATCACGATGACGATGGTTCTCACGGGAATCGCGTCCGCCGATCGCGTCGAGCAAAATTTCAATCGCGATTGGAAATTCGCAAAAGCCGATTTGGATGCGGCGATGGTGACGCAACCCGAATTCGATGATTCGACCTGGCAACAGGTCCATGTGCCGCACGATTGGGCAATCTCCGGACCGTTCGAGCCGAAGGAAAACGGCTGGGCCGGCAAGCTCCCCTGGCGCGGTGTCGGCTGGTATCGCAAATCCTTCACCCTCGCCGCCGCCGACAAAGACCGTCGGGTGTATCTCGATTTCGACGGCGTGATGGCCTTTCCGAAAGTCTATGTCAACGGCCGGCTTGCCGGCCAGTGGGACTACGGTTACATGTCCTTCCGTGTGGATGCCACGCCCTTCGTCAAATTCGGCGAAACCAATATTGTCGCCGTTTGCGCCGATACCCGCAAACACGGCACGCGATGGTATCCCGGCGCCGGCATCTACCGCAAGGTCACAATGACCCTTTGCGAACCGATACATGTGGCCCATTGGGGTAGTTATATTACGACTCCGCAAGTCAACGATTCCGAAGCGACGGTCCGGATTCAAACCACGCTGGAAAATCATCAATCGCAGCGATCAAAAGTTGCCGTCGAGACAATCCTCCTCGATCCCGACGGCCGGTCCATCGCGACTATTCAAACCGATACCCCGATCTCCCCGGGCTCGTCTCCCGAAATTGTTCAATCCGTCAACCTTTCAAACCCTCGGCGATGGGATATCGCGACCCCGAATCTCTATACGGCAAAGACAATAGTAAAAGTCGATTATAAAGTCCTCGACTCCGTCACGACGACCTTCGGCGTCCGTTCGTTCGAATTCAAGGCCGACGACGGCTTCCATCTCAACGGCCGCCGCGTCCAGCTCTACGGCGTCTGCCTCCACCACGACCACGGGCCCCTCGGCGCCGCCTTCTTTCCCCGCGCCATGCAGCGACAGCTCGAGATCATGCGCGACATGGGCGTCAACGCCATCCGCACCAGCCACAATCCGCCGGCCCCGGAGCTGTTGGACCTGTGCGACCGGATGGGCTTTGTCGTCTGGGATGAGTGCTTCGACAAGTGGGACTCCACCGCCGACCGTGTCAACAATGAGCCGCTCGAACAGTACGGCGAAAAACAGATCCGCAATTTCGTCCTCCGCGACCGCAACCACCCCAGCATCGTCGTCTGGTCCATCGCCAACGAGATCAACAACTTCCCCTACGACAAGAACGGCCTGACGCCCGAAAATGTCAAGTTCATGGGCGATTTTGTCCGAAAATACGACCTCACCCGTCCCGTCGGCATGGCCTGCCACATCCCGCAGACCGCCGAGCTCAAGATCATCGACTCGCTGGATCTGACCGGCTGGAACTACGCCCGTCGCTACGCCAGGGCCCGCGAAAGATACCCCGACAAGCCCATCCTCTACAGCGAATCGGCGTCGGCTCTGAGTACCTTCGGCTTCTACGAACTTCCGCTTCCGACCAAAAAGACCCAGTATTCCAAAAAATTCCAAGTCGATTCTTATGATCACAACGCCGCTGATTGGTCCGACATCCCCGACCGCGAATTCGATCTGATGGAGCGCGATCGCTTCGTCGCCGGCGAATTCGTCTGGACCGGCTTCGACTACCTCGGCGAGCCGACGCCCTTTAGCCGGGAGGCGCGAAGTTCCTACTTCGGCATCGTCGATCTGTGCGGCGTCCCCAAGGACCGCTACTACCTCTATCGCAGCTATTGGCGGCCCGATACTGCCACAGTCCATGTCCTCCCGCACTGGAACTGGCTTGATCGCGTCGGCCAGCCCGTCCCCGTCTATGTGTACACCAACGGCGACTCGGCCGAGTTGTTCCTCAACGGAAAGTCCTTGGGCCGCAAAAGCAAATCGAAAGAACCGACGGACTCCTCCTACTACGGCGTGATGGACAAGTATCGCCTCCGCTGGCTCGATGTCGCCTACGAACCCGGCCAGCTCAAAGTCATCGCCTACAAAGGGGACAACAAAATCGGCGAGGCCTTCATGTCAACCGCCTCCGCCCCGGCCTCTATCCGCCTCACGCCCGATCGCACACAGCTTGACGCCACCGGCGAAGACCTTTCCTATATCCTCGTCGAGGCCCTCGACGATAAGGGTACCGTTTGCCCGCTGGCCGACAACAGGATCACCTTTTCGCTCCAAGGTCCCGCCCGCATCGCCGCCGTCGGCAACGGCGACCCAATGTCGCTGGACATCTTCACCGACAATACGCACCCGCTCTTTTTCGGCCGCGCGGTGTTGATCGTCCGCACGGACTTCGACAAAGCCGGCCTCGTCACCGTCACCGCCGCCGCCGACGGCCTCAAATCCGCCACGGTCAATCTGCAGATTTCCCCGGTGTCTCTTGGTGCGCCGTCACAGCCAAGCTCCGCCCCCAACACCCTTACCGACGCCGAACGGCAGGGGGGATGGAAGCTCCTCTTCGACGGCAAATCCACCGCTGGCTGGCGCGGCGTCAATGCCGACGCTTTCCCGAAAAAGGGCTGGGTCGTCAAAGACGGCATGCTGATCGGCAATCCCCCCGACGATCCCGCCCAGCGCGGCGGGGGGGATATCGTCACCGTCGAGACTTTCGGCGATTTTGAGCTTTCGCTCGAATGTCGCCTCGAGAAAGGTTCCAATAGCGGCATCAAATACCTTGTCAGCGACGAACTCTCGCGCAAACAGGGCGGCGGTATCGGCCTCGAATACCAGCTCATCGACGACTCCGGCTACAAGGCCGGCGGCGGAAATCTCTCGAACAAGCAAACCATCGGCGCCCTCTACGACATCAAGGCCCCCGACAATTCCCAACCCGTCCCCGTCAGCCAGTGGAACCAGGTCCGAATCCTCGTCAGGGGCTCGCACATCGAGCACTGGCTCAACGGCCGCAAAGTCATCGACGCCGACCGCTCCAGCCCCGAATTTGCGCAATGGATCGCCGCCAGCAAATTCAATAACATGGCCGGCTTTGCGCCCCTCGGCCCGACCCGCATTCTCCTCCAGGACCACCCGGGATCTGTCGCCTTTCGCTCCATCAAGATCCGCCTCCTGACCCCATAGCAACCGTCTTTGCTAACGACAACGCGCCTCCGCCGCTCGGGTTGGCCCGCCGATATCATCGTGCCTGCGCAAACGGCGATCCAATCCGAACAATCAGAATGGGCAAGCTGTCCCCTTGGCGCTTTCGAATGTGACTTTCGGTTTTTTCCCTTGACACCCTTGGTGTCTTTCTGAAAAATAACCTCGGCGATGGACGCAAGTTCATCGGTGAAAGGAATCACGATCGAATGATGGAAAGGATCCTGTATGAGTAAAAGCCGCGACACCAAAAAAGAGACCAAGAAAAAACCCACGATGTCCCTCAAGGAAAAACGCCTCGCCAAGAAAATGAAAAAGGCCGGCAAACTCGGTTAACCGTCCAACCGGCGGGGTATCGAGCCGCATCTATCATCGTCAGTTCTGGGTCATGCTGGAACCGTCCGACAGGGTTGGGTGGTCGCCCCGTGACCGCTCAACTATTACACAATCGTCTTCGCTTGCGAATCATCATCCCGAACGAAGCGCCCCGAGGGCGTGCAGAGTGGAGGGATCTTCTTCCAATGCCCCCTTGGCCCGCATGAAAGCCCCCGGATTTACTCCGGGGGTTATTTGCAACCCAACCGTCTTCGGTTGTGGAGGGCCGCGTTCCATCGCGGCCGGTACGGGCACAAGGCATGTGCCCGATAATCTTACTTTTCCCGCCTTATTGCCCCGCCAGTTCCGCGATCTCCTCAGCCGTCAGCGCCCGATCATACACCCGCACATCATCGATCAGACCCGTAAAGAAATTCGTCCCCCCCTCGTTGGCCCCGATCCGCATCGCTGTCCCGGCTTGCGTATTAATCGCTCCGACCGTCGCCGTTACGGTCTCCTGTACTCCATTGACATAAAGCTGAATCTCCGGTGTAAATGGCGGCATCCATGAGGATGTCGTTTCAGGGACTACCGCCGCTACATGGGTCCATTCGCCGGTATTGACCACTGTCGTGCCTTCCACCAATGGTCCGCCGCCGACCAATACTCGCAACTTCCCGGTCGAACTGACCCGCATGTCCCATAAGCCGCCGGTTACATCCTTATTACCCCAATATACGATCGGCTCAACGACCCCTGTCGTCTTGATCCACGCCGCACAGGTCCGTGCCTTACTCCATAATATCCCATCAAACCCATTTACAATGATGTAATCATCCCCATCCAATTCTATGGCTCCCGCCCCCGTCTTCGACTGCATTGAATCGACGAACGCCGGATCCCCCTCCGCCGTCCCAACCCATTGCCCCCGTCGTTCGTTCCAATTCCCATCCAATGGCCAACATCCATAAGGTGATGTCGGATCCCTCAGCCACCCTTCAGCGAAAACGGAGAGATCCTCAATTCCGACCTTTCCGTCAAATGTTAGATCGGCTCCCCCACACCACGAGGGTTCGGAACATTCCGGTTCCATCCAGTGACCTGTCCATACGAGAAGATCCTCCATGTCCACAAGTGAATCACCGGAATAATCTCTCTGTACAACTTCATCAAACCCTATATCGATCCGCCCATATAGGATCCGCGGATCTCCATCGATATCGACCTCATCCTGTCCGACAACGGTTTGCGGATCTCCGGCCTGGATGCAGGGCGATCCATCCAAAAGGTGATAATCGCCGCGGCCTTTTCCGGCAAACATTGGCCATGCGTTGATATTCCCCGTCCCCGTATACCCTCCCTTGATGTCACAGTATTCGGCCACGACTCCGCCAGTGGAATTCAGTTCCGTTCCCCTATTCCACAGGATGCTGTTTCGAACCTGTGCGTTCTTTCCGCTGATTTTGACCCCCGCGGCGTTATCGGCAATTGTGCAATTCCGGATTTGGATCTCGGCTATGGAACTGCTACCGATGGCCTCGCCATTCCGAATCACCAGGCAATTGTTGATCGTCGCCGTCGAGCCCGATCCATACACATAAATCCCATCACCTAGGTTGTCGGATATGACACAACGATCCAGAAACAGTGTCGCATCCGTACAGAACACGCCCGAATAACGATATCCTGAAACCTGTGTCCCGATCACCGAAACAGCCCCACCTCTGACTCGAATTCCGGGGGACATGTTCTGTTCACTGCCGAGCACAACGCAATTCCGAATCATCAAAACACTATTATTCGAATCGATCCCCGGAGTCGAAGAGGAGAACATCGGCTTGCTTTGAAGGGTCAATCCCTCAAGAACGGCTCCCGTTCCTCCGACATCGCCAATTATGATCCCGGTGTTGGTTCCAGTGAAATTCAGGACGCATCGGTCCGCCCCCTCCTGCCGCACGAGAGTAACCCTCTTTGTGATAACCAGAAAACCCAAAGACGAATGAGTCCCCCCCGCAATTCGGATAATATCCCCGTCAACGGAATAATCCAGGACTTCCCGGATCGAATCAAACGGGTGTTCCGGAGTCCCATTTTCCATTGGATCGCTGACGGCCGGATCTCCCGGCCCCGGATCGCCCGGCGCATCATCGTCCACATACATCGTTCCCGGCTGCGGCAAGATCAGCTTATCGTTGGGAGCGCTGCCCCGCAGATATTCGAATAGATTGGTAAAGCCATCTCTATCCAGATCCAAACCGGAATCGTTCTTCGTCGGATTAAGGCCGTACTGGACTTCCCATCCATCCGACATCCGATCCCCGTCAGAATCCGGATTATTCGGCTGGCTTCCGCTTGCATATTCATCCCGATTGTTTAAACCGTCGTGATCGAGGTCCTCCAGTTGATCATCCCGAAGGGGATCCAATCCACCCCCGACTTCCCACCCGTCCGGCATTCCGTCGCCATCGGTATCCTTTTCATCGGGATTGCATCCGTTCGCATACTCTCCCGAATTTGGAAGTCCATCCTCATCCCGATCCAGCAATCCATCTGAATTATCTGTGGGATTGAACTGGTGAACCACCTCCCATCCGTCCGGCATCCCATCATCATCTGAATCAACCCGATTGGCGGCCGTCCCCAAAACATATTCCGTCGTATTGGATAGTCCGTCCCGATCGAGATCCTGATCAACATCCGTCGGGTCCTTGGGATTCAGGCCATTGCCGACTTCCCATCCATCCGGCAGGGTATCTCCGTCGTTGTCCGGATTCCGCGGATCTGTCTCGTAGGTCTTGATTTCGGCCCCATCCGGAAGGCCGTCATCATCCATATCCTCATCGATGGGATTGGAACCGTATTGCTGAATCTCTTCCACATCGGATAGTCCGTCCCCGTCTGTGTCCGACAGAGCGGCATTCATATCCGTCCCCGTTTTCGTTACCGGATTGTAGGGATCGTATGATTCGGTGTCCCCGTCGTATCCGATTTCCTCTCGATCCGTCAGACTGTCCCCATCGCTATCGATACTGTGGGGATTCAATCCCCACCGGTTCTCCTGGGGATTGCTGTATCCATCCTCATCGGTGTCAACGGTGATCGTTGCTTCCGGAGTATTCCCGTACAGACCCATATTCACTCGCCCGCCATTGGGTTGCGGTTCCAGACTAAAATCGGCCGCCGGGTCTCCCGCATCGATACACGGCGAATCCAATTGCAAATGATAATCTCCCTCAACCCAGACATCATCCGTCCGATCCTCCGGGGTCCCCTGGTCATCCCAATGCCCAGGATCGACAAAGAGAGGATTCAGGTTCAAACAATGAGCGGTTGTTAGTCCGCTGTCTGATCCAAAAATATCACAATATGAAAATACGAAGGTATCGGCGGGCACATCAATTTGTTTCCCCTCAGAACCGTTGGCCAAAGTCTCATTGAAGGCGATGATGCTATTGTTCACACTCCCGTTATCCCATTGTAACTCCTGAAGGATGCCGCCGCCGGTATCGGCCCGATTCGAAAGAATAATACATTGATTAACGAATAATTCTCCCCAATTGTAAATTCCTCCCCCCTTCGCGGCGCAGTTCCCTGCAACCTCACATGATTCAAGTGTAACAAGGGCTTCGTTGTAAATGGCTCCTCCGTAAGAAAGGGCGCTGTTATTTCGGAACGAACATCGTTGAAAAATCGGAGATGCTTCACCTGTACAACTGACAGCGCCACCGCCATAATATTTTGAATCGGGTGAACGGTTCTCATTGAATTGGCAATTCAAAAAGAGCGGGCTGCCTAACTCGCTAACTCGTACAGCTCCCGGGGATCCCACATTTCGATTCAAGACACAATTGACGATGGTTGGTGAGGCCCGCAATATGTAAATTGCGCCAGGGCCACTATAATATCCATTTGAAATGGTAAATCCGTCCAGAATCGATGCTGGCGTTTCGTTGTGTGTGAAGTTAAATCCTCGGTGCCATTCATTCGAGGTACCTCGGCAATCGATAATGCAACGCTCGGCCCCGCCGGCACTGCGCAAAGTGATCGCTTTGCCTTTGAAATCGATGTCGCAGTTTTCATACCCCGTATAAATTCCATCGGCCACCGTGATTGTATCGCCCGATTCGGCTGTATCAATCGCTGATTGAATCGTGACAAATTCAGGCCCCACCTGCAATAATCCCGGCGCATATACAATCAGATCTACGGAGATGGGACAAATGGAATTGGAGGCATTCGACAGAACCCGAAATTCGAAGGTGTATCGACCGGGACCCAATCCGGTTGGGTCAAAGTTGACGGTTAATTCGGCAGATCCATCGGCCAGCGTTCCAGCGATCGGCTCCACAAAGAAACGGTCATTTGTGTCAATCTGCCAGTCGATTCCCCCCGGCACTCCAATATTCGCAAGATTGATTTTCCACGCTTCTGGTATCGCTGTGTTTTGACGCCAGATCAGTTCCGTCCGGGCGGGCGAGGGTGCAAGCAACGATTTATCCAGTGAGCCATATTCATATGCACCAAAGTCGGCTATGGGAATTCCATCATTGTCCCCGTCAAGAAAGCGATAATTTCCGTCAAAATCGGTTTCCATAGTCGATGAAGGAATGGTCTCCCACGCCTGATCAATGCAAGTCGAAGTGTCCGAAAGATGATAGTCCCCTGCCTCGGTATTAACAAAACCGGGATCCGTAGAAATCACGCCTTTTCCGAAAGCGCCGCCTTCAATGCAACTATACCGCACAATCGGACAACTGTAAATCTGGCCCCCACTATTCCCCCAGACAATACAGTTTTCTACCTCTCCATCATATTGTCCCCAGCATATTCCCCCTCCCGAACTTGATGCAGTATTATTCACAATCGTACAATTCCGGACCATGGCTTTGGGAAAATGTATCCCCGCACCCCACGGCGCGGAATTCTGAATAACAAGGCAATTTATAACATCGCCGATCGATTCATAGATCCCGCCGCCGCGAGATCCGGCCGTATTAAGTTCGATCCGACACCGACGAATGATCCCGCAATTGGTCCCGAATCCGCCTCCATTCTGGATGGCCGAATTCCCTCGAATCGTACAGTCGACAATCTCTCCGCTTTGACAAGAGACTCCCCCGCCGATATCGGCGCTGTTATTTTGAATCGTGCAGTCTTGTACGATTCCTGTACAGCAATAAAGTCCTCCTCCATTCATGGACGCCTGGTTATTTTCAATCTGGCATCGGGCAATCTTCCCCGAACAGCGATTCAATCCTCCACCTTTGCGAGCGGAATTACCTTGGATGAGACAATTTGTTATTTCGCCGGAGCATTCATAACCTCCCCCGCCGGAACCGGCCGTATTATTCTGTATATGGCAATTAGTTATGTCGGCTCCACACAAATAAACACCCCCTCCATCGTCGGTCGCCGTGTTATCGGAAATATCACAGGAATTAATGTGCCCTGCGACTTTGGCAATAGCCCCTCCGTGCTTGGCCTGATTGGTAAGAAAAGTACAGTTCGTGATTTGATATATGCCGGTTGCTAATGCACCCCCATTGAATATCGCGGTATTCGATACAAAGACACAATTGATTAGTATAGCATCAAACCAAGAAATGGCTCCGCCATCGAATGCGGCGGTATTGTATTCAAATCGGCAGTCCCGAATCTCAGGAATCGATGCCGGAACGGTTGCGGAAGATTCTCCGGATATCGCCCCGCCGAATTTTGCATATCCATTTCGAACACAGAAACCCTCCAAAATTCTCACGGCAGATTGTGCTGTGCTGAAGAAGAATCCCCGGTGATTGACACCTTCTGAACCTTCGCAGTCGATGATACACCGTTCGTAACCGTATTGACTTCGGAGGTGTAGGGGTCTGCCAGGAATAACGATATCCCGGTTACCAGCACCTCTGTAGGTCCCGTCGGCCACCAGCACGGTATCCCCCGCCACGGCCGCATCGATTGCCTGCTGGATTGCATCGAATGGATGTTCGGCCGTCCCGTTTTCCAGCGGGTCGCTGACCGTCGGATCTCCCGGGCCCGGATCATTCGGCGCATTGTCATCCACATAGATTGTTGCCGCCCACGCTGAACCCATACAAAAAAATAATGATATTACAAAAAAAGAAAATCTTGAATAACCCCGAACCGATTTTGCCCTCATAATAACCTCCGAAATTTTCTCCCTCTTTCCGGCCGCTTCTCCAATGAAATCCGATTCAAAAATTCAGACCTATATTGTACACTCCCGACCTCCGAATTGTCAAGTATTTTATACCAGTTATCACGGTTTTTCTTTGCCCAACCCCTCCGCTTTTGTTGCTCTTTTCGACTCTCCATCTCGGTGTGTTTCCTCCGTGTATCAAGGTATTTCCTTGCGAGCATCCGAGACCGGCAACAAGCGACTACTATACCGATAGGAATTCTCTTATAATAACCCATAAATCCTACATACCATATCCTATTATAGTTGCCGTACAACGATAGGAAATCTTTATTTATACCCCAAAATACCCGACAATTCAACATGGAAATAGAAATCGGCAAAACTCAGCATGATTGTGCTACTCTTCCCCGC
>CAZXPW010000068.1:0-17134 GCA_964643355.1 uncultured Pirellulales bacterium
GGAACCCCATTTTCATGCTTTCAGGTTGAACCGAAGGTTCATGTGAGACTGTGTCTGTTTCATTGTTTCATGGCGTCTTTGCGCCGTTGCCTGAGGCATATCATTTCGCAAAGGTCGAGACCGTAATCGAAAATTCCAGATCGTTTCGGTTCCGCGTGTCGGGCTTCAAATCCAGTTCTTCCACCCCCACAAAATACGGATTCTCGTTCAGCGACCCCAGCAGGTTCAGCATCTGATTCCATTCGCATCGTCCCCGAACCTGAAGTCGCAGCGTCTTGTAGCCCACCCCGGCGATCTTCTTGGCCGCAAGGTCCTGCAGACTCCGTCCCCGGATCCCCGCCTTTTGCAGTTGCTGCGTAAACGCGTCCCGAAATCGCGTCCCCTGCGTCTTCTCGTCGGCCGGCGGCTCGACCTTCGGCACCGCGCTCATCAGCCGCAATTGCTCGGCAGGCAGCGCGCCTTCCTCGTCCACGGCCACCCGCTCCAGCCGCTCCCGCGCCGACGCCAGATCCGCCCGGAGCATCTGCCAGTCGCTCAGCCACGGCCCGACCAGAAAATACAAACCGATCGCCGCCAGACCCGCAACCCCGATCTTGATCGCCCGAATATCCCGTTCGTTAAAGGCCTTCATTCAATTCTTTTCCTATCCTGTATGCCCCGATTTCCGCTTCTCGGCCTATTTGCTCTTGCTGAAATGCATATACGACAGCGTCACCTTGAAATTCCACCGGTTCCGCCGCTCGTCAAAGGTCCGATCCAGAATCTTGACCTCCGTGATCCCCGGTTTTTTCTTCAACTCCTCCTCAAACTTGCCGACCTGTTCGAGACTCGACGCAAAACTCGATAGCGTCACGGGCTTGCCCTTCTGAAAATTAAAGGTTTCCAGAAGCATTCCCGGTTGCAGCGATTCGTTGATTTTCGTCAGAAGATCCAGCATATCCGGTCGCTGCTGGGCCACCTGCTTGCGCAAATCCTGCACCCGCACCAGTTGCGCGATCCGATCATCCTGCAGTTTGGCGTAGGCCGCCTCGTCCAGCTTCCGCGCCGCCACAAGAAAAACTACCGCCGCCAGGATCACCGCCGCCAACGCCACGGCCGTCCGCATCGTCATCACCGGCTTGTGAACCGGACGAAGATCTGGATGCGTCGCCATCAGGTCCAGACGCTCGTCTTGCGGATCCAGCGCCAGCGCCGCTCCCCCGATCGCCTCCAGGTAATCCCGCGGATCCTCGTCCAGCCCCGCTCCGTCCATCGGCGGCAACTGGGGCCACGACGGCTTGGATTCTATCCCCGCCCCTTTCAACAGCTCCGCGATCGCCGCGGTCTGCTCCCGCGCCGCGATCCCCACCTCCGGCATCTGCGCTACGCCGAACCGCGCCAGCGTATTCCATAAATCATGGATAAACAATTGAAGCTTTTCGTCTTCCGGCCCCCGCCCGAAATCCTCCGTTCCCGCATCCAAATTCACCGCGTCCACCAGCCGACCCCGATCGATCAGCAGGGCCGCGGTGGTATTCTTTCTCACATACAGAACCGCCTTGCGCCCCGTCATCGTCGCGTCCAGCCCCCAGGCCCGCGCCGTCGCCTCCCAGTCCGGAACCGCCGACGCCAGACCCGCCCGTCGCCCCGCCAGAATCGGTGCATCATACCTCGACGCCCGCCCGGCGATCACCGTGCACGATTGTCCCGCCCCGGTGCTGCCGTCGCTTCGCCACGCCAGCCGCATCTGATCGGCCGCGATCGGCAACTTGGCCTCCACCTGCATTCGCACGATAGACGCCATCTGGCTGTTCTTGACCGCCGGAATGTCCAGCCGATACATCGCCAGAGACACCCCGTTGAGCACCAGCGCCCCCGGCACAATCTCCTCGGCGTCATCGATGCCCCCGACCGCTCGCGCCTTGGCCGACAATGCCGCCGTCAACTCGGCCAGACCGTCGTTTTCGCCGGCCGCCGTGCGTCGTTCCATTACTTCCAACCGGTCGCCGCGACGACACAATACCACGCCTCGATACGGCTGGCCTGTCCCCGGACCGCCCGACACGGCGATCGCCACTTCCGGTTTCACCTGACTCAGTTTACCTTTCAATGACCGGCTCCTTCTCGATAATACAGAATTTGCACCGGGTTCAGAGCCCGATCGACAACCGCTTGCGTCTCATAGTGCCCGCCCGAGGTCATCGTCCGGGCCACTACCCGAATCGTGTACACGCTGGATCGCGTGGTAACATAGTCGATGAACTTCTTGGCCAGATCCAGATCGATTGATTTGATATCCCGCAAGTCCGTTATGCTCGTGATTCCATCCATCCGGCTCTCGCGAAACGCGATAATATCCTGCGCCACCTCCCGCCTGCCCTCCAGCAGCGCCGTCAGCACCGCCAGAGGGGCCGTATTGATATTCACTCGCCCGCGAATCCGCGTCCGCGAACTGGTCGTGATCTTGTCGGCGATCTTGTAAAAAGTATCCAAATCCAGCGGTTCGGCCTGTGTGGTCGCTCCGGCACTTTGACTCTGAACGCCGCCGCCGGTAAAGCCGCCTTGGCCGCCGCGCGTCATCCCGCCCGGACCGCCGCCCATTCCTCCGCGACCACCGCCTTGGCCCCCGCGTCCGCCGCCATCCCCTCCGCGTCCGCTAAATCCACCCCCTTCGCCGCCGCGACCGCCACCGCCACCCGGACCACCCCCTTGTCCGCCGCCCGCCTGGCCTCCGCCGAATCCGCCCCGACCACCGCCAGCCCCGCCGCGACCGCCGCCTGCCTGGCCTCCGCCAAATCCGCCGCGACCGCCGCCCCCCGAACCGCCACCAAACCCTCCGCGGCCTCCACCGCCGCCGCTTGGCGCACCGCCGCTCGATCCTCCACCGCCGAAAGCGCCGCTGCTTCCTCCACCGCTTGGCGCACCGCCGCTCGGCCTGCCGCCACTGGGCCCTTGAGCGGGCAACGCGGACACAAACGACAGGATCCCGCCAAACGGCGAGATCAATCCCGCCGAATTTGATTGTCGTCCGCCACCCCCGCTGCCGCCACCTCGGCTCCCCCCCATCACCCCGCCGCTTTGTCCCCCACCGGTTCCCCCCTGAGTTCCGCCGCCCTGCATGCCTCCGCTGGGACTGCCGCCCTGGGTCCCCTGTCCGGAAGTGCCGGTTTGGCTGGCTCCGGTTGTTCCGGTGCCGCCGGCGATCTTATCCAGCAAACTTCCCAGATTGGAATAGGAGCGATTCTGCACAATCCATTGTGCCTGCCCCGCGGTGATCCCCAACTGCTCCTGCATCTGGCTGGCGCTGGCCGAGTTGATGTTGATCCGCGCGTTGCCGTCGGCGTCGTTGTTGTTGTCGTAAGAATAGCAGGTCAGATAGTTCACCCACCCCGCGTTGTATTCCGAGGTCGTCTCGGCAATCTGACCATACCCGTACACCAACTGCGGAGAAACGCCCTTGACCAGCAACAATTCCCGCACCGTCTTAAACGCCCCGTTCCGCGGCTGATACGGATATGGCAGATTCAGATAATACGCGTTTTCGGCTCCGTTGGCCCGAACCTCGTCGTCGTTGTCTCGCCAGTCCAGAATACAGTCGGAAATCTCGTCGGTCATCCCCGGCAGTTCCATCAACTGTTCCTTGGTGGCGCTGTTGAGGTTGAGCTTTCCCGCCTCGTCAACCACGCTGATACTGAAGGCGCAGGCGTCCAGCATGATGCTGTTGGTGTCCGCCGTGCTCAGCGCCCACGCATCGAACAAACTATCGCTGTTCTTTTCATCCTCCAACAGCAGTGCGATCGCCGTCTCCACCCCCGCTCGTCCGGCCCACTTACCCCGGATCTTCTCCTCCATCGACAAGCTGATCCGCGAGTCCAGCCGGCCCGTTCGCGCGATCACGAACACCAGCATGTCCAGCAACACCATCACCCACAGCACGCCGATCAGCACCAGCCCGCCGCGTCGCAACCAACTTGTCTTATTCTTCTGTCTCACTTCTCAATCGCCGAAAAACTTCCCGCAACCCGAAGAGTCAATAGACAATATTCAAGAGTCAGTATTTTATGTCCCCGCATCGATCGTGGCCGAATTAACATCCTCAAACTCCGTCGCCGCCTCTTCCGAAAGCGTCGCTTTCAGATTCGGCGACACCCGCGGAAAGGTCACCACCAGCGTCTTGGCGATCGGCTGCTTGAGCTCCTCGTCGCCCGGAATCCGCGCCACGATCAGAATCTGGATCATCTCCGGCAGCGATCGCTGCTCCTTTGGCCACTGGTCCAGCCATTCATATCCGTTGTAATACTGGACGGTGAAGGTCACGATATTCTCCGCCAGGGCGTACAGAATCCCGCCCGGCTCCTCCAGCGCCTGGTCCAGTTCCGGCAAGCTCACCACCGGCCAGATCCGCCGCATCAGGTACTTCTTGCCGTCGGCTTCCATCGTGTAGTATTGAACATCATACACATCGCCCTCCGGCTGGCCAAATCGGGCGTTGTTGCCCGAAACAATCCGCATCGTCAGCGACGACGCCGGCCCCGCCGCCGTATCCACCACCTCGCCGATCAGCTTGGTGTTGTCGTAATAATTGTCGCGATAAAAGTTCGCCATGTCCTGCCGCATCCGTTCCGACGCATAACGGATCTCTTCGCAGACGCTGGCATGCTGCTCGATGGTCTGACGGCCCTGGATCACCGACCGCAAGGTTCCCACCGATACCACCGCGATGAACGCCCCGATCCCCGAGGCCACCGTCATTTCCAGCAGCGTAAACCCGCCAATCAATTTTCGATAGTTCCGGTTCAAATTTCCAATTCCTGCTTCAGGATGAACCTCTCCGATTTCCAGAGAGTTGATTATCGCTTGCCTTCATGATCCCCGTCCTCCGGTCGCTCCCGACCCTCCGGTCCCGCCCATCGCGCCGGGGATTGCCGTCCCCGTCGTTCCGGTTTCGGTCTGTTGTTCGGCGTTGGCCGCATCCGCCAGGGCCGTCCCGCTCATCACCGTCTGCGCCGTGATCTGCCGTCGGTGATTGTCTTGGCCCCAGTACACCGCGGCATACACTCGGATCAGGCCGGCGATCTCGTGTTCTTTCAACTGGATTTGCCAGGTGTATTCGGGCATATTCTTGACGGCGTTGAACTTGCCCTCCAGCGTGCCCTGCCGCAGAAAGTTGTCCACCCCGACATACTCGATCATCGTCAATTGCCGATCCATCAGATCCCACGCGACTTCACGCTCACGGTTGAGCCGCACGCGCGACAAGGTCCGCGTGCTCATCGCGCTGACGGTGATTACGCCCATACTCAGGATCGTGGACGCCACGATCATCTCGACCAAGCTGAATCCCTTGCCGGATTGTCGATTTTCAATTTTCAATTTTCTGTTTCTCAAATCTTGTTTCTCGCGCTGAGGCCCAACCTGTTGAAATTGCAAACATCCAACCTCAAAAGGACGGTCGGTCCAGATCGATTACCACCGTCGGCGATTGTTCCCTGACCACGCCGTTTTCCGCCCGGGCCGATCCCGTGGCCGAGGAGATATACACCGACCAGTGCGTCTTGCCGTTTCCCACCTGAATCACCGCGCCGTCGGCGCTGCCGTCCGGCCGGAAGGTGATCGCCGTATTCAGCGTTTCTTCCTGTGCGGCGAATTGCGGCCGCGTCGGCGTGATGTCGATCCGCTCAAAATCCACGCCTTCGGCAAACTGAAACGGCCGCGAATAGGCATTACGGATCAGGCGCGGACCTTGTTTGATCATCGCCACAACGCTGACGCTGCGGGTCTTCGGGTCCAGGACAACCTGGCACGGACGACCGCTCTCGATCGCCTGGATCCGCGCGAACTGCGCCGCCAGATACACCTCTCGCGCCGCCCGTTCCACCTGCATCTTGCGAAAGGTCGACACCGACCCCCGGATCGAGGATCCCGCCAACAGCGCGATCAGCAGCGTCACCACCATCAGTTCGACGAAGGTGAACGCCCGACGCGTCGATCGTCGCGCGACAACGCTACTCGTTGACAATATCCGCATTTTCCCCGTCGCCGCCCGGTTGACCGTCGGCGCCAAGACTGACAATGTCATAACTGCCGAGATTCACCGTCCCATCGGCCACATAGACATACTGGTTGTTCCACGGATCCAGCAATTCGCTGGCCTTGGCATACGGCCCGTCCCACTTGCCTTCCAGATCCGCCGGTGGCGTCAACAAAGCGTCCAGTCCCTCCGAATCGTTCGGGTACCGCCCGCAATCCATCCGGAACTCTTCCAGCGCGCTTTCCACCCGCGCCATCTTGCCCCGCGCAATGTTGACTTTGGCCTTCCCGAACTTCTTGCCGATGTTCGGCACGATAAACACCGCCAGCATCCCGATGATGATCGTCACCACCAGGATTTCGATGAAGGTAAACCCCCGTCTTGCCTGCCGTCGCCTCATATCCGTGTCCTTTCCGCTCTCGTCATTGTACAATGGATATTGTAGAATGGATAATGCAACAAGAGTCGTCGTTCCGTGTTCACGAAATTCGACGCTCCTGGTCTGATTATTTTCCAATTTCCATTTTCCAATTTCAAATTCCCACGCTCGCCGGGAACGATTTCATTTTCCCGATCGTCGATATTCAATAGGCGATCCTTATCCCCCGATCCCGCCCAGATCCATCGTCATAATCGGCAGCAAAGTCGCCATGATGATGAACCCGATCACCACCGCCAGCATCGCGATCATCATCGCCGGAAACACCGCCATAAACCGCGTGATCGCCGCGTCGGCCTCTTCGTCGAAGGTGTCGGCCGCCGTCGTCAGAAGTTCGTCGATCTTGCCCGTCTGCTCGCCGATCGAAACGATCTGCACCAGCAGCGGCGGAAACAGGTTGGACTCCGACAGCGGTTTGGCCACCGGCTCGCCGGTCTTGACCCGTTCGGCCACATGATCGATCTGCCGGCCCAAAACCTCGTTGCCCAGCGTATCCCGCACCACCCCCAGCGCCGGCAGGATGTTAATCCCGCTCTTGGTCAGGGCTCCCAGCGTCCGCGCAAATCGTCCCACCGCGATCGCTCGCAACACCGATCCCAGAATCGGAATCCTCAGCGTCAGATCATCCAGTTTCAACCGACCCGCTTCGCTGCGCTTCCACCGGAGAAATCCATAGACCGCCAACCCGATGGCGATCGCCAAAAGCCAGCCGTACCCGATCAGAAAATCGCTCAGCCCCATCAGCATCCGTGTCGGCCACGGAAGCAGTTTGACCGATCCCTGGATCGTTTCGATCATCTTCGGAAACACCCAGGTCAGCACCACGATCACCGACGCCGTCGCCAGCAGCAGCACGAACAGCGGATAGGCCATCGCGTTTTTCATGTTGGTCTTGATCTTTTCGTCCCGCACCAACAGCTTGGACAGTTGGATGATCGTCTGATCCAGAATCCCGCCCGATTCGCCGACATGAATCATCGAAGTGTACAACTTGCTGAAAATGTCCGGATGCCGCGCCATCGCCTCCGAAAGAGACTCGCCGGTGCTGACCGATTTGCTCAATTCCCCCAGCATCGTCCGCATCGCGGGCTTGACCTGCTGGGCCTGGATAATGTCCAGGGCGTTGAGGATCGGCAGACCCGCCCGAAGCGCAGCGCTGAGCTGCGCCGTCACCGCCACGATATCCTTGCCCGTGATGCGGTTGGAACCCAGCTTCCACCACGCCGTCGTCGCCGGTGTCTCCATGGCGTTGTCGCGAGTCTCGATCGCTTTGGCGCCCCGGATCTTCTCGATCAGCTCCGACGCGAAATGCCCCCGCTGCGTCAGCTCCGCAACCGCCGCCCGCCGATCCGCCGCATCGACGATCCCATTGACCGCTCGACCCGTACCGTCAAATCCCTTGTATGTAAACTGTGCCATGTATTGGGCCCGAAAAGGAGTTCCAACCGTTCAATGTTCGCTTCGTGCCGCCATGCCTATGCCCAACTTGACGATTGACGATTCAATAGTCAATTCCCGGCTCCCCTTCGCCGGTACTGCAGAACGGTTAATCGTCTTCAATACTTTGCGTGACACGCAGCACTTCTTCCGGCGTCGTGACGCCCTGCAGAATCTTCCGGATGCCGTCGTGCCGCATGTTGTGGTAATTTTCCGCGGCGGTCATCACCTCTTCGGTCGTCGGCCGTTTGGTGATGACCTTCCGCATCGTGTCGTTGACGCGGATCAGTTCGAAGATCCCCACCCGGCCGCGCATTCCCGTCTGGTTGCACTCGTCGCAGCCGCGACCGTGATACAACGGCGTGTCCGGGGAGATCGTGATCGAATTCTGCAAACTCGCCAGGACGCTTTCCGGCGCCTTGTACGGCTCGCGACAGTACGGGCAGATCCGCCGAACCAGCCGCTGCGCCAAAATGCCCTCCAGCGAACTGGACAACAAGAACGGCTCGATCCCCATGTCGATCAGCCGCGTCACCGCGCCCGGCGAATCGTTGGTGTGCAGCGTGCTCAGAACCAGGTGCCCCGTCAGCGCCGCCCGAACCGCAATGTCCGCCGTCTCCTGGTCGCGGATCTCGCCGACCATGATCACATCCGGGTCCTGACGCAAAATGTGACGCAGTCCGCGGGCGAAAGTCAGGCCCCGCCGCGGATTGACCGGCATCTGCACCACGCCTTCAAGCTGGTATTCCACCGGATCCTCGATGGTGATGATCTTCAGACTCGGATCGTAGATTTTGTTCAGGCCCGCGTACAGCGTCGTCGTTTTTCCGCTGCCCGTCGGCCCGGTTACCAGCACGATCCCGTGCGATCGGTTCAGGCACGCGCTGAACCCTTCCAGCATCTCCGGGCTCATGCCCAGGTCTTCCATCGTGATCAGCGCCGCGCTGCGGTCCAGGATACGCATCACAATCGATTCGCCGAACACCGACGGCACCGTCGAAACGCGGATGTCGATCTTGCCGCGCTTGCCCATGAACTCGATGTGCCCATCCTGCGGAACATACCGCTCGGCGATATCCATGCCCGCCATGATCTTGACGCGCGAAATAATCGCCGCCTGCAACCGCTTGGGCGAATTGGATTTCTCCACGAGCATGCCGTCGATGCGGTATTTGATCTTCACCGACTTCTCAAACGGCTCGATGTGCACATCGCTGGCGCGGGCTTCCACCGCTTCCAGCAATACCAGATTGACTAAGTTGATTAAGGAGGGCTCCCGGGCCAGTTCCTGCAGCTTGGCCGCCGACAGTTCGCCGCCGTCGAACGCGGGCGCTTCCTCCTCTTCGGCCTCCTGCTTTTCGCCCGGCGCCAGATTCTGCAGCATCCGCGCCACATTGCTCCCGTAAAACCGCTGGATCGCCCGCTCGATCTCCAGCGCCGTCGCGTATCGTCGCCGAATCGAAAGCCCCGTAACCATTCGCAGTTCTTCGATCGCCTGGGTCTCGAAGGGATCGGCCATCGCCAGCGTTAACTCGCCATTCTGCCTCGACAACGGAACAACGCTGTACTTGCTGACCAGTTCCGCCGGCACCGTGCGAATCACTTCCGGTTCGATCTGCGCCTCGTCAAGATCGACCTTCGGAATGCCGGCCTGGATCGCCAGAATCTCGCTGAGCTGTCGTCCGTTGACATATCCCAAATCCAGCAATATTCGACCCAGTTTTCCGCCGGGATTCTGCTGCTGCTGGCGAAGCGCCTGCTGCAAATCCGCCTCGGATAAATAGGCCTTTTCGACCAGCATTTGTCCAATTTTTTTTCGTTCGCTCACGCTCGATCGCCTTCACGAAAATTCGGGACCCCACACCTCGACCGGTTTGGCCGCATGAGATGGAGACCCGCAGGTTTCCCGCTACCGAATGAAAAATCGTAACTGCCTACAGGAAAAATAGTTGCATCAGTGTAACGCGCCGTCAACCTCTGTCAACAACCTCGCTGCAAGCCCCTGTGCAGATTCCCCCCGGGCTGCCGATACCTTATAGACGATTTTCGTATTCACTTGTTTCAAAAATCCGCTTTTCAGTATTGATTTTCTGGTCGGAGCGGATCTCGACCGGCCCAATCAAAGTGTGGGGACTCATCGCAAATGGTAACAAGGAAATTGCAAACAACCGAGGATTAACAGTGCCGATTAAAAGTAATGTCCGATAAGCAGTTATACGGGCAAAGCTGAATCAGGCATTGATGGGGATTCCGCGGACGGCGCAAATGGCATCGCGCAGTCCCGGAACGATGGATTGAATCTTTTGTATTTCCTTTTCATTAAACGGTTTAGAAGCAGATCGATACAGCAGGATAAACCCCAGACCCGGCCCCCGATGAGTCAGCGGGATTGCTACGGCGGTGAGCTTGCGAAATTCGCCCGCCACATCCTCCAAACCCATTTCCCACATCTGATCGAGCATACATAACTTTCTGTTATTACTGAGTTTGTGCACGATTTCGGCGCTGAGTCCCGATTCCAGTTGACAGGATTGCAGGGCTGAGTCGGACAGAGTGGGAACCCGGTGCATGGCAAAGCCATTGGATTCCAGAACGAAGATTGCGACTTTTGTATCTGCAAGCAGAGACTGGACTTGCGTCGCTGCGGTGTCGAGCAAAGAGGTCAAATCTTTTTGGCCGAGGATGGCCTGGTAAAAATGAATGGTATCGATGAGAGAACGAAGCTGGGAGGCGAATTCGCCGTGTGCGGCGACCATATCCGTACAGAGAATGTCGATTTGCTTGGCCTGCCGGCGTCGGGCCTGGTTAAGGCCGTGAACCAACGCACGAATATGCTTGCGGCGAATCGAATCCAAGTCTTTTTCCTGTAAAGAGTTAGATGGTGAATAGGTCCGTTACTATGTCGGCATTTTCCGAAGATAGCTTTAGAACATTGCTTGCGCGATGTGCAGGCCGCAAAGGATGTCGTTAAAATAGGAAAGAATTATGCCGAAGAAAGCACAGCAAGAAAAGAACAATATATCGGCAAAACTGGGATACATATCGATTAAAAGTGGAGGTGTCACTGGAGCGAAAATCGGCACTTTGGGCTCCGTAACTTCTTGATGGACAAGTTGTTTCTGAATTTCCCCCAAGCAATGCGCTACCTATTCCGTAATATCCGGCATCAATGGTTGTTCTGGGCCGCGGGAGAGATCCTGCGGCCCGTTTTGTGGATGGGGGAAAGGGTATGGGTACAAAGCCATGACGGCTGCCTTTGTCAGACAAAATGAGATTTGATTTGTGGAGGGCCGATGGTGTATATTGGGGGGATGGAAGTGTGGACGATTCAACGATTGCTTGGGTGGATGATGGAGTATTTCGCCGCTAAGGGCGTGGACGGCCCGCGGTTCAGCGCCGAGCTGCTGCTTGCGCATGTGCTGGGGTGGAAACGGATCGAACTGTATACGCATTTTGACGCGGCGGTCGGGGCCGGTCGTTTGGCGGAGCTTCGCGAGCTGGTCAAGCGCGCCGGCGAGCACGAGCCGATCGCGTATCTGGTGGGGGCGACGGAATTTTATTCGATGACGATCCGCGTCAGTCGCGATTGTCTGATCCCCCGGCCGGAGACGGAGGGGCTGGTGGAACGGGCGATTGATTTTCTGCGACGGCGGCAAGGGGAGCAACAGGTGCTGGACTTGTGCACGGGATCGGGATGCATCGCGGCCGCGATCGCCAAGAATCATCCGGCGGCGAAGGTCGTGGCGACGGATATCTGCGAGCGTGCGCTGGCGGTGGCGGCGGAGAATGTGCGGGCGCACGGACTGGAGGATCGGGTGCGTCTGTTGGCGGGGGATCTGTTTGAGCCGGTGATCGCGGGGTTGGATGCGACGAGGTTCGATCTGATCGCCAGCAATCCGCCCTATGTCAGCGCGGCCGAGTATGAAAAGCTCGACCGCAACATACGGGAGTATGAGCCGAAGAAGGCGCTGGACGGGGGGGCTGACGGGCTGGATGTGTATCGGCGGATTTCGGAACGGGCGGTGGAATTCCTAAAGGACGACGGGACCCTGCTGCTGGAGATCGGATGCGGTCAGGCGGAGGCCGTGCTGAAATTGCTGGAGGAGGGAGGGCTGAAAATCCTCGAGGTCTTCAAGGATCACGCCAAACTGAATCGAATCATTTCCGCAAAAAAGTGAAAATCAATTTCTCCACGCTCGTCGGAGTCCGGGGGGCTACCCCTTATTTGTTTCTGGTCACCATGACACTCAGCACAAAGAAACCATGGATTGGGCCTTATTCTACCAGAAACTTATCGCCTATCAACAGAATAATCCGGAGTAAGCGACCTGTTATAATGGCAATAATAAATGTAGGATCAAATGTAAGCACCCGCTTTCAAAAACTTAAGTCCTTATTTCACAAGGACTTAATATCATTGGAGGCGGGGGGATTCGAACCCCCGTCCCGAGACATTTCGGGTCAGGCCTCTACGCGCGTAGTCGTTTGAAACGCTTTCGCCTCATGGCTGGTCAAACGACAAGCTCGCCACTCGGCCAGTCCGCAAAGGTCTCGCCCTTCGGCTGCGGACGCACCGTCGGGCCATCCCGCTTCGTGACGCCCTGTCCGGTCCCGCGGGAGAAAACCGGCAGAGCGGGTCGCCTAATTAGGCGGCCATGCGCAACTGGTAGTTGCCAATTAATAGTCGTGTCGGATGATTAACCAGGCCAACCGACATCCTGGGCGCGCCACCTGGCCGTCAACCTGTCCGGTCGAAGCCAGTCGCCCCCGAGATTTCAAAGAGCCATCACAAGTTTATCATGGAAGGTCGGCTGTAGCAAGAGGAATGGATGATGACCCGAACCCAAAAATGAAACCTGATGGATCTGGAAATGGAAACAGAATACGACTGTTTAAAGACTTGAACATGCGTTGCTGAATCGGTAGGATGGCATCGATGCGATCGTTGATCGTTCTTGAAAAGTAGTTGAACTTTTCTTGAGGAGACTGAACATGAACCTTTTTCATTATTTCTCGATAGCAATCCTGGCGTCCTTTCCCGTCCTCGCCGCCGATTCGCCCTCCGTCCCCTCGGAAGACGATGGGTTTATTTCCCTTTTTAACGGCAAGGACCTGACCGGATGGGACGGCGACCCGCGGCTTTGGACCGTTGCGGACGGCGTCATTCGCGGGCAGACCACCCCGGAAAAAGTCGCCCGAGGAAACACTTTCTGTATCTGGCGAGGCGGAATCCTAAAGAACTTTGTTCTCAAGATTTCCTTCCGGCTCGAAAACGGCAACAGCGGTATCCAGTATCGCAGTATCGACAAGGGCAACTGGGTCGTTGCGGGCTATCAGGCCGAAGTCGAAAACGCGCCGGGGAAAGTGGGTTTTCTCTATCATGAGTCCGGCCGGGGTTGGCTGGTCAATGTCGGCGACATCATGCACATCAATGAGAAGGGGGAAAAGGCGGTCGTCGGAAAAGTCTCGGATCAAAATCAGCTCATTCAGGACGGTTACTATAAAGAAAAAGACTGGAATGAATATACCATCATCTGCCGCGGCAATCATATCCTGCACTATCTGAACGGCTACCCCATGATCGAACTGATCGACGACGATCCCAAGGGCCAGCTTCTCGAAGGCATTTTGGCGCTCCAGATTCACGCAGGCCCTCCGATGCTCGTAGAGTTTAAGGATATCCGCCTCAAAACCCTCAAGGAAGAGTACGGTCAAGCGATTCGTCTGTTCAATGGAACGGATTTGACCGGTTGGGGCTTTTCCAGCGATGATCAAAGGGAGGCATGGAGTGTCAAGGATGGCGCCCTGGCTACCCGAGGCAATCCCGGCGGTTACATCAAGACCGAAAACGCGTATACCAATTTCGTTCTTCGGACACAGCTTCGTCACCTCGGAAAAGGCAACGGTGGCATTCTGCTCCGGGTGACAGGGCCGGATAAGGTTTGGCCCAAATCCATCGAGGCCCAGGGGCAGTTCAACGCGATGGGCGACATCTGGAATATCGATCAGTTTCCGATGAAGGTCGATCCGGCCCGTACCAGCGGAAGGCATACTCGAAAACTGCACCCCACCAACGAAAAACCCGTCGGCCAATGAAATGATTACGAGATCTACCTGAACAAGGGCGACCTTCGGTTGATTGTGAACCGCCTGCTTCAAAACTTTGCCGCGGAATGTCAGGAGATTCCCGGAACCATTGCGTTACAGTCGGAAGGTTCGCCCATCGAATTTCGGAATATCGTGCTGATCCCGATCCAATGACGATTCTTTGACCCGCATTCGGCCGTACGAAACAACGGCGGATCGGAATCGGCAGGATTGGGCGATAACGGACTCGGATGGATAAATAAACTCCTTGCAAAGCTCTCATCATGCTCTAACAATAATCCCTTACTTGACAAACAATAGAACAAACGGTCTGTTCAGGGTCCGGACGAACCCGGACGGGAACAATTTCTTGCGGATGGGAGGTTTCCACCGGTAGAAAGAATGTATAAACGGATCGCCGAAAATTGATTGTGGGTTTGTGATCAAGGGTATGGTGCATGTCGAATCAAACCATTCTGGTGGTGGAGGATGAAGACGATGTCATCGAACTATTGCGGTATAATCTGTCCCGGAATGGATACCGGGTCGAAGTGGCGATGACCGGCCTCGATGCGGTTTCGAGGGCTTCTACCCTTCAGCCGGATCTGATTCTTCTGGACTTGATGTTGCCGGGAATGGACGGGTTGGAGGTCTGTCGCACCCTGAAGAAGGAGAGCCGGACCGAACGGATTCCGATCATCATGGTCACGGCCAAAGGGGATGAAGCCGATATCGTGGCGGGTCTGGAGATGGGGGCGGATGATTATGTGACCAAACCTTTCAGTCCCCGGGTCCTTCTGGCACGGGTCAAGGCGGTTCTTCGCCGGCCGGCAAGGACGAAAGTCCCCGAACCGGGCTCGTCTCCGGTAGTCCGGATTCATCAAGTGGAGATTGATCCGGGCCGGCATCGCGTCTTGATTAAGGACAAGCCCGTGGAACTGACCTCCACCGAATTTGCCCTGTTGTATTTTCTCGCCTCCCGGCCGGGGTGGGTGTTCACGCGGTATCAGATCGTGGATGCGGTTCACGGAAGCGATTATCCGGTGACGGATCGTTCGATTGATGTGCAAATAGTGGGGCTTCGCCGCAAACTCGGATCGGCCGGAAAATATATCGAAACCGTTCGCGGGGTCGGATACCGTTTCCAGGACACGGAGGAACGATAAGAGCCGTCGAATCGGCCGGGAGCCAAAGATGCGGAAACGGCGATTGTTATGGCAGTTATACTGGCCTTTTCTCTTGATCACGATCGGCTCTTTGCTGGCCGTGATCGTGTACGCGGAGAGATACCTCTATCGTTTTTACATCCAACGGACCACGCTGGCCATGGAGTCCCGGGGGCGGATGATCGAAGAGAGGATGGCGGAGGTCTTTTTACAGGGCGATATGAACGCCGTGGACGCGCTGTGTAAACGGCTGGGTCGAGCCGGTTCCATTCGCCTGACCCTGATTGTTCCATCGGGGCGAGTCGTGGGAGACACGGATGAGAATCCCGCCCAGATGCAAAACCATGGCGATCGGCCGGAAGTCATCAAGGCCCTCCAGGGTCAGGTGTGGGCCGATACGCGCTATAGCACTACGCTGGATATTCCGATGCGATATCTGGCGATCCCGATTCTGCAGGAGGACAAGATTGTCGCCGTATTGCGGCTGGCGTTGTCCATCGAGTCTTTTGACCGGGCCACAGCGGCAATTCGCCGGCAATATGCCGTGGAGGGGGCGATCGTCCTGATCGCGGCAGCGATCCTGATCGGAATGGTAACGCGGAGGATCAGTGGTCCTCTGGAGGACATCCGGCGGGGGGCGGAGCGATTTGCCGCAGGGGAACTGACTTACAAGGTTCCCGTTCCGGATTGGTTGGAGATGGCCCCGGTGGCCCAAGCCATGAACCAGATGGCCCGGGAATTGGACGAGCGGATCCGGACCACGGTGGCCGAACGGAATGAGCGGGACGCGATTCTTTCCAGTATGTCGGAAGGGGTTCTGGCGGTGGACGATCACGATCATTTGCTGATCCTCAACGAGGCGGCGGGCCGGCTTCTGGGAATCGCCGGTCCTCCGGAAACCGGACGAGGATTGAGGGAGGTGGTTCGAAATTCGGACCTGTTGTCATTCGTCGATCGGGTCCTGGCCGGAGACGATTGTCTGGAGGGGCAAATGGTTCTCTGGGAGTTTCAAAACGACCGATCCGTTCAGGCGCGGGGAACGCCGTTGCGGGATTCGGCCGGGCGTCGGATCGGGGCGGTGATCGTGCTTAATGATGTCACCCAGTTGCGACGACTGGAAACCATGCGAAAGGATTTTGTGGCGAATGTCTCCCACGAGCTCAAGACTCCGATTACCTCCATCAAGGGTTTTATCGAGACCTTGTCGGACGGGGCCATCCACGACCCCGCCGACGCCAAGCGGTTTTTGGATATTGTGGCCCGTCAAACTCAGCGGCTGAACGCGATCATCGACGATCTTCTGATGCTGTCCCGCGTCGAGCAACAGACGGATCGATCGGAAATCGAACTGCAACCCGGGCCGCTTCGCCCGGTTCTGTGCGCCGCGGTCCAACTCTGCGAAGGAAAGGCGGCCGAAAAGGACATTTCGCTGCAGGTGAATTGCCAGGAACCGCTGACGGCGCGAATGAACGCGGCGTTGTTGGAGCAGGCGGTGGTGAATTTGATCGACAACGCGATCAAATACAGCAACCCAAAATCGCAAGTCCGGATTGAGGCGACGAAAGTCAACGGTTCGGTCACGATTCGCGTGATCGACTCGGGTTGCGGGATCGAACCACAATATCTTCCGCGGCTTTTCGAGCGGTTTTACCGGGTAGATAAAGCCCGCAGCCGCAAGCTGGGGGGAACCGGATTGGGGCTGGCGATCGTCAAGCACATCGCTCAGGCGCACGGCGGCCGCGTAACCGTCGAAAGCGTTCCTGGAAAAGGCAGCATTTTCAGTATTCTTTTACCCGTTAGTCCCTGAGAGGCGATCGGTACCTATATCTTCAATACCGTTTCGGGCATAAAAGAAGATACGGGCCGGGTCAGCGGCATGACAATGCCATCGATGACGGTCAGGACATGAACCTGTTCCAGGCGGACTTGGTCATCAAATTCTAACCCGGATATTTCACAAAATCTGAATATTTTCGATGAACAAAATGTCCTAAC
>CAZXPW010000069.1:0-17056 GCA_964643355.1 uncultured Pirellulales bacterium
GGGTTTGCAACTGTTTCGGAACGCTTGGTACCACAATCGACTTTTGCACAGGTCCTTGCGTTTTCATCTCATAGCCAGGTTGGGTCTTATCGCGATCTTCCCGGATATATCGGCTTTCCTAAATCCTGTGTTGACTTGATTTTAACGGAATTCCAACAGGGCCTTTTCCCGGATCGGTTTTACCCCTTTCCGCAACAGAAACTATTTATACCGCATCAAGGGTTGGTTGATCCCAATGCCGTTCCGTTTCTAATCGACATCGTACAACATGGGCCGGGCTGGGACAAAGAAACTTTGAAATCTCACCGCGGGATATACCCCTTCGTGGCTCGTTATTATGCCGTTTTGTGCTTGGGTAAAATTCGGGATACTCGAGGGTATCCCGTGTTATTGGATACTCTGGAACGAGGGGAAATAATCGATCGGGGAGGAATCGGCCCTTCTGGTGACGATACGATGACCCGTTACGCGGTAATTGCACTCGGCTATTTCGGTAAGCCTACGATTCTCATCAACGGATTAAAACTTACCTCCCGAAATCCCGAAGACTACAAATCCCGAATCGACGAACTCCTCTCCATCGCACCCGCCGCCCCGGTCGTCTCAAAACACTGACGAACCTCCTCCTTCAATATGGGTTGCGATCACAAACCCGCAATTCAACGAAATTTTGGGTTTTTTGGTTGATTGCCTCTATCCCCCTCCGTATGATGGGTGATCCGCTTTTTCCTTATTATCAGGATGATCGTACGCTTATCGTGCGGAATAGAACTCGATACGGATAATATAAAGGTAAGGTATGAGTCACTTTATTGTATTGGTCAAACAGGTTCCGGATGTTTCGCAGATTTCGGACAATGCCTTCGACCCGGAAACGGGTAACCTGATCCGGACGCGGCTACCCAGTGTGATCAACGACCTGGACGCTCAAGCCCTGGCGTTCGCCGCCCACATGAAGCAAATCGCCGGCGATCCCAACGCCAAGATCATCGCTTTGTCGATGGGTCCGCCCATGGCCGAAGAGGTCCTCAAGTACAGCTTGGCGCGCTGTGCCGACGAAGTGGTCCTCCTGACCGACCGGGCCCTCGGCGGAGCCGATACCGTCGCCACGGCCAACCCTTTGGCCCACGCCGTCGTGCGGATCGTCACTGACAAGCTCGGCGGAAGCAGCGATTATCTGGTCGTCTCGGGCATGCAGTCCGTCGATGGCGACACCGCCCAAGTGCCCGCACAACTGGCGGAGGAGTTGCAGCTTCCGTGCATCGCTTATGCCACGGAGGCCGAATATATTGACAATCGTTTCCGTTTTACAAAGATCATATCCGGCGGCAGCCAGGTTGTCGAAGCCAAGAAACTTCCGGCCGTGGTTACCGTGGCCAAATACGAACACGAGATTTATCCGTCTTTTGCCCGTACCCGCTGGTCGAACAGAACACCGGTCGCCCAATGGACCGCCAAGGACATCAAGGCCAACTACATCGGCGTCGCCGGCTCTAAGACTCGCGTGATTCGCGTTTTCCCGCCCGGTAAGACCACTCGTAAGTGCAAAGAAGTTAAGGATCTTAAGGAATTGGCCCGGATCATCGTCCAGGCCACCGCAGCCAAAACCGGATCGCGGGAAACCGAGGCCCACAAGAAAAAACATTATCTGCTGCCCAACGAGCGGACGGATCCTTTTGACCGTTCCTTCGAAGGTTTGGAAAAAGAAGCCGCGGATTTCCGGATCCTTCGTCAGGCGCTGGCCGACCTTGGCATTCAGAAGGTCGAAGACATCAACGAGGGTATCTATGACAAGATTCTCGAAAAGGCCGGAAACGCCTTTCACAAGAAGGCCCTCGAAGATATGATCAATGGCTTGAAGGCACATCAGCCGAGTTATTGCGGCGAAGTTTGGGTCTGTGCCGAACATGACGGGCACAAACCCAATAGCGCCACCTTTGAACTCATCGGCAAGGCCCGCGATCTGGCAGACTCTCTGAAGACACAGGTCGGCGTGGTGATTGCCGGCATCCATCTGGAACCGATGGCCGCGGATCTGATCGCCGCCGGCGCCGACAAAGTCTATGCGATCGAGCATCCTCTGCTGAAGGAATTTGATCCGACGGCCTATCGCAAGGTTATCGCGGATACCGTGGCTCGCCACAGCCCGCAGATCGTTCTCTACGGAGCGACTCCCCAAGGTCGCGTGCTGGCTCCGATGGTTTCCTACCGGCTCCAATGCGGCCTGACGGCCGACTGCACTGGACTGGCCATCAACGACAGTTCACGAAAAGGCCAGATCGCTTGTCTCTTCCAGACACGACCTGCCCTGGGCGGCAATGTCATGGCCACCATCAGCACCAAGGACTCCACCTGCCAGATGGCCACCGCCCGACCGGGGGTGATGCAGGCCCTGCCGCGCGATCCAAAACGAAAGGGCCAGTTCCTTCGGCAGCCGGTCAACCTCACTGAAGAGGATGTCTCTCTGCGGATCATCAAGACCGAGATGGGCGCCGGAAAGGTCAACTTTGACGCCGAGGCCATCGTCAGCGGCGGCAAGGGCATGCAGGATCGGGATACCTTTGACCGGCTCATCGACTCTTTGTTGGCCGCGATTCAATCGCGGACGGGCGTGTCCGTCGAAAAGGGCGCTTCGCGTACCGCCGTCGAACAGGGTTTCATCGAACGGATCCATCAGGTCGGTCAGACGGGAACCGCAGTGGGACCCAAGCTCTATGTCGCCCTCGGTATCTCCGGAGCCATCCAGCATGTCATCGGCGTGGCCAACACCGAGACGATCGTCGCCGTCAACACCGATCCGAACGCCCCGATCTTCAAACACAGTGACTACTTCGTCATCGGGGATGTCAACAAGGTCGTTCCCGAACTGGTCCAGCATCTTCAGTCGGCCTGATCGGTTCAACAGGAAGATTTCCGTCAAACGCAATCGAAAGAAAGCAGGATAGAATGAACGGCAATTATAACCATGTCTCGGTATTGATCGTCGGGGCCGGACCTGCCGGTCTGGCCGCCGCCATCACCCTCAAGAAGGCCGACCCGCAGGTCGAGGTCTGTGTGGTCGATAAAGCCGCCGGTCCCGGCAATCACAACCTTTCCGGGGCGGTCCTTGAACCGCCGGCCCTGCATCGCCTGCTCGACATGGCCGTCCCTCAATGGGCCGAAAGCGAACCGGCCAAAAAGGTTCTCCGCAAGGTTACCCGCGATGATGTCCTGTTCCTCTGGGGCAAGTCGATGTCTTTCAATATCTCCTGGGCCATTGGCATGGCCAAAAAGTTCGGCCTGGGATTCGGCCAGATGACCCATCACGGTGACTATATCTGCTCGATCAGCCAACTGACCGTCTGGCTCAATCAGGTCGCCCGTTCGGTTGGTGTCGAGATTCTCTATGGCTTTGCCGTCGAAGATATCCATTGGGATGGAACCCATGCCTCCGGCGTCAAGCTCGTCGATCGCGGTCTGGATAAGGAAGGTCACAAGAAACGCAATTACGCCCCCGGCGAAACCGTTACCGCCGACCTAATCCTCCTGGCCGAGGGTTGTGACGGCCTGGTCACGGAGAAATTCATCCAGAAGGCCGGTCTTCAGCGGGCCAACAACCAGCTTTATTCCATCGGCGTCAAAGAACTTATCAAGGTTTCCGACGAACAATACAAGAACTTCGGCGAAGGCCGCGTTCTCCATGCGATGGGCTATCCCATCTGGTCGCCGATCATCGGCCCGTCCATGTTCGGCGGCGGCATCATGTACGCCATGGGCGACAACAAGATCGCCGTCGGCATGATTGTCGGTCTGGATTGGAAACCCTGCGATTTCAACCCCCAGGACGCCCTGACGCAATTCAAGAACCACGGTTTTGTCAAGCCGTTCATCGACAAGGGGCAGGTTGTCGAGGCCGGCGCCAAGATGATCCCCGAAGGCGGGTTCTATGCCCTGCCGCGCGATCCCCAGACCCAGAACATCGGCAAGGCCAATGTGATGATCCTCGGCGACTCGGCCGGTTTTGTGAACATGCTCAAGATCAAAGGTCTGCACAACGCCATCGAATCCGGCATGGCCGCAGGCAAGACCGCCTTCCAGTGCCTCAAGAATCCTACCGATGCCGCATCCGAATATACGCGCCAGCTCGAATCGGCCGGCGTGCTCAAGGAGATGGAGTCGGCCGCCAACTTCCGTCAGGCCGTCGCACGGTTCGGCCCGCTCCAGGGTATGCCCCTGTCGGTCTTGGGAAGGTGGTTGCCGAATTTCCACTGCGAGCCCGATTACAAAGAGATGACCCACGGCAAGTATCGCCTCAAGCCCTTCGTCAAATTTGACAAGGACACCTTCACCGCCGTCGCCGCCACCGAGCACGGCGAAGAGGAACCCTGTCATTTGCTGATCGTCAACCCGGACATCTGCAAAAACCAATGCGTGCCGAAGTTCGGCGGGCCGTGCATCACCTTCTGCCCGGCGGGCGTCTATGAAAGCGTCCAGACGGTCGTCAAGGCCGCCAACCCCTCCAACTGCCTGCACTGCAAGACCTGCCAGCGCAAGTGCCCGTTCGACAACATCCGTTGGACGGTCCCCGAAGGCAGCGGCGGGCCCCGCTACAAAACGATGTAACGATATCCGAATTCCACAAACCATCGCGGGCGGTTTTTCAGCCGCCCGTTTTATTTCATTCAACAACTTACCGGATTTGTCGGTTATTTATGAAAGCGATTGTTTTCACCGGATCTCGAAATCGTAGTCCTTTTCGAAGATGGTTTCGAAATCGAACACGCCGTCGAAGTCTTCGATGCGATCGGTTTCCTGCGCGGTCATCCATTCGTGGCGGATCATCAGATAGACGATCTCTCCGAGGTCTCGTGTGGTCCTGACGCCCCAGGCGTTCAGTACCATCTTGGCCAGCCGTCCCCAGCGATCCATCGCCACGGCCGCCACGCCCTGAGCCAGTTGTGCCCCGCTGATGTGGTGTGGCGTCGGCTCGCCGGCCTGGTCTTCTTCCTCTTCCGCCGGTTGGGCACGACCACGCAATCGCTGGACCGTCGTACCCAGCGCGTCGAATACAAACTTCAGCGCCCGCGGGTCGTACCGTCCATCCTTCCTGGCGATTTCTTCGATGCTTGCTTTCATCGATATCCCCGTCGGGCTTCGATCAATGGACCCGCTGGCCGGGCTGGGCCCCGCTGTCGGCCGATAACAGAAAGATATCCTTGCCCCCCAGCCCGCTGGCCAGCACCATGCCGTCGGAGGTTCCGAACCGCATCTTCCGCGGCTGAAGATTGGCCACACAGACGACGATCCGTCCGATGAGTTGCTCGGGCGTATAGGCCTTGGCGATGCCCGCAAAGACCTGCTTTTTCAGGGCTCCCAAATCCAGCTCCAGCTTGAGAAGTTTGTCGGCGCCTTCGACCGTCTCGGCCCCGGTGATCCGCGCGATCCGCAGATCGACCCTGGTAAAGTCCTCGATTGTGCACATCGGCTCCAGCGGCTCGGCCAGTTGCGGCGCCGCGGCTGCCGGGGCCGCAGGGGTTGCCTGCGCCGATTGCGATTGTTCCTTGCTTTCCTCGACCATAGCTGCCACCTTATCCTTATCCACTCGTTCCGCCAGCCGCTCAAACGGCCGGATGGCCCGATTTTCAAATCGCGTACCGATATCCGCAAGCGAAAGGGACCCCGAATCCAGACAGGTTTCCACCTTCGCCGCAAAACTCGGCAGGATCGGTTTTAGATAAATCGTCAAATATCGCACGGCATTGATCACCGTCGTCAGCACCGTCCGCGTGCCCTCGGGATCGGCGTCAATCGTCGCCCAGGGTTTATTGTTATCCACATATTGATTACACTCATCGGCCAGCGCGACGATCGTCCGCACGGCCGACGAATAGTTCAGTGACTCATAATCGGCTACAATCGAATCCTTCGCCGTTTCCAGTCCCGCCAGCAGCCGCCGACCGGTTTCGTCGATCCGCCCCACCCGACCGCCGAGTTTTTTGGTGATCATCGGCACGGATCGGCTCGCCAGATTGGCGAACTTGCCAACCAGATCGGCGTTGACCTTAAAGACGAAGTCTTCGAAATTCAGATCCAGATCATCGACGCCCGCGGCCAGCTTGCTGGCATAATAGTACCGAAGATACTCCGGGTCCAAATGCCGCAGATAAGTCTCGGCCATGATAAAGGTGCCCTTGCTCTTGCTCATCTTCTGGCCGTTGACCGTCAGAAAACCGTGCACGAACAGCTTGTTGGCCGTCCGAAAGCCCGCCGCCAGCAGCGTCGCCGGCCAGAACAGGGCGTGAAAATACATGATGTCCTTGCCGATGAAATGGTATAGCTCATACTCCCCGCTGTTCCAGACCCGCTCGAAATCCAGACCGTTGCGATCGCAGTAGTTCTTGCACGAGGCCATGTAGCCGATGGGGGCGTCAAGCCATACATAGAAATACTTGTCCGTTTCACCCGGAATTGCGAAACCGAAATACGGCCCGTCGCGGGAGATGTCCCAGTCCTTCAGTCCCGCCTGGAACCATTCTTCCATCTTGTTGCGGACCTGCGGCTGGACATAGCCGGCGTCCATCAAATCCCGCAATCGCGATTCATAGTCCGACAGCCGGAAGAAAATATGGGTACTGTTTTTCCACACTGGTGTTTTGCCGCTGAGCGAACTATAGGGATTGATCAGCTCCGTCGGTCGGTAATGGGCGCCACAGAAGTCGCACGAATCGCCGTACTGGTCGGTGGCCTGGCACTTGGGGCAGGTTCCCTTGATGTAGCGGTCCGGCAGCCACATCTTGTTCTGCTCGTCGTAGGCCTGCTCGACCTCGCGTTTCACGATCGATCCGCTCTTGATCGCGCCATGATAAATCGCCTCGCTGAAGGCCCGGTTTTCCGGCGAGTGGGTCGAGTAATAATTGTCAAACTCGATGCCGAACCCCGTAAAATCCCGAATATGTTCGCCGCGGACCCGTTCAATGAGTTGCTCGGGGCTGATCCCCTCCTGCCGTGCCCGGATCATCACCGGCGTACCGTGGGTGTCATCGGCACAGAAATACAGGCAGGTATTGCCGCACAGCTTCTGAAACCGAACCCAGATATCTGTCTGAAGGTACTCGACCAGGTGCCCGATATGAATGGGACCATTGGCGTACGGCAACGCCGAGGTTACGACGATCTTTCGCGTCATGGTTGATCCTTGTCCTGCGTTGGTTCGGAATCGTCATCTAAGACATCCGGATTGTCCTGCCGAAGATCGTCCTCGTTTTCAACCGGTTCAATCGTATCCGAGACCTCTGGCTGTAGTGGACCTTGACTGGCGTCGTCGGCTGGCATGGCAAGGGAATTCGGTTCCTCCGGCGCAACATCAGAATCCATCGCCGAAGGCGGCTGGGGTCCATAATCATTTCGACCGTTTCGGCGGCCTTCATGTCGAGGCGGGTGATCTCGTCGGTCGCGGCGCTGATTTTGTCCAGGCCGATTCTGCTGTCCCGACGATCGACCTCGATCCCCGGGCCGACCCTGCTGCTGTGGGGGCTGGCCAGGAACCGGCGGCCGATACAAATGCCAGGTCACCCCTTCTGGCGGCCCTGACAAGGGAGAGACATCTTTCACGGAGAAAATTTCCCGGTCGTTCTCGTCCAGTTGCACCACGACCTGCTGGGTCAACAATTGCGTATCGAAGATTCGCCCCGGCCCTTTTGGTGTTTGAACCCAGGAATTCTTCCTCGGCAACTGATCTTTGAGTATCTTATAGATTTCATCCTCGTAGCGCAGGCAGCATTTGAGCCGTCCGCAATGGCCCGAAATCTTGGACGGATCCAGGGTGGCTTTCTGCAGCTTGGCCATTCGCATATTTACGGGGTCCAAAATCTTCAGAAATCGCCGACAACAGCATTCCTGTCCACAGCTTTCAAAGTCGCTGATCAGCCGCGCTTCGTCTCGCGAACCGACCTGCCGAAGCTCGATCCGTGTCTGGTATTCTTTGGCCAGTCGTCGAACCAGGTCCCGGAAATCGACCCTGCCGCCGCTGCTAAAATACACGATAATCCGTTCTCCCCCGAAGAGGTGTTCGGCCTCGATGATCTTCATCGGAAGGTTCATCTCCCGCACAAATTTCATGCAGGTTCTGGCCTCTTCCTGGGCCGATGCCTCCAGATGTTCGGCCTCGCGGAGGTCTTCTTCGGTGGCAAATCGCACGAAACTCCCGCCGTCCACGATGGGGTGTTCCTTCGGATCGGAGGGATTGTAGTAGGCCGTAACCTGCTCGGGAGAACTTTTGAACTGCCCGGACCGATAACAATAAGGTCCCGCAATCTCCCCCAATTCCAACCCCCGACTGGTCTTGATAACCACCTTGGTCGGAACCTTGGGGATTTCGGGTTCATTGTGTTCGATCCAGCCAAGCAAACCCATTTTGCCGTACCGGACCAGCATCAATCGTCGAGTTTTTTGCCCCTTGCTTTTCTGGGCGTCAGTCTGCGTCATGCATTCCCGCAAAAAGAACTCCCAAACGCCGGATCGATCCGGACGATTGGACGATTTTTTCAATCCATACTCAAGACATGTATTGTATCACATCCGCACAACCGGAACAAGTACTGTTCGAAAATCAGCCGTTCATTGACATGGGACTCGATCCACCGGAGTTTTTCATACCCCGTCTCAATCCCATCGGCCAGCGTCTCGGCATCTCGCCCCTGCCGGATGCGCGCGATCGCATCGGACTGGTCGGTGTGGATCAAGGGCCGTCCCGGCGTTACCGACGAAGTCAACGCATCCTCATAGACTCCGATGATCATCCGCAGCAGTCCTTTGCGGGCTCTGCGCTGCAGGTCGCTTTTGTTGGCGGTCTCGGATTGTTTCTCCCAGACCTCGGCGATTTCTTTGGCGGCCTTGGTCAGCCGTTCGGCCGTTTCCAGAACATCCCCGGGCCGAAGGGCGGCCAGTCGGTCCACCACCTCCCGCTTGATTTGATAGATCGAGGGCTCTCCGATATCCGTCCCCGCCCACGCCTGCGCAACTCCCAAACTCCCCTGGCTGAATCGCGCCCAGAATACGGCCTCCGAATCCCGGACCCCCTGCCCGGCCAGCCGCTCGACAATCACCGATTCATCCACCGGCCCGAATCGGATCAACTGGCATCGCGAACGGATCGTCGGCAACAGCAAATCCGCCTGGGTACACAACAGAACGATGGTGCAGTGTTTTGGCGGCTCCTCCAGGATCTTGAGCATGGCGTTTTCGCTGAAACGATTGGTCTTTTCCGCCTCCCGTACGACAAACACCGACGCTTCGCCCAGTTTCGGCCGCGCCACCGCCCGCTCGATCAGAAATTCACGGATGACATCGATCGATAAATCGGCCGGAGTTTTTTTGTCCTTATTGTTGGGGTCTTTCGTAAAGGGCAGTAACTCCTTATAGACCACTTGAAAATCCGGATGCGTCCCGGCATCGATCAATCGACAGGATTGGCAATGCCCGCAGCTATCGTACTGACCCACCGTTTCCGCAAGCGTCTCCGAAGCGACTGTTGTTTCCTCCGGTTCGGCGCCGAACAGCAATCCCCCTGCCGGCTTTTTCTTGTCCGTCTTACGGGCTTTATTCTTGGATGATCTCGCTGGCTGGCCCCGATTGTGGCACAGCAGCATTCGGGCAAATTCGCGTGCCGTGGTGAATTTGCCGACTCCTTCCTCGCCGGCAAAGATATAAGCATGGGCTAAGCGCCCTGCCTCGACGGCCTTCATCAGCGACCCAACCGCTCGCCTCTGACACAATACATCCCGAAGACTCATCGCGATGATTCCCTCGCTTCGATCATGTGCATTTCCACAAAAACACCCCTCCGCACAGGAAAATTCCAATGAAACCCGCGGCACCCCAGAACGGATGATTGACGAAAAACGATACCAACATCAAAAGTAAAACAATCGACAGAGGACACAGCAAGAGTATTTGCCATAGAATTTCGTGTTTTATGGTCCATTTTGTACTCATGATCGGCCTGAAAAAACTCACGCATCAATATTCGATAGCCATTTTGGACGCAATTTTCTGAACCTCCGCCTGCACTTCATCAATAGACCGTGATGCGTCCACGACCTTTACATGCTCCGGATACATCTTGGCCAGCGTAAGAAATCCCTGTCGTACTTTTGTATGATAGTTCCGGCCCTTCTGCTCCATCCGATCCAGCGGCCGAACCAAACGCCTCGCGGTCGTTTCCGTATCGACATCCAACACGATTGTCAGGTCCGGCCAGACCCGCGGCAGACAATCCCGCCCGAGTTGAATCACCTTTTCGATTCCAAATTCACCGGCGAATCCCTGATACGCACAGGTACTGGAAATCCATCGATCCATCACCACCCAGATTCCCCCAGCCAGATCGGCCGCGATATGTTCCTGCCACAACTGCGCCCGTGCGGCCATAAAGAGAAGCGTTTCGACATTGGCCGGTATCTTGAACTCCGTTGAATCCAGGAGGATCGAGCGGATTTTCTCGCCAACGGTTGTCGTTCCGGGGTCACGATAGACCGTCACCGTCTTCCCTTGCCCCCGCAGCCACTCGGCCAGCAGTCGAACCTGCGTGCTCTTGCCACAGCCGTCCGGACCATCCAATACCACAAATCGTCCCTGCAATTGGCTCATTCCGCCTTCTCTTTGGTGGCTTCGATCGAACGCGTCGCCGATAACGGCCGCTGAAATGCCCTGACTTCCAACACAGCCCACAACAGGATAAGAAATTGCCCGATCGAAATCCACACGCCCTGTCCCAGCCAGATCCCATAACTCCACTGGTTCCTGTCCCCCGTCGTCGGCATCCATCCCCCCATCCATGCGATGACACCCTGCCAGGCCACATAAAACAAAACCAGCGGCTTGATCCGCCAAAGCGAATAGTCCCGAATCGAACGAAGCGCGTTCATGACCATGCGATTCCGAACGATCATTTCCGCCGGAATCATCACCATCAACTTGGTCAAGATCACTGCGGGAATGAAATAAGCCAGGAATTTCGACCACCACGGTCCGTCTTGAAACGACTCAACATGCAAAATCGCCGCGTTGAGCCAGGTAAGACAGATGACCATGCCCGCAATCAATATCGCCTCGCTCAGAATCACAAAACGAATCCATCTCCAAAAGAAGTACCGTCCGGCCAACAGCAGCATCGTCGGTTCCTGTCGCCGAGTCCGTTCATGCACCACCGAGGCCAGGAATCCCAATAGGAGCATCTGCGTGACAATCACATAGGCCATGGTTCCCATCCCCAGAAAAAAACCCGTCGTTTCCGATAAACGGTTCAGGGCGGATTTTTCCCCCAATAGGATTTCCCAACTGAAATACTGGATCCAAACGCGCATCGCGGCGTTGAGAACCACCACCATGAGCACTTCGGCCCAGCGAGCCCGAAAAACCGACCTGATCGCCTTACCGGCGGAACAGAAGTCGATCCCACCCTGAACAGACGAATCAACGGCACTTTGTCCTTGCGATGCTTGATTGTCATTCATCCGATACATCCCGTGGCCTGGAATCTTCCGATCCGCACAAGCGGAGTATCGGAAGGCGAAATTTGAAAATCATGATCGTCTTCCCAACGCCACTCGATCCCAACCCACGATCGACTTGAGTTTTTCGCAGAATTCCGGATCCGGCTGAACGCACAAACTGCGGTCGGCAATCGCACGGATCCGATATCCGCCCTGGGTCGTCAAGCTCACCTGCAGCGGGCTCTTTCCGCGATGCTGGCCGCACAGATTCCGTAGTCGGGTCACTAACTCTTCAGTTACCTCGTCGCGTTTGAGCTCTACCGTTACCCTGGCCGTCATTTTTTCCCGCACTTCGTCCAGCGCGATCAGTTCCTCGCAGATGATGTTCGGCGTTTCCCGGCGAGTATCGACGGTCCCTTTGACAAAAAGAATCTTGTCCACCGCCAGCAGCGACCCGTATTGTTCCAGCGTCTTGGGGAACACGACCACTTCGCATCGTCCCTGCAGATCCTGAAGTTCAAAAACCGCCATCTTCGATCCGGCCGTTTTGCCCTTTTTGGTCACCATCTGGCGGATCTTGGTCACCATCCCGCCGATTACTACCTCGGCTCCTTCCTTGCGACCAACCAGTTCGCCGGTATTCAGATTGGAATAGGCGTCCAGTTCGGTCGCATGCTCGCTGAGGGGATTTTTCGTCACGAAAAACCCAAGCACTTCTTTTTCATAGGTCAGCATCTGCATCTCGGACCACGGCTGGACCTTGGGCAGGGTTTCATGATCCTTCTCGGCATCGACCTCCACGCCGGAGAAAAAGTTCATCTGGCCGCTGTGCCGATCCTCCTGCATCCGGGATCCGATCTGCATCGCCTTTTCCAGTCCCGCCATCATCTGCGCCCGGCTGCCGCCCATCGCATCGAACGCGCCGGCCTTGATCAGCGCCTCGATCACTTGCTTGTTGGCCACCCGTAAATCGACGCTCTCACAGAAATGGTACAAACTGCGGAATCGTTTGGCACTTTCCCGTGCCGCGATAATCTGCTCGACGGCCTTGCTGCCGACGCCCTTGACCGCCGTCAAGCCGAATCGAATTACGCCTTTTTGGTCCACCGAATCTTGTTTGTTGTACACAACCGTGAAATCGCTGAAACTCTCATTGATATCCGGAGGCAGGACCGCGATTCCCATGTCCTTGCATTCCTGGATGTACTCGACGACCTTGTCGGTGTCGCCCATTTCATAGGTCAGCAATGCCGCCATGAACTCGACCGGGTAATACGCCTTGAGGTATGCGGTCTGATAGGCCACCACCGAATACCGCGCCGCGTGGCTTTTATTGAAACCGTACCCGGCGAATTTTTTGATCAGGTCGAAGATCTCCTCGGCCTGGGCCGCCGTCAACCCCTTGGCGATACTACCCTCGATGAATCGGGTTTTTTCCTTGGCGATCACATCCAGCTTTTTCTTGCCGATCGCTTTGATCAGCGTATAGGCCTCGCGCAACGGGATCTCACCAAGTCCATTGCAAATCCGCATGACCTGTTCCTGGTAGACCATGATCCCGAAGGTTTCCTCCAGCACCTCCCGCATGATCGGGTGGGGGACTTCCCACTTGGCCCCGTGTTTTCGCTTGACAAAGTCCGGAATCAGCGCCATCGGTCCCGGCCGGTACAGTGCGTTGGCCGCAATCAGGTCCTCGATCCGATCCGGTTTGAGCTTCATCAGCAGATCGACCATTCCGCCGGATTCAAACTGGAACACGCCCTTGGTGCGTCCGGCCCCGAAAATCTCGCGAAAGACCTTCTGGTCTGTCAGTTCGATCGCCTCCAGGTCGATTTCCTTGCCGTGAATCTCCCGGATCAGCTCCTTGGCCCGCTCCAGGACGCTCAGTGTCCGTAGACCGAGAAAGTCCATTTTCAACAGTCCCACCTTCTCCACCGTCGGACCTTCGAACTGCGTGATCAAATCGTCCGATCCCGGCTGCTTATAGAGCGGCAGAAAATTCGTCAGCGGTTCGTCGGCAATAACCACGCCACACGCATGAACCGACGAATGCCGAGCCAGGCCCTCCAGCTTGCGGCCGATATCCAGTACCCGCTTAAACCGCTCGTCACTCTCATAGGCCTTCTTCAAATCCGGTTCGACCGTCAGCGCCTTGTCCAGTGTCATCTTCAGTTCCGCCGGCACCAGTTTGGCCAGCCGGTCCGCCTCCGACAGCGGCACATCCAACACCCGGCACACATCGCGGATCACGGCCCGCGCCTTCATCGTCCCGAAGGTGATGATCTGCGCGATATGGCCGTATTTTTGACGCACATACTCCAGGACCTTGGCCCGCCCATCCTGGCAGATATCAATATCGATATCCGGCATCTCGTTTCGCTGCGGGTCCATAAACCGCTCAAACAGCAGGTCGTACCGCAGCGGATCGACATCGCAGATCCCCAGGCAATACCCCACCACCGTCCCGACCGCGCTGCCCCTGGCCCCCACCGGTATATGGTTCTGCCATGCGTAGTTGCAGAAATCCCACACGATCAAAAAATAGCTCGAAAAGCCCTTGCCCTCGATGACCTCCAGCTCCCGCTGCATCCGCTGACGGACCTCGGCCGATGGTTTGCCGTAGCGGCGCTTCATTCCCTCTTCGCACAGTCGATTCAGATACGCCTCCGGCGTGCTGCCGTCCGGCGGAACATAGACCGGGGCGTGGCGACTCTTGAGGTCGATGTCAACCTGACATCGCCTGGCGATCTCCAGCGTCCGGTCGCAGGCGTCCGGCACATCGGCGAACATCTCCCGCATCTCGTCGGGGCTCTTGAGATACACATCCGGCGGATACTCCATCGCGTCCGGGTCAGTGATCTTTTTGCCCGTGCTGATGCAGCACAGGGCCTTGTGCGCCTCATAGTCGTCGGCGCTGAGAAAATGAACATCGTTGGTCGCCACCAGCCCCACGCCCATCTTCCGCGCCAGATCGATCAACGGCCCGCGAACCTCCGGCGATTCCTGTTTGACTTCGTGTTGTTGGACCTCGATAAAAAACCGATTCTCGCCGAATACACGCAGATACCACTCGGCCGCCTCCCGCGCTGCCTTTTCGTCGCCGCGGGCCAGCGCCACCGGCACCTCGCCCGCCCAACAGGCCGTCGTACAGATCAGCCCCTCGTGCAATTGTTCGAGCACTTCCTTATCGATCCGCGGCCGGTAGTAAAAGCCCTCCGTAAATCCGATGCTGCTGAGTCGCAGCAGGTTTTTATAGCCGGTCGTGTTCTCCGCAAGCAGAATCAAATGAAACGCGTTTTCCTTCACCCCCCCGCCGCCCTGCTTGTCCAGCCGACTGCCCGGCGCGATATACGCCTCCATCCCCAGGATCGGCTTGACCCCTGCGGCCTTGGCGTGCGTGTAAAAATCCACCACCCCGAACAGGTTCCCGTGGTCCGTGATCGCCACCGAATCCATCCCCAGTTCCTTGCACCGCGCAAAGAGCCGATCCGGATGGATTGCCCCGTCCAGAAGCGAATACATCGTATGCAAATGCAAATGCGTAAATCCCTTTCCGCTCATAGTCAGTCCGTTCGTCCAATCCAACCACAGGTTTGATGGGTTGATCCTGAATGGAAAGAGCGTATCTTACAACACGCCGATCATTTCTTCAATTCCATGGATCACGATTTCGAGATACGAATTGCATAACATCATTACAGATAACAACTTGCGACATACAGATCGCGTTCCTTTTTCGTCCTCGCCGGGACAACGGGATCTCCAAAACCGTCGCTGGCGTAACGACCACCTATGTGTATAATGGTCCCCAGATCCTCGCCGAGTATGTTAGTGGCGCCTTGGTCCGCAAGTTCATCTACGGCCCCGGAATCGACGAGCCGCTGGCGATGATCATCCCCTCCGGGGACTATGCGGGAACCTATTGGTATTTCTATGATGGTCTCGGTTCGGTGGTGGCCTTGGTAAACGGTACAACAGGTGCGATTGTGGAACGATATATTTACGACGCCTTTGGGAATACGGCCGTATGCGATGGCCAGTGGAATCCGCGGACGCCCAACGCCAGTCTGTACGGCAATCCGTTCATGTTCACCGGCCGGCAATACGATCCGGAGACGGGGCTGTATTATTACCGTGCCCGGATGTACTCGCCCGCCCTCGGCCGTTTCCTCCAAACCGACCCCATCGGCTACGCCGACTCCATGAATCTGTATGCGTATTGTGGCAACAATCCGATCAACTGGATAGATCCGTATGGTTTATGCAAGGGCAGCGGATGGGATTGGTTCCAGGGAGGATTGGATGTTATAGGGCTTTTTGATCCGACAATTATTACCGATGGTATCAACGCCCTGATTCATCTGCTGCGGGGAAACTATGGTGATGCAGGAGCTTCCGGCTTGGCGATGGCTCCCTTCATTGGTGATTTTTTTGGAAAAGGTATAAAGTATGGAGGAAAAGTATTGAAACATGGCGACGAGGCGGGTAAGATTGTTCGAAAGGGTATACCCAAGCCGTCCGTTACCGATCCGAAACTCAACAATCTCGTTGAGGATCTCTATAAGGGGACGAAGACTCCCAACCAAATTGGGATGGGCAGTACGGCCGATGCCATTCGGAATGAGTTGAAAACCGGTCAGGCTACTTACGGCAGGTTCCACAGCCAGAAAGGTCAGGAATATGTGCGTGCCCTTGAGAAATGGTTGCAGAAGAACCCAAATGCCTCTGCGGCAGATAGGGCGGCAGCGCAGCAGATGCTCGACGATCTGAACTCAGCACTAGCAGGTAAGTAAAATGGTTGATATTCCTTCTTCCACAATAACATACATCAACAAACTTATAGATCAGGTGCCCGAGCTTCGTTATGTCTATGATGAGCATATTCATGATAACGATGAGCTCTTGCCACATGTCTTCTTGGGTGATGTTACACGTTATGTCGTTCAACAAGTGCGTTTGGGCGAAACGGGGTCTGCAAAACCCGTTGAACGGATTCTTAGCATTCTCGACCAAGGTATGGGTTCTAGTGATGAACAGGTCAAGGAATTGATTTCAGTATCTTTCGTGGAGAACCTTGTTGAGCATGACGAGGTTTTGGCAAGCCTGAATGGTCTAATCGGGTTAAACCTTAAAAAGGAGATCAGAAACTACGGCAAATAGACGGGGCAAAATGTTTAGGGAAAAATAAAGATGTCAGGAACCTTTTGGTGTTGACATGTACTAACTCAGCACAGTGGGCTGTTGAAAAAGTCTGAGAAGATATTCTGTAATCTTCGATGATAAATTGGGTTCCGTGGTCGCTCTTTCAAAACGAAATACGAATGGCAAGATTGAAGTTGTCGAGCGGTACCGATACGATGCTTACGGCAAGACGATCTTCTGCGATGCCAGCCTGGTTATTTCACAAAGTTTTGACCTGCTTATCGTAACTTCAAGGCCCCAAACGGTTTAGGGCACAGTTTATCGACTCGTCCGATTACAGACTGTTTTGGGCGCGAAATTTTGGCCCGCCGCAAGGCCGCAGGTCAAAAAGGACCGTAATCGTATTTGAACAATACGGTGAGGACATTTTTGACCGAGAACGC
>CAZXPW010000070.1:0-16359 GCA_964643355.1 uncultured Pirellulales bacterium
TTATACCGCATCTTCCACCTTATATCCTGGTCCAAATTTTGGGGAGTAGTATAATGCGAAGGATATGAGTTGGCCGGAGGGTTTTTTGGGATTTCTTAAAGCATTGTTATGTAACCAACGAATATATAATGGTCCACCGCAAGGTTAAGGAGATAAACCAATGCCCGCTTTAATTCTGCTAACGATTTTAACTGTAATAATGTTATTGATAGCAAAATATGATTTCATGATATTTGTATTTATTGGCTTTATTGTATTAGGGCTTTCTTTAGATGTTGGTGATTTTTGTCATAGGTTACAGAAATGTTTAAAACGGCAAAATGTGCCCAGTGCCATCCCCATTTTTGGATTTTTGTTTGTAGTAGTGGGGTTGGTTGGATTAGTTGTACGATCAACGGTCACATGGAAGGTCTTTCTGATATTGCTTCCTTTGGCTTTGATAATTCATCTCGCGATCCAGATGCTTTTTCCTTTATTATTTTCGATAATATGTAATCTGTATTATCATAGAAAACTTTTCGATTTCAGTCCACTGCCAGAAATAAAAAAATAGGTAACGATTCGACAGAAAAGGCCACCAAATAAAGTAATCATTCGGTTGTAACGGATGTTCGCAACACCTCCGACCGGATCGGCGGCAGTGGTACGATCACATGGGAGCATGACGCCCTCGGGCGGGTGAGCAAGGTCGTCGATCAGGACGGTTGGCAGGTGGTGTATTCCCGGCGGGCTGACGGGCAACGCAGCGCGATCCTGGCGATCGATCCCAACGATGGGCGGACGCGGTATCATGTGGCGTATCTGTATGACAAGGCCGGACGGCTGGAATATGTGGCCGAGCCGCTGCGGGGGATTACCACGCCGTGGGTGGCCAAGCTGGCCTATGACGACAACGGCAACCGCAGCGCCCTGACCTACTACCTCGACGGGACCTTCGGCGGGGATACCGTCGCCCTGGATTACGACTACAACGCGGATAACCGGCTGACGGGATATTCGACGACGGTCGGGCCGACCTTTACGCTGGCCGGTACCACGGTGGATGGTCTGGGCCGTCTGCGGATCGGGACGGAGACCCTGACGCTGGTCGGCGGAGGGACGCGGCAGCATGTGTTGGGTTATTCGTATGATATGCGGTCGCAACTTCGGTCGGCCTCGGTCTCCAACATCAACGGCGCCACCTGGACGGCCGGTTATACCTACGACAAGGCGGGGAATGTAAGTCAGCAGGCCGTCAGCGGAGTCAATACCGATTTCGACTATGACGGCGATTTGATGACGGCCAAGGGCGGTAATGCGCTTGACTGGGACGCCGACGGGCGTATGATCAGTGCCCTGAGTCGCTCTTTGACATATAACTGGGACAGCAAGCTGCGAAGCGCAACCTCCGGGAGTACCACGGTCGCCCTGCGATACGATCCGGATGGAAATCGTGTGCTGCGGACGGTGAACTCCACAACGAACCGCAAGTACATCATCGATGCGGCCGGGGAACTGCCGACGATCCTGCTGGAGATTGATCCGGCAATCACGGATCCCAATCAGGCGATCACCAAGAGCTACATCTACGCCAACAGCCAGATCATTGCCCAGCATGACGGCTACTTCGGCGATGGGTTGTACTTCTACCTGCATGATCGTCTGGGATCGGTGCGGGAAGTGATTAACACTAACGCCGAAGTACGCAATACCTACACTTACGAACCTTTCGGCCAGTCGTTCTCCTCCGAGGTCACGCAGACCATCGCCAATCCCTGGCAATTCACCGGCCAGTACTTCGACTCCGAATTCGGCCAGTACTTCCTCCGCGCCCGACAGTACGATCCGGCGATTTACCGATTTACGGCGAGAGACCCTTACCGGGGTAAATTTGGTGATCCACTTGAATTACATAGATATCTTTACTGTGCGAATGATTCGATAAATAGGGCTGATCCTGAAGGAGAGGTATGGGGTCTTATTGGTGTCGTAGTAGGTGTAACAACCGGAGAATGGTTAAGGGCAAAAACCGAATATGCGAAACTTGCGGCATATGGTTATGCATTTGCTACAGCATGCGCATTATACGAACTATGGCAATATCGAGATTTTATGATAAAGATGGTAGAATGGGGTTATGGTTTACGAGACCGAATTACGAATTCAACACATGTTGTCCCCGGGGAAGAACCTGAATAGAAGATGTGGAAATATAAGGAGATTATCAGATGAAATCATGGCATATCCGATTATTGTTGGTTTTTCTATCCGTCGTTTGCATGACAACGGCTGTTTTTAGCGCGAAATCGCAAGATTGGGCTAACTACGGTTTCGGTTTAGGGGTCGGGCTTTTACTATGCAATTATGTTGTTCAAGATATTCACCGTACGCGCCTCGAGATTAAGATAGAGAAATATCACAAAGAATTACTTGAGAAGTAAATTGTAAACAATTACCCCGTTTTCTCAGAGTTGGATATCGAAGAAAACTATTGATTATCCCGATTGCTTACGGGTATTCCGGCAACCGGATGACGCAGCGCGGCCAGCAGGATCTGGGCTGGGATGGCAACGGGCAGTTGACCTCCGACGAGGTTCGGACAATTGGCTGGACCTGGGATGGGCAGTTGCGGTCGGCGACCAACGCCGGCAGCGGGGTGGTTTGCCGGTATGATCCGGACGGCAACCGCATCCGCAGGGAAGTTCAGGCCACCGGCCAGCCGACGCAGGCGCGGAAATACATTGTGGACACCGAGGGGGATGTGCCGGTGGTGCTGCTGGAGATTGATCCGGCCGTAACCGACCCGAATCAGGCGATTACCAAGACCTTCCTGTATGCCGATACGCAGTTGGTGGCGTTCCATGATGGATTCTACGGGGATACCCTGTATTTTGCCCTGTCGGACCAGCACGGCAGCGTTCGGCAGGTGGTCAATGACTCCGGGACCGTGGTCAACGGCTATGCATACGATCCGTGGGGAAGCCCGCTGACGGGACCGTTCTTTGAGTCGACGCCCGAACCGATCCGGTATGTGTATGACGATCAGGGGCGGCTGATCGAGACGATCGACGCGCAGGGGCATCGGATCGGTTTGAGTCATAATACAAACGGCCGGACGGAGACGGTGAACGATCGGTCTGAGAACGAGACCGTTTATAAGTACAACTCGCGCGGGAATGTCGTCGAGGTCATTCGGTTCCAGGGAACGGCCGCGGAGGGCGTTTTCCAGACCCACACCCTCTATGAGTATCCCGCCTCGGGAAAGAATATCGACAAGCCCACGAAGGTCAGCCAGTTGGTCGATTGGACCGACGACAATCCCGCCCAGCCCGTCTATGCGGTGACCGAGACGACCTTCGGGACGGCCGAACTCGTCAGCCCCGGCGGCAAAGCGCTTTCGGTCGATACCGAGACGGTCGTCGATCCGGTGCTGAACAAGACCGTCAACTGCACCGACGCCAACGGCCGGCTGATCAAGAGCACGCAGTACAAGCCGATCGGGGACAATCTTTATATCGAGCTGGCCTCGACCTGGAACACCTACAGTCCCACGGGGTTGTTGCTGGCCACGGAAACGACCACCGGTTCCGGTACCGGCCTGCAGCGGCATTCGTTTACGGCCAACCTCTATGATACACGCAATCGGTTATTGCATACGGTTCAGGTGGATACGAAGAATGTTACGAATTTTTCGCCGTATTATTCCCTCGGCTCCAATGAATCAAATCAGGTAACAGGGATTCCCGATTCGGATCGAATGTATTGTATCGTAACTTCGTATAAGTACGATAAAACTGAGAGTGGATCTGACGACCAGCCGTACGCGGTGACGGATCCGTATTGTCCGTGGAATAATTCGACGCAGATTGTTCCGTTCAGTAATCCGAATGTGGTCAAGCGGTATTTCCATTATGATTCCGAGGGAAGACAGGATCAGTCGTGGTATAACTGGTATTCGGATAGTACGCATTGTCAGCAGGTTGTCAGCGTTACCAACTATGACAAGATGGGGCGGGTGACTTCGACGGAACGCAAGATAATTCCGTTAGTGAAAACCGGTGAGACATGGGTCCAAAATGGAACAATCCAGACTGTCCCGCTTTCGACAACCGAATACAACGAGATCGGTAAGCCAAAGAAGACCACGGATGAAAACCAGATTGTCACGAAGTATTGGTATGACGAGACGGGGAATCTGGTCGAGACGGAGGTGTTTGCGGTTTATGACGAACAGACGCCGGCTAACAATGTGTTGCTGACGACGACGCGGACGCTGTTTGACGCGGAGGGTCGGGCGATTGTGACGGTCGGGCCGTACGCGGCGACAGATACGCCGGTTGGGACCGAGACGGTGTATGATGCGCTCGGGCGGGTGGTGGAGACGCGGCGATGGGCGAATGTGACGATCGAAGTGTCGCCGTTTGTTGTGGATAGTCAGGGCCATTTTGAGGCTCCGACCTCTGGTCAGAAACCGATCGGAAAACGGGTTTGGGAAAGTTATGTTGTCCGGAACGCCTGGGATGGAAATGGAACATCGCCCAACAATATCGCCTGGAGATCGGATGGCCAGGTACCCAATGTGACGAATACGACGATTTGTCTGTCTCGAACGCACACGGATTACGATGTGGCGGGGCGGGTGTATCGCAGTTATGCTCCGACGCAAAGCACGACAGGCAAGGGGGTATGCACGCAGGAGATTCATTATGATGCGGCCGGACGGCAGGTGGAGGTGATTTCGCTGCCGGAGGATGCGGCCAAGCGGGCGGTGACGGTGACGCATTATGACGGCCCGCGGCAGGACTGGACCCGGGACGCCCGCAACAATGTGACCAGCTTCGAGTATGACGCGCTGGGCCGGATGATCCGAACGATCCATCCCGCCACGGCGTATAAGATTGATTCCGGTACCACGATTACGCCTGCCTCCGGGCCGGTGTATAGCCATGTAGGGTATGACGGTTTCGGGCGGAAGCTCTATGAGACGCCGCCGGTGGCGTCGGCCGAGTATGAACATGCCGACCGGTACAAGATTTTCGCCTATGACCCGGCCGGACGGCTGACGATGGTGATGCTGCCGAAGGTGGATGATCCGCAGGATTCGCCGGATCGGGGATTGGTCTATCCCATATATCGGTACTACTACGATTCCTACGGCAATCAGATCGGGATTCTGGATCCGCTGGGCCGGGTGACAGTGATGGAATATGACGAGCAGAATCGGCTGGTCAAGAAATATCAGCCGTATCCGGTGGCGGGTCTCGACGACTTGAGCAGTGTGGCGGTATTCCCGGCGTGGAGCACTCTGGTTACGAATCGGCCCGGCAATCAGCCGTTTGAGGGCACGATCTATGATCCGCACGGCCGGGTGGTGGAACGAGTGGATTATGAAGGGCATACGACGGTTTATCGTTACTATGTCAATGATGTGAGCAGCAACGATCACTTTATGAGTGGTACACCGTCAACCTTCCTCGGTATTCCGGGTCAGTTGCGGGTTGAGGAATCGTATAACGGTGTACCCGGCGGGACGCCGGATGGCACCCTTGCCTATACCTATGACAAGTTGGGTCGCAAGAAGACCGAGACTGTAACTCCCGGCTCCAATGAGGTATACAAAACCTGGTATGACGACGAAGGCCGGATCGAGATTTACGAATCGCCGCAGGGGGATTTGTTGTACGAATATGATTCGGTGACGGGTCTGAAGACGGCAATGACGAGTTATCCGGCCGCGAAGACACCAGAACAAATCCGCGACGATGCGGCGGCAACGCCACCTTATGCGGCATCGACCACGCGGACGGTCTATACCTACGATGATCTTGGGCGATTATTCACGGTCCAGGTGGTCCGGCGAAATAACGCCGATGTCAATCCTCCGGAAGAGACGAAATATACCTATAATGACAATGGCAGTCGGGAATCGGTGTTGTTGCCGAATGGGGTCTGTACGCAGTATCAGTACAACTCGATGAATCGGTTGAGGGAAGTGGTCAACTTCCAGACGCAGCCGACGCTGGCGGACCCGAATAAACCCCAGTTGAGTCGTTTTCTGTATCGCCATTACGCCGACGGTCAGCGGGCGTCGGCCTGGGAGAGGCAAAAGCCGGTGAATAATGTAGAAAAGCTGGTGCTATGCCGGTACGATGGGTTGAATCGGTTGAGTTATGAGTCCCATTATGAAGTCAATTCAACCGGCTATGGTTACCGGGCCAAGTATGCGTATGATCTGGCGGGGAATCGGACCGAACGGCAGGGTGATTTGGATCGGTTCTTGAGGTTTCGGGGGGTTGTCGGTACAATGCCCTTGTGATTTTCGGCGAACCTTCAACCTTCGATAGGAGCAATACAATGGTATCCAGACGGTTTCATCGTCGAGCGTTTCTCAAGGGGGTGGTTTCCGCGGTCGCCGTGCCGTATCTGGTCGGTTCCCATGCGTTTGGCCAAGCGGGTTCTGTCGTGCCCAGCGAACGAATCAATATGGGTTTTGTGGGTCTGGGAGGCCAGGGCAGCGGGCATCTGATGGGCGGGGCCTGGACCTATGTACCCGGCGGATATGTCGCTCGCGAGGATGTTCAGGTGATGGCCGTCTGCGATGTTCGAGAAGAACGACGGATGGCGGCTTGGCAACGATGCAACCAGATCTATGCGGATCGGTTCAACAAGCCGGGCTACGACGGCGTCAAGTCCTACAACGATTTTCGAGAGGTTCTCGCCCGCCCCGACATTGACGCCGTGTTGCTTGCATTGCCGTATCACTGGGCGGCGCCGATGTCGATCCTGGCGATGCGAGCGGGCAAGGATGTATATTGCGAAAAGCCCATCGCGATCACCGTACGCCAGTCCCAGATGGTGGTCGAGACGGCCCGTCGATATGGGCGGATTTATCAGGCCGGCACGCAGCAGCGGTCCGAGTATGAAGGGAAGTTTCGACTGGCCTGCGAGTTGGTCCGCAATCAGCGGATCGGGCAGCTCAAGGAAGTCTATGCGTACCGCGAACCCGGCGCGTTTTTCCCCCGGCCGTGGACATCGAATCAATCGGTACCCGTACCCCAAGGGTTCGACTGGGACATGTGGCTGGGACCGCTTCCGTGGCGTCCCTATGGCGGCGAGGCCGGACACACGCTCACAGGTTTGTTTGTCGGCGATATCAACTGGAGTCCGCATCACTACGACATCATACAATGGACGGTCAATCCCGATGGTACGGCGCCGATCGATGTGGAATATGGGAAAGATCAGATCCGTTACCATTATTCCAACGGTGTGGTGGTTCATTCCGTTCCCTATCCCAACGAACCGGTAGGGCCGGACGGCGGGGCCTGTTTTGTCGGGACCCAGGGACGAATCGCCGTGGATCGGGGCAATATCGTATCTTATCCGGCGAATATTCTCCGTCAACCCCTGTTGCCCGAGGATCAACGGGTCTATTTCGCCAACAGTCACTCGGGAAATTATCTGGATTGTATTCGCAGCCGCAAGTCCACGATCTGCAATCCGGAAGTGGCCGCGTACACCATCAATGTCATTCTCATCGGCGGCATCTCGCTGGCCCTGAAACGAAATTTGCGCTGGGATCCGGCCAATCTGCAATTCGTCGGCGACGAAACGGCGAATCGGTTGTTGTCTTATACGCCTCGCCCGAAGTGGTTGCTGTAAAGTCCTGTTTCTTTGAACCGTTCATCCTGTCGTTCGAAAGGTCGGTCATGAATACATCCTGGTTCACGCGAATCTTGCTTGTCACGGGGGGCTTTTGGATTGTCTGCTTGGTAGAGGCCGCAGACGAAAAGGAACTGATCGCCATCCTGAAATCGGATGCCGGAGTTGTGGAAAAGTGCGATGCCTGCCAGCAGCTACGGACCATCGGGACGATTGAATCGGTCGATTCTTTAGCCGCATTTTTGCAAGACGAACGGATCGGGCATGCGGCGCGGTATGCGCTGGAGGCCATGCCGTATGCGGAGGCAGGAGCGGCCCTTCGCGACGCGGCGGACAAGACCTCCGGCTTTGTCAAAGCCGGCCTGATCGATTCGCTGGGCTGGCGGCGCGATACGACCGCGATTGCGATGTTAGTCTCCGCGTTGTCCGATTCGGATGTGACCGTCGCAGCGGCTGCGGCAATGGCCTTGGGAAGAATCGGAGGGCCGGAGGCCCAGGCCGCATTGCTCAAGATTTGTGGCTTGTCCGATGGTGTTGTCAAAACCGCCGCGGTAGAGGCGCTATTGATCTGTGCGGAAAATCGATTGAACGCGGGCGACAATGCCGAAGCTGCGGATCTCTATCGAATGATCCTGCAGGCAAAACCGACGGGTTGGCTGCGTCTGGCTGCATGGAGGGGATCGGCATTGTCGGACGATCAGCGGCGAACCCCGCTTGTGATCGAAGCGCTGGCCGGATCTGATGAACCGCTTCGGCAAGTCGCCATCCGGCTGGTGCGAGAAACGAAAGATCCACAACTGGTCAGGGCGAGCATGAAGCAATGGAAAACCTTCTGTCCTGAAGCGCAGACGCTCTTGATTGATATGTCCGCGGAGATCGGGGACCGCGATTCATTAGGTGATATACTCGAGGCGTGCAAGTCTTCACAGGCGTCCGTCCGTATCGCCGGGATCAAGGCAGTCAGCGTTCTGGGCGACAAGTCCCATATCGTCTTTTTTGCCGAACGAGCGGCAAAATCCACAGGAGAGGAACAAACGGCGGCGAGGAATGGATTGCGAACCATTCGCGGCCAGGGTCTTGCGGCCGAAATAGTAGCTCGGATCAAAGAAGCCGACCCGGCGGTCAAGATTGAACTGATCAAGGCCTTGGCGTCTCGTAATGCGACCGAGGCGGCGCCAGCGCTGTTGCCTCTGGCCGCTGACGCTCAGCCGGTTGTTCGTACTGCGATCCTGTCGGCCCTCAAGGATCTGGCCGGACCTCAGGAAATCACGGCTCTGGTGGATCTGATCGTCACTGTGCCTGCGTCATCGGCTTCGGAAGCCGCCAATACGATGGTTCAGGCCGCTCGACGCACCGGTCGTCAGCAGATTGCCGCCGAAAAGCTCATCACCAAGCTGGGTTCGGCTTCCACGGCGCAAAGGATCGCTCTTCTGCAAGCCGCCGGGCGGCTGGGCCATGACTCGGCCCTTGCCCCGCTTCGCGCCGCCTTGTCTGATTCCGATCCGGAGATCGTGTCGGCCGCCATTGAGGCCCTGGCGGGCTGGCCCACGGGCGCACCCCTGCCGGATCTGCAGAACATTGCCCAGACTTCGACCGTCCGAACGCATAAAATCCTTGCCCTCCGGGGCGTGGTCAATTTAATCGCCCTGTCCTCAGATTCCGATGCACAGAAGTTGCAGGCCTATCAAAAGGCCATGATGGTTGCAGATCTGCCGGCCGAGAAAAAAAGGATTCTGGCTATAGTGCCCCAGCTTCAAACAACCGAGGCCATCGAGTGGGCCCAATCGTTTCTGGCCGATCCCGATCTCAAACAGGAATCCGCTCAGGCCGTGATTGCCCTTGCCCGATCGGCCGGACTTCGAGGCAGGGAGAAAACCATTAATGCCCTTCAGGTCGTTCTCGGCGCCGATATCGTTACCGATCTTAAACGGCAAGCCCAGCAGATTCTGGACTCCGCTTCGGCCCTGGCCGACTATATCCTCGATTGGCAGATCTCCGCCCCTTATGTAAAAGACGGCTTGAACTATTCGCAGCTTTTCGATCAGCCGTTTCCGCCGGAAGACCCCTCGCTGGGACAGGCCCAATGGGAAGCGATTTCCGCGGGAACCGATCCGGTCCGTCCGTTTATCGTGGATATTCTCAAGAAATTTCCCGGAGAAAGCCGAGTTGCGTACGCCCGTACGGGGATCTGGGCCGATGAAGATCGAAACTGCCAGCTATGGCTTGGAAGCGACGACGGAGTCAAGGTCTGGGTCAACGGCGAGGTCGTATATTCGGCGAATGTGGCTCGGGCTATTACTCCGGATTCCGACAAGGTCGATATTTCGTTGAAACGCGGGTGGAATACGCTTATGGTAAAGGTAACGCAGAACAACATGCCCTGGGAATTTTCAGCCCGGCTCCGGACTCGGGATGGCTTGGCGGCCTCCGGCCTTCGTTTCGATCCAACACAGGCCAGATGATCGGGCAACGGAAGGAAAGGAATACGAAGATGGGTTTCTGGTCTCGATTCTTTGGGTATTCAGATCCAGAGAAACGGGACGCTCTCCTTCGGATTAATACAAACATAAAAGATCCATTGTGTTTTAAAATATTGTTGGACCGACCCCCTCAGCTTCAGTCCCCCCCGTTTCTGGCCGCCGTGCAGTCCCATCACGCCTCGATGCGGAATGCTCGTTTTCAAATCGATCCTGAATTGTGCCACGAGGGAAGCATGATGGGTTTGGTCGGATGGGGGGATCATGTGATCCGCGTGGTCAGTTTGAATTGTGCCGTGCCGGCGGAGACGATCGAGTGGTGTATCAGCGCCGCCAATTATCCGGAAGCCCTCAAAGCTTGCGCGCGATCCCACAAGTTTCATGTTCTTCTCTATTATGCGGGCTGTGAAACCAATCCTCTGGAACAATATGTGGCCTTGTCGTGTCTGGCGGGGGTTCTGTCTCGGTTTGGGGCCATTGTCGTTCTCAACGAGATCGCTCACACATCCTTCCCCGCCGAAGCCCTCTCGAAAACGGATCGCGATGAAGATCTTTTGGAGATGCTGCGGTCGTTACCCCTGTTATTCCTATACTGTGGTTTTGTGCGAATCCAGGTAGTGGATATGGACGGGATCTGGATGCGGACCTTTGGGGCATACCGGCTTGGCCTGCCGGACCTGGCTCTTCTGGCGGCCGACGCCAACGAAGGTACCCGGGTCAGCGAATTGTTTGAGACCGTGCTCGGCCTGCTCCGACAATCGGAGACGGAAATCGCTGATGGCTATTCGTTATCTCTGGGGCCGGATCTTTGCCTTCATTTTCGATCGCCATTGCGCCAGGAGTTTTTTCTCGAAAACAAGGGTCCCCTTTTCATCATTGAACCCGTTCGGTCCGCCCGACCCCATCCTTAAATCGATATTGGGAGTGGGACAAAAAAATAGGGAGATCCCAAATGATCTCCCTTTTCGCTTTGATTTGAAATTTCAAATTAGAATCGGCGTCCACTACCATATCCGCCGCCGCTGCCGCCGCGTCCACCGCCGCCGCCTCCATACCCACCGCGACCGCCAGAACGCCCACCACCGCCTCCACCAAAACCGCCGCGTCCCCCCGGCCTCCCGCCTCCGCCGCCGTATCCACCGCGTCCACCGGGGCGACCGCCGCCGGTTTTGGGTGGATTGGCATCGGCAACCTTGATGGTTGCTCCGCCGCGTTCGGTACCATTGAGTCCGGTCTTGGCCGCTTCCGCTTCGGAATCCGAACTCATCTCGACAAATCCATACCCCTTACTGGTGTTGGTGGCCTTGTCAATGACAATGTTAACGCTGAGCACGGTCCCGAACTCCGCGAACCACCCTTGCAGTTCCTCATTTCCGAGGTCCGGCCGCAGGTTTCCCACATACAACTTCTTTCCCATTTTCATTCTCCAAAAAGGATCTCATTTATTCGGTTCGTACAGGCCGACTTGCTCCGGTGATGGAAAAGGAAAACGGGAACTCGCACACGACCGAATTGCGAGGCTCTTGTTGTTTCCAAATCCCGACCCATCGAATCCATTCCAAGATTACCTTACCACAGACAGGCGGCCGCGTCAAGCCGACATATTTCGGGAATTTCGGGAAACTTACGGGAACAATCGTTTGTCTTTCAGCCGTAAAAGGGCGGTTGGGAGCTGGCTGATCGAGCCGATAATCTGGTCAGGCGCGTCGGGTTTGCCCTCCGGGGCGTGGTTGTGCAGGCGGTTGGGCCGGACGACCTGGATGGTTCCCATGCCCAGCGTATTGGCGGGAAGGAAGTCTTTGGCGGGATTATCGCCCACATACACGCAATCGGCCGGATGGACGCCCAGCTTACGAGTGAGCATTTCGAAGCCCTTGGGATTCGGCTTCCAGTAGCTTCGACCGAGGGATTCGGTATAGAGGACATGCTTGAAGAAATGCATTGCCTGCAGGGCTTTGAGCTTAAGTTCCTGGGCGGGAAGATAGCCATCCGTGAGAACGGCCAGGGCATAACGGTCGGTCAGCAGTTCAAGGGTCTTGCGAGTCTCGTCGGGCAACTTCAGATGCGGCTCATGGCCGCGATAAATCGAGATCAGACTGGCTATCACCTCTTCGTCGAAGTCGATTTTCAGTTCGGCCAAAGCGGCGTTAAAAGTCTGGGTTCTGTTACCTGAGCAGAAATGCTTCCAGAGGGCGTTATAGAGATCGTCTTCGTCGCGGTCTGCGGGCAGACTTCCGGCCCGTACAAGAAATCGCGACACCGCCCGAAAACCGCTGCGGCAGTAATCGATCTCGTCGTAGAGTGTATCATCAAGGTCAAAAATGACGGTCGAAATCATATTGAGCTCCGACGGTCCCGTAACGCCCCGACAATTGGCCGTTGCGAAATCCACCCTGTTATTGTATGCTGGTTTCGTTAAATGTAAATGGTCGGAACCGAAACGGGGACTGGAATGGAGAATTTCCCTCAGGATGTCGGAAAGCTGATGGTCGGGATCGGACTATTCATAGCGACGATCGGGGCCGGATTGTGGCTGATGGGATCGTCGAAACTTTCGCTGTTTCGACTGCCCGGCGATCTCCGTTGGGAAACAGAACATAGTAAAATCTGGTTCCCCCTGGCCACTTGCCTTGTCCTTTCCGCGATTTTGACACTGATTATCTGGCTCGTCAATCATTTTCGTCATTGACAGGAAGCATATTACTCATGGATACCGAAAATCAATCCAACGAACATATCAAACCGAAGATTCATCCGAGTATAAAGATCAAGAAATCCCTTTTAAAGGGGATAGGAGGACGCAAGCAACCGGCCGGCAAGGTCCGGCTCCAGAAGTTCCTGGCCGAGGCCGGCATCGCCGCCCGACGCAAGTGCGAGGAAATGATCCTCGAAGGCCTGGTTGAAGTCAACGGCAAGGTTGTCGATTCGCTGCCGGCCTTCGTCGAGCCGGACAAGGACACCGTCAAGGTCAACGGGCGACGGGTGAAGATGCCCGGGCGGGTGTATTTTTTGTTGAACAAGCCCAAGAATGTCATCTGTACCAACTTCGATCCGCAGGGCCGCAAGCGAGCTATTGATTTGGTTGATACGCCGTTTCGCGTGGTGTGCGTGGGGCGGCTGGATACCGACACCACCGGGGCGATCATTCTGACCAACGATTCGGAGCTGGTCAACCGCATGACGCATCCGCGATATGAATTGCCGCGGACCTATGAAATCCGGATTCGTGGGAGCATGGATGACACGGCGATCGAAAAATTCAAGCGGGGCTCGTGGCTATCGGGCGGCAAAGGCGGCTCGTCTCAGGTCCGCGTGATCCGGCGGAACAATATGGAGACACTGTTGGAGGTCACGATTCAGGGCCGGCTGCACAGCGATATTCGCCTGGTGATGCACCGCGCCGGATACAAGGTTCTCTCGATCCGTCGCACGCGGATCGGGGCCATCACCCTCAAGGACACCCCCCTGGGCTGCAGCCGACCGCTGACCAAGGCGCAAGTGGATTACCTCAAAAAATCCACGGGAATGATCCGATGAAAACGGGAGTTCGATTGTTGATCATGGCATTCTCATTCGGATCTGCATCCGGACAAACGGTCAGTGTGCAGTATGATGTATTGTTTCGGGACAAGCCCAGTAGCCAGAATGTCATACAAGTGGAGGTGGTGGTGGAGCCGCAAGGGGCCGATGGTTTTTGGATCCGTTTGGAAGGCACCAAGGTCGATGGCCAACTCTACCGCATCTGGTTTCTGGCTGACCGTTTGCCATTCGCGGCCGAGCCGAAGACCGTTACGATTTTGCGATATATCCTCCAGGAGCCGGGACGGGAACCAGTCGAGTATGTCGATTCCCGAACGGGAAAACCCGTCGTTCCGCTGTTCGATTTTGTCGGGCAGTTGATCCCGCGGACGCAAGAGACGGTCGGCGAGTCGCTGTTCGACAAGGGGATGTATCTGGGCTTGCCGATCATGCGGAAGGCGTCGTCAGCGGCCAGCGCCATCCAGCCCCCGAACAAGGTCCAGCGGATGGAACTCCGCACCGATCTGTTGATTGGGACCAGTCGCAACTTCCGCGATGACGGCCAGCCGCGTAAGAGCAAGCAAGACAATTATGTATTTGTGCCCTTCAAGCAACCGGACTACGACGAGATGATCGCGGCCGGGATCAACTATTTCGTCGTACAAAAACAACAGGTCGATTGGATCTGCCATCGGCCGGTCTTTTACGAGGGGACCGGCAAGCCGACCGCCTTCCCGGAGGAACTCTACCGCCCCAACTTCCTCGGCCTGTCGATGTTCATCGACGAGCCGGCCTGCATCCTCGCTGGCAAATACCCGCCCGGCTCGCCGCTTTCGACGGCCGTACAGATGATTCAGGAACATATCCGTAAGAAGATGGACGAGCTCGGGTATCGTAACCGGCTGGCCGAACAGGGGATCGTGCTGGGAGAGATGGGGCTGATCGAACCGCGGATCCCGATCTGGGAGACCTATGTCGAGACAAGCTGGTACCAGTTGCAGGCCAACCGTGTCGGGATCATCCAGGAATGCCGCTGGAAGATTACGCCGACCGGGGAGCCGGACGAGTTTTTGTATCTTCAACGGATCAACCAGCAGTTCGGCGTCGAGATCCCCGTTACGCCGGAGAATCTGTTTCTGTGGTCGTACAGTTCCATGCGCGGGGCGGCCCGCGCGTTCAGTGCTAAGTGGGGTATGGCCATCTACGGTCAGGCCGAGCCGGCCCTCCGTTATCCCTCGATGCAGTTGGCCTACGACCTCGGCGCCGAGTACCTGTGGTTCTGGACCTCGGATCACGATCACCATGTGCCCTATGCCGAGCAGCTTGCCCTGTCCCGGCGGATCAGCGATTATGCCACGGCCCACCCCCGTGACCTGTCTGCCCTCCGCAACAAGGCCAAAACGGCCATTGTCCTGCCCTATGGTTATACCCTGCCGACCAGTTGGCAGCTATTCACCTGGGGCACGCATATCTATCCCCTGGATAAGAAAAATGACAAGGGTCTGACCACGCAACAAGTCCTCAAACCCGCCATCGAAGAGATTGCCCGTTGCCTGCGGGGGGATATTCCGTATGATGTTTGTGTGTCGGGTGAGGGATTCCGGCCGGAGGAGTATGATAAGGTTTTTGAGGTTTTTGAAGACGGAAGCGTAAAACAAAAGTAGGATACATTCTCGTTTTCGATTTTTGCGGGAAAGGACTCGGACCTATGAGTATAACACGGCGAGGATTCATCCAAGCGACGGCGGGATTGGCGATCGGTGGGGGACTGGTGAGCGGTTGCCAATCGTCGCAGCGGACACAAGGAGCCAAGCCCCGGTTTCGATATGCGATGTGCAACGAGAGTATGCAGCCGCTGCCGTGGGCCGAGCAGTGTAAGATCGTTGCGGATGCCGGATATGCCGGTATCGAGATCGCGCCCTTTACGCTGGTCAAAGAGGACATCCGCGAGCTGACGCCCGATCGCCGAAAAGAGATGCTCCGGACGATGAAGGATCACGGTCTCCAGTGTGCCGGCCTGCACTGGCTCCTTGTTGCCCCGCCCAAGGGCCTGCACTTTACCACGCCGGATGCGGCCGTACGCGAGAGGACAGTGGCCTATCTCAATCTCCTCATCGACTTCTGCGGCGATATGGGGGGCAAAGCGATGATCTTCGGCTCGCCCAAGCAACGAGGCACGCAGGGCAACACCATTCCCGAAGCCAAAAAAATCTTCTCCGATGGCCTGGCCCGCGTGGCCGACCATGCCAGGACGCGCGGGGTCAAGATCCTCATTGAGCCGTTGGATAAGACCCAAACCGATGTCGTCAACACCACCGCCGAGGCCGTCGAGATCGTCAAGGCCATCGATCATCCCGCCATCCAGACGATGTTCGACTTCCACAACACCAAGGATGAGACGGAAGATTTTGTCACCCTGCTCAAGAAGTACCGAAAATATATCCACCATATGCATGTGATGGAGATGGACGGCAAACACCTCGGCACCGGCAACGCCGTCAACGACTATGTCTCGGCGTTCCAGTACCTCAAGGATATCGCTTATGACCGGTGGGTCTCGCTGGAGGTCTTTGATTTTACCCCCGGCGGCAAGATGATCGCCGAAGAGTCGATGAAAGTTCTCCGGCAGATCGAGGCCAAACTCGTCTGAATCTCTGAAAAATTTTCGTATCCGTTCACAGTAATTGAGGATGCGATTTCCGGGTCCAGTGGGCCTGAATGG
>CAZXPW010000071.1:0-15504 GCA_964643355.1 uncultured Pirellulales bacterium
GTACGGCAACGACGCGGCCAATTGGCTGGCGGCCAACCCCACGCCGGGACAATAAGAATTCCGATTTCGAGATCGGAAAAGGTGGACATGAGTGTTGAATATACGGGGCACTGATTAAGGAGAATCCCTACCGTAAATTGTGCAAGGTGGGTCGTTTGGGCAATATTTTCATTCACACAAACCGGAACAAAGGTATTGTGGGGGAAACAGGAAATTGGTAAACTGTCTTGTAATTCAAATACAAGAATATAAGGTCTTTTGTATAGATATTCGTTGGATACAGGTCGATTGAGAATCAAATTGAGGACGGCGTGATAAACCAAAATTGGGCCCATTTGTAAGGAAGGGGAGATTTTGCGCTGGTTTATTAATCCGAGGAAATTCGCGTCGTCGATTATCCTCGAGATGATGATATTTTTCTTGTTCTGCGGGATACCCGCTGAAGGAATTATATTTACAGGGCCGGGAAGGTCATCGTGGGGCATTTCCTGCGAGGATATCGGAATCACCAAAGGAAGTGCTTTAGCCGATGCGGTATTGGTTTTGGATGGAATCCGGCGATCTCCGGATGCGGGAAATCTGCAGATCTATTTATTGCGAAATCCAGCGCTTGGTTATCAGGAATGGCCCTCTTCCCTGATGGACGAAATCCATCTGGGAACCATTGAAGGAAGGGATGTGTCCGATCCAGTTGTGTTCTTTTTTAGCGAGATCAACGACTCCGAATCCCCCATATGGAAAGTATTTCGCCAGCCGTTTGTAATGGCGCAGGCCGACGAATCGAGGACCCAGTATTCCTCCGCGACTCTGGAGTTTATGGACATCCTCGGGACCGAGACCACTTTTGGTCTTGGTTTTCTGATGGAAAGCGGAGGGAGTGTTGAGATTCAACGGATTTCCTTGCAAGTTTCGATCCTTCCGCATTCCGCTTTCGGACAAACACTGTTCAAGAGTTTCACTCTGCTCGAGGAAGGTTTTGCGTCCTCGGAGTTATCCGGTTGGTCGATTGTGGATGAGGGTATTTTGTATGCTCCGTCCGCCTGGAATATGACGGATGGAAAACTCCGGCAGATGAACAATACCTGTCAGCAAAACCTCCAATCCTCGGCTGTGGACATGCGAGGAACTTCTGCAATCTTTCGGGCAAGTCGAGAATTCGGTGATTTTCAAATGGCCGTCGATCTTTGTTCGTATGACGACGACGCTATCGGTATTTTGTTCCGTTACCGTGATCCGGACAACTACTACCGGTTCTCCTGGGACCAGCAAAGAAAGGTCCGACGATTGGTGAAATGTTTGAATGGGAAGTTTACGGTTCTGGCACAAGATGAAATCCCCTACGAAATCGGAAAGACTTACCGAGTGGCCATTGTGGCGCGCGGACCCCAATTCGCCGTCGCCGTCAACAAAGTCCCGATTTTCAGCGTGTGGGATTCGCAGATCAAGCAAGGGTTCATTGGTCTATATTGTTGTGCCGATCAAGGAGCGGTATTTGATAACTTGCGGATCGAAGGAACCCGCATCTGGACGCAGCGGCTGATGGCCCCCTTCGGAACAATTAAGGCCACTAGCGCAGAAACGATGCGTATTCCGATCGGCCCCAAGATTCCGTTGTCAGGGGTTCGCTATTGGATGGAGAAACAGTCGGAGGGGCTGTCGATTGAAAACCAAGAGTTGGTGTGGCAACCGGATTCATCCCAGGCCGGATTGCACTTGGTTCGCGTTTTCGGAGAGTCGGACGGCCGTTTTGACAGCCAGACGGCGGAAATCCATGTTACCCTTGCCAATCACCCGCCTCGAATCGAACCGCTCGGGATACGGACCATCTTGGAAGACGATATTTTAGATGTATTTCCTGACACTTCGGATCCAGATGGCGATACGATTACACTCCGATTGGAAAATTCGCCGGCGGGATTTCGATTGGAACAGGGCCGTCTATTCTGGAGGCCGGATTATTCGCAAGCCGGCTCGTATGTCGTCCGGGTCATTGTTTCTGATGGACTTCTGGAATCCGCCGGGATTTTGTGGATCCGCGTGAAAAATAAGAATCGTCCCCCCGTCATTGGAACCCTTCCACCCATAATTTCTTTGATGACCGGACGCTATCTGAATCTCTCCATTCCGACCGCTGATCCAGACGGGGATCCGGTGGTTCTTTCCTGCCCCAACCTGCCGCCGGGGGCCTTTTTAACCAATAGCGCGCTGACCTGGATGCCCGGTTCCATTCAGTCGGGATTATATGAACTCGAAATCATTGCCAGCGACGATCAGGATCATATTTCCAAGCGGATTGAGATTCGCGTATTTTAGAGGCACTCTTCTTCAAAGATGGGATCTTTATTCCCGCGCAAAAAAACGCCCGGTTTTCGATTCGTACTACTTCCGAATCACAAAAACCGAGCGTCCCTGTCCGGCCCGCCCTGTTTAACAGAAAAGGCCAGTCCCCAAAAATCAAACTTTCATCGCCCTTCTCACATTCAAGTCTATGGCCCTCACCTCCGCCATTCGACAGCCACTACTTTAGCATTTTGAATATTTGTCATCTATCCGGAAAACTACTGATTTTGAAAAGAAAAAATACGGATATGGCCACCAGGACTTAATATTCTTATGTCCCATAATATGGGTCAGGGTTATCAATAAATTGACGAACGACTCTTCGATGCCTGCACTTCCTGCATTTCCCGGTATAAATCCGCTTTCCAATCGCCGATAGAGGGGTTACGATATGAGTATGATCACAAAGTTAAACAAGTTTCTGATTCAACCCATCGGGAAAGAGTCGTTAAGCGGCTGGGGCCGGTTTCTGTTTTTTCAGTTCCGGTTGTGGAGACATTGCATTCGCCTCCTAAAAGTCAATCGCTCCGGCACTCAAGCGGCGGCTTTGTCTTATCATACCATTTTCGGAATCGTACCTTTGGCAATCGTGATGTTGATGGTATTTCAACTTTTCCCGGCCTATCGCGACCTTGGAGTAAAGACGCGAGAATTCATTTATCGACAGGCCCATTTGGCCAGTATCGAGTATTCCGTCAGTTCAGGAGAAGGTACCGAACCCAAAACAATTCGTCTTACCGATCAAATCGATCAAATCACGGATCGGTTTTTATCCGGACTGAATACGGGAACCGTAACCTTGATTAGCGGGTTGTTGGTGATCTGGGCGGCAATCGCTTTGCTGGAAACGATCGAACGGGCATTTAACACGATTTGGGGAATCGCTAAAAACAGAAGTTTCTTTCACCGTATTATAAATTTTTGGACCATGCTGACTCTGGGGCCCCTTTTGTTCGGGCTTGGAGTGTATATGACGACCCATTACTTGTCCGGGGGGGTAACTACGGAGGGATGGCTTAAACCTTTGCGTCCCGTGTGGCCGTTTTTATTCAGTACATCCACTTTGTTTTTTCTGTATTTCCTGATGCCCAACGCCAGCGTTAGCGCCAAAGCGGCATTGTGGGGGGCAGCGGTGGCGGGACTCTGCTGGACGGCGGCCAAGCATGCGTTCGGCGTATATATCCTGCGGTTCATCCCGTACCAGGCGGTGTACGGGGTTCTTGGACTGATTCCCCTCGGAGTCTGGTGGATTTATATCACCTGGTTGATCGTATTATTCGGATTGCAGCTCACTTATGCCACACAATATTTATCGACACTGGACGCGGCGGAACTGGCCGCCATGCGAAAAAACGACGAGGCGTTTATCGCCGACGAGTATACGGTGATCCGCGTGATGGGCTGGATCCAGGAAGAATATTACGACCGTCATGGCCCGGTTACGGTGGAGGCCGTCGCGGGACGAATGGGGTTTCCGGTTGATTTTGCGCGGAAACTGCTGGATCATCTGGTTTCAACGGGGTTGCTTTTTTCAACGGCGGAACCCCATCAAGGGTATTGCCCAGCTACCGATGGCGGGCGGATCACTTTGGAGGAAATCGCCAGAGCGGTTCGAAACGCCAGCTTTGTGAGCTTGTCCGGCGGAGAGGACCAAAAGATCGCCGAGATTTGCGACAGCCAGATCAAACGGCTGACTTCCATCCATCTGATCGACCTGACAAAGGACAACGAACCTACCCACGCAGAGATTCAATTCCGTTCACAAAGCAAAGCCGATCCGATGGATTCATCATCCTGTCCTTCCGACAACACTCCGGAAACGACGGCTTAATTGACGATCGGACTTGTTTCGATATATTTGATAGACTGGCCCGTTGTGCGGTTTTCAGAACATCGCCAGTCGAATCGCATCGACAAGAAAATTCAAGGCAAACCAGGCCATGACGAATCCGCAGCCGTAAAGAATGATCCTTTGATTTCGGTCGTTCAGAAACTGTCGGCCATGAAAAGCCGTCAGTGACAAGACGGTTAACCAGACCAGATCGCAGAGCCAGTGGATCATGGCAAATAATCCAAAAGCCAGCCAGCCGAGTTCCCGGGCCTGGCCGGTAAGGATCAGCCCGGTAGAGGCCCACCAGAAGAGGAAATAGGGGCTGGAGGCCGAGAGGAGAAATCCGGTGGCGATCGGGCCGGTCGTCAAAGGGGCGGCGGCCAGCGGATTGGGATCTCGGGCCTGACGAATCATTCCATAGGCCATCCACAACAGAAACGCCCCGCCGACGAGGCCGACAACGATCTTGAAGATGTCGGCCTTGAGATAGGGGGCCAGGCCGATCATGATCAAGAAAATCAGAGGAATTTCGATGATCCCATGCCCAATGGCGATCCAGCTTCCGGACCAGCGGGATCGGGCGCCATAGGTCAGCGTTGCGGCGGTTACCGGGCCGGGGGCCATCACGCCCGAGAGGGAGATGGCAATGACATTGAAGAGGAACAGGACCAGGGTCATGGATTATTCGCCGATGATCTTGATGAGGACGCGCTTGGGTCGTTTGCCGTCGAACTCGCCGTAGAAGATCTGCTCCCACGGGCCAAAGTCCAGCCGTCCCTGCGTAACGGCGACGACGACCTCGCGGCCCATGATCGTGCGCTTGAGGTGCGCGTCGGCGTTGTCTTCGCCGGTGTTGTGGCGGTACTGCGAGTGCGGCTTTTCGGGGGCGAGCTGTTCGAGCCAGCGTTCGAAATCCTGGTGCAGGCCGGATTCGTCGTCGTTGATGAAAACCGACGCGGTGATGTGCATGGCGTTGCACAGCACAAGGCCCTCCTGGATACCGCTTTCGGCCAGGGCCATCTCGACCTGCGGGGTGATATTGATCAACTCGCGGCGGCCGCGGGTTTGAAAGGTCAGCTCTTTGCGAAAGCTTTTCATGCATCAATCCTTTGCAACAAATTGATTTCGGATCCGGCGATTGTGCTGCCTGGAGTGACGATATTGTATCCGGCCGGACGGAAGGATACAACCGGCCGGTTTCTTGAGGGGAAATGATTTTCAGGCATCGGGGGAATTTTCTTGACCTTGCGCGGATTTGAACGCATACTGTGTGTTTTATAGTGCCCTCTGATGGGCATGGGCTGCAGATGGAACCGGACAAGACTGTGGAAGAATAAAAGGAGTTCGGATATGGCGGCAGGCAAGTCGTCGGAAAGCCATGCGATGTTGTACACCCTGATCACCTTCGTAGCGCTGTTTTTGATCGCGGCGATTGCGGCGGGGATTTACTATGCGAAGGCCGAGGAATACCGCACCAATTATGACGAGCAGAAGAAGCGGCTCGACGAGGTGGCCGGTCGGGAACAGGGTAACCTGGCCAAAGTCGTGGGGAAAAACGCCGAAGGAAAAAGCGCCTTGGGAACAATGGAGTTATACCTGAACCAGATGATCAAGGCGATCAGCGGCCAGGAATCGGCGGATTTCAATGCGGCCGCAAAGGTCAACATGGTGGCCATCCAAATCAATAAACTTCTGGAGGAACTGGGCAGCGACCAATTGAAGGTAGCCGGTCAGGAGGGGATTACCCTGCTGGGGCAGATCGGATTTCTTAAAACCCGATTGGATGAGGAACGAGCCCATACACAGTCTCTTGAGGCCAAAATCGACGATCTCCTCAAAGAAATGGATCAGCAGCAAAAAAACGCACGAGAACACGAAACCCAACTGATCGCCGAGAAAGACCGATATCAGAAACTGGCCGATGACATCCAGAAAAAGTACGATGAACTCAAGGCACTGATGGAACAATCCACCGAGCAGCAGGTGCAAAATGTCCTGGCCAACCTGGATAAAACCAAAAAGGAACTGGCGGACAAAACCGCGGCGTTTGACGAATTAACCAAGCAACTTGGGGATAAAGAAGCCGCTTTGAAAGTGGCGTTGGCAAAACTGGAAGCGATTAAACCAAGACCGGATATTGAGGTCGCGGCGTTTCGCCCGGACGCGAAAATTGTCCGGATTGATCCGCAAGCCAAGGTGGTCTATTTGAATGTCGGCTCCAACGACCATGTCTATATGGGGCTGACTTTCTCGGTGTACGATAGCAGCGCCCCAATCCCCGAAGACGGAAAAGGGAAGGCGGAAATTGAAGTCTTTGAGGTTTCGCCCAATGTGTCGGCGGCCAGGATTTTAACTTCGTCGGTGAACAATCCGATTGTTCCCAAGGATATTGTTGCCAATCTGATTTGGGACTGTCAAAGCAGTAACAATTTCGTCGTGATTGGGAATTTCGATTTGAATAACGATGGCGTGATTGACAAAGACGGGAATTCGAAGGTTCGGGAACTCATCCAAAGATGGGGAGGAAAAATACAGGAAAAGGTCACAATCGAGACTGATTTTGTGATATTGGGTATTGATCCCACAGTCCCACCCAAACCAACCCCTCAACAGGTCGACGCCGACCCGATGGTGCAGCAACGATACCAGAAAGCTCTGGCGGACGCGGAACTATACGATCAAACTGTTTCTCAAGCCAGGGCTCTTTCGGTGCCGACTTTCAATCAGAAGCGATTCCTGTATCTGGTTGGATATGATCTATTGGCGGCCAGAAGTACCCCCCGCTAAATTATTCACAACCCGTTCGAAACCTGTTGGCCTTCCGTTTTCGGGAAGGCCGTTTATTTGAGCCAGCAGGAAACATCGATCCCGATGGGGGCGATGAACAGATCGCCGGTATAGGTCTCGCTGTCGGGATTCAAAAAACCAACCTTCGGGGAGACAAAGGTAATCGTGGCCGAGGCGATAACCGCCGAGCCCATGGGATTTCCCGTGTCGCAATCCAGGCCGGAGGGAATATCGACCGCAAGAATTTCCAGATCCGTTTCGTTGAGGGTATCAAGGATCCGATCGTAAGGAGGACGGACCAGACCGGAAAGTCCGGTCCCGAAAAGGGCGTCAACGACAAAAGTGTCGGGGCGACAGTCAACCAGGATTGCTTCGGAGACATCCTCGACCGTCGCCGGATCGCATTCAACAACGGGGGCGTTCATGCGATCCAGAATGGTCAAATGGGTCAGGGCATCCCCCGAAATCCGTTGACGCGAAGCACACAGGATGACGGTAGTCGGAATCTTACGGCCGATCAGGTGACGGGCAATCACAAAGCCATCCCCGCCGTTGTTTCCGGCCCCGCAGAAGATCACAACATTCGAGTGATGATGATTTTGCAAGTGATCCAGGATCCAGCCAGCGGCGTTAGCGCCGGCGTTCTCCATCAGAACCGCTCCGGGAATGGCCATCGTTTCCATGGCCCATGCATCAAACGCTCGGACCTGTTCTCGCGTCAGAATCCGATACTGATCGGCTTGCTCTCGTTCAAATCGTCGCATACGAATGATTCTATCCGGAAGAAGGCGTCCGGTCAATTGACAGACGCTTTTGATGCGGATACACTGTTGTCGTTAAGTTACGCGAACTTGATTTTGGATATTTCCATGCATATATTATTGACAAATGACGACGGGATATTTGCGCCGGGCTTATCGGCCCTGTATCGGCGATTGAGCGGCATGGGTCGGGTAACGGTGGTGGCTCCCAGCGAGATCCGTTCCGGAGCCGGCCATAGCATCACCTTAACTCCGATCACCTGCGAAACGGTGGAAATCATGGGACATTTCACCGGCCTGAGCGTGGACGGCACTCCCGGGGATTGCGTAAAACTGGCGCTGCATAAGTTGCTGGACACCCGACGCACCCCAGTGGATCTTGTGGTCTCGGGAATCAATCACGGATCGAATCTGGGCGTCCATGTTTTTTATTCAGGGACTGTGGCGGCGGCCGTGGAGGGAGCGTTTAACGGGATTCCCTCGATTGCCGTCAGCGCGGCTCTCGACGAACCAATGGACATGGAAGCCGTCGCGGATCGGGCTGTAGAGGTTATCCGGTCGCTTCTTCCGCTGGCCAGCGGACCGGTAATCAATATCAATATCCCCAAGCTGTCCCGCGGCGCTCCCAAGGGAATCCGGGTGATTCCGCACGCCACAAGCGGTTATCGCGAACGATACATCGAGGGAAACACCCCATCGGGGCAAAGGACTTTCCAGTTTTCGGATGATCTGCCAAGAGATCCGGAAATGGATCGCGAAACGGATGTGCGATATCTGTCCGAGGGGTATATCACTCTTTCGGCGCTGAGTATTCATCGAAATGACCTGCGACGCAACCGACAACTTCGCCTTCGGCTGGACGGCCAACCCCACCCGGCTGAACCGGAAATTCCATCGGGAGGCAAACATGGTCAAACCGCATAAAGCAAAACCGGCGGGCAAAGAGTCCCCCTTGTGCATTTTGACCGTGATTGGAAAAGACTGCGTGGGAATCATCGCCAGAGTCAGCCATATCATGGCCAAGGCCAACATCAATATTATCGATGTCAGCCAGAAAATCATGGACCAGTATTTCGTGATGACGATGGGGTGTGATATTTCCAAAACCACCGCGAGCATGAAGGAAATCCAGGCCAAACTCGATCGACTGGGAGCTTCGCTCGGACTTCAAATCACCTTTCAAAACGAACGAATCTTCAAAATGATGCATCGGATCTGATCGATACCTGGCGACGAAACGGCTCAACCCTCAACGGATCATTTTATGACGATTTCGGTAGAAGAAGTCTTTGAGACGGTCAACATGACCCTCCGGCACAATTTCGATATTCGAACGGTGACGCTGGGAATCAATCTGAAAGACTGTATGGATCGCAATCTCGGAGCGTTTTGCCGACGGATCCGTTCGCGGATTGTGGACAAAGGCCTGCTTTTAAATCAAATGGCCGACGCCATCGAAGACAAATACGCCATCCCGATCACGAACCGTCGTATCGCGGTTACCCCGGTTTCGTTGTTGATGGAACCGTTGCCGCAACGGGAAAGCACCGCCGTTCGGATCGCCCGGGAACTGGACGCGGCGGCGGAAAAAGCGAAAATCGACTTTATCGGCGGATTCGGGGCCATGGTACAAAAGGGAATGACCCGCAGCGACCGAACCCTGATGGAGGCCGTTCCCGCCGCTCTGTCGGCCACAAAACGGTTGTGCGGATTTCTGAATCTGGCCTCGACCGCCGCCGGAATGAATATGACCGCGATCTCCGAATACGGCGGGATCCTCAAGCTTCTGGCCAAACGAACCCAAAACGGGATCGGATGCGCGAAAATCGCCGTGTTTGCGAATGTGCCCGAGGATAATCCTTTCATGGCTGGCGCGCATCACGGAATCGGAGAGCCGGACTTCTCTCTCAATGTCGGTATCTCGGGACCCGGTGTCGTTCGCTCCGTAATTGAACAGAATCCGGAGTGCGATTTGACGGAACTTTCAGAGGTTATTAAGCGTACAGTATTTAAGATCACCCGCGCCGGCGAACTGATCGGGCGGGAAATGGCCCGCCTGATGCGGGTGGATTTCGGGATCGTTGACATTTCCCTGGCGGCAACCCCGAACGCGGGCGATTCGGTCGCCGAGATCATCGAGGCAATGGGTGTCAGCCGGATGGGTCGGCCCGGCAGCACGGCGGCTTTGGCCCTCTTGATCGACGCGGTCAAAAAAGGCGGTTCGATGGCTTCGGGAAATGTCGGAGGTCTGTCAGGCACATTTATTCCGGTCAGCGAGGATGCGGGGATGATCCGGGCCGTACGAACGGGATCTCTGAATATGGAAAAACTGGAGGCCCTGACCAGCGTCTGTTCGGTGGGAATGGATATGTTTGCGGTTCCGGGTGATACGCCGGCCGATATCCTCAGCGCGATTATCGCCGACGAGTTGGCCATCGGGGTGGCCAACCATAAAACAACCAGCGTCCGGGTCATCCCGGTGCCGGGTAAAAAGGCCGGACAAATCGTTCATTTCGGCGGATTGCTGGGATCGGCGCCGATCATGAAAATCGCGCGGGAAGGTGCGGCCCGTTTTGTCGCCCGAAAGGGACGGATTCCTTCCCCGATTCACGCGCTACGGAATTGAATCATCCAAATATCCGTTGGTTTGCATCCGTCCCAGGATTCATTTGTGCAGGAAGGGTAAGCCATGTGGAATGTGACGGAAACGCCGTGGTTGAGCTTGATTGTAGCGGGTCTGACATTCAGTATTGTGATGATGATCCGGCAGGCCAACCCCGATTCCCGCAACTGGAAGCAACTGGCGATCCCGATGATTCTGCTGGTTGCCGGGCTGGGGTTGGATTTTTTCATTCGAACCGACCACGAAAAAATCGTGGAAGTATTCAAACAGGCCCGACGAATCGGCGTCACCCAAGATTTCACGCACTTTAACAAGGTGTTTGCCGCGGAGTATCGGGACTCACGGAACCGAAACCGAGACGATCTTCGGCGTTTCTGCGAGGAATCGCTGGCCATGACAAGCTTGAAAAGTGTCCGTATTCGAAGCCAGCAACTCCAGATCCGCGACGGGAAGGCGACGGGCGACATCCGGTTGCGCGTCTGGCTGCACTACCGTGGAGAGGAACTGGAGGTACAGACCCCCTACTGGGTCCGACTCCGGGGCGAATTTGTCCGCCTGCCCGATCGAGAATGGAGAATTGTCAGTACGGAAATCGTCTCCGTCAACGACGATCCGATGGGATGGAGAGAAGTCCCCTGACCAGAGTAAAATCAAAGATTAAATATAAAATATAGTGGAATTTCCTTAATCCGATTGGGAAAGGGAGAACGATGAGGCGACGAAATCTGTGGGTTGGGCTTGGCATCGCGGTAGTGTGGGCCGGAATTGCGGCAGCGGCGACTAATTACGACGAGACAAAAGTCGGGACCTACACGCTTCCGGACCCTTTGACGAAAAGCGACGGCGGAAAAGTAACGACTTCGCAGGAATGGATACAGCAGCGACGACCGGAAGTCCTCCGGCTGTTTGAAGAGCATGTCTATGGCCGCGCTCCGGGGAAACCTCAGGACATGAAATTTCAAGTTCGTAATATCGATCCCAAGGCGCTGGGGGGAATCGCCACCCGCAAGGAAATCACCGTTTGGTTTACTGGAAAAGAGGATGGGCCGAGCATGGATTTGCTGGTCTATATTCCCAACGGGGCCAAACGACCTGTGCCGGCGTTTCTGGGGATGAATTTCTACGGCAACCAGACCATCAGCAACGATCCGGGAATCACGCTCTCCAAACGATGGGTCCGAGCATCCAAGGAAATGGGAATCGAAAACGAGCGGGCGACGGATGCCAGCCGCGGAAAACATGCCAGTCGTTGGCCGGTAGAGATGATCCTGAAACGGGGGTACGCTGTGGCCACGGTTTATTACGGCGATCTGGAACCGGATCACAACGAGGGATGGAAGGACGGCGTCCGGGGGTATTATCTTCGACAACAGGGAAAATCCCAATTCGACCCCGACGACTGGGGCGCCATCTCGGCCTGGGCCTGGGGCCTGAGTCGGGCAATGGACTATCTGGTTACCGATACCGATATCGATGGCCGACGAGTCGCGGTTCATGGCCATTCACGATTGGGCAAAACGGCGCTCTGGGCCGGGGCCAAAGACGAACGATTTGCCCTGGTGATCTCAAACGATTCCGGCGAGGGCGGCGCGGCGATTGCCCGACGGAACTTCGGCGAAACGGTCGCGGATCTCAATCGTGTTTTTCCCCACTGGTTTTGCGAAAGATACAAGGAATATAGCGCCGATCCCGGCTTACTTCCGGTTGACGCCCATGAGTTAATCGCCTTGTCGGCGCCACGGCCCGTGTATGTAGCCAGCGCTACGGAGGATCGCTGGGCCGATCCGAAGGGAGAATTTTTAGCGGCCCTGAACGCCGAGCCGGTCTATGCGTTGTTTGGGAAAGCGGGTTTGGACACGGATACAATGCCCGAAGCCGGCCGACCAATCGGCAAGACGATCGGATACCATCTTCGGATGGGATCGCATGACATTACCGCTTATGACTGGGAACAATACCTGAATTTCGCGGATCGAGTTTTTGGGCAATAAGAGATAGAGGAGGGCGGCACTCTGTTGCGACCGAAGCGCGGCTATAAGAAAGCATGGCCTTCCAGATCCGTTATGCATTCTTCATTGAACGGGGCTGACCGGTTGCGTCGATGACATCTCGCCACAAGGGTCCGTCGGGATCGATACAGTTTCGACGGGACACGGCCAGTTGAATGGGGACATGCACCAGTTGTCCGTGGATCTGGCTGATGAGAAGCTCGGTCTTTCCGGCCATGCCGGCATGGACCGCATTGCTGCCCAGCCGAGCGCAAAAGATCGAATCGCTGGGATTGGCCGCCAAGCTGCGGATAATGTAACTGGGGTCGATGTATTTGACATTTACTTCGAGCTTCCGCGCGGCATAATGCTCCTGGATACGATCGCGGAGGAAAACGCCGATATCGTGCAGTTTCTTGTTACCGGAAGCGTCGGTCTGCCCATCGTCGACAAACAAATCCTGGCCGGCGCCCTCGGCGACGACGATCAAGGCGTGATTTCGACGATCCAGCCGCAAATCCAGATGGGCCAGAAGACCGTTGGGACCCTCCAGGTCAAAGGGAACTTCGGGCACCAGCACAAAGTTGACATCGCTGCTGCCCAGGGCGGCATGCGCGGCGATAAAGCCCGACTGGCGCCCCATGAGCTTAACGATCCCGACGCCGCGGATCGTATCATGGGCCTCGACATGAGCGCCCTGAAGGGCCTCGACGGCCTTGGAAACGGCCGTCTCGAAACCGAAGGATTTTTCCATAAAGCTCAGGTCGTTGTCGATGGTTTTGGGGATGCCGACGACGGCGATCTTCAGGCCCCGACGGCGAATTTCCTCCGCGATCCGCAAGGCCCCTTTTTGCGTTCCATCCCCGCCGATGGTGAAGAGCATGTTGATCTGATTTCGACAGATACACTCTATAATATCTGATACACGATCTCCGTATCCTCGGGACGAACCCAGCAGCGTGCCGCCTTCGTCATGAATGTCCACGACGACAGAGGGCTTGAGCTCCATGAGGGACAGGCCGAACTCGGGCAGAAATCCCCGATATCCAAAACGAACGCCGCTGATTTTCTGAACGCCGTATCGATACCACAAACACATGACGATCGCGCGGATCACATCGTTGAGACCGGGAGAAAGACCGCCGCAGGTTACAATCGCGGCATGAACCTGGGAGGGCTCAAAGAAGATTCTCTCTCGGGGACCCGCCAGTTCAAGGATATCCTCGCGTCGTTTCCCGCTGCAGCGGTCGCAGATCTCGGCACGGATATCATACAAGATCCCCTCCTCATCCCGGACATAATCCGAATGACCCTCTCGATCTCGGGCCGACAAATCAATCGGGGATCGGATCAGCGGCTGGCCAAGCGTGAGAATCTTGAAATCCATTTCATCGATTCAGATTCGTGTCATTGTTAGAAAGACCACCGATTGGAAAGAATCCGGGAATCGTGATTATCGTTTTCCAGGAACATACCGCATGACCAGCCATTCCAGATCTCGTCCCAGATTCGGAGCCAAACTGGTCCGACCCGCGGCCGTAATCGTTTGACCATCCTCCCATTTGTGTTTTTCGGCATGGCCATCGGCAAAACCAAAGGTATTCCGGTCGTTGTGAAAAATAGCCATCGTGTCGATCCATCCGGCTGGAGGACCATAAGTCAGCATCCAAGACCCCATATTCCAACCTCGATAATCGGTGTTTTCAAGAAAGACAAATTTATCGGCCGGCGTATAGATCTCGTTGTATTTGTGAACCGCCTTGGCATCATTCGGCCGCTCGCCATTCATCAAATCCTGACCGGAATACGATCGATACCCGCCCCTTTGCGAAGTGAGCAAATATGTCTTATCCGCAGGGCAATGCAGGATCTTGGTGCTTCCAAAATAGGGCCCCAGGGTACCCGTGGCATTTCCCAAATCCTCATCCTTCAGATCGCACATAAAGGAATCATCCGTTCCCCCAGCGTAGGTCTTGTCGGGTTTAATCGGGGGATTCACCCACCAGGCATTGTCTTGATAAGGACCATTAAAAGATGTGGTCGTTTTCCAATACGCCAAGTTGTTATAGGATGCGCTTCGAGGGACATGGGTATTACAAAGTCTATTATCATTATCATCGGCATACAAAGTCCAGCATTTGACGATGCTGGTCAGGTGGGACATGCAGACGATGCCCGCCACTTGCTTTTTGGCGGTATTGAGAGCCGGAATCAGGATCGACAAAAGAATAGCGACAATCGCAATGACGACGAGCAATTCAATCAGGGTGAAACCCTTGTTCTTCAGCATATTCCTTTCCTTTCATCAACCCAATAATAATGAACCGGACCCGTTCGTACTTGAGTTTCGATTGTATCCTTTTCTATCGCATAAATCGCATCATGTTTTGCCGGGGATATACCCATTCGAAAGAAACATGACATCATCCATTTCTTCCCGATTATTGGCAGACGGAACAAAACTGAAATTGAAACCCGCTGCACCGGTATCCGTCGCCTGATGAGCCCACTCGATGAGCCGTTGGCTTTTCCATGTATGTTTTTCGGCATGACCATCGGCAAATCCGAAGGTACTGCGATCCGAATGGAAAATGGCAATAGGATCGATCAAGCTCGGACTGGTCGAACTGGGATTCATGATCCATGAACCCATATTCCAACCGCGTGGATCCACATTTTCAATAAAGACATACTTTTGACCGGGAGCAATAATCTGGGACATTTTTGTCACATACCCGGGGGATTTGGGGTCGTTTTCTCCATTCATCCGACCCTGAATCGAAGTGCTTCGGTACCCCCGATCCAGAATATTCCATCGTTTGTCACCGGGACAGTGATAAATCTTTTCGTTCAGGAGATACGGCCATAATTGTCCGGCCTGATACCCCCGAATTTCATCTTCCAGACTAACCGGGATATTGGATGTAATCAGAGGAGTCCCCGCCTGCGGACGCGGTGGACCGAGCCATTGTTGATCGTTGTAGGTATTTCCGCCGCAAAGTTTTGCGTCATTCTCATCCTGATAGACATGCCAGGACTGGGCCAAAGCCCTGTTGTTGGATGAACACAAAACGCCGGTGACTTGCTTTTTGGCCGCATCGAGAGCCGGAATTAATACGGCTAACCCGGATATTTCACAAAATCTGAATATTTTCGATGAACAAAATGTCCTAA
>CAZXPW010000072.1:0-15463 GCA_964643355.1 uncultured Pirellulales bacterium
AAGTTTTATCGGACAAACCGCCCATCGTTAATCAGGTTTTGTTAGAGATCCTTAGAACATTTGACTTTTCCGATCATTTCTTCATCCGGCAAATGTTTATCATCAATAATAAGAGGATGATAGAATATTTCTCCCGTTTGCACCATTACGAGATACCCTTCAACATCTTGTCTTCTATCCGCAGCAAGATCGTGTCCTGAGAATTGACCTGCATATATGCTTGGTTTTCCTGGATGGGTATGATAACTTGCAGTTGCATTATATGCTTTAGCTAATTCATCAGGTAAATCAACAGATCCTTTAACCCTTGGATCAGGCTTATCATCCCCACGAATTGGAGGATAAGTATAGGAATATGATCCAAATATATTTTTATATACGAAACCGCCGTATTCAACTTTGCCCGAATTTCGTGTAAGCTCAGACGAAAGACTCAATGCTGATATTGCCGCTTCATGTTGGGTTTGATATCCCCCACCACTCGGGCCAAGTGTCGCGTTTACAATGCCAAATAAATTTAACATAGAACTTGGACTGATTAAACCTGATGGATCCACAAAGTTTGTCGGATTGTTTCGGCAATACCCATACAAATTCATGGAATCGGCATAGCCGATGGGGTCGGTCTGCAGGAATCGGCCCAGCGACGGCGAGTACATCCGGGCACGGTAGTAATACAATCCCGTCTCCGGGTCGTACTGCCGGCCGGTAAAGAGGAAGGGGTTGCCCGTCTGCGGAGTGGGGCCGGTATAATCATCATAGGTATTCCAGATCCCATCCGAACCCCGATATTGAACCGTACAGGCGCCGAACGCGTCATACGAATACTTCTCGACGACTTGTCCGTTCATATCCACCAATGCCACCACTGAACCCAATCCGTCGTAATGATAGTAATACAGGTCCCGCCAGCGCCATAGCCGTACCCAGTTTCAGGCAATCTCGTCGTGTCAATCCCTTCGCTTCCATATCCGTCTCCCATGGATCTTCAAATTGAAAATCGGAAATCGAAAATGGAGATCATCCTCGCGCCCGGTTGATCGCCGCCAGTCCCTTGACGCATGCGTCATACGGATCGGGGATTTCCCACGCGTCGATCATGATCCAGCCGGAATATCCTCCCTCGCGCAGCGTCGCCAGCGTCTCGTCGATATCGACATGCCCGTCGCCGCACGGCAGATGTTTGCTGGTCCCGCCATCGCGCAGCGTGCCGTCACAATCGGTAAAATGCACATATCCGATATTTCCTACCCCGATTCGCTTGAGCATCGCGCTGACCTGCCCCTTGCCGCCGCTCATCAGGTCGAAGTGACTCGGATCCAGCATGGTCTTGCATCCCGGAACCTTTGCCAGGATTCGCTGGATGTGCTCTTCGGTATTGAAAATAAACGGCGGCTCGATCTCGAACGACGCGGTCAATCCCAGATCCCCCGCGATCTTCCACACTTCCCGGAATGTTTCGGCCAACCGATCGATCGCCTCGTCGAGTGTCTGATGGCCCAGCGCCCCGCCCGGCCAGATCCCGATACATTCGGCCCCGACCGCCTTGGCGAACCGCGCTTGCTTTCGCCAGCCCGCGATCCATTTTTTCCGCGTCTCCGGATCCGGATGAAACGCTTCCCCCGCGGAAGTCTGAATCGAAAAAATCTGCAGCCCGAATCTTTCATAGAGCCGTCGTAAAGCCCCGATCTTCCGTGAGTCTTCCGGGTCGGGATATCCCTCCATCTGCGGCGGCCAGTCGGGCAGAATCTCGATCCCGTCAAAACCCGCGCGGGAGGCGAAGTCCAACACCTCCCAGATCGGATAATGTTTGCCGTATTTGATCGATGACGATTGAAAGCCGTTTAGACCGAACGCCGTTTTCCATCGGGGCTTTGGCGATTCTTCGGCGAACGCCGAAAGCCGGGGTACCGAACCGATAGTTGAGATTCCAATCGCCATCGCGGTCCGTTTGAGAATATCGCGACGATTCATCCGTGGAGAGACTCCTTTCCGTCAAGATCCATTCTGTCCTTTACCTACCAGATAAACCCGGTTTTTCCCGCTGCGTTTGGCCTCCAGCATGGCCTGGTCCGCCTTGGCGAACAGTTCCTCCGGCGACTGCGCGTCTTCCGGGAATGACGCCAATCCGCCGCTGATGGTCAGGGTTCCTTTCCCCTCGGCTCCCAGATAGGTCAAATCTGCCGCGCTGACCTGTCGCCGAAACCGTTCAGCCATAAAGTACGCTTCCCGCGGGTGCGGCGACGGATGCCGCCGCCGCTCCACCGGCGACTGAGTCTTGTTTTCGACCTTTGATTTACGCGAGCTTCGGTCCTCCGAGGGCAGATCCCAGAAAATCACCGCGAACTCGTCGCCTCCGATTCGCCCGACGATGTCATGCTTGCGGCAGCACCGCTGGATCATCACCGCCACCTGCCGCAATACGGCGTCCCCGACGGCGTGCCCGTACAGGTCGTTGTATTTTTTGAAATTGTCGATGTCAAACATCAACAGCGTCACATGCCACGGACCGCGGCCGCCCCGTGACAGAATCTGCGATAGAAATTCCCGTATATAGCGTCGATTCTTCAGTCCCGTCAGATCGTCCCTTGTGGCCAATTGTTCCAGTTCCTCGATCCGCCGGGTTAATTCCGCAATCGTTGTGTCGCGATTCTGGGAACCGGCCTGTCTAAGTCCGCTTTCCAGGATCGTGTTTGCGTCCACGGGACAGACAAGATACTCGTCGGCCAAGCGTTGCGGCGATCCGGCCGAACCGACTACCTGCCGTGCGAGAATCTCCTCATGCATCTTGACCAGCAAAACGATTCTCGCGCCATGGCACATCCGTCGTAATGCCCCCAAAGCCGAATCCAGATGCCCGTCGATGCCGGATAACGCGACAAAAATCGTATCGAACCGATGCTGATCCGAAAGCGTAATCGCGTCCAGCAAGCTGCGGCAATGGCGAATCTGTCGGGGAATGTGATGGCTGTCCGTCACGACTCCTTCCAAGGGTCCGACCAGGAGCACAGGGCAAAATCCGGCGGGATGGTAATCGCTATTTGTCATCATGTATCCCCGAATAAAGCCGCCAGTTCCTGTTCGGTCAGAATAGCCTCTTCGCGACGAATCCTCGTTCCTACGGCGTTTTCAGACCGTTCGGGTGCCCTTAGTTGGCATAAATACCGTTCGACGGCCCGTTGCAATGTTTCCGAATCGCCGACGATTTCCAACCCCGCCCGCGCCGCCGTGTTCAGCCCCCGGATAGTTTGTCCGGTCGGACGCAGCGGAATCCATCCGATACAAGGAATCCCCCGCATCCCGCAAATCTCCACAAACCGTCCGTTTTCCCGGCACAGTTCCGACAACTCCCCGGCCACCAACCAGTGTCCCGCTTTGCCGACAATCTCCCGAAGGGCCTCATAGATGTCCCGGCATGGAATCGGCGCAATCCCCGCTCCATCCAGTGCCGCCTGCAGTCGTATCAGACGACGATCGGACTTCTCGGCCACAAGAACCATCCGGATCGACGAGTTGGAGTCTTTAGAAATCGTCATGGCATACCCTTCACCTCCGGATAACAGCATACCATTCTAACTCCAAAAGTCAAGCAAAAACCCCGTTGTCTTCCCGAAAATGCTGTTCATCCCGTAAAAACCTGTTTACAATAACTCCCTCTGTTATACCGCCTTTTCGTTTGAGGGATCAATGCGGCGAAAACCCGGAATCTCAAAACGCGACCGATTGCCCAAAGGTCTGGAGATCCTCTTCGAAGATGAAGATCTTATCGTCGTCAACAAACCTGCGGGTCTCTTGGCCGTGGGTACGCCCACGAATCGCACGCGCACGGCCTATTTCCTCCTGACCGACTATCTCCGCCGGGGCAACCCCAAATCCCGTAATCGGGTCTTCATCGTACATCGCCTGGATCAATGGACATCCGGAGTGCTGATCTTCGCCAAAAGCGAGCAAGTCAAAGAACGGCTCCAGAAAAACTGGCCGCAAGTCAAAAAAACCTACATCGCCGTCGTCCACGGCCGCCCGGAAAAAGCCGAAGGCACCGTTAGTTCCTATCTGGCCGAGAACAGGGGCTTAAAGGTTTATTCGACCAATGATCCCTCCCGCGGGAAACTTGCCCGCACGGCTTACAAGGTAGTCAAGCAGGCTGTCGATTTTTCTCTTCTCGAGATCGATCTCCTCACCGGCCGAAAAAACCAGATACGGGTGCATCTGGCTGACATCGGTTGTCCCATAGTCGGAGACCGCAAGTACGGTAATCCGGACGATGGCTACAAGCGTCTTGCCCTCCACGCTCGTTCCATTCGATTTCAACATCCCCGCAGCGGAAAACCCCTGACCTTCCAAGCCAAACTTCCCTCCTTCTTCCGCCAACTTATGGAAACATAAAAGTTACCCGCCGGTCCGGTTGATTACAGCCGGTTTGTGGACGCTCGTTTCGGCCGGACAAACGCCATCTTTTTGTTGAGGTGTATGGCAAAGCATTATTACCTCGATCTGGCTGTGCCAATGCGCAATTCCGGCTGGATTCGAATTTCGCTCCATCAGGTTTCGACTGAAAGCGGAACCTTTGCGACACGATTGGCGAAATCATCGATCTCCTCCGGCTTTTCGAAACCGACATTGAGGATATCGACCGCGCCCGATTGAAGGGCAAATCGGACGGATTTATCTTTCTTTTCCGGCTCATTGCGGAAATTGCCTTCACCGATCAGCTTCATACCAATCACGCCCTTGCCGGTCGCGTGCATCTTCCGCAGCACCGGCATTACGATGTCCGGCTCCGCGTCCATTTTGTCGCCGAAGGCGTTGATTCGCGCGTGTACCGAATCCACCCAGGGTTCGTCTGCGGCGGTCTGGAGGGATTCCAGCGAATGACACGATACGCCGTGGGCTCGGATTAGCCCCTTTTTCTTGAGCTGGGCCAGGATCTCCATCTGTTTGGCCAGCTTGACATTCCAGTCTTTGTCAGTTACGCAATGCAGCAGGACCAGGTCCAGATAATCGGTCCCGACTTCCTTGAGGAACCGTTGCACAACGATGTCGGCATCGGGTCGTTCGGCCTCGGGAATCCCACCGGAGCGAAACCAGATCTTGGAAATGATTTGGATCTTCTTGCGGGGGACCTCCTTAAGTGCTGGAATGACATAGGGATGCGTCCCGTACAGGTCGGCCAGATCGAAGGTTCGCACGCCATGCTCATACGCATAACGGATCAGGGCTTCCAATTTTTCTTTACCCATTCGGGTATGGTTCGATTGCCGATTTCCTCCGCGCATCCCGGTTCCCATACACATCCGCGACATCTTGATACCCGTCTTTCCCAGGGGAACATCCTGTTGCAGGGGATCGAAATACAGCGGTTTGGCCGCCGCCGTTTCAGCAGCCGAACAACCCAGAGAGGGAACAAAGGTAACGGCCCCCAGGCCGACCAGCGATTTCGATAAAAACTCACGGCGTTTCATGGTTGGCTCCTGCAACAATTCTGTCAGTTCAATTCGACCGCCATCATACGATGCGGTTCGCCAGTCTGCAAGTTTTATCTTACGAAGGTCCGACCATTCTGTTCGTTGACGGTCAGATTCCGGCCCGATATAATTTGTGGATCGGGATGAAACCATGATTTCAGAAGGGATTGATTTGTGACAATACAAGACGATAGGGGCGTTTCCGGACCAGCCCCAAAAGCTCGCCGGGATTTTATTCGGGATATCATCGACGAAGACAACCGAACGGGCAAGTGGGGAGGCCGCGTGGTCACGCGATTTCCGCCGGAGCCCAACGGCTATCTGCACATCGGGCATGCCAAGAGCATTTGCCTGAATTTCGGGATCGCCGCGCAGTATGGCGGGCGGTGTCATCTGCGCTTCGACGACACGAATCCAACAAAAGAAGAGCAGGAATATGTAGATTCAATCCTCGGCGATGTCCGCTGGCTGGGCTGGGACTGGGGCAAGCATCTCTATTACGCCAGCGATTATTTCCAGCAGATGTACGACTGGGCGATCCAACTGGTCAAAGCCGGCAAGGCGTTCGTCTGCGATCAGACGGCCGAGGAGGTTCGCCAGTTCCGCGGCACGCTAACGCAGCCCGGCCGCGAAAGTCCATGGCGCAATCGCAGCATCGAGGAAAATCTGGACCTGTTTATCCGAATGAAGAACGGAGAATTCCCCGACGGAAGCCGGACCCTGCGGGCCAAGATCGACATGGCCCATTCCAACCTGAACATGCGCGACCCGGTGATGTATCGAATCCTGCACGCCGACCATCATCGCACCGGCGGTAAGTGGTGCATTTATCCGATGTACGATTGGGCGCACGGATTGGAGGATTCTGTCGAGCAGATCACGCATTCGATCTGCACGCTGGAGTTCGAGAACCACCGGCCGCTGTACGACTGGTTTCTCGACGCGCTGGGGATTTATCACCCGCAGCAGATCGAATTCGCGCGGCTGAATCTGACCTACACGGTGATGAGCAAGCGCAAACTCCTGCGGCTCGTGCAGGACAAACTCGTCAGCGGCTGGGACGATCCGCGGTTGCCGACGATCTCCGGGATGCGGCGGCGCGGCTATTCGCCCGAGGCGATCCGCTATTTCTGCCAGGTCATCGGCGTCAACAAATTCAACAGCACGGTGGATATGGCCCTGCTGGAACACTGCATCCGCGAGACGCTCAACAGAACATCGCCGCGGGTGATGGCGGTGCTTCGGCCGCTGAAGGTCGTGATCGAGAATTACCCGGAGGGGCAGGTCGAGTGGATGGACGCGGTGAACAATCCGGAGGATCCGGCCGCGGGCACGCGAAAGGTGCCGTTCGGGCGGGTGCTGTATATCGAGCAGGAAGACTTCATGGAGAATCCGCCGAAGAAATTCTTCCGCCTGTCGCCGGGCAAAGAGGTCCGGCTGCGGTATGCGTATTTTGTCACCTGTAAGGAGGCCATCAAGGACGCGGCAGGTAATATCGTCGAGTTGCGATGCACCTACGATCCGGCCACGCGCGGCGGCGACGCCCCCGACGGCCGTAAGGTCAAGGCGACGCTGCACTGGGTCGCGGCCGAACAGGCGATCGATGCCGAGGTGCGACTCTACGAGACGCTGTTTACGCAGGAAAATCCGGACGATATGCCGGAAGGGCAGGACTTCACCGCCTGTATCAATCCAAAATCGCTGGAGGTCTTGACCGGCTGCAAGATCGAACCGTCGCTCAAGGATGCCACGCCGCTGGCGCGGTATCAATTCGAGCGGATGGGATATTTCTGCGTCGATTCCGATTCATCGGCGAGCCGGCCGGTGTTCAACCGGACGGTAACATTGAAGGATACCTGGGCGAAGATTCAGCAGAAAGAAGCGAAGGAGTAGGGCCCCGGATAAAACGGGGCTTACTTCTCAGAGCAATACATATCAAACCTCGTTGTCATTTCCGCCAAGGCGCCGAGTCCGGATTTGTAGGGGCGGACGGCATCCGCCCACCCCATTGGGCACACACCGTGTGCCCCTACATTTATTTTTCCAACCAGTTCTCGGCCAGGAGGGCCAGGTCGTCGAGGCCGACATGGCCGTCGCGGTTGAGGTCGACGGGATATTATCTTCTTCGAATCAATACGCCGCCCAAGGCCAATAGGGTCAGTGTTGCCGGTTCGGGGATGATATTAATATTTGTCCAAACAGGATCAAAGTCAGCATGGTTGATAAACTCAATTCTAAAGGGGGAACCATCGTTCCATAAACCTTGGATACCGATAAAAGGATCATTGTTAATCCACGACCAACTGTCTTTTTGGCAGTAGAGGTCTATATGTGGATCAGCGCCTGTCATTTCAGTAAACTGCATACTCTTGATAAGGTTGATGCTTCCTCCCCGAAGCTCGGCTGTGGCACTGCTGCCAATGGTAATCAACTCCGTTAACCCGCCCGTATAAAGCAGATGGCTGGTATTAAAAAGGGCAATATCATAAACTCCCCCGGGATGCTCATCCCATGGTGGTGCCAGCGGTATCGAGGTGGATTCCACAATCAGGCGGCCATTATCCCTTACGGAAATCCGGTCTGCCCCGCCGCCATCCACGATCAAGGGTATTTGGTAAGACCGCCAGGTCACGCCGTATTCATATTCACCTGCCGTAATAAAACCGTCAATATAACCGGCAAATGAAAGTGGTGCGTAAGCCGCAAAAAACAGAAGGATTCGTTTCATCACCACGACTCTCCTTTCTCAGTTAGATACCGTGTACGGGCATAACTCAAACCCGTACACGGCATACAAACTAAACTATACCCTTTTCATGTCGTCAAGTCAAGCATTTATTCTATCCGGATAGAATCTGTCTGCAACTCCAGTAAGCTGTCATACACGGCATTCATGAACTGCCGCCACTGGTCAGCGTCGATTTCCTGTTGAATCGATGAATCATTCCACCAAAGCTGTTCAAGGAAATTGATGCTATCCTTTAGCTCGATGATCTGCACCCGAATTGGCTTTTCGGGCACAATAGCGGAAGTTTTCAGAGCAATGGAATCCAATCGCGATAAAGACTGCGTTTGTATTCCTTCCGCAGGTGCCAGACTCATCATCATTTGTTCTAACTGCTCCGGTTGTAGATCCAGTCGCCAGCAAGCCACCCACAACCAGTTCCCGTTCAGGGGATTCGTGAAAATTTCCAAATCGGCCAGATCAACATCCAGATCGCCATCCAAATCGCACGATGGATTGAACCGTTCCTTGTCGGTCTGGCTGATGAAGTTGATACTATTGGGATCACTCACGAAGTTGGGATTATTCGGATCACACAGCGAATTATTGGGATCGTAGGTCATCCACGCCCGAGAGAACTTTTCAAATTCCAGATAATTGACAACGCCATCCGCGTTCCAATCGAGAGAATTGGCCGTATCCCCGCACTCGATTTCATAGGCCCCCCGGTCAACGGCAGATCCCAAGACCCTGTCCCTGTTGTCCATATCAAATTGAGTGTAGTTTTCAGAAAGCGTAAGCCCAGAGTCATGACACGGACTGTCAACCATGATCCTGACATTGTTTGGATCGAAATACGCGAACATCGGATCGATGCTGATATTGTTGTTGACGCTGTTGCAATCCTGAATGCAGCTATAAGATGCCGCCTGATCCGCCGTGAAACCCGCAAGTGCAGGGCCGCCGTTATGATAAACGATGCAGTTTTTCATTTCCGGTAGTGTGCTTCCAATCCGCGCTACCCCTACCGCTTTGTTGTGAGCAACAGTCAGATTGTGAAGAATCGGCGTATAGGTTGGATTGACCATGTAAATTCCTGCACGACCCTCTGTGGCAAGGTCGCTTTCGGAAACGATTGAGTTTTTGATGGTCGGTGCCGAATATATACAATTTATGCCATATTGGCCGCTCTGACGAATCCAGCAGTTTTCAACGATCAGTTCAAAACCCTCGCCTTCATGATAGATGCCGTCGGATTCGTTATTTCTGATAATGCACCATCTGAATGTCGCATTGCCGTTTTCAATATAAGCCCCATACGCCCAATTTTTCTGAATTATACAGGTTTCTACAATAAAATCGACGCCTGAGCCATAAACTCCGCTACCATCTATGGAAGCATCGGAAACAGTAAACCCATTCAGAAGGGTATTATCGCCCATCGTTACAATGTTGTCGTTGCGATGCATATCATCGATTTTTCCCGTCAGAAGGGTTTGGTATCTCTTCGGATTTCGATTGGCAAAATCGCATCCGCCGGTCGGGAATCCGCCGTAAACAGAAACCCCGTCGGGCAGTACAAACGAATCGTCGGCAAGTTCGCCCGGCGAATAGGTCCCTTGGGCGACATAGATGGAATGCACCTGTGCGCAGATCGAAGACCGCGCATACTCCAGCGCATCCTGAAGATCAACAAAGGCATTCGGCCAGTTCAGGCCAAGATTCGTGCCGTTGATGGCGGAGTAGTCCACATAAAGCTCCTCGACGGTCCCCACATAACAGCACACGCGGGTATCCCGGCTGATTCGGGTAATGCGTCTTTCGACGAGGGTCTGGCTGTTCGGGTCGTACACCGTCCCATAGAGTTCGGCCGCGTTGTGCAGGATTCCCCCGGGTACGGCTTTTTCGTTGACCGTAACCGTCAGTTCCACGCATCCATCGCCGTTGGGCGCGATCGTCCCCACCTCCCAGACATAGGAATGCGTATCGGGGTCATACGACGCGTCCGGCGGGATCGGATTGAAAAAATCGTTCGGATCCAATTGCCATTGGCCCGCCGGATAATCCACCCCATCGGGCAACCAGTCGATGATGTATGCGTCGTAGATGGTTTGGCTGGAATCATTCGACCAGCAGAGGATATAAGTGATTTCCTGATCGGGGGCGATACAGTCGTTGGGTTCAATGCCGTCATCCTTGGAAAAGGAAAAGCAGGTCAACGCTCCGATAATGTCGATCGCGATATCCTGGCCGCCCGACCCGACATTGCAGTACAGTTTTCCGCCCGTTGCCGCCGTGATTTCCCTCGCCTGTTGGCGTTTGGGGCCCAAATCATGGTTTACTCCATTGTACAACTCGTTCAGCCCGGCGTTGCAGTGGGCTGAATTGAGAGCGAAAACCGTAATCCCTTGAGTCGTGAGTGCGTCAATTGTATCATCGAGCGAAGGGTAATACCCGGCCGGAGGAGGACCGCTCGATGCCGGCTCGTCGCCGGCAATGTGGCCGGGGGCGTCACCGGTCCAGATCAGAATCCGTTGAGCGCCGATACGGCCCCCGAATCCAAGATCGCCGCCGCTGGTCAACCAGTTGCTTGTGATGCTGATCATCGCCTTCAACTGGCTTTCAGGAAGATCTCCGCCGCCGTTGGCGGAAAGTCCGTTGATGGCGGACTGCACGCTCTGAATACTGGGGGTGAACGGTTGCACCAGATTGACGCCATAGGCGGTATAGTTGCCGCCATCGGTGTAGTTCCGGTAGTCGGCCACGCCGTACTTGATGGTTTCCGGGCAAAGGGAGTTTGCGTCAATCGCGCTAAGGATATCGACCAGAACGGTCTTGAAATTATTCAGGCCGCTCATGCTGCCTGTGGTATCGATCAGAAACAGCACATCGGTAGCCGCAAAACCGCGGAATCCGGCAAGAGCAATAACGGCCCAAAGGAAGAAAATTCGATTGATTCGACGCCCTGTCCTCTCCCCGGTTCCGCTTTTGGCTCCCCATGATGTGTGTGATTCCGTTCGTTCCTCCGAATCCCGTTGACTTCCTGATACGCCGCTTTTCCCGTCCTCTTCAACTTGCATTTTTCCATCCTTTTGAAATAATCTTCCTTGTTTGTTTCGATCGCCTTTCCGTCGTACAGGTCCGTCCTTTCTCAGCCAACAAAAAAGGAGCACCGCCGCACAATGCATCATCGAGGCCCGCCAAGGCCCGTTCGAGGCACGCGCCGACGATGCCCCGGCGTGGGGCACCGATCTTGCGTGGTCTCGAACAAACATATTTGGCGGTTCCGATGAAACCACTCGAAGTTCAGTGAACTTTCGATATTCAATTGTCAATATTCATTGTACCGTATTCAACAATACCAGTCAACCTGAACCCATCCTATTACATAATATTCTTGTATGTTTTCAAGGTTCAAATAGATTTTCAAGTGCTAAAAACGACGATTGTAAAGAAATTCTAAAGTTACAAATGCAAAGGGCGAGTGGAAAGGTACGAAAAGTGAGAAAGGGATTAAAGGGAATTCTTTTGCCTCTTTGGGGTTTTATGGGTGGGGAGTGTCGGATTCTGCGGGAGCACGCCATCCGGCTAAATTCTGTCGTCCCTTCGGGTCTTTCGGATACCGGCTATTGTTGGAATGATAAGGCCGTTTATTTGAGTCGCATGGAGAGGTGTTTCGATTCAAGAGCCGCGGGCGAGGGGTTTGTGCGAAGGATTGTCGGCCCGGCGCAGGGCGTCTCGTTCGGCGGTGAGGGATTTGATCCTGGCCTCGGCCAGGTCCAGTTCGGCGTTGGCGTCGGAGAGTTGTTCGGCGAGCCCTTTGGCCTTGTCGGCCTGTTTTTGGGTCGCGGCAATTTGAATCTCCAGGCGATGAATCTTCTCGTTCAATTCCGTATTTTCATCGCGGAGTTGTTCGATTTCGGTGGACAAGGTCGAGGCCAGGAGTTCATATTTGCGGAGATTCTCGGCGAGGGCGTCTTTTTTTTCGGCTAAGCGGCTGGTACCCCGAGCCAGAATTGATGTTGCCGTTTGCTGGGAGAGCCACAATCCGCCCGCGCCGACCGCCAGCGAAATCAGGATCGCCAGAATGATCGACGATTTATATCGAACCGGTCGTTGCCGGTGTAGCGCCTCATGAACCTGTTGCTGAAAATCCATTGTATGGTCTGCCGAAACAATTCGAATGTTTGATCGCCACTACTTGTTTCGGCAGGGTGGCTCCAGAGACTCAAAAAGAATCTTGTAGCGCAACGGCCTTGGCGGTGTTTACGGAATATTGAGCGTTTTTAGCGCGGGCCTGGGCCATTCGAGACCGTTCGGCTTCCATCCCATAATATAGCTGTTCATTTTCCAGAAAACGGTATTCGTTTCGGAAAGTAGGCGCTGAATTGGAAGTGGGAACCAAACGAATGTCGGAGACGCACCAAGTCGCGGCGCAGGCGGATTTCTTTTCTTCCTGACATCCAAACAGGGCCAGAGACGCAATTAACAAGATCACCGTAATGGATAGCTTTTTCATAGTTTTCCCCTAATGGATGAGGTTCCGTACGACCAACACAGGTAAAACCTACGAAATAATCGGTCGTTCTCCAAATCGATCATGAAAATTCTCTGCGTTCCTTGGGATTGCATCTGAGTGGTAGGACCGATAAAATGAAATGAGCCGAAGGGGTTGTGCTTTGGCATTCGAGGATACGACCGCACAAGGGATGTGAACGAAGGGAATGCGACCGTTTTCATTGCTGATCAAACCGGCCGGGCCGGATTGCAATCTGGCCTGCCGCTATTGTTTTTACGCCTGCAAGTCGGGCCTGTTCGGCGAAGGTCGCCAACGCATGACCGAGGCGACCGCCGAGGTGATGGTCCGTGATTATTTGGGTCTTGGGCTGAAAATGTCGAGTTTTGCCTGGCAGGGAGGCGAACCGACGCTGATGGGGCTGGATTTTTTCGAGAAGGTCGTCGACTTGCAGAAGCGGTACGGCCGCGATGGCCAATTAGTCTCCAACGCCCTGCAGACCAACGCGACGCTGCTGGACGACCGCTGGTGCGAATTCCTCGCCAGGTTCCAGTTTCTCGTTGGCATCAGTCTGGATGGTCCGGCAGAGATCCACGATCATTACCGCCGCGATCACGCCGATCGCGGATCGTTCGACCGCGTGATGAAGGCCATCGACTGTTGCCGCAGACGCCGGGTCGAGTTCAACATCCTGGTCCTGATCCACGATCGCAATGTTGAGAGGGCCGACGAGGTGTTCGACTTCTTCGCCTCGCACGGCTTCAACTTCCTGCAACTGATCCCGTGCGCCGAGATCGATCCGGCGACCGGGCAGATGGCCGACTACAGCATCGACGGCCCGCGTTACGGCCGGTTTCTGTGCCGGATGTTCGAGCGATGGCTGGATTACGGCCCCACCAAGCTCAGTATCCGCCTGTTCGACAGCATCCTGTCCTATGCCCTCGGCCGCGGCCAGACCGAATGCACGCTGGGCCCGCTGTGTAACGATTACATCGTCATCGAGCACAACGGCCAGGCGTATTGCTGCGACTTCTTTGTCGAGCCGGACTACCTGCTCGGCAACATCCACGACACGCCCATCGGCGAACTGGCCGGTTCCCCGCGCAAACGGGCCTTCGGCGACGACAAGCGGCAGATCGCGAATAAATGTCTCGTTTGCCGATATCTGGATGTCTGCCGCGGCGGTTGTCCCAAGGATCGCCTCGTCCGCGGCAGGGGACTGAAGGCCGAGAGCTGGTTCTGCGAAGGGTACAAAATGTTTTTCGATAAAGCGTTGGGCCATCTGCGGGGTATGGCCGCGAAACTGCAAAACGATTCGATTCGCAAGCGATAGAGGGGGTCGTTATGAAGCTGGTCGTGCTCGATGGCTTTACGATGAATCCCGGAGATCTGGGTTGGGAGGAGCTGGGTTCGCTGGGCGATCTGACCGTCCATGACCGCACGCCGCCGGAGCTGACGATCGAGCGGGCCAAAGACGCCGAGGCGGTCTTCACCAACAAGGTCGTTCTCGGGGCCGAGCAGATCCGCCAACTGCCCAGGTTGCGGTATATCGGCGTACTGGCCACCGGCACCAATGTCGTCGATATCGCCGCCGCGACCGCCCGCAAGATCGTCGTGACGAATGTCCCGGCCTACAGCACCGAATCGGTCGTGCAGATGGTCTTTGCTCACCTGCTCAACCTGTCGTTTGGCCTGGCCGATCACACGCGGGGCGTTCGCGAGGGCCGCTGGCAGCGTTCGCCGGATTTTTGCTACTGGGACCAGCCGCTGATCGAGCTGTCCGGCAAGATCATGGGCCTGATCGGCTTCGGTCGCATCGGGCTGGCCGTGGCCGTCGCCGCCAAAGGGTTCGGTCTGCAGGTCCTGGCGACCAGTCGTTCGATCCCGCGTTTTGTGCCCAACGAAGTTCGGTTGGTCTCGCTGGAGGAGATCTTTCGCCTCAGCGATATCGTCAGCTTGCATTGCCCCCTGACCCCGGAAACCCGCCAGATCGTCAATCGCAAACACCTGGCCATGATGAAACCCCTGGCCTGGCTGATCAACACCGGCCGAGGGGCCCTCGTCGATGAGCAGGCCTTGGCGGATGCCCTCAACTCCGGCAAACTCGCCGGAGCCGGACTGGATGTCCTCTCCACCGAGCCGCCGAACGCCGACAATCCGCTGTTGACGGCCAAAAACTGCTTCATCACGCCGCATATCGCTTGGGCGACAATTCAATCCCGCCAGCGACTCATGCGAACCGTCGTCGCCAACCTCCGCGCCTTCCAGGAAGACCGACCCGTCAATGTGGTTCAAGAGTAACCATGTTTCAAAAGTTCCGTTCATTTATGTAGAGGGAACGGTGAAAAAATATGCGATAAACTACAGAAATGCTCATCAAAGCAATAAAATGAATGCCAAAATTTGCGGCAATGAGTTCATAATGTCCATTTTGATATTGCGTGCTTCTCATCCATTTCAACAGTTCAGCACAAGAAAAAGCAGGTCCGCTGATATACATAAGGTAAGATACTAAACCAGATAGAATACTCATGATACCAACATGCCAAGGAAGAATCGGCCGACTTATACGAATTGCGAGTACCATGGAGATCGCAATACTGAGATAAACAGGTGCTAACCAAAGAAGGATATTTAAAACGATGATAAATCGTAAACTTTCAAACCGGCTTCCTTCCGAATAATCTTGTTTATATACGATATCACTACTGTCCGGTTATAAGTCGAATAACCACAATTGGTTACAATCATCGACAT
>CAZXPW010000073.1:0-15305 GCA_964643355.1 uncultured Pirellulales bacterium
ATGCTCATCCCCACCATCCTCGCCGGCGGCCTACTGGGCCTGGTCGCCCTAAAGCATATTCAACAGCATACTTTCGACAAACTTGTGTTAGTCTTAGCTTTGGCCGCCGCCATCAAGCTGCTTCTCTGACCGTAGAAAATATGGAACGACCGGCTCTGAGATTGTAAGTCACGTGCCGATCGGATACACCGGAGCACGCGGATCGGTGGCACAGGGCCACCGGCAATCGCGGATTATTGCCCTGCGGCAACAGAGCCGCATACAAACCAGGAGCCGGTCGTGACTACCAGTATAACGCATGTGGCGATGGACACGCACAAAAAAGAGCACAAGGTGGCCGTGGGGTATCCCGGCCAGGACAAGCCGGAGATTCTGACGGTGGCCAACACGGTTGTCGAGATTCGTCGTATGGTTCGCCGAATCCAGAAGCAAGCCCCCGGGGAGGTGGTCTTCTGTTATGAGGCGGGATGTTGTGGCTTTACCCTGCAGCGTCGGATCGAAAGCTTCGGCAGTCGGTGTCAGGTGATCGCGCCATCGCTGGTTCCCGTCAAACGGGGCGAGCGGATCAAGACGGACCGTCGGGATGCGATCAAGTTATTGAACCTGTTCCGAGCCGGGCTGTTGACGGTCGTTCAGGCTCCCGATCCCCAGCAAGAGGCGGATCGGGATCTGACGCGCTTACGACAAACGGCGAAGGAGAATGTCCAGCGGGTCCGTCACCAGATCCTCAAATTGCTGAGCCGTCACGGCTATGTGTATAGCGACGGAGACCATTGGACGGTCCGGCATGTCCGATGGATGCAGTTGCTGGAATTCGATCAACCAGTCCTGCGGGAGGTCTTCGATTCGTACTGGACAGAATACCAGCATGCCCTCCAACGACTGGAGTCGCTGGACCGCCGGGTGCTGGCCTTGGCGAAAGAGGATCGCTATCGGGAATCGGTTGGCCTGTTGGGGTGTTTCTACGGGATCGACACGATGACGGCGATGATCTTCCTGACGGAGTTGTTCGATCTGACGCGGTTTGACTCCCCGCGTCAGTTGATGAGCTATCTGGGGATGACGCCGTCAGAGGATTCCTCGGGTGACCGCCACTGCAAGGGTCCGATCACCAAGTCGGGCAACGGACGGGTTCGCCGCATCCTGGTGCAGACGGCCTGGCTGTATCGGCATCCGCGTTCGGCGATTCCCAAGGCGCTGCAGGACCGCCGCCGGGGTCAGCCGCAATGGGCGATTGACCTGGCGGACCGGGCGGGGCATCGGCTCCGGAAACGGTATTGGCATCTGGTCAACCGGGGCAAGCCGCCGTGCAAGGTGGTTGTGGCGGTCACGCGGGAACTGGCGGGCTTTCTGTGGGCGATGCTGCGGGAACACCGGCTGCGCCAAACGCCGCGACCGATCGAATGAAACCGATTTTCTCTTTTCATCCCCCTCCTCCGGGGGGCGAGGTTGCTTGGAGAGGGATGGCTCTTTGATAACTGAAACCTTCGGGACCTCCAACGGGGGCGGGCACGATCCCAGCCATGGGCGTTGCCCCTCTGTGATAGGCCAATGCGTTGCCGGCTGAACTCACGACCGTAGAAGGCCCGGCTGACGACGGAGAATAACCCTGTTGGCTCTGATCCGGTCAGGATTAATCCACGCATATCAGACTGATTCATCGTCGAAGCCGCCCGCTCCCATTGAGGGCCCCGAGGAAATTCAACAACAAAACCGATTCGGTTCAGGAAAAAAGGAATCCCGCATGGAACCCTAAAAAAATAAATTCAATTTTTCCCTTGCACCCGGTCGTTCCATATCAGGGGCACACGGCGTTTGCCCGATTGTATTTGGGCGGACACCATCCGCCCCCTACATTATATATGGCTATACATTATCCGGAATGATCCACGGCTGCCGATAGGTCCGTTTGAGAAACGCATTGGCTTCGGGAATATTCTTGATCCGTTCCGTTTGCGCGTCGAATTCGAGTTTGCGGTTGCCCACGCGATAGGAGATGTTGGCCAAATGGCACAGCAGAGCCGACTGGTGACCGTTTTCGACATCAGCGATGGGCTTGCTGCGTGTGCGAACGCACTGCAGGAAATTCTCGATATGTTCACGGTCGCCCTGTTTGCCCGGATGCGACTCGACGGACTTGCCGTCGGAATCCCAGGCCTGCCAGCCGTCGCCGTGACGGCCGAAAATCATAAAGCCCTTCGTGCCCAATACTTCGACGCGCGTGCCGTTGAACGGCCAGTCGGGGATCCCGTCGGTATCGCGAATCTCCCCCGGCGTCTTCCTCATGTACGGCGTCCAGAGGGCGGTCTCGATCAGAAGCGTCAGCGAACCGTATTCGCAGGTGACGATCTGCGTGTCGGGGATTTCTCGTCCGTCTTTGAGAGAGTTTACGCCCCCGGCATGACTGACGGTCCTGGGTGCCGGCAGATCGTTAAGCAGAAACCGCGCAAGATCCAATTGGTGGATCAGGTCCCCGGGAATCGGGCCGCAACTATATGCCCATCGGTTCAGCCACGCTCGCGACTGATTGTACGGCAGCAGCGGCGCGGGACCGGACCACAACTCATAATCCAATTCCTTCGGAACGGGCTGATCGGGTCCAACCGGCTGCAGGGGGTGCTGCATCATATTGAACACGCGAACCAGATATACATCTCCGAGCTTGCCCGATCGGATATACTCGCGCGCGGGAGCGGAAAAAGCGCAACTACGGGACTGCATCCCAACCTGGATCACCCGCTTGTGCTTGGCCGCCGCCTCGATCATCTTGCGGCCTTCCCAGAGAGTGTGCGTCATCGGCTTTTCGACATACACATCCTTGCCCGCCTGACAGGCGAGGATCGAGCCGAGGGCATGCCAGTGATCCGGCGTGGCGTTGACCAGAACCTGCACCGAAGAATCGTCGAGGATCCGGCGAAAATCCTGGACGAGCTTGACGCCGGTTTGTCCGTGTTTTTCCATGGCGTTTTTGGCTGCTGAGTGCCTCCGCGTATCGGCGTCGCACAGATAGGCGATCCGCACATCCGGCCGCCGGGCAAAGCTCTCGGCCAGAAAGGTCCCCCGTCCGCCCAACCCCATCACGCCCACGACGATCTTGTCATCCGCCGACGGTGTTTGCGCCGAAGACATCGCAGTCATTATGCCCGCCCCGGCAAGTGTGGATTTCATGAAGGTTCGCCGATTCATGGTCGATCTCCTTTTCTTGTTCGATTCAATCGTTTCAGACCTGTTCGGGAACCACAAACGGCTTTCGATACTCCCGTGTCGCCAGTATATTGGCTTTCCGGCGAAAGTCACCGACACACAATTCAGTCTCCGGATCCAACTCCAGCCACGGCCCCAAAGCGCCGCCGGATTTTTCCAAATCGATACCGTTTTGTTTAAGGTGTTCCTCAAACCGCGCGAACGAATCGCCCAGATCCGTTCGGCCTTTGATCGTTTCCAGTGCTGCCTCGCGCCGAAGTTCGGAGCCCATGCGATAGGAAACATTGCCCATGTGGCACAGCGCGCTGGACAGATGCCCTTCGAGGATATCGGCGCTGAGGTCGCTTGCCTTGCGGCTACGGACGGCCTGAATGAAGTTGGCGTGATGTTCCTTGCCGCCGCCGGACCCGACGAATTGCCGGATTTTGTTGCCGTCATTGTCGTAGGCCCAGCCCCCGTCGCCGCCGGCGAAGTAACCATTTTCGCACTGAACGACCAAACCGCCCTGAATGCCGCGATAAACATCCATGGCCTTGTCGCCTGTTGCCCGAGGAAGTCCCCGGACCTCGAAGAGAATCGGCACCGGCTGGTAATCCAGATACGCAATCTGGGTGTTCGGCGTTTCGCCGTCATCGATATATCCGAAACGGCCGCCGAAGCTGAAGACTTTTGACGGCAGCTTGTTTTGGCCGAGGACCCAGCGGCATATATCGATATAATGAATCCCGTTGTTCCCGAAATCGCCATTACCCGTTTCCCACATCCAGTGCCAGTCGTAGTGCAGCCGCTTCCGCATCAAGGGGCCCATCGGCGCCGGTCCCGTCCACAGGTCAAAATCCACCGTCGGCGGAATCGCCTGCGGGCCGTCCACCTTGCCGATGCTGTCGCGCCGCGTATAGACGATCCCCGTCACTGAACGAATCGCCCCAAGTTCGCCGCTTTGCAGATACTTCACCGCTTCGCGAATCCCCTCGTCGGAACGGCGTTGAACTCCTGACTGCACAATCCGGCCGTACTTTCTCGCGGCCCGGATCATCTGTCGTCCTTCCCACATCGAATACGAAACGGGCTTTTCGCAATACACATCTTTGCCCGCCTGACAGGCCCAGATCGTAATCAGGGCGTGCCAATGATCGGGAGTCGCGACGACCACCGCGTCGATGTCCTTTTTCTCCAGCAGTTTTCGAACATCGGTAAAGACCTCGACCCTCTCGCCACGATCGTCGGACTTCTTCTTTTCGCGTTCGAGAACCGCTTGATCGACATCGCACAACGCGGCGATCCGCACCCCCGGCACTTCGCGGAACCATCCGACATGATTGGCCCCCTGATTATTGAGGCCGACGACCGCCAGCCGAAGATCGTCGTTGGCGCCGCGCACGCGCGAAAAAGGAACCAGCGTGGAAATCCCCCCGACTGCGGAGGCCTTGATGAACGAACGGCGCGTGATTGTACTCATGGTCACTCTCCGATTGAATCCTGAACGGCGAAATCCCAATCGTATAAACGAGCTTCAGCATATCCACCCAACCTTGCGTTTTCAAGAACCGCGCGTAAAATGAAGCCCAATGACGATTATGGCACGAGTGGAAGGTCCCGCTCTGTCGGGGCCGTTGGTTCGGAAAAATTGCAGGAGAACGATCATGCGGCAATGGTATTTCATACATTTCTGTTTCCTATTCATGACAACCGCCATCATATACGCCCAACCCTACGGCCAGCCCGACCGCGACAACCCCGGCGATGAAATGATCCAGGCGTACATGAACCGAGTGACGGAGGAAATCGAAAAGTCATTCGCCGTCGATATCCAGTCGCCCGAGCAGTGGAAAAACTTGCGGCCCCAATATCGCGAACAATATTTCTATATGCTCGGCCTGTCGCCAATGCCGGAGGCAACGCCCCTGCAGGTGACGATCACTGGAACCTTTTCCGGCGATGGTTTCGTCGTCGATAAGCTTCACTACCAGAGCCGCCCCGGCCTGTATGTCACAGCCAACCTCTACCGCCCGGCCGGCATCCCCGAAGGCCGGCGACTTCCAGCCGTCGTTTATGTCTGCGGCCATTCCAATCGCGGCCGTAACGGCAATAAGACCGCCTACCAATCACATGGCATCTGGCTGGCCCGACACGGGTATATCTGCCTGACGCTCGATTCCCTCCAACTCGGAGAGATCGGCGCGATTCACCATGGCACCTATCGCGAAGGCCGCTGGTGGTGGCACTCCCGCGGATACACTCCCGCCGGCGTGGAATGTCTCAACGGGATCCGCGGCATTGACTATCTGATCAGCCGATCGGATGTTGATCCCCGGAGAATCGCCGTTACCGGCATCAGCGGCGGCGGAGCGGCCACCTACTGGATTGCGGCCGCCGACGAGCGGGCCTGTGTGGCCGTGCCCGTCAGCGGAATGGCCGATCTACTCTCGTACATCCCAAACCGCGTCATCAACGGCCATTGCGACTGCATGTTCCTCTACAACACTTTCCAGTGGCCGTGGGCCCGCATCGCCGCGCTGATTGCGCCCCGTCCGATGATGTTGACCAACAGCGATCAGGACTCCATCTTCCCCATGGACGCCAATGAGCGAGTCTCCGCGCGGCTCGAACGCCTCTACAGCATGTACGGCGCAAGCGACCGCTTCGATACCTTTGTCAGCATCGGGGGCCATGCCTATCGTCAGGATATCCGCCAGGGTACATACCGTTTCCTCAACACATATCTGAACAATGATCCGGCTCTCGTGACCGACAGCGAAGTGGATCTGGTGACTGAAGCCGGGGGTAAAACGCAGCATCCGATCGAGCCGGAGCAGCTTCGGGTCTTCCCGCAGGATTCCGATATCCCCAAAGACGAGCTGAACACGACCATCGATCAACACTTTGTTCCGATTGCACAGGTTCCCGTCCCCGCCAAAGGCGAATACGAATCCTGGAAAAATACCCTGAAGGCCGAACTTAAACGGGTCGTGTTCCGATCCTTTCCGGAATCGATCCCGGCCGCCGAAAAGATCCGTGATTCCTCAGGTGGTTCTATCCGTTTAAAGACCGAACCTGAGATTCAAATCGAACTTCAAACCATCGGCGCTCCTGTTCCTGCGGCGGAAACCAAACGCATCCTGTTGGTTGTTCAGAGTGCCGGCTCGTCCGACGAAACAATCGCCTGGGCTAACGGTCTACGCCAATCGGGCGATCAGATCTATCTATGTTATCCACGGGGTATCGGCCCGACCCGATGGACACAAAAGAATCCCCCGAATTTTGTCGAGCGATCGCTGGTCCTGCTGGGTCGCACCGCCGACACCGGCCGCGTCTGGGATATTCTTGCCACTGCCGGATTCCTGCGGGCACAACACGGCGACGAATCCTCCCTCGTTGTTGCCGGCACGGGTCCCGCCGGAATCCTTGCCGCCTATGCGGTTTTGTGGGACGACAAGATCAGCGGCCTGATTCTGCAAAAACCTCCCGCCTCGCACATGGACCCCGACGCCCCGCGGTTCCTGAATATCCTCCGAGTCTGCGACATTCCGGACATTCTCGGCATGCTCGCCCCGCGATCTCTGACTATCATCGGAGAAAACATAGAGAGAATGGCGAAAACCTTCACCGTCTATGGTTCTGCTGGAGCATCAGATCGATTCCATACGAAACCATAATCCGGCCGTAACCCGATTGTTTTCCATTGTCTTTATACACCGAATGAGGCGGGGCAGTTCAGGAATCGACATGTGGTCTATGCGGCATTCTCGTCCGAAGCGGACAGGTAATCATCCTGCCAGTAGGCCTGGGAATTGCGGGGAAAAACCATGAATTTTCCACCTTTATCCTTTTGGATGTGTCTTTCGTGGTCGGGTCTTTTTCTCAACCGTTTCCGTACCAAAACTTCCATCCCTGCGCTTGTATGCCAGAGCTTCTTCGTTGCGAGGGCAATACGCGACCCTGGCTTGCTCCTCAAATAAAATGCCGGGTGTTTACGCTCTATCGCAAACACCCGGCATGGAATGCACAATCAAACTCCTTGTAGTGTTATGGACACCGTGTCACATCAACATTCGTGCAACGCAGCCAGTTCGATGCAAAGGATGCCAAATCGTACAAGTCAAGGACGCAATCCGGTACGCCAATCGGGCCGGATACATCGCCCGGGATGGGAGTGGAACAGAATTCTACGCCAGTGGTTTCCGTGTACAACTTCTGCACCATTCGGCTGGGCATCGCCCCTTTGTAAATGCGAACATCGTCAACCATCCCGTTGAAGAACGCCTCAAATCCGCCGGCCTCCGTGATCCTGCCGCCGATCGATACCGGTGCGGAAGTAACGGCGATATTGCCGGTGTCGGAAAATGACATGACCTGTATGCCGTCCATGAAAATTCTCCGGGTAGCACCATCATAAGTTCCGACAACCTGATGCCATCGACTGTCAAAGAGGTTGGGGGCGGTTGGTGTAGGATCGTCGTCGCCGCTGGTTCCGCGAAGCGTAAAGGTATGGATTGCGCTGACACCTCGTTTTCGGAGCTGCCAACCCACATTATTTTCCCCGTACTTTGCCACGAACGGTTCCCAGTCACCCGTGCCGCCGGTCTTGACCCAGCAATATACGGTAATCGATCCATTCGCCTGGTCAAAGTGGGACGGATTGGGAATTTCAAACAATCCCAGGTTGTCAAAATTGGCGGCTTGCCCGATGATTCCGTCTTCAAATCCGAATGCTGCACCCCGGGCAATGCCATGGTTATTGTACCCGGACATGTCGGTACAGTCGCCATCAAGCGGCCAGTGTCCCAGCAGCTCGATCAGTTTCAATCTGGCGTGTCGGGATTCCGCGGAGCCGGCGTCTCCTGTGGCAATACAGTAATAGAAACCGACATCCGCCGCCTTCAGATTCGTGAGAATCAAGGTATTCGATGTAGCCCCGGAAATGTTGGCCCCATCGACCAGCTTCACCGACGGCAGGACTTCGTTCGGTTCATAATACCATTGATATGTTAGTACCTGTTGAGGAGCGCCGATCACTTCTGCAACCAGATGAAAAACCGCCGATGAACCGGCCTCGCTGACATAATCTTCCGGTTCCTGGGTCACCACCGGTACCGCCGGGGCTGTCTCGAATTTCCAGGTTGGCCAACTATTCGGGTCTCCAATGATTTGAACACTCCAATAATAGGTGGTTTCGTACTTCAGTGGTTCGCCGAGAATGGTCACAGGATCCACTTCTTTTGCGGTGACATTGGTGATGAATTTATTGAATGTCACATTCGGATCGGTCCCGAAATACACCGTGAACAGTGGATTGAGGATCGAAGGATCAACCTGCCAACTGATCTTTGTGTTTGTGGGAATATTTTCAAAAGTATCTCTTGGAACAGGGCTATACACAGGCAGGAATCCGCCCAGCAGCTCCACTTCGGCAATTTGCATACTGTTCTGGCCCGGGCCGCGGCAGGTCGGGAACATCACTTGATAGTGATCATACGCGCCGCCGGGAGTAAAGGCGATGGGGGAGGTATTTCGAGTAAAACGAGCCACATCAAGATAGGTCGGTCCGGAAGCAATCAAAATCCACGGCCCATTGATGCTGACATTGGAACCATACAGTTCAAAAGTCATGGGATCCCGCTCGATTGCATCATTAGCGGTCGTAAAAGTCATGCCGCCTACGATTGTTTGCGGTTTGGATGGCGTAACCCGAAAACCGGTTGGCTCGGTTGCGCCATTGAAATGAAGATATTTGGTGCCGACATCGTTATTGATCGCCAGAGGCGGAGCTTCTCCGCCCGGCCAGTTGCCGTTATTTGGCACTCCGATCACGGTATCGCCGGGTTTGGTGACATCTACGCCCACCTGGCACCATGCGACCGTTGTCAGGGTCATTGACAATACCAGTAATAACAATTTCTTGCTCATTTTGGACCTCCTGAATTTGAAAAAGACTGCGAAGCTTCACGCTTCGGACCCACCCCAACCCCGAGTTGAGATTTGGGTCCAAAGCAACCCATGTCGAACTGATTCATCTTGATTTTCAACAGCGACCCGGCACCTCCTTTCCATAGACCTCTATTCATGGGACTTCCACGACCACAAAATGTCGAGAGAAACCCTGGAGAGGATGATAAAGGCAATCATGGAAGAACATCGGCCGCAGACGAAGGGGTGTATTTGGTGGATATCCCCCCTCATCAAATTCACTTACCGGTACCGTAGCCGAAAACATGGGTACCTTTTTCATCTTCTCACTCCGTTTCCTCATATTTCTTAAAAATTCCGGCACACACGCATTACGGGAGGAATTCGGGATAGAAAAATAATGACCTCCACGCGTCGCCTTCCTTGTATCTTTTCATTTCGTTATTTTATCTTTATCTATTCTGTGTGTCAACCTGAATTCTTGGAAATCCTGGAAAAATAGACAAAACGGGCCGTATTCCAGCTCCTCGTTGGATTAACGGACGGTTATGGTTCCGCGGCACTTCGGGATCCACGAAAAGTGCCCCGAAAGCGATAATCCAATCCCAGATGAACCACATGAAGAAACAGTCATGTTGTTCATTTTTTGTATTTCACCCTATCATAATTTGCATAGATAGACCATTGTTGATAATTTTGCCGCTGCGCAATTCTTTGCCAACAAGTGACTTACACGATTTCTTCATTTGGCACAAAACTTGATATATCACACTCGTCGGAACGATAAAAGAACAATTCGTCAACCAAGGAGATGCCATGAAAGGGTTCATCGATAATAATGAGATTAAACAGATTCAATCGGTGGATATCCGGTCGGCACCGACTGAATGCTTGATCGGCTATCGGTTTGCGTTGATCATGATTTTGAGCATCATTTCGATTCTATTGGCCATCGTTTGCGATCGGATTGTTCTGTCATCCAGTTCTCCAACAACCTCCCCAATGGGTTCTGTCAATCGGGTGTCTTTCGGTTCGGGATTGCCATTCGATTCCAACATGTACTCGGAATACAATCAAGCGACCGTCTCTCTGCTTTCGCCCAACCCGAATTGCGCAACAATTGTGGCTTTGCTGTCGTCGAGATAGCAACAGTTGATTTGATTTTCGGTTTTCACGATCGGATGATTGGGGATGCATCCCTGACAACTCGGAGAGATCCAACGGATTTGAATCGCCATCAGGATGTGCAGGACTTGGAAGAAAGGCAACGGCATCCCAGTCGAACCGCTCCCCAGATTGTAAGAAAAAGAAGGCCGAAAAAGAGAAAACACGCGACAATCCCGTACTTGACGATTTTGTTTAGGTCCAAATGGACCAAAACTGAAAGCGATTCGCCGAGTTTCGCCGTCTCTTTCAGAGGTCCTTCCAGTTGTGACAGATCGGCCATCGGTTTTTCCAGTCGTTCCAGATTCGCCATGGTTTTTTCCAGTCGGGCCAGGCCCGTCATTGGATTTTCCAGCCGGGCCAGATCGGTCATCGACCTTTCCAATCCAGCCAGGTCGGCCATGGGTTTGGCCAATTGTGCGACTTGATCGAGCGAAACCCTGAGCGTTTCAAGAAGAAGCATCGGTTCGCGCAATCCCGCCAGTTTTTCCATGGGGCCATCCAAATCCGCAACCTTACGGAAGGTCGGTCCCAAGGCGGTTAAATCCCCGATGGGTTCTCGCAAGGTGTTGACCTGCTCCAATGTGGAGCCAAGGGTTTTCATCATTTCGGTCGAGGCGCCGATTGCCGCGGTGTTCTCGGAAATCGTCTGGTTGGTCCGTTGAATTCCCTCGGTATTTTTTTGAATGGCATCGTTGATTTGGCAACCCAATACGGTCATCAGAGTCGATAACAGGCCGCATAGGATGATTCTGTTTCTCATGGTCCACCTCGTAAAAATTCTGGATAGAGACGATTTTCGTCAACGGGTTCAAATCCAACCGCTTCACATTCGTGGGAATATCCTTTCTGCCCAAGGACCGGAAGTCAAGAGATTTATGATCTCCCCTGAAATGCGCATTGGTTCGGTTTTTCCATTGTTTCAGGTTGAACGGCGTTTGTTGCATTGGACCTTGTCTATTCCCCTTGTCTTCCAATGAAATTCGTGTTTGGGTGTTCAATCGCAGGAAAAACAACTTCCCTGAACAATGGTATTTGTCTGACGGTCCCGATATAATCCGGGGGAATCCATGTGACATTCCATCTCGTCTTTAAACTTTGGGAGTGTTGAGCCAATGAATCAACAAGAGAGTCGTTCATTCCGATACGCGATATGCCTGATCATGGTATGTCTGATCGAGTGGATTGCGGCGGGTTTCGTTTTGGGGGAGTCTCTGGAAACGGGATTTCTGCGGCCGCCGGAAGACGCTCGACCGTGGGTGTACTACTTTATCATGGACGGCAATTTCAGCCGGGAAGGGATCACCGCTGATTTTGAGGCGATGCAAAATGCCGGACTGGGCGGGATGATCTTCATGGAAGTTGATGCGGGAATTCCCAAGGGACCGGTCAAGTTCATGAGCGCTGAATGGCGCGAGATTTTTAAGCACGCCGTCTTCGAGGCCCAGCGGCTGGGCCTACAGATCACCCTCAATGCCGGGCCCGGATGGACGGGCAGCGGAGGACCGTGGGTCGAGCCGGAGCAATCCATGCAGCATCTGGTCGCCAGCGAGATCGGGGTCACTGGACCGATGAACTTCGACGGAGTTCTTGCCAAACCGATTCCGCGAAAGCCCTTCTTTGGGGAAGGCGGCATCCCCGCCGACCTGGAAAAGGCCTATAAGGAATTCTATCGTGATGTGGCTGTCCTGGCCTTTCCCACGCCGAGCGAAAAATTAACCATCCAAGACATTGATGAAAAGGCGCTCTATTTTCGAGCGCCCTATTCCTCCCAGCCGGGCGTTCGACCGTTTTTTGAGTCCAAAGCCGACTACCCCCCTGTCAATCCAACGGCGATCATCCATTCGACTCAGATTGTGGATCTTTCCGATTTATTGTCCTCCGAAGGTCATCTGCAGTGGCAAGTCCCGGCGGGCAACTGGACGATCCTGCGGTTCGGGCGAACCAGCACTGGGCAGAACACCCGCCCAGCTCCGGAGGCGGGGTTGGGTTTGGAGTGCGATAAATTCGATGCCGCCGCGCTCGATGCCCACTTCGAGGCATTTGTGGGCTCGTTGCTGAAGACCGTGGGCACGCCCAACCGTAACCGCGCCGGATGGACTTCGCTGCATATCGACAGTTGGGAGATGAGTTCGCAGAACTGGACGGCGAAGTTTCGTGAAGAATTTTACAATCGGCGAGGTTACAATCCGCTGCGTTTTCTGCCTGTACTGACGGGGCGGATCGTCGATAGCGTTGAAATATCGGAACGATTCCTGTGGGATCTTCGGAAGACCGCACAAGATCTTGTCCTGGAAAACCATGCCGCGCGACTGAAAGAACTTGCGGCACAACACAATTTGGGATTGTCGATCGAGCCCTACGATATGAATCCCGCCGGCGACCTGAGTTTGGGCGCGGCGGCCGATGTGCCAATGTGCGAGTTCTGGGCTAAGGGCTACGGCTTCGATACCGAGTTCAGTTGCATCGAGGCCGTGTCGATCGCGCATACCAATGGCCGACCGATCGTCGCAGCGGAGGCCTTTACCTCCGACGACCGGGAACGCTGGCTGTTGTATCCCGGCGCGATCAAGTCGCAGAACGACTGGGCGATGTGTACGGGCATCAATCGGATTGTTTTCCATCGTTACCAACACCAGCCGCAACCGGACCATCGGCCGGGGATGACAATGGGGCCATACGGCGTGCATTGGGAACGAACGCAGACTTGGTGGGAGATGGCCAAGGCGTATCATGAATATCTGGCAAGGTGTCAGTGGATGCTTCGACAGGGAAAGCCCGTTGTTGATCTTTGTTTGCTCGCCCCCGAAGGCGTGCCGCATGTGTTCCGCGCCCCCAAGTCGGCTACGCGCGGCAACCCGTCGGATCGGTTGGGATATAACTTTGACGGCTGCGCTCCGGAGGCGCTGGTCGAGCGGATGTCGGTCAAGGACGGCCGGCTTGTTCTGCCAGATGGAATGAGTTATCGGATATTGGTCCTTCCGGCCGTAGAGACGATGACGCCGGCGCTGTTGACCAAGATCAAACAGCTCGTCGAGGCCGGGGCGACAGTGATCGGAACGCCGCCGAGAAAATCGCCGAGCTTGTCCGACTATCCGAGCTGCGATGAAAAAATACAATCGATGGCACGAGAAATTTGGGGCAATGAGAAATCGCCGAAGGATACAACCGAGCGGAGATTCGGGAAAGGACGAATCTTCTGGGGCGGTCCCATCGGGCAAAGCTCACCGCCAAGATCGAAACTGCAAACGACGCTGGCCCAGGCCAAATGGATCTGGTATTCCGAGGGCAATCCTGCCGTTTCGGCGCCGGTGGCGCGGCGATATTTCCGCCGTATTGTTGAATTGGATTCCACTCAACCGATCGCATCAGCACAGATTGCTTTGACGGCCGACAACAGCTTTGATCTATGGATCAATGGTCAACGGGTCGGCGCCGGCGATAACTTTCATCAGAACTATGAATTCGATGTGGCGGCTATGCTCAAGCCCGGCGCCAATGTGCTGGCCGTTGCGGCCGACAATGGAGGCGATAAACCAAATCCCGCGGGGCTTGTCGGTTGCCTTATTATTGAGTACGCCGACGGGGGAACGACTACATTTGTAACCGATACGGAATGGCAGGCGGCATCAAAGGCCAACGGGAACTGGATGATTCATCCCGCTCCACAAGCCGGCTGGAATAGCGCGATGGATCTTGGGACCTTTTCTATGGCACCGTGGAACAAGAATCCCGATGCCAAGCCCGAACCGGAATCGTATCCGGAGTATCGCGTGATGGCCGATGTGTTGGCGAAAATGGGAGCCGTGCCGGATTTCGAGTCAGAGGTTTCACTGCGATATATTCATCGGATCGATGGTGAAACCGATATTTACTTTGTTGCCAATCCGCAGAATCAACCGGTTACAACGAAGGCCGTATTTCGTGTGACGGGTAAACAGCCGCACCTCTGGAATCCGATCACGGTTGAGCGGCGGCTATTACCGGAGTTTGTCGAACAGAACGGACGGACAATAATTCCAATTGAGTTTGCAGCCAACCAGTCCTTCTTTGTGATCTTCCGGAAAGGAGAAGACAAGAAACCAATCGCCGGAACAAATTTCCCGCAATGGACACAACTTTCTGAGATCCCCGGACCCTGGGAGGTTCGCTTTGAACCGAATCACGGTTCACCGGAACAAGCGACCTTCGATACGCTGATCGACTGGGCAAACCATACCAGACTCGAAATTCGACATTTTTCAGGAGTGGCGACATACACTGCACAATTCACATGCAATCCCCTTCCAGAAGACAAGTCTAATCAACGGGTCTATCTTGATCTTGGCAGAGTCGAGGTCATGGCCCAGATCCAACTCAACGGCCGCGATCTGGGGATTGTCTGGACGCCGCCCATGCGGGTGGAAGCGACGGCGGCCCTGAAAACGGGAATGAATATTTTGGAAATCCGCGTGGCCAACCTCTGGCCCAACCGTCTGATTGCCGACTCGGCGCTGCCGCAGGACAAGCGGATCACCCGCACAACCTGGAATCCATTCAGTTCAGCCACGCCACTGCTGCCGTCGGGCCTTCTGGGGCCCGTAACGCTCCTGGGTCGCCAAGACTGAAACAGGGATGACTATTCAGATTATTTCATCGGATCTCCGGCCTGAATCCACGCTTCGTTGAAAGCGGCGTGTTTCATGCTTTTGCCCTGCTGGGCGAAGTAACTATAGACGACATGGATCATACCATCTTTGCCTTGGATGATCGCGGGGTAATGATAAGAACCGCTGGGCTGGTCTTCGAGGTGTCGGGAATATTTCCAGCTTTGCCCTTCATCCTCAGATAGCGAGATCGCCAGCCGGTTGCGTCCGGAGGTTGTATCGTTATAGACGAGAACCCAGTGACCATTGGCCAGCCGAAGGCCGTCCAGTCCGGAGCCCGGATTCGGCAGATCACAGATACCGACGGGGCCCCAGGATTCTCCGTCGTCCTTAGAATGTGTATGAAAAGTTCGATTATCCGGGTTTGAGCCGATGAATCATCAA
>CAZXPW010000074.1:0-14995 GCA_964643355.1 uncultured Pirellulales bacterium
AAGTCATATTGACCCCGAATGAACAAGTTGCGTAAAGGGATTTTCTAAGCAGAGCACAGGTAATACCGAAGCCAAAGAACGGACGATCGATTTCTTCAGCCCCCTTGTCGAAGCGAATTCTTGCGGACGATCCGTTTGCCCAGAGGAGCAAAGGCCGCCTGGGCGATCTTGAAATTGGCCAGACCGAACGGAATTCCGATGATCGTGATGCAGTTGACCGCACCAATCAAAATATGGAGAATCCACAGCCACAATCCCGCAAGAAGGATCCAAAGAAGATTGACGATCCCCGTCCCGATGATTCGACGCCCGCCGGTCCTCTCCGCGTCGATTAATTCCCGCCCGAATGGCCAAATCACAAATCCCGCCATTCGGAAAGACGCGATGCCGAAGGGGATTCCAATGATCGTTATGCACAGAATGAGCCCGCATAGGAGCCATCCGATACAGGCCGCGATTCCGCCACCGAATATCAACCAAAGCAAATTTCCGATCAGCGCCATAGAAAAGCTCCTTTAAATCCAACCACGGAACCCGATTCGTATTTCGTACCGATCTGCCGTATGGGGGCAAAACCGATACCTCATGTTATCAAAACGATCTGACGGATCAATGAGATTCGGACATTCCGATATAGAAAATTTGCCGGTCGCAACAATGACGGCGATGGAAAAAAAGGAATCGATATGAACCCCATATAAATTTCGAAAGAACTTGTATTCATCGTGAAAATAGAGGACAATAAAACCAGTCGGAGGAAGTGTGCAACCCTCCAGTGAAAAACCTGAAAGGTATCGCGACGCCTTGCTTTCTCGATGAATGTAAACAGCTCAAACTGACCGATTTTAAGCCGCGAGGAGTTTTTCCAAGCGGCGGATAACGGATTTTTCATGGCTGTATTTGGCAACCTCTTTGACATTCTCCTGCCAGACGATCTGGTGCATGGATTCTTTGAGTTTGCTGATCGGTTCAAGACGCAGCACTTTATTGTTCTTGGTTTGGCCTTGTGCACGCTGGGCTTCAATCCCCAGGTGGGTCAGGCAGGCATAGGCACTATCCACCAGGCAGAGGTGTCGGACCACCGCCTGATACCGCAGGACGCGGTAATCGCCCAGCCCCAGATGCTGTTTCTCATCCTTGATCAACATCTCAATCGACCAGCGTTTGAGATAGTGGGCCACAATGGTTTTCATCGGTGCACTCCGATCATCGGTGATCAGAGCAATATTATCTTTGTCTCCGCGGCGACGCGAAAAGACCACTTTGACAGTCCCCAGCCCCTGGATAAAACCCATCCGTTGGGCAACGCAGTAACTTCGCGTTGTCCGCAAACCGGCAATCGAATACCACCGACCGCTGTTCTTCAGGACATTTCGGCCGTACTTGCCCAGTTTATGCCAGCCCGAATCCGTCTTGAACCACCGGTTGGACTTTCCGACTCCAATATAATGCCAATGCCGTTCTTGACAGGCATTGACAACGGTCGGGCACAAATAATAGGCGTCAAACAAGACGGTCACGCGAACCGAGTTCGGCAGCATGGCCCTCCGGACAGCTTGGGCGGCCAGTTCGGTGAGTTTTTGAAAATCGATATCCAATGGCTTGGCATGTCCCCGTTTGACATAGACCCACGAACCCCAGGGCAACGTGACACCGTGATAGTGCAAGCAGACCTTCAGGATGGTGTGCCCTGTACCGTACTTTCCGCTGGCGTGATGAAACAAGACACCAACTGCTTCCATCTTCTTGGCCCGTTTGAGAGTCTGGGTGTCGTCGATAATGAAAAACAGGTCTTTGTCCTTGCGGGTCAGGATGCTGCGCAGGATATCCAGAGCGATTTCCTGCATGACCGCCGATTCGCTCCAGTCGCTTCGCCACAGAAATTCGCCATGATTGGTGCGATGCGGGCTGTTTCGCAGCCGTTTGACCAGCCGGTCAAGGGTACTGCCATGGCCAATACAGATCGCCAGGACCATCGACCAGAAATAGCCAAAAACGTGTTCGGAAACCTGATGTTTGACAGGCTTGAAAAAACGCTTGATTTTTTGCGGCATTGTGCCGATAGTCATCATACAGCCTCCATACGAATAAGTACTGCTGGACACACTACTTATCGGTATTCGAGGCTGTTTTTGTTTGAGGATTATCATCCGCACGATCTCGCTAATCGGTCAGTTTGAGTAAACAGATCTGTCTTATGACAACGGATAAAGCAGACAACCTGCAAAACCGGGTCTCGAAGTTTCAACCCGGGAGCCCGGATTGGAACCAAGGCAAGATGAATGAGAATCCCTATCCCGGCCACTTCAACGATTCCGACGCAAATCCGCCCGACCAGGGCTCGGGCGATCCGGGTCATCCACGCCTGCTGGCCTGTCTGTACTATGCGTTGGATTACGCCCGCCGGATTGTCCTTTCAGGCATAACGGGCGTTCTCGATGGTGAAGGTCTGTATTTTGATGTCGTCGGACTCAGCCGCTATATCACCGAATGGGGTCGGGTTTCCGGAAACAAATCGATTGGAAAATCACCGTCCGTTCGGTTGTTCGATTTTTCGGGACCGGTCGAAGTCGTAACGATGCGATTTTGCGAACAGATTCGGAATCTGTGTTCTCCGCAGGATATCCCGGATCCTCTGACCCGGGACGACCTTCAAAAGTGGGCGGCGGCGGCACAAGGGAATATTCAAAGTCGATTCGCAGGATGGGGGGCAAAAATCATCGGTGGGGAGTTGGACGCAATCTTCGATCAACTGCCGATGAAATGACCGAGATAGCGCGATTCCCTCCCTCAGATCGTAAAGTACAACACGGACAGTATCGTGATAATCCACATTGTGACTGGAATGCGACCGAATTTGCCACTCAGGATCTGGATCAGTGTATGCGCGATGAATCCGAAGGCCAGGCCCGTGCTGATCGAATAACACATGGCAATCATCACCACAATAATAAAGGCCGGCAATCCATGTTCCAGGTCGTAGAAATCAATCGTGCCAACCTGGCGAATCATAAACAATCCAACCATGATCAAAGCTGGAGCCGTCGCATAGCTGGGCACGATCCCGACCACGGGTACAAACACCACGGATAATAAAAATAGTATCCCCGTGACGACGGAGGTCAGTCCCGTTCTGCCTCCCTGTTCGATCCCCGCAGCCGATTCGATATACGAGGTCGTCGTTGAAGTACCGAAGACGGCTCCGAACAGGGTCGCGGCCGCGTCGATCGTCAGCAGCCGGTCCAGCTTTTGAATCTTTCCGTTCTCGTCCACCAAACCCGCCGCGGGGGCAACGGCCAGCAGGGTGCCAATACTATCAAACAGGTCAATGAAGGCCAGGGTAAACACGCTTGAGATCAGACCCCAGGCACAGGCCTTCCCCAGATCCAGTTGAAAAGCGACGGCGGAAATATTAAGGTTCCACTCGATCAACTTTTCGGGTGGCTTGATCTGCCCAAACACGGCCGCCAGAAAGGTCGAAACCGCAACGCCGATCAGCAGCGACCCGGGAATCCGCCTCATCTCCAGGACGATCATCGCAACCAGTCCGGCAAGACCAATCAGGATTGTTGCGTTCATCGGGGCGGCCGCCACCATTGTGGCCGGCGAGCCGACCACAATCCCCAATTTCTGTAATCCAATGAAGGTAATGAATAGTCCGATCCCAACCGAAATTGCCGACACTAAAGAAGGAGGAATCGTTTCGGCGATTTTTTTCCGCAACCCCAGCAGCGTCAGGATTAGAAAGAACAGCCCCGACAGGAAAACCGCTCCCAGCGCCGTCTGCCAAGAAATCTGTTTATTGAGAACCAGCGTATAAGCGAAAAAAGCATTGAGCCCCATCCCCGGAGCCATCGCGATCGGCGCGTTGGCGAGCAATCCGGTGGCGATCGTCACGATCCCCGTGACCAGACAGGTCACGACGATCAGTGCGGATTTATCCATCCCGGTCGTCGCCAGAATATCCGGATTGACCAGGATGATATATGCCATCGTCAGGAAAGTCGTGCATCCGGAGATGACCTCGGTCTTGAGCGTCGTCCGATGTGCCCGTAACTGAAAATAATCCGCGACCATGTGATGTGCCCTTTCCGAAAATGGTTTTTAACAATCCGCGGATCATTGTATTTTGAAGCGCCGTACAACGCAACCCGGTCAGTCCTGAGGCCAGGATCAATCCCTCATCATCCACCAGACGATCGCTCCACACTGTATGAACGCAATCAGAATAAACACAAACCGGAACAACATTAGCCCGATCAAGCATAGGTCCGGGATCATCTATCGACCCGTTACAATTCTTTCCAACGCAAGATTTACTCCCATTCAAAATATCTTCCTCTGGCGGGTCCTGGTCGATTTATCCGGTTTGCTGGTCTCGTAAGAATGCTACAAGTTGCCGAATCTGATCTTTTATTTTTTGCTGATCGGCTTCAAGGATCAGAAACTCAAGATAATCAATCACTTCCTGCAGTTGGAGGGGATCGACGGAAATTCGATACTTATCGATGTCGATACGGGTCCCGTTATTCAGCCAAGAAGAAAAACTCATGTCGGATACATGGTATAGAAGGAGTTCATGCTGGGTATCTGTGATTTCGAACTGGATTTTGATTGGATCGGGCATTGGTCATCCTTTCCCAGGCAAACCGACAGAACAATCCAAAATAACCGTATCTTGGATCAAATGAATTCTACCACGAAACGGCAAACAGGGGAAGGCCAATCCCCGCAAGGACAAAAACGGGGTCCGGCGATGAGTTTTGTTTATTATCGTAACCAGGAATGAATTGACGCTTCGTGAGACCCCCGTTAGACTTCGGAATGAAAAGCGTTTTGGAATGTTGGTTCAAACCTGCCGGTATCCCGCGGCAGGTTTCTGTTATCCAAGAACTTCAGAAACTCGCCGCGGATATCCTTCAGGAGGTTCCCGGGGTTGTCAGCGTCACCTACAATATCGCCTCGAAACCGCCGTCAACAATCGAGGCCATCTGAATGGCGAACCCATAGAATTCGAATCGCCGTCAAGGCGGACGCAATTCGTCAGAAGACCACCCACCGAGTCAAAGATCATGGGGAAGGCCAAGCGTTCGGAGATAATCAAATAAATCAATCCCCACCCCACCGCCATCGTGGCTTTTCGCCCTTGACCGCACAGATCACGATCAGCACGGCCGTCAATCCCACCCCATAGCCGATCCAGTACCAAAACGCGTCTTCGTCTCCATCCCACACAATCGCCCCGGTTACGATCAGGGCGATATACCCCACCATCACCACCCATCCCTGCCAAGCACAGGGCAAGCCCCAACCATAACCGTACCGTTTGGCTTGAAACCAGATTTTTTTGCCGGAGAGCGGCATTCCTTACCTCAACCCCTGTCGGCTTTACCCCACGAAAATCGCAGTTCGATTACGAAACATCTGCGGTTATCGTAAAAAACCACATAAGTAATGTTTAGCGTTCCCGAGAGGACTCGAACCTCTAACCTTTGGCTCCGGAGGCCAACGCTCTATCCATTGAGCTACGGGAACATTTTTCCAAACCCATCTTATATGCGATCTGGGCAAAGCCGTCAAGTGCTGCATAGGGAGATTTTTGTAAACAAGGGCTACCGGATTCACACTCCGGTTCGTCGATGTCCATTTACAGAAAGCGGTTATATTCATTTCGGAACCCCCCGCAACTTTCGATTTGACTTTTTCAGTCCGAATCCTACGATACATCGTTTCATCTTGAACCAGGGATTCGTATGAAGTATCTGATGAATGTCGTGTACCTTTTGGCTCTGCTGTTTATGGGACCAAAGATCCTTTACCGGCGTTTCGCCCAAAACCGCTACCGCCATGGTTGGACACAGCGGATGGGACACATTCGCCGGCGGACCGACAATCCGTGTATCTGGATCCACGCCGTCAGCGTCGGCGAGGTCAACGCCACTCAGACCCTGATCCGGCAGCTTCAAGCGGCCTATCCCGGTTACGAAATCGTCCTGTCGAGTACAACCGATACCGGCATGGCGCGGGCGCAGTCTTTGTATGGCAAGGAACTGTCGGTGTTCTACTATCCGTTCGATCTGTCGTGGGTGGTGCGACGGGCGATGGACAATCTGCGGCCGGATCTGATCCTGTTGATGGAACTGGAACTGTGGCCAAACCTTGCCGAAGAGGCCTCCAAGCGCGGCACCCCGATCGTCATCATCAACGGGCGAATCAGCGACCGTAGCTTTCCCCGTTACAATAAAGTCCGGCCGCTGGTGGCGCCGGTCTTTTCTCGCGTGTCGCTGGTTTTGGCGCAGACACGGCAATATGCGGATCGTTTTATCGCCCTGGGATGTCGGCCCAAAACGGTCAAGGTCGTCAGTTCCCTCAAATACGATACCGCCCAGATCGCCGACTCCGTTCCTGGGACCGACGCGCTGGCTCGGCAACTGCTCGTGGGGCAAGAGCCGATCTGGATCGCGGGAGGAACCGGTGACGGCGAAGAGGAAATACTCCTGCGGGTGTATCTCCAGCTCCGTGAAGATTCTCGTTATTCCGACCTGCGACTGATGATCATCCCCCGCAAGCCCGAACGATTTGACGAGGTGGCCGAACAGATTGGCAGGACAGGCCTGGCGTTTGAACGATACAGTAGGATTAAAGAGCTAAATTCCATCCTGGTCCAGAAGGTTCCGGTGGTTCTGGGGGATACCATGGGCGATCTGCGAAAATTTTACTGCCTATCGTCGGGACCGGTTTTCGTCGGGCGGACGCTGACCCCGATGGGTGGCTCGGATATGATGGAGCCGGCGGCGCTGGGCAAGTGCGTTTTGTTCGGCCCTCACACTTTCAATTTCCGACAAACCGTCGAGGCCTTACTGGAAGGCGAAGGAGCGATTGAGGTTCGCGACGAACAGCAGTTGTTGGAAGCCATGCGAAAATGCCTGAGCCAACCGGAGTATGCCAAACGCATCGCCGCCAATGGACGGCAGGTCATTCGGCACAACCAGGGGGCGACGGCACGGACCGTTGAGGCGATTGAAACCATCTTGGGAAAAAATAAAAGGGCGGATTGAAAATTTGCCTCGGAAGATTGTCGCATTTCGATACCCATTATCTACTGATTCTCTTGCCCTTTGATCCGAATCATTGATCCCGGATCCAGACGATGGAACGGCCCCATCGATTGAGTCGCGCGTAGTTGGGGGTGGCCATCATCGGTTATGCCATCCATCGTAACACGGATATACGATACCCTCAACGGACTCCAGGGAGAAGGCGATTTTGCGGATTCTATTCACCAAACCGCGAAACGAAGGGGATCCGATATATCGGCGGTTGGTTTCGATCCGGCCGTCCACTGATCGAGCCAATCCAACACCGTTTCCTGCCACTGGATCATATTGTGGGGTTTGGTGATCCAATGTCCCTCGTCGGGGAAATGCAGCAGCTTGCTGGGTATGCCGCGCCGCTGAAGAGCCGTGAAAGTGGACAGGCCCTGCGTATCCACCACGCGGTAGTCTTTGGCTCCGTGAATGACCAGCATGGGCGTTCGCCAGTTCTGGACATAATTGATGGGATTATGCTTTTCGTAGGATGGACGATTGTCCCACGGCGTTCCCCGGTGATCCCACTCGGGAAACCAGAGTTCTTCGGTATCGAAGTAGCCGAACTTTTCGTCCAGCGAACCGGCGTGACAGACCAGACACTTGAAACCGTCCGGCCAGTTGCCCGCGATCCAGTTAACCATGTAACCCCCGAACGATGCGCCCAGCGCCGCGGCACGGTTCGCATCCATCCACGGATATTGCCTGGCGGCGGCCGCCAATCCTTTGCGAAGGTCTTCCAGCGGTTTACCGCCCCAGTCGTCCCGGATGGAATCGCAGAAGGATTGCCCGTATCCGGTCGAACCATGGAAATCCACCATGACCACGGCATAGCCCGCTCCGGCGTGAATTTGCGGATTCCAGCGATAGTGAAATGAATCGCCGAAGGACCCCTGTGGTCCTCCGTGGATCCAGAACGAGATCGGATAGCGTTTGGCGGCGTCGAAATCGGCGGGTTTGACGATCCACGCGTGTACGGTTTCATCATTCCATCCGGCAAAGCGGAACTGTTCGGGCTGGCCCATTTCGACCGAATTCAGCAACGGCTGGTTGATCGCCGTGATTTTTTGAGGCGCATGCCCGTCGGGACGAACGGAAAAAATTTCCGCCGGCGATTGAAGCGTGCTGCGGGAATACACGACCGCCTCTTTCGCCGACGAACCCTCATGGACCCAGCCATCTTGAATCAGTGCCCGAACCTTGTCGGATACGATATCAACGGCAAATAAAAGTTGTCGTCCGGTATCTTCCGCAATGGCGAAGATTTCATTCCCGTCAGATTTCCAGAAGATACTGGATGGACTACGGTCCCAGCGTTCTGCCACAACGCGATCCTGACCGTTCGGCCAGTCGCGAATGAGGATTCGGAGTCGATCGGCCTCATAACCCGGCCGAGACATCGCCAGATATGCCAGCCGTTTGCCGTCCGGTGAAAAAGCCGGCGTGGTGTCCATCGCCTCGTTAGATTCGGTCAGGCATTGCGGCCCCGCGGAACCATCGATCGGCGCAACATACAGATCAAAATCCGTGGACCACGCCTCCGATGTCCCGACATCACGGGTACTGAAAACGATACTTCGGCCATCCGGAGTAAAAGCCGCCTGGTCCGGGCCGCCGAAGGGCTTGGCCGGCCAGTCGGCATCCATCTTGGCCATGACATCCACGGGTTTTCCTCCGCCGATCGGCATGACAAACAGGTGGGATCGTCGTCCATCGCTCCAGGCGTTCCAATGGCGAAACAACAGCCGCTCATACACCTTGCCGCCGGATTTTTGTTTGGCCTGTTCTTCGAGTCTAGTCTTGGTCTGTTCGGGGTTCATCCCGACAAACACATCGACGCTGAATGCGATCTGCATTCCATCCGGCGAGACAATCAGATTCCCCACATCCAAGGAAAGATCCGTTACTTGTTGGGCCTCGCCTCCGTCGATGGCGATCTTCCAGACTTGAGAAGTCCCCGATCGTGACGAAAGAAAAACGACTTCTCGGCTGTTCGGCAGCCAGTTCGGATTGTGGTCGTCCTCCGGATGGGTTGTTAGCCGCCGGGATCCTTGGCCATCGGCGCCAACCACCATCAGGTCGGAACGAAATCGATTGGCTCCCAGATCGGCCTTGGTCGCAGTGAATGCCACCCAGCGGCCGTCCGGCGAAACCTGGGGACTGCCCAGTCGTTCGACAGCCACCAGATCTTGAACGGTGAACGGATGCGTCTCGGCCTGGCATGCCGCGACAGAACCGATGATCAGGATACAAAATAGAAGGATTTTCATGAAAACCTCGGATACCGGTTAGGGTTTCTGTGCCTCTTCGCGGATCGTAATGACTCCCTGCGACCAAGCGGACCGATGCTTGCCGCAAGCCCCAGGATGATCCATCGAAACATCATTCTCCCTTCCAATACAAGTCCGTCGCCGTATCTGGAAATCCCGTCCACGGGCGATTCCTTTCCGTAACCAACGACGGGGCGTATCGTATCGCCCCCAGAGCCCGTCGTCAAGGACATGATTGCCGTCGAAATAACAAGAAACGCCAAGGATTCAAATTGACAGGATCCAACCTGTGGGTAGAATAGATTTCGAGGTTTGGGATGGACAATCGGTTTTTCGGAAAAAAGTCAGGAGGTCAACCATGATCAAGTTTCGCTGCGGAACCTGCAACCAGAAGCTTGGTGTTCCCGACGAATGGGCTGGAAAACGCATCCGCTGCAACCGCTGCAAAGAATCCTGCCTGGTACCCCATCCCCCGATTGAACCTCAACCGCTTTCCAATCCAACTACGGCTATGATACCGCCCGAACCGGAGTTATCCAGCCAAGCCGACCCGGGACTGGGATGGCCCTCCGATCTGACGGATCTTCAGGATGGAACGCTTTTACCGAAAGAACCGCGACGGCCCCCGATTCCTCCCAAGACAAAAATCCCGATTCCCGAATATCGGATATCCCGGGGGGATGAGGAACCTGGCCCGAGTCGAGCCCTGTCCCTGGCCAAAGGATTGGGCAAAATTCCGTTGAGCATCGGATTGGCTTTTGCTTTTGCTCTCGGCGTTGCGGCGGCCTGGGGCGGAATTGCCGTCGTGACGGGGTTCAGCATCAATTATCTGGCGGTTGGGGTGGCCTGCGCGGCCGCCTGGGGATTAATCGCCCTTCAGGACGATCGAAATGTCGGCCTGGGATTGTTGGCGGCGATGATCGGCCTGGTCGGAATTCTCTGCGGAAAATATTTTGTCGCCAAGTGGGCGGTAATGCCCCGTCTGCAGAACATCGTTCATGAGCAATTGAGCCAAACGGACTGGCAGACCCTTTCCCGCGAACAAAGGAACGAACTGATTCACGATCCCGTTGTGTCGTACAATGTCCTTTGCATGCAATTGGCCGAGAACGGCGAGTTTTCGCGCGAAATCGCCGTCGATCTGGTAATCATGAAGATCAGGGACGAGGTTCCGGACGATCCATCTCCCGAGGTTGTGGCCGCCAGGGAAAAAGTCGATGTCGCAGTCGCTGAATGGGATTCTTCGAAAAAAATGGAAGCCCTTCGAAAACAATATGGACCTTTGCAACAGGCCGTGGCCGATCGGTTACTCGACAGCAAAGTGGGAACGGTCGCAACCCTTGCCGTGGCATTTGTCGCAACTTTCTCGCTGTTTGATCTGATGTGGTTTCCAATGGCTCTGTGGGCGGCGTTCAAGATTGCCAATGATAGCGACACCTGAAGACAAATCGATTGCGCCAAACGGCTCGATTGTCCGGATGTCGCAAGGACATCGCCGGCTTCTTTGCGCGAATCGTCTGGGCCGGTGGTGTCGAAAGTCTGTCTATTCCTTGTGATGTGAATCCGGACGGAAAAACAACGATGATCAAATTTCATTGCGTACACTGCAATCACAAGCTTGGAGTACCGGACGAATGGGCCGGAAAACGCATCCGATGCAGTCGATGCAAGGAAACCAGTTTGGTTCCCTATCCGCAAATCGAGCTTCAGTCATCGTCCGGTCTTGCTCCGACGAAGACATCTTTGGAAACGGATCAAACGGAGCGGCTGGAAGAGGCACAAGAATCCCTCCCCGAGCGCTCGGACTTGCCGACCGCTTCAAATCCATCAACGAAAGATCGCCAAACCCGAGCCATGCTGAAACGGGAGGTTCCGGGCTCGGCTCCCCCTTGTCCGCATCCCCATCAGGATACCGGCCGACCCGGTCAGCCAATACGCCAAATACGCGGATTTCTATGGGCCCTGGGTCTGGGCTTGTTGTTTTCTCTGACCGCCGGCGCAATTTGGACGGGCCTGTCATGGATCACTCGTTTTGAGTGGTCTTTTCTTCTGGCGATGGTAGGTTGGCTGGCCGGACTGGGCATCAGGTTGGGTTCCCGCAATTCCGGGGCCGTACTCGGCTTTACGGCGGTGATCGTGGCCATGGGGGCCATGATCTCGGCCAAGACGATGAAAGCCCACCTGATTTATGTGCCGGCCGCCCAAATATCCCTTCAGGAGGAAATCGCGTACTGGACCCGCTTGGAAAACGGCCTTACCGAAAAAGAATTGAACGCGATCGTATCCAGACTCAAGGCCTCGAAAACCTCCAGAGTCTGGTTGCAGGAGCGGGAACTCCTCCAAATGGCGCTTTCTTGCGATCGAAACGAAAGGATCAAGAAAACGCGTCGCGAAAATACGCTCGTATTTATCGCCTGTCGCAATTTTCTCGAAAGCACCGGCGAAGTGCCCGCGGGCAAATTTCTCCAACTCCCGGAAGACCCCGCCTCGATTCCAGACCCCAACCTCAGACGAATGAATATCATGCTCGCCGACAAGATTCAACGGGTGATTTCCCTTTCGACGGAATCGCAGTTGCGGCAGATTCTGACGGATCATCTCCCGATCGGAGCTCGACGGATCGCGGATCAATTGCGTTCTCAGCCCGTCGGAATCCGAACGGTTTTTCGCCAGGCGTTCAGTTGTTCGGATATCCTGTGGTTTCCGCTCGGCTGGGTGGCGGCCTGCTATTCGGCCACAAAGCGGATCGACAACTAACCCGCCCCTATACGGCCCCCTTTCTCCGGCCCACAGTCTTCCGGCTTCTCGTTTCTCGCTGTTGGCTGCTCGCGGCTATCAGAAGGGACAAAAGGTTTTCTTCCGCTCTCTTGCGACCGTTGGTGGTTAAACCTCTGGAATTTGATCGGATTCGGTGGTAGGATACAAAAGAACGAAACTCGGAGTCCCGGAATGGAAAACCGACAATTGACAATCGAAATCGAGCCATCGCTGGTCAGACCTTCGATGATTCTTGGATTTTCCGGTTGGATGGACGGGGGCGATGTCTCCACCGGAACGGTCCAGTATATCATCCATCGTTTGGGGGCAATCCGATTCGCATCCATCAAACCGGGGGGATTTTACCTGTACAGTTTTCCGGGGACGATGGAATATTCGGCCCTGTTTCGGCCTCACACGAAAATCGAGGGGGGATTGATCCGGCAATTGGATGAACCGGTCAATGACTTTCATTACGACGGCCCCAATAATCTGATTTTATTTATTGGGAAAGAACCCAATCTGGCCTGGTCGGACTATGCGGCGGCCATTTTCACAATCTGTCAACGGTACGGGGTTGATCGGATGGTTTTTATCGGCAGCGTGTCGGGGTTGACGCCGCATACGCGAGAACCCCGGTTTTCGTGCGTGATTTCAGACGAACGGATCAAAAGCCGGCTGGAGGAAATGCCCCTTGTTTTGACGGACTATTCAGGACCGGCCAGCATCATTACCTATCTAAGCGTAGAGGCGAAACGAAGGGGGATTGAGATGCTGAGTCTGGTCGCCGAAATCCCGGCTTATCTTCAGGGATACAACCCTCGATGCGTCGAAGCCGCCGTGCGATGCGTTTCCAGTATTGTCGGCCTCCATATTGAGGTCTCAGACCTGCGGGAATTGGGGGACGAATTTGAGAAAAAGGTCAACGAGGTCCTCCAAAGTCAGCCGGATCTTCTGGATAAGATCCAGAAACTCGAAACCGATTACGATGATCAGGTGTTCAATACCGATCTGGGCGACCTCAAGGACTGGCTCAAACAGCAGGGCATTCGGCTGGAATAAGCGTGACAATCGTGAAGTTATCAGCCGATAGCATCTCGTCCAACCTCCCCCGTTGTCATGTGGGGCTTGACCCGGCCGGTAGACACACGGCGTGTGCCCTATTTGAATTCGGGCGGGCGCCGTCCGCCCCTTCATCTGGATTCCCGCCTTCGCGGGATGACAAGGATAGCTACCGGGTTGCCTCACAATTTTTTTCCCTCTTGCTAAGTTGACCCCGTTTTTTGACGACACAAATTTCATGTTGGAACATTTGAGGACTTTTTGGCGAGAGGCAATGGAATGAAGACGGATATTCGACCGAACTGGATGTTGCATCAGGTCTGTCAACGGCTGAGGGATCTGTTGCCGGAAGAGGGACCGAGCTTTGTGATCCTGGATTCGCAGGGTCAGGTTTGGCCCACGGACGATGCCGTGTTCGGCCGGGTCTTCGGCGACAAGGAGCAAATGCCTGAAGAGCTTCGGTCGCGGCTGGCCGACGGGTACGACCCGATCGTCGGGCAGTTCAATGGACACACCGTCATCGCCACGCAACTTTCGACTGAAGCCCTGGGCTGCGGATACCTGCTGCTGCTGATGCCGGGTTACACGCGACAGACGGCCCTGGCCAACTTCGGCCTCATCGAGTTGGTGATGAACCAGGCGACGCTGATCGCCGAACTGATGGACCAGAATAACGAGCTGAGCAATAGTTGCTTTTGCCGCGACGGCTACCCCGAACCGGCCGCAACGGCGACGATACGCTGATCGGCTTTCATCGTCTCATCAACGACCTTTTGAAAGCCCCCGGGTTTATCCCCGGGGTTATTTGTTTCCCCGGGGGTCGTTTCCTCCGTCGGTTTCCAATCCGGCGCGTCGAGCACCAGCTTGACCAGCTCGGTCATCCGGGCGTCGGGGTCGGGCCCCATGAAGTCGCTGACATCGCCCTTGGGAGGCAGGCCCGGCAGTTCGAGGATCGAGATGCGGCTTGCGATGCCGACGAGCGTTCGAGCCACCTGTTCGGCATGTCGCTTTCCCGGCTCATCATTGTCGGGAATAATCACCACGCTGCGGTCCTTGAACCACTGGGCGTACTCGGATTTCCATTGCTCCGTCCCGCCGACATTGGTCGTCGTCACGCAGCCGACGGAGGCCAGCAGGTCGGCGTCCTTTTCGCCCTCGACAATGAAGACTTCGAACAAGGGATCGGCCGCCAGTAACTCGGGCAGCCGGTACAGGACCCGACGCACGCCGTCGAGTTTCCACGCGTAGCCGCCGCCTTCGAGGGGAACGCGCTGTCGGAAATCCTTGGGTTCGTAGCGGACAACCTCGTAGAGCGCCCGGCCCCGTTCGTCGCGGTAGCGATACGCCGCCGTTTGTTTTCGCACGACCCCCATTCTCGCTTCAGTCCAGTTCATCGCCGTCGCCTCCCATCCACGACAATTGCAGCTCCGCGCGGATCAGTTCGGCCTTGTCCCGCAGAATCTGTTCCCGCTCCAGATGCCGTTGCGTTCGCTTGCTGGCCTCCTCGATCGCCTCCAGCGCCCGCGAATAATCATCCTGCAACCTCCAGTAATGGGCCTCCAGCCGATCCAGCCGGGCCTGCCAATTCTGTGTTTCCATTGTCCTTCTCCTTTCAAATGAGAAAATGAGTATCATTATAGCCCCATGAAGCAGGGGGTGAAAAAATCTTTGGAAAATTCACATTATGGACTTGCGCTGGCGGGTATTATGTGTATAGTACTGCGCCATGGTGCAAAACGGAATGAATTCGAAGTGGCCGGAGTTTTCGCTGGGACCGGGACTGACCGAGCAACAGGCTCGAGAGATTTTTGCTCTCGG
>CAZXPW010000075.1:0-14937 GCA_964643355.1 uncultured Pirellulales bacterium
GAAGTTTTATCGGACAAACCGCCCATCGTTAATCAGGTTTTGTTAGAGCTCCTTACAGCCCCGAATATGTTTTCCGCCTCCCAAAGACGGCAATATTTGCGCTTCGAAATTCCAACAACGCAATATACTATGTCTGTCCGTTCTCCAGTTCAAGAAAAATTTTCTTAAATCCATCAAATTTTCGGAGATTCATTTTCGGAATTAATTTGGTTTGTTGAACCATGTTCACAAAAATTTCAAGAAGCCCACGGGAGTTACCCAGTTTGACAGGATGCGGTTTTTTTTTGAATTGTCATTTTGTCGGTTCATTTCTACTATATAGATCTTACGGTCTTGTTTCGTATAACATTTTTATATTTGAAGAGGGATTCAGAATGCCCAAACGAAAAGGTTGCACCGATCCATCGACTGTTTCATTATCCACACGGGCCGTTCACGCCGGCGAGGAACGCCGGAAGTTTGCCGACTCGATCACGACGCCCATTTGTCAGACTTCGACCTTCACCTTTAAGGACTCTCGTGAGATTGAGGACTACACCCGTCGCGGGATGACTCACTACGAGTACGGCCGATACGGAAATCCTACGGCGACTATCGCCGAAAGGCGTCTGGCCGATCTGGAAGGAGCCGAAGATTGTGTTGTATTTTCTTCCGGAATGTCGGCGATTACCACCACCATACTGTCCCTTGTCCAGTCCGGGGACCATATCGTCATCACCGACGACAGTTACAAAAAGACGCTGGAGTTCTGCCGGTCGTATCTCAAGCAGTTTGCCATTCAATGTACGATCGTCTCCTTCGGGGATTATGCCGCCCTGGAACGCGCGATCCGGCCCAACACCCGTTTTATCTTCAGCGAATCGCCCACCAATCCCTACCTGAATATTTTTGACCTGGACATGCTTCGCGAAATCGGTCGTCGTCGCAAAGTTCTGACCCTGATCGACAGCACCTTTGCCACGCCATACAATCAGCGTCCGCTGGAATTCGGCATCGATCTGGTCTTGCAGAGCTGTACCAAATATCTGGCCGGACACAACGACATTCTTGCCGGGGCCGTTCTCGGCCGAAAAACGCTCACCGAGAAAATCCGCGACCTGCACAAGTCCATGGGAGGAACGATCGATCCGCACTGTTGTTATTTGCTGCTGCGCGGGCTGAAAACCTTTCCTCTCCGTGTCGCGCGTCAGAATGAAACGGCCCTGGAGGTCGCCCGCTGGCTCGAATCGCATCCGAAGATCAAACGCGTCTATTACCCTTTCCTGCCCAGCCACCCGCATTATAAAGTCGCCACAACCCAGATGCGTGGCGGCGGAGGGGTCGTAACCTTCGAAACCAAAGGAACGATGGCTGGGGCCAAGCGATTGCTCGACGCTTTAAAGCTCTGTTTCATCGGCCCTTCCCTCGGTGGGGTGGAGACTCTGATTACCCATCCGGCCCTGGTTAGTTACTACAACTACAGCCGCAAAGAGCGCTACGATCTGGGCATTACCGATACGCTCTTTCGTCTGGCCGTGGGAATCGAGGACGCCGGCGATATTATAGCCGATCTGGAGCGAGGTCTTCGCTGCGTCTGAAGGGACTCAATCGAAGTCGGCGGATAGATCACGCTTTCGGAAATGTTCGAACATCCGGGCGATCTGCTCGGGCAGAATCTTCGTGATGGACAATTCCGGAATCTCGTTTTCCCGGAAAAAGGCCACTTCTTCGGTTTCGTTGCTCAGGGTCGGCTCACCTCCAATGATCTGGCACAGAAAAAACATCTTGTAGATATGGTACTGAACCAGCGGCCGGTGCGGGTGCTTGCTTCGGTCGTACACGGCCAGCAATCGGTCGGCCCGGACGCGAAAGCCGGACTCTTCCCACACCTCGCGCACCACGCTCTCGCTGGGCGATTCCCCGATATCCGCCCAGCCGCCGGGGATGGACCACTTGTGATCGCTGGTTTCCTTGACCAGCAGAATCGAGTTGTCGCGAAAAACTACTCCGCGGACATCGACCTTCGGCGTGGCGTAATCCTTTTGTCGCGAAAACAGATCCAGAACCGTTTCGGGCTCGATGCCCGCCTTGTCCGCCAGAATCTCGGCGGCGATATCCTCCACCTGGCGAAAACGCTCCTGGTCGAAATGATCCTTGGCGTAGGTCAAACCATTCTGCGAGATCGCCTGGAGCCGTTTGGCCCAGTCCAGCCACTTGGGTTCCATAACCGTTCCTTTATTGAAGGGATTCGATCATTTCCGCGACCGCGATTCGTCGCTGATACAGCAATTGCGGATTCTGCGTAAAGTGCGTCTTGTCCGTGACGAGGTCCGGGCCGACCTCCAGCAGGGCGGTGGCCTTGCTCAGCAGTTCGGCAGGTTTACCGGCCTGTCGGGCCCTTTCAATCGCTTCTCGCAAGAGCCAGAAGTATTCGTAATCTTCCAACCCGTCACGGAGCATCTCCCACCGGATCGAACTGACCGGCCCGGTCATGTATTTACTCTTGTCGTTTTCAACATCGCGGTTCGGCGGATACAAAAATCGCCCGTCGCCGTTGCCCCAGTACCCCACAAACCCCGGCTCAAAACTGTAACCCCCGATATAGCCCATCGGGTCGGCCCATGGATTTTGCATCTTCGGGGCCGGAAACGCCTTGTCGCTGGTCCAGTAGGTGCTCTCCCACACGAGGATGCCCTGCACTTTCCACTTCCAGGTCATCCACAGCCAGATTCGCAGATCAATGGCGGAGTGATCGATAAACAGGCCCGGATATGGCGCCCGCGGCCCGGTACACACATACCACCAGATGGTCTCACCCTTGGCTTGTCGTGCTTGCGCAATCTCCGGATTATATTGATCGAGAATCGGGCACCACAAATCGACCGATCCAAAAAGCGGCTCGATCGGCTCTTCAGTCAGCATTCGCCGTAACTTCGGTCCCGCCCGCCGGATTTCATCCATCCCAGATCGCACGAAGTCATAGTCTTTCGGCTCCGGCTCGTCGAACCAGTAAATGTATTCTTTTCCCAACCAGCCCTTGTCCTGCAAGTGCTGCTGGATCGCCCCGCAATAACTGGCGAAGGCCCTGCGATAACCGTCGGAGCCCTGTTCAAACGGCCCGATCTTGCCCGGCGAACGACTCTCGTATGTCCCGCCGCCCGTGCCTTGCAAGGGTAACATAAAGCTGGCAAATCCGTCGGCACGATTCAGATATCGCTCGGCCTGCGTGTCCCACGCGGCAAAATCCAATTCGGCTTTCAGATACGCCTGTCCATCAACGGTCTTCTCCGAGGTTGACTGCCACTGGACGCCGATCGGATCATACGGCGCGAAATGATACGGCGCGATCCGATGCTCGCGGAAACTCTGCATATACAGGTCCCACACCTTCCGTTCTTCGTCTTGCGTCTGGAGGTTGTGATAGCGGCGGATGTTGCCCGGCGAAATGCCAAATCCCGATTCGACATGGCTTTTGGGTGGCATCTCGAAGTCGTAAACACGGATGTCGATCGGGATCTTGATTTCCGGCTGATTCGCGGATCGGACTTTAACCTGAATCTGCGATGACCGTTCTTTACACTCCCTCGGGATCTTGACCAGCACCCAGATCGGCTGATTTTCGTCCGCTGCCAGATCGACCGGCTCGTTCCATTCCGGCAAAGCATCCGGCCACCAGCCGATGCAACCGGTGGAGTCCGAGGCCCGATGAACGAAGTGATACGCCACGCGGTGGGCCTTGATGGCGCTGGTCGGAATCGAATCGCTTCCCTTGACGGAGACCGTTACCTGTTTGAGTGGTTCTGTTGGTCGCAAAACAATCTGAACCGGTTCATATTCGCCCCGACAAGCTGAAAGGACTGGAGAACGCGGCCATGACATTGGTCCCCCCATTCCTTTCTCTTGAGAAGGATCAATCGGTGCAAGCCGTTGACGACTGACTTTATAGGTCCCCTCACACCACCACCAGGACAGAGGCCCATTGACCCCGCCGGGATAACCATACGAGGCCGCATGGAGAGCGGGAATCGAGAAATGGGTTGCGGCTGAAAACATGAAATCTCCAGCTTTGCCGTCCTGTTTGCACAGTTCAATATTCGCCTGCAGAGAACCGGAGTCGAACCGGCGGAAGTCGTATTTCACTTCAACGGCTTGTTCAGAATGGGGAGGGAGAACGATATGTGGAGAATAGAAACTCATTTTTACAGGGTGGGATAACGGAGATTCGCCGGCCGATACCAAGACACTGCCTCGAACGAGATGTTTTTCCGCGGAAGTATTCCTGACCTGAAACCGGACGACTTGATTTTCGTCCGGGATCAGACTCCCACACGACAGCAACTCCACTTGAACGGGTCCCTTTTCATCCTTCAGAATCTCCATGAAGTGTGTCTGGCCAATCGCCTCCGCAAATGGCCCATTCAATCGTGCCGAGTAAGTATATCCATACACCTGAAACGATCCGGCCCCCTGCGGATCCTTCGCGGCCGAACCGAGGATTCGAATCCACACATCGTTCCGGCCGGAGAACTCCTTCGGTAAGGAAAACGATTGCGCCTCGACCTTACCGATTCGTCCCAGTTCCTTCCAGTCATTTCCATCGCCGCTGCATTCGACAATACACTGACCGGATGAGAAGTATCCGACATTTACCCGCACCGTCGGCTCAACCTGCTGGACATCTCCCACACGATGCCGATAGATCACCCATTGCCCCGGCCCAACTGTCCAGCGGTTGGTGTTGAATCCGCAGGTGAATTCGAACAATGGACGGCTGACATTACTGCCCTCGCAGTCAAAGTCGGGATTGAATGTATAGATTCCATTTTGAATCGACTCGCCCTCGCCCAGTTCGACGGATCCTTTGCGATCATGGATCGGAGTCACTTCCGTCAACGATACCTCATCGAAAAAGGTCGTGTCGTTTCGTTGCCACTGACCGAGGCGAATGATACAGCCGAGGGGATCTTTCTTTGGCGTAAAGATATAGGTATATTTTGCCCATTGCGATCCCGGCTGGAAATCGCGATTGATATGATCCAAACCACAGATCATGTTGCCGCCGGAACCGGTTGTTTTGGCTTGAAAACTCAGGCGATAGGCCTTGCCGGCCTGGACTCCCTTTGCGTCCGCGGCCCAATAGGGATTGTCCTGTCCCGTCCCCGTTACGCTGATTCCTCTTCCGGAAGATCCTGTGGATTCAAGTTGGCCTTTGCCCCCGACCATCTTCCATCCGGCCGGGTTATCTGCGCCGTCCTCAAATCCGCCGTTCGGCGCCAAATTCTCCGCCCAGGATAAACCTCCGACGATCGCCACTGCCGTCAAGATCCATGCCATTCGTTCCATATTACGGTCCTCGTTCCTTTTGGTTGAACAGTTCGGGATTTGCTCGTCATTATACGGCCGCGATGGTTTCCGCAAAACCAAAATCGTATGCCTGTATGTTCCCAAAATTGACTTTTGTGTTTCGGCTGGTATGATATCTCCCGTAAACGAACCAACAATCAATCGGGAGGTGACAAATGGAATTACTAAATCGCAGGCAGTTTCTCGGTACGGCCGTGGCGGGTGCCGCGGCAATGTCCGGTGTTCTTCGCGCGGCCGAAAGTCAGGCCGCTCCCCTCAAGCTTGGCCTGATCGGCTGCGGCTGGTACGGCATGGTCGATGTCGAGGCCGCTTTCAAAGCTGGCGGCGTCGAGGTCGTTGCCTTATGCGATGTCGATAGCGAACACCTTTCGCAATCCGCCGACAAAGTCGAGAAGCGACAGGGCAGACGGCCGGCAGCCTTCAAGGATTTCCGCGAGTTGCTCGCCATCCCCGGCCTGCAGGCCGTCATTATCGCAACGCCTCCACACTGGCACGCCCTGCAGTTTATCGCCGCTCTTGAAAAGGGTTTGGACATCTATTGTGAAAAACCGTTGGCATACGACATCCGCGAGTGTCAGGCCATGCTCGCCGCCGCAAAAAAGTATCCAAAGTCCGTTGTGCAAATCGGTTTTCAGCGCCGGCAAAGCCCGGCCTTCAAACAGGTCTCCGATTTTCTTACGGAAGGCACTTTCGGCCGGCTCGTTCAGGCCGATGTCCAGATTCACTACACCGCCGGCATGAAAGACGCTACGCCCCAGAATCCTCCCGCCTCCCTCGACTGGGATCTCTGGTGCGGTCCCGGCCCCAAACTCCCTTACAGTCCGCAGATCGGCCACATGTCCTGGCGGCTCGAAAAGGCGACCGGCCACGGCCACCTCGTGGACTGGGGTATCCATCTGATCGACGCAACCCGGATGATTCTCAAGGAAACCATGCCGCTGTGGATTACGGCTTCCGGGGCCAATGCGTATCTGAAGACGATCACCACCCCCGATACTCTGACGGCTCAGTTCGATTTTGCGTCCTGTCCGGTCACCTGGCGACACCGTCTCTGGGGCGCTGAAGAATATTCGCCGGAAGTCTCCAACGGGATCTTTCTCTTCTGCGAAAAAGGCACGATCTTCGCAACCGATGACCGCTGGATCGAGATCCCCAAAGGCAAAAACCAGCAGCGTATTACCCACGAGGCCAAGGCCGACCTCGGCGGTCTGCATCTCGCCGAATTCCTCAACGCCGTCCGCACTCGCAAGCAACCCTCCGGCTCCGTCGAACAGGCCTTTCAATCGACCGCCACCGTCAAGCTCGGAATGATTGCCTACGATTGCGGCCAGACCATCCATTGGAATGCCCAAGCCAATCAGATCGAGGGCAATCCGACCGCCGCAGCCCTGCTCAAACGCGAATATCGAAAGCCCTATATTCACCCGTATAGCGGTTAAGGCCGAAAGATGCGCGAATGCTTGAGGGCATGAAAAACGCCAACCCGATTCTTTTGGCCTTATTGGCAACCCTCTTTACCTGGGGCGTGACCGCACTGGGCGCGGCGGGGGTGTTTCTGACGCGCAGCATCGGCCGCAAGACGCTGGACTTCATGCTCGCCTTTGCCGGCGGCGTGATGATCGCTGCAAGTTTCTGGTCGCTGCTCAGTCCCGGTATCGCCATGGCCGAAGCCCAAGGCAAGATCGCCTGGATCCCCGCCGCCGTCGGTTTCCTTCTCGGCGGCGCGTTTATCCGCTGCATTGACCTCATTCTCCCGCACCTTCACCAAAATTATCCCACCGAACAGGCCGAAGGGATCCACACCACTTGGCGCCGCAGTATCCTGCTGGTCCTGGCGATTACCCTCCACAACATCCCCGAAGGTCTGGCCGTCGGTGTCGCCTTTGGAGCGCTGGGACAAAACATCCCCGAAGCCAGCTTTGCCGGCGCTGTCTCGCTGGCCGTCGGAATCGGCCTGCAGAATTTTCCCGAAGGCATGGCCGTCGCCGTCCCGCTTCGTCGTGAAGGTCTGAGTCGTCTGAAAAGTTTCTGGTATGGTCAGCTCTCCGCCGTCGTTGAGCCGATCGCCGGCGTCATCGGCGCCGCAGCCGTGATGTTTATCGCGCCGATCCTGCCCTATGCCCTCAGCTTTGCCGCCGGAGCCATGATCTTCGTGGTTGTCGAAGAGGTGATTCCTGAATCTCAAAGACAGGGTCACGAAGATCTGGCCACCACCGGCTTGATGCTCGGCTTTACGGTCATGATGGTCCTCGATGTGGCTCTTGGATGATTCGGCCGTGACAGAGGAACCAAAACAACCCGAAGGCCATCGCCGCCGCCCGCGATACGGGGGTACGCACCCGCGACGCTTCGACCAAAAGTATAAAGAGCGCAACCCGGACAAATACCCCGACCTCCAGCAGAAACTCCGCGCCAAAGGCAAAACCCCCGCTGGCTCCCATGTCCCCGTCCTGGTCGAAGAGGTGATCGGCTGCCTGAATCCCAAACCCGGAGAGATTGTCGCCGACTGCACGGTCGGCTACGGGGGACACGCCCGTGAATTTCTCCGCCGCATCGGCAACGACGGCCGGCTGATCGGCTTCGATGTGGATGCCGCCGAACTGGAAAAAACCCGTCAACGGCTCAACGGTTTTGCCTCGCAGATCCGACTCTATCACATGAATTTCGCCGGCCTCGCGAACATTCTGGCCAAAGAACAGATCGAGGGCTACGACATCATCTTCGCCGATCTGGGTGTCTCCAGCATGCAGATCGACGACCCGTCGCGCGGCATCAGCTACAAACACGACGGCCCGCTCGACATGCGAATGGACCCGCGCCTCAAACAAACCGCCGCCGATCTGCTCGGCTCGATGTCGATGGAAGAACTGTCGCAGGCACTGGACGAACTGTCTGACGAACCCGACCATGAGCGGATCGCCCAGATGATCGTCGGCCAGCGGACTATCCAGCCGATTACGCAGACCTCGCAACTGATCCGCCTGATCCTCAACGCCAAGGGCCTCACCGAAAAGACCTGGAAAAAGCAGCAAAAGCAATCCGACTTCGGCTCCCTCCATCCGGCCGCGCGAACCTTTCAGACCCTGCGAATCCTCGTCAATGACGAACTGTCCGCCCTTAAGGAACTCCTCCGTATTGCCCCCTGGTGTCTCCGCCCCGGTGGTCGCATCGGCATCATCAGTTTCCACAGCGGCGAAGACCGCCTCGTCAAACACGCCTTCCGCGACGGCCTCGAACAGGGAACCTACGCTTCGATTTCCAAAGACGCCCTCGTCCCGCGCACACAGGAAAAACTCCACAACCCCCGCAGCGCCTCAGCCAAACTCCGCTGGGCCTTCAAACCTGCATGATACGGTCCGTATTTACTGGACTCGATACAATCGCCCGTCTCCCGGTTGAAGTTCGATCTTTATCGTCCGATCCGTCATAATCGGCCCATCGATCCACTGTCCCGTCTTGCGGTCCAATTCCTGTATTCTCTCTCCGGCCAGCCCCACCCGTACCGTCGCCGTCGTCGGCTGATTGTAATCGCGATTGACGACCATAAACGCCGCCGGTTTTCCTTCCCTTGCGAACATCCCCAGCACCACCGGCCCGGTCGCCGATATATTGACTGGACAATCCGCCGGAACCGCCAGCGTCCCCAGCGGCAGGGGGGCCGTGTGATACACCCCGATCGAGTCAAGTTCCATCAGTGCCGGCCCGAACCTCTCGATCTCCGCGTTCAGTTCCGCAACCTGTCCGGCCAACGGCGATTTCTTGCCGTCCTGATACAAGCCGCCATACGATTCCGGACCCCAGTAGATGAAATAGCTGATCCCCCGCCCGCCGTACGCCATCGTCGTAAACACCAGCCAGCGGAGCTCGTCGATCTTCGGTAGCCGCCAGACCTTCTCAACAACGCTGGCCTGGATGATATTCAAAAACGGTCGCTTGGCCTCCAAGGCCGCCTGCCGGATCAGCCCCAGGTTCAAAAAATACTGAGGCGTGTCGTTGTCCTTGAAAAAGTGGTAATGGTCATAGCTGATTAGGTCCGGCTTCACCGTCTCGACAAACTGTCGCAGATGTTCGCGATACGCAATGACGATTTTGTTCCCCGGCTCGATTCCCTGCCAATCCGCCGGATACCCCGCCTCCGGGTTCTTGACGCTGTCGGCGGTGATCCCCAGTTGCTGCTCGTTGGCGTAGGTCGGAAACAGATTGATATACGCCAGATGTACCGGATCCCGCTGTCGCAGATACGCCACCAACCGCCCCAGCCCCGCAAACGCCGCCGCCCCCGGCTCATCCACGATAAAGTACGCCTCCATTGCCGGATGCCCCTTGACCCGTTCGATCTGCGCGTCGAGTTGCGCCTTCTTGGCCGGATCGTCCAGCACGGCCGGATTGAGCAGATTGCTCGTCAGCATTGCCCGCAGCTTGTACTTGGCCGCCAGGTCCAGCCCCTCTACCGGCACCCATGTCAGGTTGTAATGCTCGGCCGCCACGGCCGACAAGGCCTCGTCAGTGGCCGGCGGCGGACCCCAGAAAGTGATCAAAAACTGCTTCTGCATCCACCCGGCCTCCGGCTCCGCTCCCAAAGCCATCGAACCTAACAACCCCGCCATTGCCGCCATCAACATACATGTCTTCATATCTTTTCCCTTTTCGGTTTTTGATAATCCTACAATATGCATTTGCTGATCATTTTTGTGTGTTCAGCCATACATCGACCCGCGGGGTCTGCCAAGTGTAGGGTTTATTGAGGATATCCAGATCGCCGTCTCCGTCGAGGTCCGCCACGCGGGCCTCATGCCAGCCGTGGCCCTTGACCAGCGTCGTCTGCGTGAAGTTTCCGGCCCCGTCGCCGTACAGAATCCACGCCGTTGCATCCGGATGATCGATCTTGCCGGTCCACTGGGCCATCTCGGCCACGAAGATGTCCAGATTCCCGTCGGCGTTGATGTCTGCAAGCTGCAAGCTGTGCCCGTGTATGACTTCGCGATCGAGCAGGTCGCGCGGCTTCCAGTCTGTCGCGACTTCAGGATCGCCGACGCACTCGTAGAGCCGCACGCGGCCGCCAGCGTCGCCGGGCGAGATTACGATCTGCGGGTACTTGCCCGGCTTAAAATACCCCGCAAAGATCAGGCCGCCGCCCACGGCAAACCGAACCTGCTTGAACGATTTTTCGCCAGTGTGCTTAAACCACGAATCACAGGCGAGAAGGTCCACTTTTCCGTCGCGATCGATATCGAACGCCGACATCCCCTCGATGTACGGCATACCTGCCGGCTTGGCGTTGGTCAGGACCGTCGTCATCGGCCACGACTTGGCCTTCCTCGGATCGGCCGGGATTTCCGCCAGAAACAGAGTCGCCGCCTGCTGATTCCAAAACGCCAGTTGCGGCCGACCGACGCCGAGAAAATCGCCGAAAACCTGGTCGTGATGCTGGTTCTTGCCGCCGGACTTGATGACATGCCGTTTCCACGACACGGCCGGATCGAACTGCGGATACGGATTCTCCCACCACCACACATTCGCGCTTTGCCAGTCGCCGCCGAACACGACATCCAGATCCCCGTCGCCGTCGATGTCCTGCGCCGCGCCGCCCGCCTCGATGGTCAGGAACTCGGCCTCGATGACCTGCTGGCTCCAACCGCACCCGGCCCGGCGATACCAAACCAGCGCCGGCGGTTTTTGCCGAAAGCTCAGAACGAAATCGTTGACGCCATCCTTGTCGAAATCCCCGACCACGCATCCCGTCTGCTCTATCGATCCCCCCGACGGGGCGGGCAGTTCGCCGGCCTGGCTCGACAGGTGCTTCCATTGAGGATCTGCGGCTAAAATCCCCACCGACAATCCAAACATCAGGACATAAACACCACCAATAGGAATCGAGAGTCGGCCAATCATATCAAACCTCTCTTCAATATAACATCTTTCCTTGAACCGTATCTACGGAACATCCAATCGGAGTTTGCCTTTCCCCCTTGTCCAGAACCGGGCAAGGATAGAAGCGGTTATGATACACCAGGTCGCAAACAAGACATTCGGGATGGCCGATTCGCTGGAAAAATGCTGAATGGCAAGAACCGCCCCCAATCCCGCATTCTGCATCGCGACCCCGATCGCAAGTGTCCGACAATATCGTGTATTGAATCGGAACAATTTGCCGGCCGCGTAACCCAGAACCAGGCCGCCGGCGTTCAATATAACAACGGCGAGGAAGATGGTATAGGTGATTCCCGAAAGATATTGCTTGTTGACCGCCACGACAAGGCCGCAGATAAACGCGATGAATACCGTGGAGAACGCCGGAAAGACAGGGTCGAATTTCTCGATAGCCGAAGTAAACCGTTTTTTAATCAGAAAGCCGATTGTAAGCGGGAGGATCACAATCTCGATGATGCTGAAAAACATTGGCCAAAAATCCACTATCACATAGGAATTTCCGAGGGCATAGGTTAATCCGGGGGTCACGATCGGCGAAATCAGAGTCGTAAAGGTGGTCAAAGCCACGGAAAACGCCACATCGGCTCCCGCCAGATACGAGATGACTCCGGCCGCCATCGCGTCCGGTACGGCTCCCGCCAGGATCAAACCGACAGCGAGGTTAGGAGGCAGATTCATCGCCTTGGCGACCAAGTACGCAAGTCCTGGCATGATGATAAACTGTGCAGCCGAGCCGAGCAGCACGGGAACCGGTTGTTTCCAGAGGGCCTGCACATCGTTTGGGGAAAGAACCATCCCAATGCCCAGCATCGTGAAAGCGAACAACCAATTGGAATAGGGTTTTAAGGGTACAAGCAATTCGGGGGAAAAATACCCCACGAATACGACGAGAAGTACCCAAATAAACGGTTGTTTAGAAAACCATATCAGGCCTTGGCGAAATCGGTCCTTCATCGATTTTCCCATATATTCTGTAAGGATTTAAATCCAGCGGTCAAGCCGAAAACAACGGAAAAATCTGGACGGTTGGGACACATTGTCGTTTTCATAGATCCCTTTTTCGGGATAACGAATTCAAATGGGTAAATCATCGCGCCCGGAGGGATTCGGACCCCCGACCTACGGATTAGAAATCCGTTGCTCTATCCAGCTGAGCTACGAGCGCACCAACAAAGTTCGTACTATAATCGCAAACCAAATCCGGTGTCAATCTTCAATCCGCTCTCCGTGATCGTATAACCGGGGGACATCGAAGGTTGTACCAGTCTGCTTGGCGTGCTCCGCGAACGCCGCGGGCCACAATTTCGGTTCCAGGGCGATGTCCGGGCCAGACTGTGTCTCGGGCTCCCAGCACCACTGAGAATCGGCCTGAACACCGGTTCCGTCTGATACGCCATTATACGCATCGGAACCCCATTTTCATGCTTTCAGGTTGAACCGAAGGTTCATGTGAGACTGTGTCGATCTTGGTTCGTTACACGGATTCGGCCACCGGAAGAGAACGCCGGATTTCTCCCAGCCGATATCCAAAACCCGGCCCGGCAATCGACGACAACTCCACCGATCCTCGGTGTCTGCGATACAGCCCGGGGTGCACGGCCTCTTCGGCGGCCGAGGCGGCCGGATAAAACTGCATCGCGTTGGTCTCCACGCCCATGATCGTGTCTGCGTGAGCCGCCAACCGGACATGCGGGATCTGGGCCAGCATCGGATTGGTCAGATCCTGGACCATCAGCGTCATCCCGTGGGCCTTTGCCCAGCACAATGACAGCAGTGCCCCCGACTGCGTCTTGCAGGTCTTCAGCGCTACCCCCGTCCACCCCAGCGAACGCCCCAGTTGTACGATTTTCCAGTCGTGGGCGCTCTCGTCCATGAATAGGGGCTTTCGGGCGGATACACTGTGCACGGGAATCCGATTTCGCTCCAGATCATACGGGAATGGCTGTTCGACATACAGGAGCATCTGGTAGATTCTCGGCTGATCCAGTTTGAGTTGGTCAAGAATGGTATTGACATACTCCGGATCCATGACCGTGCAGTTGAAATCCGCCGTCAACCAAATCACATCGTGTTCGATCGCAATCCGCCCGACGCGAACCAGCCGATCGTAATCCCATCGCGCATCGTTCCCCCGCAACTTGACCTTCAAACAGAACAGTCCGTCACGATCAATCCATTCCGGCAGGGTTACCGGATACCCGTCGTTCGGTTCCGATCCGGTCCGTTGCGAGTCCTCCAGCAGGTCCATTCCCCCAACCAAATGCCAGGCCGGCAAAATGTCGGGAGGAGTGAGATTCAAAAAGTCGGCCGGATACAGACCAGCAAACGAAATATCTCGGTCCTCCGCGGGTGTCACAAACGCCGTCAAGTCCCGGTTTAGAAAGTCTCGATTGTAGGTCTTATAGATGTCAATTGTGTGCAAATGACCATACGCATCATGCAGCGCGATATCGAACGCCGAACAACAAACCAGAGCCCCCAGCCACGGCACTTTCTGTTCCGGCTGACAAGCGGAATTGCGCCGTTCCAGCAATCCCGGCAGAACCTCCTCGATGAAATCATGGCCGATTTCCAGCGGATGACCATATTGGTTGAAATCCTTCCATGCTCGCGCCAGAGTCCGACAAAAGTCCTGCAAAGCTTCACAACGATATTGATTGGACAGCGATGAAGGCCAAACCCATTGAACCGATAACGGGGTTTCCCCCCAGCCCTCGGCCGTCTGACCCCGCACATCTGACACCGTCATCTTGACCCGCGCACAGATCACCGAGGTCAGCGTCTCGGGCCCGAACTTCAACGGAACCCGTGTTGTTACCGGAAGAAAATATAGTTCTGCTCCGGTGGGTCGAATATCGGTATTCATGTTCTCAACCTTTGACTTTCAGAATGGCTGAAGATTCAAAGCGTGATAATTTTTTCTTCGCGAGCCGATTGATAAATCGCCAGAATCAATTCGACGGCCTTCCGCGCCTGCGACGCGTCGATCTCGAACGGCCGGCCTTCTTCCAGCGCCTCCACGAAAGCCGCAAAGTTCCGCGCGTGGTTCTGGTGTCCGATCGCCGCAGGATCCGCAACTCCGCCTCCAATCGACTGCACCTGTCCGAACTTCGCCCGAATGACGGCATCCTCTGCGCGTTCATCCGCAAATCGCCACTCAGTCAAACTATCCTCCACATACACCACCGTTCCGTGTGTGCCGGTCATTTCGAATTGCTTGAATCGTCCCGGCCAGGATGCCGTCGTACCGAAGATCTGCCCGAGCGCGCCATTGGAAAATTCCACTGTGGCCACGGCTGTATCTTCGGCTTCGATCGGGTGCCCCAGTGTCGCCGTAAACGCCGACACCCGCCGCACAGGACCCGCGATATCCAGCAGCATATCAATCATGTGAATCGACTGGTTCATGAGCGCCCCGCCCCCATCCATTGCCAGCGTACCGCGCCACGAACCCGAATAATACTCATCGGTCCTCCACCAGGGGACGAAAATCCCGGCGTAGGTGATCCGTCCGAATCGTTCCTCCGCCACGGCCCGTCGCAACGGCTCCATGGCCGGATTGAAACGGTTCTGGAAGATTCCTCCCAACATCGTGCCTGCCGTCTGATGAGCGGCAATCATTTCGTCGATCCGTTCCAGCGTGATCTCCAGCGGCTTTTCGCA
>CAZXPW010000076.1:0-14429 GCA_964643355.1 uncultured Pirellulales bacterium
GGACATTTTGTTCATCGAAAATATTCAGATTTTGTGAAATATCCGGGCTAAAAACAACCGAATCGACCTGGCCGACTTGAAAATCCTCGCCTCCCGCTGGCTGACAAAATACCAATAAAAAGGCGGAGATCAAACCCGCCTTATAGAAATGTTCGCGGGATACTCAACGCACACGCGGTGCGTGCCGCCGGGATGATGGTTCATCGTCAAAGTCCGAATCGCTCTCGGGATATTCGTCTTCTTCCTCCTCGACTTGCTCGTCTTCAATTTCCTCGCCGTCTTGTTCCTCCGTCAAGTCGTCCTCGTCATCGTCGGATGCGGACTCTTCCGACTCGTCGCCACCTTCGCTGTCTTGCGAACCGCCGGTCTCATCCGTCAGGTCCGCATAGCCGGCCACCTCGTCGGCGATCATATTGCTCTTGATCTGCTGCCATTCCTCGGCCGTCATTGTCACCTCGCGGGCCTGGCTGCCCTTGTACTCGCCGAGGATCCCGGCCTGCGCCATCATCTCGATCATCCGCGACGCCCGCGCATAGCCCACGCCCAGCCGCCGCTGCAATAGCGATACGCTTCCTCGCTTGGTTTCCAGCACGACATCCACCGCCTGATCGAACAATTCGTCGCGCTTGGCCATTGACATATCGACCTGGTTGAGCTGCATCAGGTCCGGATGATACTGCGGCTGCGCGATATTCTTGAGATAATCGACGATTGCGCCGATTTCCTGATCGTCCAGATACGCCCCTTGTGCCCGCTCCAGGTCGCTTGTGCCGGGTTTGAGGAACAGCATATCGCCCTGACCCAGCAGCGTCTCGGCGCCGTTTTGATCCAGGATGATCCGACTGTCCATTCGCGCCGCCACGCGGAACCCGATCCGCGTGGGCATGTTGGCCTTGATCAGACCCGTCACCACCGTCGCCTGCGGCCGTTGCGTGGCGATGATCAGATGAATCCCGACCGCCCGGCTCTTTTGCGCGATCCGCACAATGTATGCTTCGACCTCCTTGGCGCTGGTCATCATCAAGTCCGCCAACTCGTCGATGATAATGATAATGTGCGGCAGCTTCTTGGGAATCTTGGCCTCTTCCTCCGGCGTGCTCGGCTGGAACCGCTCGATGATTTCCTCTTGGGTCAACAGATTGTACGAGGCCAGGTTTCGGACCTTCGCCTCGGCGAGCAACTCATAGCGTTCGTCCATCGTCGTCGTCGCCCACTCCAGGATCTGCTCGGCGCGCTTCACTTCCGTGACCACCGGACACATCAGGTGCGGCAGCGATTCGAACATCGCCATCTCGACCATCTTCGGGTCGATCAGAATCATCTTGACTTCATCGGGTCGCCGCGTCATCAGGATGCTGGTAATAATCGTGTTGATGCACACGCTTTTGCCCGAACCGGTCGTCCCCGCGATCAGCAAATGCGGCATCCCCGCAAGATCGCTGACCAGCGCCTCGCCGGAGGAAGTTTTGCCCAGAAACAGCGGAATGTGCATCTTGCTGACCCGCGCCCCGCCCCGTTGGATCAGGTCCTTGATCCGGACCGTCTCGCGCTGGCTGTTGGGCACCTCGATCCCGATTGTGTGCCGCCCCTGGAGCGGCGCGACCACGCGCACCGACCCGGCGCTGAGGGCCCGGGCCATGTCGTTGGACAGGTTGGCGATCTGGCTGACCTTGATCCCCGGCGCCAGCTCCAGCTCGTACATCGTGATCGCCGGACCCGGCTCGGCGTTGACCACATGGGCATTGATCCCGAATTCCGCCAGCAGTTCCTCAAGAATCTTGGCCTTGCTCTCGACCATCTTCTCCTGGATCGCCGCAAATCCGAACTCCGGATCCCGCAACAGATCGATCGGCGGCAGCGTGTAGTCGTCATAAGTGGCCGGGATATACGGTTTAACCTTCGCTTCCGAGGCCCGAATCTTCATGGGGGGCTGTTTTTTCTCGACTGCCCTTTCTTCCGCTTGTCGCTCCTGCGGCGGCTCGGCCGCGGGTCGTTGGATCGGCTGAACGTCGGCCGCGTCCTCATCGGCCGGCCGGTTGTCCTTTTCTGCCTGTCGCTGTTCAACCCTTGCGCGCTGCTCGGCCTTGGCCTGTTCGGCCTGCTGACGATACCGTTCCTGCTCCTTTTCTCTCCGCTCGCGAACCACCTCGCCCAGCGGCCGAACCGGCTCGCGGTTGAATCGCTCCATGCCGATCGACTGCTCCAGATGCTCATCCCCGTCTTCCTTCATCGTCATCGGTCCCGGATACCCCTCCCGCTGTCGCTCGCTGAGCCGCTTCCAGATCTGACTGATCGACCCCTGCGTCTGCCTGCGGGCCGCGGCACAGGCCGGTTCGGCCAGCCCCAATGTCCAGGCCACCATGCGACCGAATCCGTGGAACACCGACAGGATCATCGAATCGGCCAGCACCAGAAAACCGACAAACCAGGTGCTCGCCAGCAAAATCGTCGTCCCAAGAGCCGCAAAATGCCCCTTCAGCGCACTGCCGATCGCGATCCCCAGAATCCCGCCGCCGCCCATCGGAAATATCCCTGACTGATACGGCCAGATCGTACGATCCCCCCAGACAAAAAACCAGCTCGTGGACATCGCCGCCACCAGCAACAGCAGCCCGATCCCCCGCAGGATCACCTGATCGACCCTGCTTCCCAGCAAGTGGATGAAAAATGCCCACGCCAAAGTCGCCAGCAGAATAAATACCCCCGGTCCGACATAATACAAGAGATAATAGGCGGCAAACGCCCCGATTGTTCCGCACCAGTTCCCGGCCGGCTGATTGTGCGGCCAGACATATTCGCTCGGCGCATCGCCGATGTGAAAACTGATGCAACTGCACAACAAAAACACGCTGGCCGCCAGGCCAAAGCCCTCAACCGCGAATTTATAGACTTCCTTGCTCTTCAATTCAATTGCCCTCCAGGCGACCGGGCCATGCCCCGACCCCGCCGGATACTACTGATACTGCCGTTTTTCCTGCCCGAACCCAGACCTTCTCCGAGCTCGAATACCCCTTCTATCGGCGTTTGCGGCGGGTTTTCTCCAGTTGAATCCCCCCGTCCCTATCCGGGCACCATGCCTGCTTCCTTGCTCGCAAGTCCTATAGCATTTCATTTATCAAATAGAAATCTTTTCGATATGCTTCGGATATTATGGACTCGTGGGCTTTCCCTTACCTTGCTCCAGGGTCACTAGACAGTCCACCCCACTGGTATAGATCTCCGTCTTGCCGGGCCAACGGACCTCAATGCGATCGATCGTATTGTGCCTTCCCAACCCGAAGTACAGCCGCTGTCCCCAGTCGCTCTGGTACCCCTGCCCGCTGTGAATTTCATCGATTAGACTCAAATCCCCCGCCACAACTCGGACGCGCACTCCGACTCCAAACCGATTTGTATTTCCCCGCAGTAAAATCTGCAGCCAATGACCAGGATTGGCTGTTTCATTTCGCAGGATCGTCGGTTCACTCCTTGCGTTGAGCACAACCACATCCACCCTTCCATCGTTATCCAGATCGTCCAATCCGGTCCCGCGGCTGCTATACCTGGGTTTCATCCCATCGCCGGCTTCGGCCGAAACATCGACAAATCGGCCGGCTCCCGTGTTCCACAATAAAACATTACAGGCACGATAACTGCTCCGGTCATCCCACAACTCGACATTATCCTGCAGGTGTCCGACCGCGACATAGAGATCACGCCAGCCGTCGTTGTCAAAATCCGCAAACCCGCATCCCCATTTGACATTGTTCATGCTGCCCGCGGCGGCCCCGGTCTGCAAGCTGACATCCTCGAACATTCCGTTGGACAGATTCTTAAACAACATCACCGATTGCTGTTGGTAGTCGGTGACAAACAAGTCCAGCAGACCGTCATTGTTGTAGTCCCCACAAGCTACGCCCATGTTGCCCATCACGTCCCCGTTGAGATTACAGGCGATCCCCGAGGCAAGCCCGTTTTCAGAGAAGGCGCCTTTACCATCGTTAAGGAACAGGAAATTTTCATAGGTGTCATTGGCCACGAAGATATCCGTGTCGCCGTCGTTATCAAAATCGCCGCACACCGTCCCCATGCCGGCGCCCAACGACTGGCCGATCCCCGATTCCTGGCTGACATCGGTAAAGGTTCCGTCTCCGTTGTTGCGAAAGAGTGCGTTGGGCAATCGTGGATATGGCCGGGGCCCCGAATAGGTCGGAAAACCGTTGGTCGAGTTGGGTACATGACGATCGTAATGGAAATCCACATACCGCGCGACAAATAAATCCAGATCCCCGTCCCCGTCGATGTCTAACCAGTTCACCCCCGCTCCGACGCTTTCGTCTTCCACGCCCGCCTTCTTCGTGACTTCCGTGAAAGTCCCGTCTCCGTTGTTGTGATACAGTCGGTTGGGGCCAAAATTATTGATATAGAGGTCTAAATATCCGTCATTGTCGTAATCCGCCACTGCCACACCCAGACCAAATCCTGTATCCCCCAGCCCGCTTTCCTCGGTCACATTCGTGAAATGGAAGCCACCGTCGTTGCGATACAAACGGTTCCGCGGCGGCTCGGCCGGCATCGGCGTGCCTTTCATCGGCGCTCCGCTGAGAAAATAAATATCGACCCTTCCGTCGTTGTTATAATCGAACAGCGCTAGTCCCGACGCCATCACCTCGATCATGTACCGTTGCCCGCCGCTGCCGTCCGTATGAACGAATGTAATCCCCGTTTGACGGGTCATGTCCTTCAATCGAATCGGATTCGGCTGGGACGCCGCGAAAATGGACGCTGACAAGATGGTCATCAGACAGGCCCCACATCGGGTCGGATACAGAGACTTCCGCATCTAAGGCCCCTTCTTCGAAAGATGTTCGACCATCTGCCGGTATCGGACATTCTGCGGATCCAGTTCCAATGCCTTTCGCAGCTCGGCAAGAGCGCCGACAGGATCCCCATTCATACTGCGGGCCCATCCAAGTACATAATAACCGTCGGCATCCGGGCCCAAATCTACCGCTGTCTGAGCCAGGAGCAGCGCCGCAGGTAACTTCCGACCGGAACGGAGGTAAAGCCGTGCCAACTCGCGGTAACCATCCGCACCGCGCGGAGAAAGCTCGATGGCGTTCTGATATGCCGCCTCCGCCGCCTCAAATCTCCGCATCTCCGTCAACAGATCGCCAAGATTCAAATAATGGACCGGCTCTTTCGGTTCCAACTCCCTCGCTTTTTCAAACAAGGTCAAGGCCTCATCCTTCCGCGAGGTCGTTCGGCAGATAAACGCCAATCGTTGCAGATAGGATGTTTTATTCGGTGCCAGAGCTACGGCGCGCCGAAACAAGGTCTCCGCCTCGGAGATTTTCCCCTGTGTTCTACTCAATTCCGCACCTGCCGCCGCAAGTGCCGCCAGGTCTTGCGTTACCCGCAAGGCATCTCGTGCCATCCCATCCCGACTGGCTCCGGTTTCCAATTCCCGACTGAGTAACTTGTATTTCTGGTACAATTCTCGATAGTGTCTGGCCTTTTCATCCTGCCCGATCCTGGAATAAGCGGTTGCCAATCCATAACAGGCGTGGACATGATCCGGACAAACGGTCAGAACCTGTTCATAATATTGTGCGGCCTTTTCATTCTGACCAAGCTGAAGAAGACATCGACCCATCAAATAACGCGCCCGTTCCGATTTTGGGGATCGCTTTAATTCTTCCTCCAGAATTGTCATCGCCTCTGAGTTGTGCCCCAGATTGATCAGCGCTTCAGCCAGACGGCTTCGGATATCTGGGAGATCCGGCCTCAAAGCCGCCACTTTCCGCCAATACTCTTCCGCCAGCGCATATTGCTCCTTCTCGAACGCCGCCTGACCAAGCGAGACCATGGCTTCGGCGGCATTCGGATCTTTCTCCAGTGCTCGCCGCCAGTATTCGACTGCCTCGGCGCTGTGCCCCCGCCGACGGTACATATCTCCCATCCATATCAAGGGCTCAATCCGGTCCGGATACTCTTTCTGCAGACGCTCAGCCAAGGCACGCTCTTCATCAATCAATGCGGCTATCTTTTCGGGGGGCAGGGAAATCGCATCGCCGGATTTCGCGTTCTCCGTCGTGGGTCCGGGCGTTGATTCAGGATCCCACCCGGATTGGGTTGGATTCTCTCCCCCATAGGATGATACCACACCCCAGATGATCAATGCCAATATTGGAATACCACACATCAGCCCGCCTCCTACCTTACGGGATTCCATTCTTGACCTCGCTCAATCCCTCCGTTTCCGTTAATTTCGAAAAGACCTCATGTTTCGGCAGGGCTGGGTTTGCTGCGGGCTTGGTTGTTCCGGATGGCGGGTCCCTGTTTTATTCCTTTGTTGAGGCCTGGTCCCCAGCGCTAAAAATGCCGTCCAACAAGCCCGGCTTGGTTCTTCGAGGCGACTGAACGATCACGCCCATCTTGCCCAACTCGGCCGACACATCCGACTGGTACGGATCCAGTTCGAAACTGCGCCGAAATTTTTCTTCCGCCGTCGCCTTGTCGCCACTGGACAGATAAAAATACCCGCTGGCCTTGAATGCCTTTGCCGATGGCGGTTGCATATTTTCCGCCCGGTCGTAGATCGCCTTGGCCTGCGCCCTCAATCCGGCCGATTGATACGCGCTCGCCAGCGACAGACAATCGTCCACATTCGCCGCCATCGTCGCCCATTGGGATTCCAGCCGAGCGGCTTTGTCCGGATTGCCCGCGTCCTGATACATCTTGACCGACGCCGCCTGGGCCATCCAGAATCGCGGCTTGAAAATCGCCGCGTTTTCATAATGATACCCCGCCCTTCGAAACTCCCGTTCGCTTTCAAAGATCTGAGCCAGTTTGTAGTGGGCGGTCGGAGTTCCGTATCGGGCTTCGAACTGATCATACAGCTTCTGCTTCTGTTGTTCCGTCGAAAGCCCCGTCAGCGGATCCGTCGTCGCCTTCGGCTGACAACCCGCCACCAGCGCCGTCACGAGGACGATCAATCCCACTCCTGCTCGGATTCTCATAGTGACCTCCACTGCAAGATCAATTCGCACATACCGGCTCTTATCCGTTCGCCGATCAACCCTTTATTGTGCCAATGCCGATCCCTCATATCAAGCAAAAACCGCCGCGCCTGCGCCAATTTCCTCCCAGGTCCGATAACCTCTGGGGAACGACGAGGGTTGCGTTTCTGGAGGAACCCGCTCCGTCGGCGCCGTTATATTGAAACAATGTGTACCTGTCCCGCACGGTCATTCCCTGCAAGGACGAATGAAACCGTTTTAAACCCCGCAGTTGGACTCGACTATCGGGTAATAGTCAGTCTTCAATATTCAATAGTCATTTTTTTCCCGCAGATTACACATCCAGGAACTGAACCTCAAGGGCGTGTTCCCGGATGAAATTTCGTCGCTTCTCGACATCGTCGCCCATCAGGATACTGAACATCCGATCCGCCTGTCCGGCATCCGCCAGGCGCACCTGCAGCAGCGTTCGTTTCGACGGATCCATCGTCGTTTCCCACAGTTGTTCGGCGTTCATCTCACCCAGGCCTTTGAACCGCTTGATCTCGATCTCCTGGCCGCCGAGCTGGCGGATCGCATGGCAAATCTCCCCCAGCGCCGCGACGGCGTGGACCTGCTGGCCGTTGTGGATCTCGAACTTGGTCGGTAGCGCCTCGCCGGCCACCGTCCGAGCCGCTTTATGCAAAAAGTCGCGCAGGTCCAGCGCATAATCGTTCTTGAGACGAATGTCGATCTCGTTGAGCCGCGCAACCTCGTGCATCTCCTCGGCCACCACTCGTCCGTTGCCGTTTTGCGACTCTCCATTGGCCTCCGTCGGGGTCCCGCTGGCCCCGCGGGCGGCCTCGATCTCCTGGAGCCGCTTGTCCCAACTGGTCTTGTCGTAATAAAATTCATCTTCACCCTGATCGCGAACCCAGTAGCTCGGCAGGCGCTGACCATCGTAAAAATTCTCCACAAACGACCGGAACACAATCCCCCGCCGTTCCAGCACATGGATACTCCGCTCGGCCTCGTTGAGCAGCTTAAGGAGCGCCGCCAGCGATTTGTCCCGCACCGCCGCCGGCGGTCGGCCTTCCTCCCGGATCCACAGCGTCGTCCCCTCCAGCCCCCGCGCCTCCATGCGCTTGCGCATCTCGCGCTCGTTGAGAATGTACTCCGAATGTTTTTTGCCCTTGACCTTCACCTCATACAGCGGCGGTTGCGCCACAAAGATCCGACCGCTCTCGATCAGTTGAGGCATCTGCCGGAAAAAGAAAGTCAACAGCAGCGTCCGAATGTGCGCGCCGTCCACATCCGCGTCGGTCATCAGGATGACCTTGCCGTATCGGCACTTGTCAAGCTGAAACTCCTCGGTCCCGATGCCCGTTCCCAGCGCGCTGATGATCGTGCGAATCTCCTCGTGCCCGAGCATCTTTTCCAGCCGGGCCTTCTCGACATTCAAAATCTTGCCTCGAAGCGGCAAAATCGCCTGGATGCTGCGGTCGCGCCCGCCCTTGGCCGAGCCGCCCGCCGAATCGCCCTCGACGATGAACACCTCCGTCGATTCCACTTCCCGGCTGGAACAATCCCACAGCTTGCCCGGCAGGTTAGCGCCGCTGAGCGCCCCCTTGCGGCGCGTCAGTTCGCGGGCCTTGCGGGCCGCCTCGCGCGCGGCCGCCGCTTGGATCGCCTTGTTCAGGATCCGCTTGGCCTCGGCCGGTTTTTCCTCCAGGTAGGTCGCCAGCAGCTCGTTGACCATCGTCTCGACAAAGCTGCCCACCTCCGGATTCGACAACCGCACCTTGGTTTGCGCCTCAAAGTGCGGATCCTTGACGCGTACGGAGATAACCGCCGTCAGCCCTTCACGCAGATCCTCGCCGGTTGGCGTCATCCCGCCCTTGAGCATGTTGGCGTTGCGGGCGTAGGCGTTCATCGTCCGCGTCAGGGCCGTGCGAAATCCCGACAGATGCGTGCCGCCGTCGATATTGCGGATATTGTTGGCGAACGCCAGGGCATTCTCCATATAGCTGTCGTTGTACTGCATCGCGATCTCGCAGGCGATCCGTCCTTCGGGATCCTCCTTGCTCAGGTAGATCACCTCCGACAACGGAACCTTGCCCTCGTTGAGATACTCGATGAAGGCCCGGATTCCTTTCTCGTAATGAAACACCTGCCGTGGCTTTTGCGAACGGTCATCCTGGAAGACGATCTGGATCCCCGCGTTCAGATATGCCAACTCTCGAATCCGCGTCTCCAGCGTGTCATACTTAAACTCGGTGGTCTCGAATATTTCCTCGTCGGGCATGAAGGTGATCCGCGTGCCGTGTTTGGCGCTTTCGCCCACCTCGCGCACCGGCCCGGTCGGAATGCTCCGATGGGTCTCAAAGTGATACTGCTTGCCGTCGCGCCAGACCTCCGCCTGCATCCATTCCGACAGCGCGCAGACCACGCTGACGCCCACGCCGTGCAGACCGCCGGAAACCTTGTACGCCTTGTCGTCGAACTTGCCGCCGGCGTGCAGCGTCGTCAGCACCACCTCCAGCGCGCTCTTGCCGGCTTCTTTGTGGATATCCACGGGAATCCCGCGACCATTGTCTTCCACCGAACAGCTTCCGTCGGCGTGGATGTGCACGATGATCTTGTCGCACCGGCCGGCCAGCGCCTCGTCGATGGAGTTGTCCAGCACCTCATAGACCAGGTGATGCAACCCGCCCTCCTGGCGGTTGCCGATATACATGTCCGGCCGCTTCCGTACCGCCTCCAGGCCGGCCAGAATCTTGATTTGACTGGAATCATATGTCGGTTCGCTCATCTTCGCTTTCCTGATTATGCTCTTGCCGCGGAACCAGAACGATTCTCCGAACCCGATTCCGGGGACATTGTTCCCGTAAAAAATCCAGCAACTCGTTGGTCATCATCCGAAGCTCGTGCATCCACGGCCCCGGCTCAACTTCCACCCGCAGCGTCCCGGACTGAAGGGATTCCGGTCGGCAACGATTGGCCAGCATCGGCGGCAGGGCCTGATCCCACGCATCCATCACCGACGCGTTCGTCTCCAACTCTTTGCCCCGCCGCTTCAGATACGACTGAACTTCCGGGCCCAACCCTACCGTCGTCTTCCGCGGCCTCTTTTGCCACTCCACCGCGCCCTGTAACAAACGATCTTCTTGAAATGAACTTTGCATCAGCCCATTAACTCACAGAAAAACCGGTCAAGAATGTCCCACATAAACTCAATCTTTCCGGTCCAGAAAAACCGTCGATTCAATCAATATTCAATCGTCAATATACGATCTTCAATGCCTATGGGTTCACCGGCATCACGATATACAGAAAATGGCTTCCCGACTTGATCATCCCCGGTCGATCCGGTTCGCCCAGATGCAACTCGAAGGTCTCCGGCTCGATCACCTTCAACGCGTCGATGATGAACCCCGGATTGAATCCGATCTCGATCGCCGGACCGCTGTATTCAATCGCCATCTCCACCTGCGCATCACCCGCCTCCGGCGCTCGGCTGGAAATCGTCAAAGATCCTCCGGCCAGACTGAACCGGACTCCCCGAGTTTCCTCGTTGACCATCAACGCCGCTCGTCGTACCGCACTGAGCAATCCGCCCGTCGAGATCACCGCCTTCTTGTCGTGATCCTTCGGAATAATATCGTCGTATTTCGGGAAATTGCCCTCGACCAGGTTCGAACTGATCACCGCCGTCCCGCACGACAGAATAACCTGATTGGCCGCGAATCGTACCGAAACCGTCGCGCCTTCCCCGATCGACGGAATCCGATCCAGCAGCGCCATCGTCTTGGCCGGCACGATAATTCGACCCGTCGGCAACTCGCCCTTGACGGCCGTCTCCAAAGGTACCACGCTCCGCGCCAACCGCCGTCCGTCCGTCGCCACCATCGTCAGTTTCTTGCCGGATACTTCCCATAAAATCCCGTTCAACGCGTATCGCGTGCTCTCTTTAGCCGCCGCGAATACCGTCTGCTCGATCCCCTCCTGAAGCTTGTCGAGCTTGACTTCGAAATCGGGTTTGCCGTCGAATCCCGGCACCGGCGGAAACTGGTCAATATCATGCCCGAATATCGTAAAATGGCTGTCGGCTCCGCGCACCTGTACCGAGGCCTCCGTCGCTTCGATCTCAACGACTTCGTCGATCCCCTCGCGAACAATCGCCGAAATCCGATCCGCAGGCATCACCGCCTCGCCCGCCGTCGCGACCTCCACCTGCGCCACGCTGTACTGAATCCCCACTTCCAGATCCGTCGCGCTCAGGGTCACCGCGTCCCCCTTCGCCGTCATCTTCAGGCACTGCAAAATCACCTTTGGAGTTCGGCTCGGAATCACGCTGGTCACCAGCGCCAGTGCCTCCTGCAATGAGGCCCGATTGAATTTTGCCTTCATAGCCACCTCGTCTTGTCGAAAACTTCGTTTTCTATTCCATGCCGACTCTGGAATATCCGTCTCCCGCCGGCCGATTTTAGACCCTATACTGTACCGAATTTTTCTCGGGTTGCATAGTCCCTTTTGGCTGCTTTGGCCAATCTTTTGCATGTGAACGATAGACGGGTCGGATACCGTCTTGAATAGATAAAAGGAATTGAATTTGTAGTATCAGTATTCCTATTTCCTGTGACTTTGTGAGGTTCCCCACCCCCGGTAGCCATAAATCTCTCAGGGATCACAACTTATCGTTCCGGCAACACAGTCGCTATGGTGGAAAAACTGTTACACAAAAGGTCCCGACGAACGATTGATTGTGATAAAACCGCCTCCCAGTATTGATAAACTTGCTTTTTCATGAAACTACTAACTTTCCAAACAGCCAAATTCACAGGTTATCCACAAAAGAAAAAGGGGCTAATTTCGGAACGGAAAAGACCAAACACACCATAAAATGGTGCGCGTTCCGCATGGTTTCAGATTTTGCGGCTTGAATGCCCTGATCCGTCCGATGCGAATTCCAGATTCGCTCCCGGATTTCCGTTGCAAATCAAAATTGAAAATCGAAAATCCACTTTATGCCGCAGCGAAATATAAAATTAACGATATCTTATGACGGTACCCGTTACCATGGTTGGCAACGACAGCGAAATGCCGACACCGTCGAACAGCGAATCGCCGATGCCCTGCAGGATCTGACCGGCGTGCAAGTAGAGCTCCGCGGCTCTTCCCGGACCGATTCCGGGGTCCACGCCCTCGGTCAGGTAGCCAATGTGCATCTGGATAGTCCGATTCCAGCGATTCGGATCAAGCAAGCCCTGAATCACCGGTTGCCCGACGACATCACAATCCTTGATGTTTGCGATGTCCCGTTGGACTTCGATGCCGTCGCCGACGCGATACGCAAACAATACCGCTATACGATCTTCACCGGTCCGACACGGCAGGTCATGCAGGTCCGCTTCAGTTGGCATCGGTCCGGCAAGCTGGATGCGGTTGCGATGAATGCCGCCGCTCAAGTTCTCATCGGTACGCACGATTTCAAATCCTTCGCTTCCGCGGCCGACCGTCGCCAGAGTTCCGTTCGGACGATTTTCTCCTGTACCGTCGTCGAGCCGCAAGCCGATACCATCCAGATGGATATTGAAGCCGACGGATTTTTGTATAACATGGTGCGCAACATCATGGGCACGCTGGTGGAAATCGGTCGCGGCCGCTGGCCCGTTGAGAAGATGGCCGAAATCCTGGCCGCCTGCGACCGCACCGCCGCCGGACCTCTGGCCCCGGCCTGCGGGCTGTGCCTGATGAAAATCGACTATGAACCGGAGACCCGGCCGTAGCCGGGATACGATATGAAAATCGTCCATATCATCACCCGCCTGATCCTCGGCGGCGCGCAGGAAAACACGCTGATCACCTGCCGCGGCCTGGCCCAGCGCGGCCACGAGGTCACGCTGATCACCGGTCCCGCTGTCGGCCCCGAAGGCCAGCTCTTCGAGCAGACTCGCGGTCAGGGCTACAATGTCATTATCGTGGATCGTCTGTGCCGTGAAATCAATCCCGTTTGGGATGCAGTCAGTTACTGGAAGCTCAAAAAATATCTCCGCCGCCTCCAGCCCGACATCGTCCACACCCACTCCGCCAAGGCCGGCATCCTCGGCCGATACGCCGCCGACGCCCTCAACCCCCGCCCGCTGATCGTCCACTCGCTCCACGGCTTGTCGTTTCACCCTTACCAGAGCCCTTGGAAAAACCGGCTCTTCATGGCCATCGAACGCGCCGCCGGCAAACGCACCGACGGCTTTGTCTCCGTCGCCGACGCCATGAGCCGAAAAATGCTCGCCGCCAATATCGGCACCGGCAAACCCTTCGTCACCGCCTACTCGGCCATCGAGCTGGACGACTTTCTTCGCGTACCCTCGCCCGAGGAGACCAAGGGATTCCGCCGCAAATACGGCATCAGCGAACAGGCCACCGTCCTGGTCACCGTCTCACGACTGGCCGAACTGAAGGGCCACGATTACATCATCGAATCCGCCCGCCGGCTCGTGCCGTATTTCAAGGATTGCATCTGGCTCTTCGTCGGCGACGGCCACCTCACCCGACAGATCCGCGCCGACATCCAACTGGCCAATCTCGGCTACCGGTTCAAGTTCACGGGCTTGCTGCACCCCAAACAGATCCCCCTGGCCATCCACGCCTCGGATATCCTGGTCCATTGTTCCCTCCGCGAGGGCCTGGCCCGCGTGCTGCCGCAGGCCATGCTCTGCGGAAAACCCGTCGTCAGCTTCGACATCGACGGCGCCGCCGAGGTCGTCAACGAGAACACCGGCCGCCTCGTCGAACCGGAAAACATCGACGCCCTCACCGACGCCTGCGCCGAACTCATCCAGGACCCCGAACTGTGCCGCATCCTCGGCGAAAACGGCCGCCAGTCCGTCGTCGGCCCCTTCGCCCCCGACACCATGCTCGACACCATCGAACAAACCTACAAAGACCTGATGCACTGAAATGGAAGGCCTTGTTCCACAATAGTCGGTAGAAGCGGATTTAAACCGCCCTTTGTCCTATTGTAATCATGCCCCCTGTTGTACGGATGTAACCATTGCAATACCTTTGTGATTCTCGACAATTTTGATTGCCGGGCTCCCACCAAAGGTATGCATATAAGCGTGATGTACCGTCAGTACCAAATCTTGTAATTTGTCATCGTTTTCGAGTTCAAAAATTCGAAGTCCGATTTGATCTCGACATTCGTCTATATGAATATGTCGATCATGGCTTTTTTTCTTTTTGTGATCGGACAATTTTCCAACAGCAGATATTGCCTTCTCAGATGGATTAGCTTCTTGGGAAAACATCCCTCTAGTTAGCCAAGTCGTAACGATCTCTTTTGACCATTCGATCGCTTTTTGGCATTCCCCGATAAAGGTTGGATGGTATTTGCTAAGAGAGTGTATGAAAAGGGGTGTTTCGTCCGATAACTGAGGTATGGAGACG
>CAZXPW010000077.1:0-14189 GCA_964643355.1 uncultured Pirellulales bacterium
ATGGCGATGTATATGTTGGTGATGATCGGGGCATCGCCGCTGATGAATTCGGTTGTGGAGGAGAAAAACCAGCGGATCGCCGAATTGATCGTATCTTCGATTCGGCCGTTTCCGTTCATGTCCGGAAAGCTGCTGGGAGGGATTGCCATTACCCTCACAGCGGGCTCGGCCTACCTGGCGGCCGGACTGGCGTTAACGACGAAGTTCAACTGGCTGGAATATGTTCCGGTGGGGCTTTTGCCGTGGTTTGGTACCTATATGGTTCTATTAATCCTCATGCAGGGTTCGGTGTTTATGGCGATCGGATCGGCTTGCAATGATCCTCGAGATATGCAGAATTGGATGTTGCCGGCCATGCTGCCGGTAATCCTGCCGTTGTTGATGATGATGCCGATGATCCAATCCCCCAACAGTGCGTTCTCGACGACAATGTCCTTGATTCCACCGTTTACGCCAATGCTGATGATCGTTCGTCAGGCCAGCCCGGCCGGGATTCCCGCTTGGCAACCATGGGCGGGGCTGGCGGGGATTCTGATCTTCACGGCATTTTATCTGTTCGTGGGCGGACGGATCTTCCGAGTGGGGATCCTCATGCAAGGAAAGCCGCCTCGGTTAAAAGAACTTGTCCGGTGGGCAATCCGGGGATAGAACCCGTCTTGTTCTTTCCTTTTCTTTCAAGAATGATTCTGCAATTGCCGAAACAGTAGACATTTTATTTTTACATTAAAATGTAAATATAGGTAGAATGTTGGTTGTTCACTTCAAATTTCTTCTTTACCTATCTTATCATTCTGTTTGATTATAGCATTTTTTTTAATCGTTCCAGCATAATAACCAGGCAGGGGTCGTGCGACTGAAATATTGTGGTATATTGTTTCGTCTATGGGGGGTTGGAGAGTCGGTTCAAAATGTCGAATGTTGGCAGAAAGGATATGGATAACTTGCTGTCAGAAAATCATTTACAAAAGATTCTGCCCCGGTATAACATCGATCGAGAGGGGCTTATGTTTCCCTTCTGGAACCGTTTTCCAGACTTTGGGTCAAATATCTGGAGGATCAGCTTGAGCTGGGCCGATACTGATAGTAAAGATCATCAATTCCTGGGTAAGGATGCCACATGACCGCACGATCAGGCCGTCAGTGTAAGTGTCGTTCTGTTTCATGGGACAGGATCTTCCTGGCCGGCTCGGTATGCGTCTTGTCTTCCGTCTTGGTAACAGGTTGCGGAGATTTCTTCGGAACAAAGCCCACCGAGTTGGAATCGAAAAACCTCCTTCGTGAACTGGAAACTGTCAAGCTGACCCCCAATCTTGATATTCCGTTGCCGGATGTTTATAAACAACCGCCCAAGATCGTAGAAACGGTTTTGGGAGACGCCAAAGACGCCCGGCTGTACTATTTCTCACGATTCCACACAGTGGACAAACTGAAGGCCCTGGTGGATACCCAGTTTTTGCGTCAGTTCATGGGTGAAAAAAACAAAACCTATCCGATGCCGGATTACAATGTGGCGGTTCATCCGGCAACCAATCAGATTGTCGTGCGATGTCCCTCGGTCGAAGATGCCCAACAGGTTCTCAAGTTTCTTCAGAAGGTCGATGTTCCCCCGATCCAGATCAAGATCGACTGCCTGATTTCGGAAGTCTATGCCGATCATACCCTGGACTGGGAAACCCAGTTGGAAGTGCAGAACCTCTTTGGCCAGAAGATCAACCTGACCGGGAAGATGCCCGGAGCGGCCTTGCGGGATATCGCGCGATCGACCTTCGGCATGAAGACCGGCTATGTGGATAACGGTACCTATAATCCCTCGACGGGGACTTTCGTCGTAGAGCCGGGACAACAGGGGCATATGTTCGGCGCGCTGGTGGATGTCCTGGTGTCGCGCGGCTATCTGAAGATCCTGATGAATCCCCAACTGGAAGTGGTCAACGGACAGTCGGCCAATATCGTGACCAGCGAGCATGTGCCGCTGGATGTGATCCAGAGCGTTCATCCGGTGTCGGGCGTGATCACGCAGCGAACGGAATATGTCGATGTGGTTGATTCGCTGACCATAACGCCGCGGGTGTTTGCCGACGGGTATATCGGAATCGAGACGCGGGCGGTGATCGGCTCCAAATCCACGCCGGAAGGCGTCAAGCAGGTCCCGATTGTGACAAAACGGGAGGTTGTGGTCAAAGAAAATCGGATTCGTCAGGGCGAGAGTCTTGTCATTGGCGGCATCCGAAAGACCGAACAGCGCAGCGTGGTGCGAGGGGTCCCGTTTTTGAAGGATCTACCGCTGCTGGGGATTTTGTTTTCGAGCAAGGACTTTGAAGAGCGCGGCAAGGAAGTGATGTTTGTGTTGACGCCGACGATCTCCACCGGCGGAGTCCCCAACGAGGAAATTGTGGCCGAAGTCCAGCACAAGCACTCGCCGGCCGCGGAACGAAATGATGTCTCGCGAAGCTGGAGCGATCCGCTGGGAACGGGAATGTACACGGATATGGTCGAGGAAGAAGCGACGCGCGCGGAAGTGGCGCGGGTGAAGGCGGAGATGCAAAAGGCGCAGGCGGAGCGCAAGGCCAAACAACTCGAAGAACAGTTGGGTCGCGCCACCGAGCAGATGGAGCAGGAAAAGACCCGAGCCAGCCAGGCGGAAGAGGCCTCAAAGGCGGCTCAGCAGGCCGTGGATGCGGCCAAAGCCAAAACGGCGGCGGCCCAGGCCGAAACGGCCAAAAGCGCCGAGGAACTCAAAAAACTGGAAGAAGCGGCCGCCGCGGCCAAGGCCGAAGCCGATCGACTCAAAGCCGAAGCGGCTGCCGCCAAAGAAGCCGCCGAGAAAGCCAAGAAAGACGCCGAGGCCAAGATCGATCAATTGGGCAACGGCAAAAAAGGCGAAGGCGTTCCCAAAGAAGGAACCCCAAAGCCGGAACCGCCGGCCAATTCGGCCCCACCCGCGCCGCAGACTCCCGCCCCGGCGCCCAAGGATGCAACTCCCGCTCCCGCAGCCCCGGAACCGGCCCCGCAAGCGCCCGCTCCGGCGGCTCCGGCGAAATGACCATCGAACGAGGCCAACCGCCATCATGAAAAGAACCGACAACCTCTATTCCTTGAAACCCGGACGAGGTCGTGTCCTATCGCGATCGGGGTGGTTGTTGTCTTTGCTGGTATGGGCTGGATGCGGGGGGATATATGATCCCAAACCGACGGAACTGGAATCGATGAATATTCTTCGGGATCTGGAAACCGTCAAGCCGACTACCGGTGTGGGCCTTTCCAAACCGGACATCTATGTCGCGCCCCCTTCAATCGAAGAGATCGTTGTGGCCGGCCAGCCCGAGGTCAAGCTGTATTACTTTTGCCGGTATCATACGGCGGACAATCTGGTGGATTTGATTAACGCTCAGTTTGTTCAGCCCTTGCTGGATCGCAAAGGGGCGCCGATTCCGGCCGCCCCCTTTACGATCAGCACCAATTCCTCCACCGAACAGATTATCGTAACCTGTCCGGCAAAAGCGCAGGCCGAACAGGTCTTGGAGTTTTTGCAGACCGTGGATGTTCCTCCGATCCAGGTTCGAGTGGACTGCCTGATCTCCGAAGTCTATGCGGATCACACTCTGGACTGGGAAACCCGGATGGAGATCCAGAATCTGTTCGGGACCGATATGGACTTGAGCGGAAAATTGCCCGGCGCCGCCCTTCGCGATCTGGCGCGATCGTCGTTTGGAATGAAAAGCGGCTATGTGAACGGAGGGACTTGGGATCCGGTCAATCAGAAATTCATCGTGGACAATCCCGGGCACATGGTCGGCGCCCTGGTGGATATGCTGCAATCCAGAGGATATTTGAAAATCCTGATGAGTCCCCAGTTGGAGATCGTCAACGGTCAAACCGGAACCATCCGGACGGAAGAGAATGTCGTGCTGGATCGTATCTCCACGATCGATCCGGCCACGGGAAATCCGTTTATGTATCCGGAACGGATCCTGATTGTGGATTCGCTGGAGGTGACGCCGTCGGTGTTTGCGGACAATTCCATCGGATTAAAGACCGCCGCGCTGGTCAGCAGCAAATCCACGCCGGAAGGCGTCAAACAGGTTCCGATCGCCACGCAGCGAAAAGTTGAAGTCTCGGAAAATCGGATCCGGTTGGGAGAGAGCTTGGTTATCGGGGGAATCACCAAAGTCGAACAGCGGGCGGTCACGCGCGGGATTCCGGGGCTTAAGGATCTGCCGCTGGTGGGATTTCTGTTTTCCAGCAAGGATTTCGAAGAGCGGGCCAAGGAGGTCTTGTTTATCCTGACCCCGACGATCTCCACGGGGGGCCTGCCCAATGAGGTTGTGCTGGACGAGATTCGCCGCAAACAGCGCCCGATCGAACACAAGGGCGTCTTTGAGCAGGTCAGCGATCCGTTTGGAAGCAAGGCCTACACGGACATTGTGGAAGAAGAAGCCACTCGGGCGGAAGTGGGTCGGATTCAGGCGGAGATGGGTCGGGCCGAGGCGGATCGCCGGGTCCGTTCGCTGGAAAGCAAGCTCTCGGAAACCGGCCAGATGGAACAACGATATCGGGACCGGACGATGACGGCGACCCAAAAACAGCAGACCGCGACCACGGAACTAACGGCCGAAATGCAGAAGGCCGAGGCGGCCGAGGCGGCCAAGAGCAAAACCCTGGCTGAAAACCAGGCGAAGATGGAGGCGGCCAAGGCGGCCGCGGCGGAAGCCAAGAAAACCGAGGCGGAGATCGCCGAGTGGATGAAGGCCCATGGCATCAAACCCAAGGAAAAACCGGCTCCAGCTCCCGCTCCGGCCCCGGCTCCGGCTCCTCCCGCAAAATAGGGCTGGTTCTCGAAGATTCTCGGCAGACAACGGATAATGACGGAGGGATGCGCCCGAAGGATGGAATCGTGGCGATGTGCCCGCCTTTGCAATCACCGGCAATCAATCGGAAAGGGAATGGTATGAAACGAATGTGGATCGTGGTTAGTCTTGTGGGGGTCTGGGCGGGTACGGCCAAAGCGGAGTCGCTGAGTTATGCGGATCTGGTCGGGCGGTTGACGGACATGGAACGGCTGGCGGTGTTGCCGGAGCCGGGGGAGAAATGCGCCCAGTGGTCGAGCTGGGACCGAGCCAGCAAGTTCGACGCCGCCACGGGAAACTATGTGAACTGGGACGCCAATGGAGACAATGACGGCATCATCCGCAGGGAAGACGGCAAGCAGGTCCTGGCGGAGATGGACGGTCCCGGCGTGATCTGGCGGATCTGGTCGGCCAAGGACGGTCCCGGGCATGTGCGGATTTATCTGGACGGCAATTTGGAGCCGGCCGTCGATCTGCCGTTCACCGGATACTTTGACTGCAAGAACGCGCCGTTTGTCTATCCGGCGCTGGTGCACAAGGTGGCGATGGGCTTGAATAATTATGTCCCGATCCCCTATCAAAAGTCGTGTAAAATCGTCGCCGATCCGGAATGGGGCGCGTATTATCATTTCACTTACACAACCTATCCAAAGGGCACGACGCTGCCGACCTTCAATCTGCCGCTGTCGGATCCGGATACGGAGGCACTGGCCAGGGCCAACGAGATTCTGAACAATTGTGGTCGCAATCCGGCAGGTCGTCGGCCGGGCGAAGCGCGGATCATTCAGGATGTCAAGGTGGCCCCGGGCCAGACGGCCACGGTGGCGGAACTGACCGGGCCGCGAGCGATCACTTCGATCCGCGTGCGGATGGAAGTTCCGGAGGCGCCGGTATCGTATGATGTGATGCGGTCTCTGGTATTGTCGATCCACTGGGATGGGCAGACAACGCCGGGCGTGTGGACTCCGCTGGGCGATTTCTTCGGGACGGCGCCGGGCATAAACGAGTACAAATCGCTGCCGCTGGGGATGACCCAAGATGGATTCTATTCGTTCTGGTATATGCCGTATCGCAAGGCGGAAATCCGGCTGACCAACGACGGCCCCGAGACGCGAACGGTCCGATTCGCGATCACGCACGCCGGGTTATCACGGCCGATCGAGCAGTTGGGGCGATTCAGAGCCAAATGGCATCGCGATGCGCGGCTGGACGATCGGCGGACGATCGACTGGACGCTGCTGAAGACCGACGGCCGCGGGCGGTATTGCGGCGTAATGCTGCATGTGTGGAATCCGCGAGGCGGATGGTGGGGCGAGGGCGACGAAAAATTTTTCGTCGATGGCGAGACCTTTCCTTCGACCTTCGGGACCGGCAGCGAGGATTATTTCGGATATGCCTGGTGCAATCCGACGCTGTTCCAGAACGCTTACCACAACCAGACGATCAGCAACAACAACAAGGGCCATGTGTCCGTGAATCGGTGGCACATCGCCGACAACATTCCGTTTCTGAAATCGTTTGACGGATCCATCGAAAAGTATTATCCGAATTCGCGACCGACCCTCTACGCCTCGACGGTCTATTTTTATCTGCAGGCCGGACAGGATGACGGGTACGCGCCGACTCCGATCGCCGAACGAATCGGATACTGGCAACCGGTGCAGTTGCCTTCGGTCAAGGGCGCCATCGAAGGCGAAAAACTCAAAGTGATCCGGAAGACGGCCGGCAATCCGCACGAGCAGGATATGAGCGGATTCGGCGAGGGCTGGAGCAACGAAGCGCACCTGTGGTGGATCGACGCCAGGCCGGGCGACACGCTGGAACTGGCCCTGCCCGTCAAGGAGGCGGGGACTTATGCCCTCAAGGCCAATTTCACCAAGGCGGTCGATTACGGAATCGTGCAGTTGTATCTCGACGGGAAAAAACTTGGCGAGCCGATGGATTTCTACAACAACGGCGTGGTTCCGACGGGGGCAATGGACCTGGGTACGCATGAACTAACGGCTGGCGATCATACGCTCAAGGCCGAGATCATCGGCGCCAACGACAAGGCCGTCAAGAGTTACATGTTCGGACTGGACTATCTGCTGCTGGAAAAGAAATAGAATCGTTCAATCGTCGATCTGTTCGGTACGAAAATAATCGGGGGCCCCAACCGGGGCCCCCGATCCTTCCTCTCCTCTGAAAACCAGTTGTTTGAATTGCGGATACCTTACTGACAGGCCGACTCGGGGATCAGATTGCATCCAGTCCAATCCGCCGCCAGGATCGCAAGATCCGCGATACTAATGATACAATCGCCATTGAGATCGTTGGCGACCGGCGTCCAGCAGAAGAACCCGCCGACGGTTTTCAGATAAAACTCGGCTACTTCGCGAGGTTGCATTGTATAATCGAAGTAGGACAAGTCATCCATTAATCCCGCATAGGCACGGTTCATGCTTCGACGGTTTGCCAGATAGATCAGAGTGTCCCACGCTGTAAACGGCGTTGGAGGCGTATGATCGCCCGTGGCTGAACTCTGAGAGGGCTGGACTCGTCCATCCACAAACCATCGATAGATATTCGAAGTCGCGTCATAAGTAAAGACATTGTGGTGCCAGACCTGGCTGGGGAATGCGGCATTCAATTGTCCCATCGAACCCGTAGGTCCCGTGCCGCCGTTGAAGTTGCCGTAATAGGCGTTGTTTTCGCGGCGCCACAAGTAGATGCTCTCGTACCCCGTCGGCGAGCCGCTGGCCAGCATATAACCGGCACGGGTGCTGTTGGGCGCCTTTTCCCAGAACGACAGGGTAAAGTTGCTGACCGGCAATCCGGCTGTGGGAATTGTAACCGCCTGAGCGGGTGAACCATCAAGACCATCGAACTTGGCGGCCTGGCCGATGATGCCCTCAACAAAAGAGGGCAACGGAGTTCCTAACGGCGTTCCGTGATTGGTTCCCACCTTATCCTGGAAATCGCCATCAAAAGGCCAGTATCCGACGATGTGTTTGATCTTCAATTGGACATTGGGGGTTTGCGAGGTCGTTGCCGTACCCGGTTCAGTCAGGGTAACGACGCAATAGTATTGACCCGCGTCGGCATCCCGAACTTCCGGTATCGTGAAGGTCGCAGTCCCTTGAGCCACTTTGTCTCCCCCGACTCGGAACCATGCATAGTCCATGCCCGAAGAGTTTTTGGAGTAGGGATTTTCCGCCAGGACGACAAACGAAACAGTTTCGGCCGGACGACCCGTGGACGCTCCGGATTCCACGGACCAGGCAAACTGAATCGACGGGGCTACCGAGAGGATCACCGGTTTGGCCGATTCGGTGCTGAAAATCCAATCGATACCCTTTATCGTAACCAGGTTGCCGCCATCGTTGCGGATCTCATCGACGCGCCAATAATAGGTGGCATCCCGATTGAGGGTTACCGGGCCGAACTGAGCCGTCGATTGCGGGGGCGATCCGGCGGCGACTTCTCCCAGATACCGATCATTCGGGTCGGTTGATCCGGCGTTGCTGAGGTACACCTTGTGCGCAACCAGCTTGGAATCAACGATTACATGGTTGGGATCGGCGGGATCTTTTGTAACGCCGGAGTACCAAGCCAGGTTTACATCCACCTGATTGAGATTGGCGGAATTATCGCCAACCCGAACGGCCCCATTCTGGGGTGTCGGGCCGAACGCCTGCAAGGGTGGCTGGTCGAACACTTCAACCTCGGCCAGTTGCAACAGATACTGATCGTCGCCGCTGAGATTGATATTATCCTCGGTTCTGCTGATCCGGACGATTTGACCGGGAACGGAGACGGGAAGAGTTACGGTAATCGTTGCCGGTGCCCCCAGGATATCGCCGGGATTCACAACCGTCTCAAAAAGAACAATATCCCCGGGCACTTTGACCTGAACGGTAATGTCCCGAAGACGATTTCCGCAGCAATCCTGGCGATTCCAGAGAACGATTCGCTGAATCAAATAGACTTGACCAAGATCGACTTGCCACCAGGGAGTACGATCACCCGAGCCGGAATGGAAAATGCTGGGATATGATGCGGGGGCGATACCATCCACCGCTTTGTCGGCAGTACTGCCGGCCGCCGCATCCCATACACTGCTGGCAGTCGCTGTTTTTCCCTGAGCGACATTGACACCCTGAGCCCCGGCAGGAACCACAGCCAACGCCAGGCACAGGACGGCTAACGCAATCAGGCCTTTGAAAGGTATTTCTCTCATGTTTATATCCTCCGATATTGGATAGTTCTTGTCTGGACAATTTTGCCCGATTGTCATTATTTCGCACACTCAGACTCTGGAATACGACCGCATTCCATCCACACCCGGGCCAGTTCGGCGAAATCTGCCATAGTGACCTTGCAGTCCTTGTTGATGTCGCCGGCCGCATATTCGGGACAGACGCTTGCGCCGGGTTTGGCGTTGACATAGAGTTGAGCGATCTCGACGGGGCTTAATGCATAGTTGTAGATTCGCGCGTCGTCCACCAGACCGGGCCAGTATCCGCCGGCATCATGTGCCCGTTTTCCCATGTGCACTCTGTCTTCGGTGCTCAGGGCAAGGGCTTCGGACCCGACTCGGATTCCGTCGAAGTACCAGCTAACGGTCGTCCCGTCATAGGTGGCAACCAGCAAATGCCAATCCATGTCGATGGGCGTTTTCATCATGCGTTCCCAGCCATAGCAATGGATTCCATAGCCCTCGCCGTTGTAACTGACTTTCTCAAGATCGAAGCTATAGTAGCTGGTGGCCGTGGCGCTGGTGAAACCGAAGATGTTGGTCCAGGTTGTGATCTGGCCGGTCGGGACGCTGGGCTTGGCCCAGGCCGCGACGGTACGCGGCAAGCTTCCGCTGATCCCTACGGATCCAAACACAACATAGGATGAGGTTCCATTCAGCAATGCGGCTTGTCCAATCATGCCCGTCGCGTAGGCCTCAGCGCCGTTCCAGGTCCCATTCGGTCCGAAACCGGAAGCATCATTGGCATTGCCTTCGAATGGATAGTAGGCGATCAACCGCTTGATCTTCAAACTGACCGTATTGGACTTGGCCGTTCCGCCGTCATTGGTGACATTGCAGTAATATTGCGCGTCGGTTTGGACATCCGGGATCGTCAGGATATTTCCCGTTCCCACTTGCGTATCCGGGGTCCCGACTTTAAACCAGGTGAAAGTCATATCCGATTCCGATTCCGCCACGACGGTGAACTCGGCGGTGTCCCCCGGCAACAGGAACGCGTTTTGGGGCTGTGTCTTGATGACCGGGACGGGGGGAATCGTCGTGAATTGCCAGATATTCCCGCGGATCGTAAAAGGTTTTCCGTTGTTGGAATGAGTCGTTTCGACCCGCCAATAATAGGTCTTCCCCTTCTCCAGTGCGCCCGGATTGGCGGTGGTCGCCGTTCCGACATCGGCCAGCAGGGACATCGATGCCAGGTTGGGTTCATTGCCGAAAAAGACCTTATAGGTCGCGACATCATTGACATCCACCGGCGGACTCCAGCTCAGTTGACTCGTGGTCGCCACCAGAGTTTCGCCATCGGCGGGAACAGGATTCATGGCCGATTTGGGATGCATGGTGGAGGCGTAGAGGCCCGGAACAATATCCATTGCAATGCCGGGACCCTGCCATCCAATATAGATGTTGTCGCTGCCTTCCCATTCCCGCATGATCGCTTCCAGATAGATTACCTGCCCCTGAACCAGAGAAATCCCGACCGAATTTTGTACGCCGGGAAACTCGGTCCAACTGGGCGGTGAAAGGGCACAATATGTGGCGACTTCGGCAATCTTCACCTTGGTATCCGGCCACCCTTCGGCACTCATAAACAACTGACTTTGGTCATCACTGCAGATATAGAATGTGTAGATCCCTGTTGTCGGTACCGTAACATATCCGTATAAGCGTACATTGTAATGATCGGCCCAGTCGCGCATTCCGGCAAACGAGGTTACTTCGTACCGCAAATCGGGATTGAAGGGGTATTTGGGACTTTCATACAAGGGCTGGAACACCGTCGGATCTCCCGTCGTGGTATTCCGCATGTTCTGCCAGATCTCGTAAACGGCCAATCCTTTTCCTCCGGCCTGGACCAGGGCGATCGGCGCCAGAGATAATATGATCAACGCAATGCAAAATTTTTTCATGATTATTCCTCCGATAAGAAGATGACTGGTTGAGTTTCGCCGCGGTGGAAAGTCAGATCATAGTTCGGCCCTCCAATCCGGATCGGGCCGGAAACCGCGCAAACCGCAGGAAAGGATAACCGGCGCCCCGAAAATCGCCGGAGAATTCCGGCAGACGATTGAACAAAGGATTAATACCGTATAATAGGAGTAAAAATAGCTTGAAATATTTTTGATACCAGAATTTCCTGCTCTCCCCCCGCAAGGACCTCTCAACTCTTCCGATTCTCCTCATCAGCCATCCTCACTGTGGTATTTGCCAGCAATGGGTGGGAATCCAGTTGTGGAAATAATTATAGGGCCTACAGTCTCTGTTGTCAATAACGAAAATACGGATTTTGACGGGCAGAATCAGCGCAAGGCGGTTTTGAGGGCATCTTTGGCGTGGGATACAAAGACAAAAGACATTCCGCGACGAACCTCTTTGGGGACCTCGACGAGGTCTTTTTTGTTCCGTTGCGGAACAATAACTCTGGAGATTCCGGCTCGTTTTGCGGCGAGTATCTTCTCTTTAAGTCCGCCGATCGGTAAAATCAGTCCTTTCAGCGTGATTTCGCCGGTCATGGCGACGGTTGGTTGAACAGTCCTGCCAGTCAGCAGAGAAACCAGGGAGGTAAAGATGGCAATTCCAGCGCTGGGGCCATCCTTGGGGACGGCTCCGGCGGGGACATGGATGTGGAAATCGGATTTTTTGAAGCGGTCGGGGTCGATTTTCAGTTCAGAAGCCAGGGACCGCACGACGGAAAAAGCGGCCTGTGCGGATTCCTTCATGACATCGCCGATATGACCGGTTAAGGTGAGGTTTCCCTTCCCCGGCATGGCAACGGACTCGACAAAGAGCAATTCCCCGCCAACAGGGGTCCAGGCCAGGCCGGTGGCTACGCCGGGCGTACTGGTCCGCTGAGCCAGTTCCGAATCGAAGCGGCGCGGCCCCAGAATCTTCTGGAGGTCCGCGGGCTGCACTACCACGCAAGACCGAGAACGACCTTTGGCAATCCGAGCGGCGACAAAACGGCAGATCGACGCGATCGACCGTTCAAGGTTGCGAACTCCGGCTTCCCGGGTGTAATCGTGAATGATCCGGTCCAGAGTCTCATCGGTGATCCGAAGCCGGCCGGCGGTCAAGCCGTTTTCCTTGAGCTGGCGAGGAATCAGATAGCGTTTGGCGATCTGCATCTTTTCGCGGTCGGTATAGCCGGGCAGTTCGATGATCTCCATCCGGTCTTCGAGGGCCGGCGGGATCGGCTCGGTGAAATTGGCCGTGCCGATGAACATCACATCGGCCAGATTGAAGGGCTGGTCGAGGTAGTGATCGGTGAACGAGTCGTTCTGCTGCGGGTCGAGAACCTCCAGCAAGGCCGAGGCGGGATCGCCGCGGAAATCCTGACCGATTTTATCCATTTCATCGAGCATGAAGACCGGATTGCGGACGGAACACTTTTTCAGTTCCTGCAGGATGCGGCCGGGCAGCGCGCCGATATAGGTGCGGCGGTGGCCGCGAATGTCGGCCTCGTCGCGGATACCGCCCAGCGAGATCCGAACAAACTTGCGGTTCATCGCGCGGGCGATGGACTGGCCCAAGCTGGTCTTTCCGACCCCGGGCGGGCCGACAAAACACAGGATAGGGCTTTTGCCCTTGGGGTTCAGTTTGCGGACCGCCAAAAATTCCAGGATTCGTCGTTTGACTTTTTCCAAACCGAAATGATCGCGGTTCAGGATGCGCTCGGCTCGGCGGATGTCCAGAGAGTCCTCCGTGGTACGAGACCAGGGTAGGTCGCACATCCAATCCAGATAGGTTCGAATCACGCCATATTCAGGGGTCCCCAGGGGGATTTTCCCCAGACGATCAAGTTCCTCGTGGGCGGCTTTCTGAACCTTGTCGGGCATCCCGGCCTTTTTGATTTTTTCATGGAGCTCGTTGATTTCCTGCGTCCGCTTGTCGGCTTCTCCCAGTTCGGCCTGGATGGCCTTGAGTTCTTCCTGAAGAAAATACTCGCGCTGGGATTTGTCGATCGAATCGCGGATCTGCCCCTGAATCTTGTGCGAAAGTTCGAGCACTTCGAGCTGGTTGGCCAGCGCTACGGAGATCCGTTCGAGCCGCTTGTTGGCGTCGATTTGTTCCAGCAGCGACTGCTTTTCCGGAACGGGAATTGCCAGCGTGGCCGACAGAAAGTCCGCCAGGGCGGATGCGTCGTCGATGGATTCCAGCAGATTGGCGGCCTCGTCGGGAACATTCGGACTCAGATGAATGACGCGGGTGGCGATGGCCTTGACATTCATCATCAGGGCCAGTAGTTTTTTGGAGCGCTTGACCGTGACCTCCAGCGGACGCACACGGGCCTTGATATAGGGCTTCACGCCGATATACTCGACGACCTCGAAACGGGCAATGGCGTGAACAATCACATTCAATGAACCCTGCGGCATCTGGATGATCTTGAGAACGGAGGCGGCGGTTCCGACCCGGTACAGATCGTCGGGACCGGGATCCTCCGTGTCCGGATTTTTCTGGGCGACCAGGCCGAAGATGGTCTGATGGGGGACGATATCCTTCATGAGCTGCTTGCTGCGGGCGCGGCCGATCGCCAGCGGCATGACGGTGCCGGGGAACGCCACCGCGCTGCGGATCGGAAGAATCGGAATCGTCGCCGGAAGCGCGAATGGACGATTGGCATTCTCGGGCTTGACGGGCTCGGGTGCTTCGGCCGAATCAACTTCAATCATGTCATGCAGTTTCAACGCAGGATCCATACTACTCCTATCGGTATCCGGGCCGGGCCCGGACAATTTCAATTTTCGACTGTCAATTTTTTATCGGGAGATCGTGCGGATTGATCTTTCAAAAGCTCCGCCACCCGTTCATTTTACCACATTTCTGAGACTGTGGCTATGCAAAAAGCGTGGATCCGGACTTATAAACGAAATTTGCCCCAGCCCAATAGCAGGCCGTTTTGGGTGAGAAGTTTTGGCCTGCCGCAAGGCCGCAGATCGAAAAGGACCGGAAGCGTATTTGAAAATACGCTGAGGACATTTTGGCGCCAGAACGCCGCGGCGGGGCAAAAGGGCCGCCCAAAACAAAACGCTTGTGAAATATCCGGGCTAATGGTCGCGGGTCAGATTGCCAGCCGTGTCGTGGGTGATGGTATTGCCGCCGATGGA
>CAZXPW010000078.1:0-13630 GCA_964643355.1 uncultured Pirellulales bacterium
ATGAATTTTCCAAAGATTTTTTCACCCCCTGCTTCATGGGGCTATAATGATACGAGCAAATAAACTCCGCGTTTTTGGGCGCGGCCCCAACCACAAGTCGGCTATCCAGACCGCCGCTGAGAGTGATCAAGCCCTTACCGAGCATCCGTAATCGCCAGGCCACGCCCTGCGAGAAGGTCTCGAAAGTTTCCTTCGCGAAGGCGTTCGGGTCCAGACCTTCCTGGGGCTGGTGTCGCAAGATCCAGTATTGCCGCTCGTAGATTCCGTTGCGGTCGATCGTGACATGCGAGCCGGGTCGTAAACGCGTAATCCCCCGGACCGTCGTCCTCTGGTCCAGCGTATGTCCGAAGGTCATAATCTCCATCCATCCCAATGGATCGGGTTGAGGCGCAACAGGCGCCATTCCCTTCAGGAACGACAGGTTGGACGAAAAAGCGATTTGTCCATCGAGGTTCTGGATAAACAAGGGCCGGGCCGCAAACCGATCGTTGATGATATGAACCGCCCCGGATTCATGATCCATCAGAAGGCAGACAAATTCCCCTTCGCTCCGCTCGATCCGGCTGGGCAGATCATCGCCCGCGGTGTTACCCTCTGCCGTCTGTTCCCGACCTTGCCCGGCGACTTCCGGACTTAACAGGTCTTGATACCCAAGCGTCAGCCGCGACCACTTTCCTTCCCGCCGATAGTCCAGTTGAGCCGGAGCCGTGGGCTTGTGTTTGGCCCCAAGACAACCCATCGGTCCTGTCCAGACCCGCGTCTGGTATTCCCCCGGATCTTCCCCGGGCAATATCGAAAACTTCTTCAATCGTTCTTCGAAACCCCGAGAGTCAACGGAACCGGAAATGGATACTCTTCCACAAATGAGCGCCATAGAAAACTCCTGTTGTCCATCCTCAAACAAATCATTGGGTCCGAATCCCCCGATAGAACTCGGTTAGTTATCTTTCCGGACTTGCACTGGCAGTCCTGCCTCGATCGATCGAACATGAAGATCACGCTGTGGGAATGGAATCTCTACCCCCGCCTCGCGAAACGCCCGATCAATCCCGAAGTTGATCTCATGGCGGACCTTCAGCATGACGCTGATTTCCGGGATCGACAATCGAAGCTCAAAATTCAGCGAACTGTCTCCGAACGCCATAAAAGTCACGGTCGGCGCCGGATTTTTCAACACATTCGGATGTTTCCCGGCCACTTCGAGCAGAAGCTTTTCCACCTTGGCCGTATCCGATCCGTACGCTACGCCCACCGGGAAGGACAGTCGAAGCTCAGGGTCCGTCAGCGTCCAATTGATCAGCCGACCCGTGACGAATTCCTTGTTGGGCACCACCAGTTCCTTGTTTTCCCAGGTCTGGATCGTCGTCGCCCGGATCTGGATTCGATATACCTTTCCGGTGATATCCCCGGAAGTGACAATGTCCCCCACGCGCATCGGCCGCTCGAAAAGGATAATCAGACCGGAAACAAAATTCGCGAAGATCTCCTGCAGCCCGAACCCCAGGCCGACCGTCATCGCCGCCACTAACCACTGCACTTTCGACCAGTTGATGCCGAGTTGGTTGCACGCGATGATGACTCCCGCAACGACGATCGTGTATCGGCTCAGGGTCGTAATCGCAAATTGGATTCCTCGGTCCATCCCCACGCGCTGCAACACCGCGATCTGGATCAGGCCCGGAAGGTTTCGCGCCGTGACAATTGTCATGATCGTCACAATCATTGCTCCCATCAGATTGGCCAGGGTTACCGGAGCGGTCTTCAATTGGGTTACCGTTGCGCCCGTCGCATCGACCGTCTCCGACGCCTTGACCGCCGTCTCCCACAGAACGACGCGGTCCATCGCCCCCAGCGCCGGAAGAATGTCTTTCCAGATTCCCAGCACACCCAGCGCAAGTCCCAGAATGAAAAAGGCTCGAATGATTCGCTGGGATTGCTGACTGACTCGATAAATCGACTCAAAGGGTACGGCCGCACTCAGCAATGTCGAAACCATCCGGCCATGAGAACCGCGACTTTGGCCAACCTGCTCGTGTCGTGAGTGCCGCATTTCCTGCTCGGCCAGCGTCCGTCGAACCGCGGTCAGCCAATCGGACAGGATTTGCCCGACAACCGCCGCGACAACTCCCAGCAGAATGGTTTCTATTACCCGCCAGTACAACTGTTCGGCCGTATAAAAATATCCCATTCCCGAGATGATCGCCAGACTGCCCGGCAGCAGAATGGCCCCTGGATACCACAGATACCGGAGCCGAGCCGTCCATCCACGGGCGCCGGTTCCCGCATACGGCCGCATCAGGATTCCATTGGGTGCCAGCACGATCACGAAAAACACCGCCAACGCCAGAGTTCCCGCCCCAAAGGCGATTCGTCCCAGGGATTCTTTCCACAAGTCGTTGGTCTGCATTGCGACCGTCGTTTGGACAAAACGCGTCAACAAAATCGCAAAAGTCAGCCACCGCAAATTCCGGCGCACAAAGAGCCGCGCATCATTGGACCAGGCCAGCCCGCCCGATCCCAATGCTCCGGGCAACAAGAGACCTCGAACCAGTTCCAGAATCAGATAGGCCTTGGCCGCCTCCAGAAGTCCTGCCGCTGCCGCGTCCGGAAACGAGTGATTGCCCGGCGCCGCGGCCAGAATCCGATGCAGCATCCATAACAAATAGGGCCGAGACACCGCCAGCAATCCCACTTGCCACAGCGAACGACCCGTCTGCAGGAGAAAGGAACCGTCTCCCGTTCGGCCCGCCGTTTCCGGAATCTGCCTCCGTAATTTCTTTCGATACCAGATCAACATCCCCCATACAAAAACCATCAACACGGCCGCCGCCGGTTGATACGCCACTCCCGACCAGAAGATTTTGCCCGTTGTCTTCCAGTTCCCGGGATTCAGCATCCATCGACCCGCCTCCATCGCGCGTTGCACCGCTGTGAAATCCAGGACCGGAGCGCTCTTGATCCACAGTATTCGCTCGTCAATGAATTGCCCGAATTGCTGGGTTATATCAACAAGTTGCCGCTCCAGATTATCCAATGTTGACAGCGTGGCCAGAAGGACCTCATATTCCCGCAGAAGGGCATCCTGGTATTCCACCTGTTTTTGCAGCAGCGCTCGAACTTCGTTTTCCAGAGAGTCTCGCTGGTCGCTGTCGATCTCCCCCAGGATTCGTTCAACGGCCTGATCCGGATCCGCCAGTTTCGATCGTTGCTCCTGATGCTCGAGCCACTGAAAATGAGCGGCGGCGATAATCCCTTTTCGTTCCTCCATTTCCTTTTTCAGCGGTCGCAGATTGGGCAGCGTGGATCGCTTGTTCAGCAAAAGCAATCCCGTCGTGGCCTGTCCCCCTCCGCTGGAAGCTCGGTCTCGAACTTGCGCAAAATCGGCCTTGAGCCGTTCTAGCAAAGCGGTCTGACTTTGAATTTTGGCCTTCAGGGCCTCGGTCTTGAACAACAACCCGTCCGGCCCTGTCCTCAGTTTTGCCAGTTGCTGATTGTCCTCCGCAATCCGCCGGATTGCCGGATGCATTTGTGCGGCCTGTTGAATCGCTTCCTGGGCTTTCTGCTCGGCCAGTTCCGCTTCTTTGCGACGCCGTTTGCTGGCCGCCTCTTGCCACAACTGGAGAAGTTTTTGCGCCTGGCCCAGTTGCCGTACCGCTTGGTCCCGTTGAACGGTGTAGAGATCCGTCATCAGATCGAATCCCGCCAGATCCTCCTGGGTCGCCTGGAGTTGTTTGCTCAACAGCGTCCGTCGGGCGACGATCGCGATCCGCCTGGCCCGTGCGATTTCAGTGTGCTCTTCGACTTCGGCTTCGGTTGCGGCCTGAGCGTTGAGTTTTTCCAGGTCGGAACCGGCCTGTGCTGCGGATTTGTCGATCACTCCCCGTCGATCCGCCCGATCCTTCAATCGTCTCTCGAGATCCTCCGCCGTCTTGCGAACCTCCGCGAGCTGGCTTTGCGCTTTGGCCAGACCCTGATCGAATTCCGAGACCGGCGCGTCGGCCGCGATGGTCAAAATCGGCTCTGTCGCCGGTTCGGCCAGTTGTGCCCGGATCGTCTCGATCAGCTTGGGGGCCTCTTCCCGTTGTTGGATCGATCGTTGGATCCGCTGGTCCTGCTGCGCCGAAAGATTCGCCGAAGCCAGCGCCTCCTTCCATAAATCGAGGGCTTTCTTCTGAACCTCCGGATCCAGAGACTTGTCCTGTTCCAACTGCGCGATTTTGGCCTGGATCATGTCCGGAGTCATCCGCGTTTCCTGCGGTTTGGTTGTCGTTTCCGGCGGGGGGGATCCGGCCGCTTGGTCGGTTTCCTGCCCGTGTACATACCCCGTTCCTCTGAACCAACCCAGCCCGGCCGCCACAAACAACGCCGCAACCAAACCAATTCGGATCCGTCTATATCCAGAACAGAACATCTCAAGATTCCATGTGTTGTTTTTCATTTTTATTCCTCTTTGAACGAATGCCGAAGTATATCACGAGCCCTCATCGCCGTAAAGCCGCCGGCAAACCGTGAACGGACTCGGGTGGGGCCTATCCTCATTGGGTCCCTCCATCCTTACCGCAATCGGTGCACAAATTGTACGAAAATCTCGACCCCCCAAAATGATAACTCTTTTCCACACATGAGGTTATGCCAAAATAGAAACCCGGAAAATAGCACGATCGTGAAAGCTCATTTTGTTCGAAATTACCGGAAAATTATCAAATGAAGTTTATAATGCTTCCGTTATCAGGTTCGCGACATTTTGTTGAAATAATCCCTTCGTTCCTTCGTCTATATGTCAAACAAAGGCGGTCCGGATTCGTCTGGATGATCCCGTCCTCCGGTTGTAGAATATCCCGAAAACGGTTCGGATGGAAAGGAATGACCCGATGAAAACGATCCTGTGGTTTGCGTTGGTTGTGGTTATCTCTGTTGCGGTGAGCGGTTGTATTGTTATCGGCGGATAAACAAATATCGGCATTTAATCGTTGTTTTTATCAATCCAATATACAAAGAATATCGGATTACGAATTGTGCAAGATGGAAGTAAGGAGATATCGATGAAAACTCTGGTTGCTCTTTCGATTCTGTCGGTGACCTTTTGCGGCTGCATCGTTGTCACGAAGTGTGATCCCTGTAAGTCCCGTCCCTGCACCCACTGTCCTCCCGTTGTCATCAACGAACCCATTATCGCCGAAATCAATGCTGCCTGTTCCCTGATCTCGGAGTCCGACAAGTTTCAGCTCTATGCCGGCCTGGCGTCTCGGCCGGTCCTGTCCGACAACGCTCAGATCTACCTGGTCCGCAAAACCTCCGACTGCTTCATCTCCGAGACCAACAAATTTAACATCATCCAAACGCTCATCCACAACCCCGTCTTCAGCCCGGCCGCTAAGGCGGAAATCCTCAACAAGCTGAATATGTTTATCTCCGAATCCAACAAGCACGCCATTCTCGACGAATTCAACCGAATGGCCGTGACTCCGCCGCCTCCCGCTCAAATCCCGACCCCGGCGAATCCGTAATCGGTTCGGGCAAAACCCGACAATTCGATCCGAAAGGATTTCAGGACGATGGGGTCGAGCAATCAAGATTTTATCGGAAGATACAACAACCGTTCACCGGATTCTCAATCGCTGCCCGCTTAAGCTTCGCCCCTGTTTTGCCGAGATAGGGACAGGGTGCTTATGCGAATCCGAGTCGAAGACAAGCAGATTGTGATATACTTCGCCATGCTGGGGGCCGTTCTGGGCGCGGGTGGATGTGTCTTGACCCTGATGAATCTGGCGAAAAAGTCCCATAACCAGATTGACGATGTTCGCCAGCAAATTCAGGTCTGTGCGTCAGTCCTGGTGCTGGAAAATCTGGGCGGAGCGGATCCCGATCCCACATCCAGAGCCATTATTGATGATCAAAAACGCCAAATCGAACTTCACAAAGTCGTTCTTCGCGACCTCGAAAGCCAGTTCTGGAACCGGCTCCCGGAATGGGGCTTGATCGCCTTCTGCATCGGCGGCGGGCTGGCCGGCTTGCTTTCCGGATTCGCCGTCTTCTGGCTTCTGGGTCTAATCGGTTCCGGCCTGCTTTATTCCTTCATCCGGCTGCTCTATCGCATCCTGCGATGGATTGCCCCCCGATCCTGCGATCGTCCCGAGATTATCGCCGCCTTCCGCGCCGGTCAGCAAGTGTCCCTTCGGGACAATTCCCGCGTCCTGCCGACTGCCATCAAGATCTCCATCCTGTTCCTGATTGCCTCGGTCATCCTTGGATTGGCCATGACCCTTGACTTCTGGCCAGCCCTGCGATGATCCGCGAATGCCCGCACAACAAAAACGGTAGAAAAATCCCGACAACGCAACCGATTTCTAATCCATTTGCTGCAAAAGGTAATTCTGAATCCCCATCTGCTTGATCTGGTCCAGTTGGGCCTCGATCCAGTCGAGGTGGTCTTCTTCGTCCTTGAGAATGGAAGTCATCAGATCCGCGCTGCCGTTATCCCCGAGTTCCCCGGCCAGGCGAATCCCGTCGTTATACGATTGAATGGCTTCATCTTCCGCGGACCAGTCGCTTTTGTGTTGGTCGGGAACCTGGCTGCCGATATGGATTCCCTTGAGATTGGTCACAACGGGCGTCCCCTCCAAAAACAGAATCCGCCCGATCAGTTTTTCCGCGTGCTTCATCTCGTCGATGGCCCGTTTCTCGATCGCCTTGTGCAGCTTTTCATATCCCCAGTTGTCGCACATCTCCGAGTGCACCATGTACTGATTGATGGCCGTCAGCTCATCGGCCAGCAGATCGTTGAGTTTCTGAATCAGCTTCTCGTTCCCTTTCATCGGTTTCTCCTTGTTTCTGCGAATATCTGGTTCGTAAATGCCGTTGTTGGCGACAGTATAACCGCTTTTGGTTTCGATGCAACAGATTCTCTTCCGCCGCCATGTGGATTCCGCTTTAGGGCGTTCGTTCCAGCCGCAGATTTCCCACGACTTCCCCGTCGTCCCGTGTCATGGTCACCTTCATTGTTTCCTGGGTTGCTTCCACGCGAATCACCACGGCGCCTTTGGCCTTCGGGCTTCCTCCGATGACAATGGGATATTCATGCTTGCCCTTCTCCGGCTTCAGGATCTGGTACTGATGCGTATGTCCCGAGATCATCAAATCCAGTTTCCCCTCGTTGAACAACGGTCCCCACTTGGTCTGGCAATCCATCGGCCCGTGCCAGTCATTCGAGCCGTATAGCGGCATATGGATGAGAGCGACTCGAAACGCCGCTTTTCGAAACGCCTCCGACCGAATCTCCTTTTCCAGCCATGCCTGTTGCTCGCTCCGGTATCGGTCAAAATCCGCCAGACCGCTGTATTCCTTGTCGTCGTCGGTCTTGTCCTCTCCCGAATCCATCACGATAAAATGCACCGGCCCGTGATCGAACGATCGATAAAATCGCCCCTCCTCCAGCCCTACATAATTCGGCATCATCCTCGCGAACGCGCCGCGGGTTTCGTGATTGCCGCGAATCCAGACCATCGCAATCCGCCCGGCAAACAGCTCCGTGCACGGCCTCAGGACATGGTCGATGATCTGCGGCTCGCTTTCGATGTGTCCGAGGATGTCCCCGTTCAAAAACGCCAGTTCGTACGGCTCGGCTTCGGCAATCTTCATGACTTCCCTCAAAATCGCGTCGTTCTCATGGATGTCGTTGAGTACCACAAACGATACGGCCTCCTTTCTTCCGTCCAGCGTCGTAAAAGTCGAAATGCCGCTGGCCACTGTCTCCCCAAAGGCGATCTTGTATGGCTTAAATTCCAGAATCTCCTTCGATACCGCCCGATATCGGTATTCCGTCCCGGGCTTCAGTCCCGAAAGCGTGATCTTGTGGACCCGCTGGTTCGCATCGATCAGGCCGTAATGACTGGCGATGGCCTTCTGATCCGGTACCTCTCCCGTGCCATACTCCACCCAGCTCGTACAGGTCTTGTCCGTAATCCACACAATCGTCATCGACGACTCGCCGGGACACTGCAAGCACGGCCCCGCCGTGATCTGGACTCCGAAACTCACTTGCCAGAGAAAACTCAAACTGATAATGGTCGTAAGAAACGCCGCCTTCCGCCGAATTGTCTGGTTCATGTCCAATCCTTCCTGTGATGTATCGGATATGGTGCGGATACCTTCGATCGTTGGGGATTTTACCCTCTCCTGAGCTTGTTGAGAATAGGTTCGATTCCCATTCCCACACATGGTGATTCGCCGCACTGCCGGAAATCTCCGTTCGCCTCGTCAGCAAACAGGGGTTTGGCGACTCGACTGCGCCGGTCCTGTCCGGACTCCGCTTGATAGCGGCTAAACTCGGACGGCAGGTAGGATCGGCGGGCGCCCCAATCGATCGCTTTGCCCGTCGTCTGGAATGCCTTCATCGCTTCGGCCCAATCCTTTACCCCCTTTCCCAGATGGATCAACGGTTGTCCGCCGGCCTGCCAGTAACTGTTATGGTCGAAAACGAACTTGTGATCGTCAGCCGGATCAATGCTTAAACAGACCGCCGGACCATATCCTCCGCAAAAGATGTTGTGGCGCACATAGACTTGTCCGGGCTGGGTACCGGGATCGATCAGCCAGGCCCATACATGGTAACCCACCGGCTGCGGATAAGGGTCCGATGGGCGCGGCGGGGTCTGCCCTTGCATGCTGAAACCGCCGCCGGCGTTGATGCAGGTGTTGTGTTCGAAGAAGACCTCCCGGCAAGGTTCCCGGCATTCATAGGCCGTCAGGCCGCAGTTGATGAACAGGTTATTGCCGAACCAGAGCCGTTCCGGAATATTCCGCGTTCCGCCGCCTTGGTGGGTCACGCCCGAGTCGTAGATATTGTCAAACCGGGAAACCGGGGACAGTCACGAATGGCGGTTCCTTAAGCTTTAAGTTGCCCAAATTAACCGCCAAAATGCCTGTTTTCAGTAGAATATCAAGGGTGAAATGTTTGAAAACCATAAAACAACTCGTTAAGGAAGCGCCATTCGGGACAGTCCACCTATTTCCCCTATTTCCTAGGAGATGTATTCTTCCCATATTCTCTGGTCGAAAGGAAGATTGGTTTTGTGACTGTATGTGGTCGAGACAATCGTCGTATGAGCTCAATCATATTTGGCTTGAACTGTCTGGCCTAAAGTCTTATAATAAAATGGATTGAGAGATTATTCAATTCTGCAATAGGGGATCGGACAATGCCGTTTATCCGCAACGGGATTGAATGAATCTTCAAGATCGGATATGTAATATAAATATCTATTAAAAAAGGGCTTATGATCATTTGTTTGGTGGGGACAAATCCCGATAATCCTTCATCTTCTTGCTTTTTCTTACGCGCTCTTTGGCCGAAAATGCTATCGAGAGTTTCCAATACACAGTGAGAAATCTCTGAATATGCCAAATATTGCCGTTTCAATTCTGGCTATATCTTTTTTGTCAGCAATGACTTATGCCAATTTCCGACAGGCCGTTTCCACCACAATACCTCTGGTTTTATTGGGTCAGATTCAAATCAATTTTCAGCCCGCCGCATCTCCGGTCCCCTTTGGATATCTGGCCGATTCCGGCCAGGTCTTCGGCGATCGCGGCAACGGTTATTCTTACGGTTGGGACTCCACAATTACAAAAATATATGATCGCGGCGACGATGTCATGCCCGATGATCGGTATGCCACAACTCTTTATATGGAAAGGATTTCCGCGCCTCATGGTACATGGGAAATCACCCTCGACAATGACGAGTATGAATTGCATATTGTCTGCGGCGACGCCCTGTATACCAACCAAATCAACAACCTCAATGTCGAAGGAATCATCCTGACCGATCCGGATTCGGCCGACCACTTCGACGAATACGATCTTACCGTCGTAGTTTCCGATGGTCGTCTCACCATAAGTACAGCGGCAGGAATGATTAACACGAAAATCTGTTTTCTGGAAATCACGCCGGTGGGTCTGGTCAATCACACCCCGATTGTCTCTGCCGGTCCGGACCAAACGGCCGTCTGGCCGAAAAACCGCGTGACCCTGTTCGGGTCAGTCAGCGATGACGGAAAAGGAAGTCCGGAAGGATTTCTTGGGATAACCTGGACGCAAATATCGGGAAAACAAGGGGTTACATTCAATCCCGGTCCGGATGCGATCCAGCCGGTAATTACCCTTCCGATGCCCGGAATATACACTTTTGAACTGACTGCAAACGATGGCCTGCTTTCCGCAATAGATTCGGTCGCGATAACGATTTTGGAACCGACCTGCCCGGTCGGCGATCTGACATTGGACTGCAAGGTTGATTTGCTGGATCTTAAACTCTTTGTCGAACAATGGTTATCATCCGATGTGCACGCCGATTTCAACGGAGACGACGGCGTCAATCTGGTCGATATGGCGTTGGTCGCGGAAAACTGGCTGAGCGACTGGACAAGCTCGATTATGACAACGCTTTCCCCGGCCGCCGCAATCGCCGCCGGCGCTTTGTGGAGAATCGACGGCGGGATCTGGCACACCAGCGGCACGACGATCGATTCGGTGATGGAAGGCCAGCACACGATCGAATTCAAGCCGGTTTCCGGATGGCTCGAGCCAGCCAAGCAGTTGATTCTGTCTATTCGAAAGCAACAATATCTATTAGTGGGAAACTATGTCCCCGTGCCGGAACAGACGCTGATCCTCAGCGAATTTATGGCCATCAACTCCAATCTGGAGGATCTGCGTCCGGCGCCGACGGATCGCTATTCCACGATCGTGGAAGGTCAGACCGCCTATCCGGACTGGATCGAGATTCGCAATACGACGAATGAGGCGATTTCGCTGAATGGCTGGTCTCTGACGGATACGCCCAACAATTTGACGAAGTGGAAGTTCCCCAACGGCAAACAGGTATCGGCCAACGGATATTTTGTCGTTTACGCTTCCAATAAGGATTATGACCGATTCCCAACAAACTATCCCTATGTCGATTCCAGCGGAAACCTGCATACCAATTTCGACATGGACGGCGACGGGGGGTATCTGGCTCTGGTCAAACCCGACGGCACCGTGGCGTACGAGTATGTCGATTATCCAAAACAACGGGGGCTGATCACTTACGGCGTGGGCAACAACAGCAAGATCGGATTTCTCAAGAGCGTCACCCGAGGCGCGGCCAACGATGCGGCTTACGAGGGCGAGGTTGCCGACACTCGATTCAGTCTGGATCGCGGTTTTTACACACAGCCCATTTCGGTCCAGATATTCTGTGATACTCCGGGCGCGATGATTCGCTGGACCAGCGACCAAAGCGAGCCAACCCTGACGAATGGAAACACCTACTCCGGGCCGATCGCGATTTCTACGACGACTTGTCTTCGAGCGGCGGCATTCAAGGATAATTCCATACCATCCAATGTCGATACGCATACTTATCTATTCCTGAATGATGTGATCAAACAGGCGACGGATCCGACGACGGGCGCTCAAGTCACTCCGGCCGGATATCCGGAAATTTGGCCGAGCATTCGGACCCCCGTTACCGGCGACTATCAAATGGATCCGGATATTTGTTCGCCGACCGGATTGTTTGGAGCCGAATATTCCAACAGGATTCAGGATGATTTACGGGCGATCCCAACGCTGTCGATCGTAAGCAATCGGGACGATCTGTTCGGAACAAACGGTATTTACATTACGGAAAGCCAAGACGGCACCGAGCGAAAGGCCTCGGCCGAGTTGATATTCTCTGACGGGACCGAACCGGGATTTCAGGTCAATTGCGGCGTGCGGATGCAGGGGGGCGTCACGGGGGGCGGAACGAGTCTGGATCGATGGAAAACCTACAAATGTTCCATGCGTTTGGTCTTTCGCGGTGGGTATGGTCCGTCCCGACTGCGGTATCGGCTGTTTCCGGATGAACCGGAAGCGACGGATCGATTTGATACGATCGTTCTCGAAGCGCGTCTGAATAATGTCTGGCTCCATTCCGGAATCGATCAACGGAACCGGGGGGAATATACCCGGGATCAGTTTATTTCCGATCTTCATAATCGAATGGGCGGATATGCCCCGCACGGCCGGCCCGTTCACCTGTATCTTAACGGTTTGTACTGGGGATTATACTGGATTCACGAACGGCCGGATGATTCGTTTGCGTCCGCATATCTGGGCGGTCTGGAGGAGGATTATGACATTCTCAAGCATTCCGTCAGCGGGGTGGTCAGCGGATCGAATGTCACATTTACCCAGATGGTCAATGTTCCCGTCAGCGATTATGCACGATTGCAGGAATATCTGGACATTCCGAATTTCATCGATTATATGATCCTAAATTTTTATCTGGGGAACTCGGACTGGTCGGCCAAGAACTGGTACGCCTCCCATAATCATTTCGATCCGTCGGGACGGTGGCGGTTCCACACCTGGGACGCCGAACATATTCTGGAAAACCCCACGGAAAATGTGACCGCAAGCGATGGGGCGAGCACTCCCACCGGAATTAATGAAAAATGGATCTCAAATCAAGAATACCGTATGCTTTTTGCAGACCGGGTTTATCGGCACTTTTATCATACGGGCGTTTTGGCCACCGAAAACATTCGCGGCTATTACCAGGCCATCGCGGCGGAGGTGGAAAAGGCCGTGGTGGGCGAGTCGGCACGATGGGGCGACAATCGACAAACGATTCCCCATACGCGGAATATTGACTGGCAGAATGCTTACAATTTCGTTCTGAATACTTATCTTCCGGGCAGGCGGGAGGTGGTGATCGGGCAGTTTCGGGCCAAGAGTCCCCCATGGTATCCAAGTATCGATCCGCCGATCTTCAAGGTTGACGGCCAGCCGCAGCACGGGGGGCATGCCCCAACGGGAGCTTTGTTGACCTTGATCAATCCCAACGCGGTCGCTACCGAAAGCGTCGAACTGGTTTCAGAAGGCGCTTTGGTTCGGGCGTTTGTTCCTTCGGATAACGGACTGGGGACCACTTGGACGACACAATCCTTTTCCCCGGGAGTCGAATGGACGGATGGGTCCACCGGAACCGGAGTCGGTTATGATCGGGGAACGACTTACGACCCGATGATCGGAACTGATCTGGAAAATCGACTATACAACAAACAAACATCCGTCTATTGCAGGATTCCCTTTTCGGTGTCCAATCCAGACGACATTATCACTCTGAAATTGCTGATTAAATATGACGACGGATTTGTCGCTTATATAAACGGATCTTTCGTCGGCCAGAGCAGCAACATTACCAATTCGATACCGCCTTCGGCCGCCGCCGGCAATCACACGGCTTCGAGCTTTGAAGAATTGAATCTTTCCAGCTACCGATCATTGCTGACAGCAGGGACCAACATTCTGGCCATCCACGGTATCAACACCAGCAAGACCAGCGGCGATTTATTGATTCTGCCGAAACTGGTGGCAACGGTTCCATCGGTATCCAGTTCATTGCCGATGTGGTATTCCACAAACGGAACCGATCCCCGATTGCCCGGCGGAGCAGTGAATCCGAACGCAATCCCATATTCAAATTCTCTTGTGTTAACCAAAAGCGTTCAAATCCAAAGCCGTACAATCGGGATGGACAACGAGTGGTCGGCGTTGAATGAGGCGGTCTTTGCGGTCGGTCCGGTCCAGGAGAGCGTGC
>CAZXPW010000079.1:0-13315 GCA_964643355.1 uncultured Pirellulales bacterium
AACCCCATTTTCATGCTTTCAGGTTGAACCGAAGGTTCATGTGAGACTGTGTAAACGATCGTCCCTTCTTGTCTATCGCGGGCAAGGGTTTTTCGTTCGGAGTGAATTTCGCCGACGATTTGCGTATGAGTGGATAACCCGGCTCGATAGAAATATTCTTTTTTCCTATATTATTGATGGGAATTAAAAATACCCAGTCCCGGGCCATGGAGCTTGGCCCAATCAACACAATCTTACACTCCTCGGTGATTTTTTGTTGATTTTCTGGAATGGATGCGGTATAAAGGAATCGTTCGGTTTCAGATAGAGATTCTGTAGTATCGGTATTGTATGAGAAAAAACCGCAGTCGGGTCGTATGCGTTGGCAATGAGAATCTGAGTTCGTTGAGTGGAATGGGCAGTCGGGCTCAGGAACAATTGAGATCGGAAATCTGTCGTTGGATTCTTCAACGGCGGGGAGGTGCGTCGATGAAATGGTCATTCTGCTCGGGGCCGTAGGGACCGACCCGGGAATTCATGTCAAAATGTCAATCCACAAGATTCAACCTTAATTTCGGAGGAAACAGTATGAACAAAACAAAAGTATTCAGTGTGGGCGTGATTGTGGCCGTGATTTCGCTGACCGGCGCGGGGACCTTTAGTTATCAGCCCTGGACCAGCGACGCCGATTCCGGCGTCAGTGCCGGCAAGATCTACACCCATGCCGTCAAGTTTCAGGCCACAGACGGCGCGTTGATTTATGCGGGCAATGGTATGTTGTTTGAGGGAGACAACAACAACCAGGGAACCAATTGGCGTTTGTGGAATATCCCTTATGCCTGGGGACCCGGGGGCCATGGAACCAATATCGCCGGCTTTGGAGCCAACCTGATCGGCCCTGGCGGACTTACTTCTTTTGTTTACGGAGATACGGTATCGGTGCATCCGCAGTTGCAACTGACCAAGCTGATTCCGGGCACGAAATATATTGCGACTTTCTATGGCAAGGGATGGGAAACCGGAGACCGAATCATCGATGTAACGGCGGACGACGATCCAAATGATCTGGGCAGTACGATTCGTGTCAATCAGGACCAATATGGCGGCGGGAACGGCATTCTTCTTAAGTATCGGTACACGGCGCCGAAGTCGGGCCAGGTGATCTTCACCTTTGATGAAGTGGGGAACAATGCAACCTGGCATCACTATGCTTTTTCCAACGAGGTCGATGCGCCGGCCTATGTCTATATCCAACCCCAACCCGCTCCCGGAGCGTTCACGGATCTGACCGTCAATCTGGACTTTACCGCGATTGCCCTTCCCGGCGTGACCCTGACCAGCCCGACCTATGACCTGTATTGGGGTACCAATCCGGCGCAACTGACCAAAGTGGCTGGACTGACTTCGGGCAGTTTCCAGTTGCAGGGGTTGTCCGAAGAGACAAAATATCACTGGAAAGTGAATGTCTTCGACGGGGCCACAAAAATTTACAGTTCGGATCCCAACAACATCAACAAGACCTGGTCCTTTACGACCAAGTCCTATGCTCCGGCCACCAAGGCCCTGGAATATCCCATGGATGATCCCAACGGCCTGGTCGTTCACGAAATTATCAAGGGGTACAACGGAACGATTGTGAATCCCGATGATCCCAATGAAACCGTAAACCACTGGGTGCCGGGTTTAATCGGCAACAGCGTGCTTTTGGACGGTATCGACAGCTATGTGGATCTGGATCATGCGGCCGCGTTTCCGATTCCCCAAAACAAGACCTTTTCGGTCTCGGCCTATTTCAAAACCGCCGATACCGAAGGACCGATTTTCGCGTTTCGTCATTCGACCAAAGACAATCCCCTCTTGTGCGTGGCGGTCGGATTCGATGGAGCGGATTCAAATCCCGGCAAGCTGCGGTTCATCTCGCGAGGGGATGCCGGAGTCTTATACCGAATGACCGGTCCCTCTGTTGATGACGATTGGAATCATGTCGTGTTGAGCCGCGCCATCGATGGGACTGTTTCGATGTATCTCAACGGGAAGTTCTGCGGGTCTGTCAACGATGGTCTGATTGAGTACGATGTGGACTGGCGATCCCTCGGCGCCGATATTCGTTGGATCAGCGTTGGTCTGGGCGGCGAGAATCGCCGATTCTTTGCCGGCAACATCGACACGGTCACGATCTGGGATGGGGCCCTCAAACAAAGCCAGATCGATGAGATGATCGGTATCCTTCCGTATCGGCTCTCACCCACGCCCGCCAACGGGGCCACGGGAGTTGCTGAGGATGTCACGCTGGTTTGGGATGTTCCGGTGGATCGTTATCCAGGCGCCACCTACAATGTCTATCTGGGAATGAATCCGGATCTGACCAACAGCTTGGATGGAGCCACCGGCCTGACCACAACCCAGTTCAAAGTTACCGAAAATCTCGAGTATGAAAGCCAGTATTTCTGGAAGGTCGAGACCGTCGTGGATGGCCAGGTGGTTTATACCAGCCCGACCTGGAGTTTTATCACGGTGGCCGGAACCGTCGGGAGATTCAGCGTTCAGCCCTGGACCGGCGATAGTGATTCGGGACTCGGTACCCACAAGACCTATACCCATGCCGTCAAATTCAATGGCGGTGTCGCTGACGGCGCCGTTTTCAACTCGGTCAATGGCGTAAACTTTGAAAACGACACCAATCATGCCGGAGCCAACTGGTCTCTGACCGGAGCCCCGAACGGATATACCGGATTTGGCGTCAATGTTACGGGGGATTCCGCCAATCTTCTGCACAATTTCTTCTACGGAGATACGGATGCCAGTCACCCCGTCCTGACCCTGACGGGCCTAACGGTGGGAACCAAGTATGTGACGACTTTCTACACGGTTGGTTTTGGTGGCGCCGGCGGGCGTTTCGTCGATCTGACCGCCAGTGATAATCCGACGGCGAAGTGGAGAGTGGATGAAAATGGTGCCGGATCTGGCAACGGACAGCTCATCAAATACAAGTTTACCGCTACGACCGACACGATCAGCTTTACCTTTGACGCGCTGGTTACCGGAGACTCGTGGCATCACTACGCCTTCTCCAACGAGGTTGCGATTGCTTTTGATCTGACGCCCACGCCGGTATCGCGTTCAACCGTGGGAACGGATGTCGCATTGAGCTGGGTTCCCGATCCGGTTGGTGCCGCGCAGGGAGTGACCTGGAATCTGTTGCTGGGTACGGATCCAACCCTGGCGTCCACTCTGGTGAATGTAACGGGACTAACCGAGGCGACATATTCGCTCACGGGTCTGCAGTCGGACACGCAGTACTACTGGACCATTCAGGGCGTCCGAAATGGTAACACCGTTGCCACCGCACCGGTCTGGACCTTCTTCACCAAGCCGGTCGCTCCGGCCACGACTCTGGTGGAGTGGAAGTTCGACGATACGAAGGGTGAAACGCTGACCGAGACCTATTTAGGCCTTAACGGCACCTTGAAGAATTTTGCCGACCCGAATACGGTATGGACAAAGGGGCTTGTGAACAATGCCCTTCCCTTCGACGGGGCGGACGACTTCGTCGATCTGGGCAACACGGCTTCCCTGACAGCGCCCCAAGGATACGCTTTCTCGTTGTCGGGGTACTTTAAAACCTCCGATCCGGAGGGTCCCGTCTATGTCATGCGGCACCCCGGCATTTTGGGAGTGTATGTGGGATTTGACGGAGCCGATTCGGTTCCGGGATATCTGCGATTTATCTCATACACCTATGGTTCTCTTCGTCGGATCACCGGACCGAAGGTCGATGACGGCCGGTGGCATCACTATGCTATAACCCGGTCCAAATTCGGGCGAGTCGAAATGTTTGTGGACGGTCTTTCGTACGGAACGACCGATGACTTCGCCGGAGAGTATTACAACGAATGGACCGCCTTCGGCACCGACTTGCAGTGGCTCAATGACTGGTTGACCACCTTCCCCAGAGAGCGATTGCAGTTAAACGGCATGATCGACCAGACCACCATCTGGCAGGGTGTTTTGCAGCCCGATCAGATCGCGACGCTGGCCGCTCTTGTGCCGCCTCTCGGCGATGTCAATGCCGACGGCTTTGTCAATCTCGCCGACCTGGTGGTTGTGGCCGACGGCTGGTTGTCCAGCGCGGTTCCGGCGGATATCAACCGCAGCGGTCGCGTGGATCTGGAAGATTTTGATATCCTTTCCCAGGATTGGGGTAAGTAATCGTTTCGCGGTTTTGGTCGCGATTCCAATTTGTTCAGGCAGAGGAAGGGGCCGTGCCGGCAAGGGTGCACGGCCTCTGTCCTCTCATAAACCGGTCACGGCAGACCACCGTCTCGATGGTATGGGGGTATGATGCATAGATTTTTTCGTCTTTGGGTTTTCTTTCTGAGTACGGCGATGGTTTTTGCGGCCGACAGCGTAGTTGTCTTGAACGAGATCATGTATCACCCGGCCTCAGACGAAGACCGAATGGAATGGATCGAACTGCACAATCAATTGATTGTGCCGGTCGATCTGTCCGGGTGGTCTCTATCCGACGGGGTTGCATATATCTTTCCGAATGGAACCGTCATTCCCGCGGAAGGATATCTGGTTATTGCGGTTTCTCCCGAAGACCTGAAAACCGCCACTGGCCTGGATTCGGTTTATGGTCCCTTTAGTGGACGGCTGGCCAATTCCGGCGAGCGGTTGCGCCTGCAAAATAACAGCGGCCGGATCATGGACCAGATCGAATATAGCGATGGCGGCGACTGGCCTGTTGCGCCGGATGGTTCCGGCGTGTCTCTGGCCAAAATCGATTCGGCACGGGCCGGGCCGTCGCCGTCGAACTGGACCTGGAGCCGACAAATCGGCGGCACACCCGGCCGAGAGAATTTTCCTCCCCCATCCCAGACCCGGCGAACGCCTCTGATCGGTCTGTTTGATTCCTGGCGATATTTCGATCAGGGATATCCCGGCATGGGTTGGTACACACGGGGATTCAGCGATGGTACCTGGTCGTTCGGCCCGGCCGGATTCTGGGTCGGACAACAACCGGCCTATACTCAGCCGGTTCCAATCAAAACGCTGTTCAGTACCGGCGTTGACGACGATGGAAATGTGCTGGCGCCGGGACAATTCGATCCTCATTATGTCAACACGACCTCCGGTCTGCCGTTGGTGGTCATGCAGAACCATCCGGCATGGTTGTCCAACGATAACCAGTCCCGATGGATCGGATTCACCGCCCAGGGTACGGATAACCAGCCGGCGGGACAATTTACATTTCGGACCCGGTTTGATCTGAGTGGGTATAATGCTCAAACCGCTCAGCTTACCTTTTTGCTGGCGGTGGATAATACGCTCAACGATATCCGGATCAACGGGGTCAGTACTGGCATGGCCGTTTCCGGTTTTTCTGCCTGGAACGGCCCTTTCACAATCAGTTCCGGCTTTGCCGCGGGACTGAATACGCTCGACTTTGTGTGGACCAACGAAGGCGGCGGGGCCAACCCCTCGGGACTTCGGGTCAGGATGTCCGGAACGGCCGTGCCCATGCCGGGCCAAACTCAATTGGCAGCCGACAAGAACGCCTATTATTTCCGCAAGACATTTGAGTATGCCTCCGATCCGAGTTTCTCTACCCGATTGGAGGCCGATTGGATGATCGGCGACGGGGCGGTTGTCTACTTGAACGGTTTTAAGATACAGTCGATCAACATGCCGGGCGGGGCGGTCAACTACAACACCTCGGCTTTGACGGATATCGAGACGATCCTGCCCTCCGGGCCGGTCGTTCTCGATACAGCCCAACTGGTCAATGGACAAAACACTTTGGCTGTCGAGATTCACCGCGCCGCCGGCGGCCAGAACGCCTTTTTCGCCGCCGCACTGTCGGCCGTGGAAACCCCCAAGGCCGATTATCCGCCGCCCACGATCGCTTTTACGGAAATCAGTTCGGCTTCCGCAATTCCGTTTCAAATCGAACTGCGAAACTTCGGAGATCAGACCGTCGAATTGGGCGGCCTGGTTTTAGTCTGTAAGGGAGCAGTCGAAGCCGAATCCATTCTGCCGTCTGAGACTCTGATCTCCGGTCGGTATCGGTCGTTCGATGAATCCTCATTGGGATTTCATCCCGTGAACGGCGACAAGCTCTTTTTGTATTCGCCGGATCGTTCCGCCGTTATTGACGCGGCCGTAATCAAACTTTCGCCTCAGGCCAGGACCGCCGACGGATCCGGATGGGCGGTTCCCGCCATCGGTTCCTTTGGTTCGGATAATGTGTTTGCTTTTCACGATGAGATCGTCATCAATGAGGTCCTGTATCACGATCGGCCGGTCCCCGAGTCCCAGGCCGAAACGGAAACGACAATTCTGGTTCCCTCCTTTGCTCCCGCCATCACCCTGGTGCCGACCAGCGGCGAGTTGGGAACAACTTGGACCGGGGCATCGGAATCGTTCGACGACTCGGCCTGGATCCAGGGATCCGGCAAGACCACCGGCGTCGGCTATGAAAATACCCCCGAAAATTACAAAGACTTGATCAAGACCAGTGTCCTGTCGCAAATGTTCGGCGACAACGGGAATACCTCGGTCTATATTCGGATACCGTTTCAGCTCGACGATCCGGCGACGGTGGAAACACTGATCCTTCGGATGAAATTCGACGACGGTTTCGTGGCCTATCTCAACGGAATAGAGGTCGCTCATTATAATGCCCCCGGCCGCGACGGCAATCCCCTTGCCCTTGTGTGGAATTCGCGTTCGACCGCCAGCTATTCGGACTCGGACGCGTTGGTCTTCAAGACATTCGATATTACCGACAAGAAAATCCATCTTAAATCCGGACGCAACATCCTGGCCATTCACGGCCTGAACTGGTCCACGGCAAGCACGGACATGCTGATTCTGCCCGAATTGCACGCCCGGCGAGGTCTCAAGCCCTATGTTCCGTTCCATGAATCGCCGCAGGAGTGGATCGAGCTGTACAACATCAGCGATCATCCCGTCGATCTGGGCGGCTGGAAGCTGCGGGGCGGAGTCGAGTATGATTTTCCGGATTCGACGGTCGTCCAACCCGATCAGTATCTGATCGTGACCGGGCAAAGCAACGCATTACGAACGCTCTATCCGGACATTACGATTGTGGGCGACTGGACCGGGCAATTGTCGAACAAAGGCGACGGGATCAAAATTGTGGATTCGATGGGCAATATCGCCGACCAGGTTCACTATTTCGACCGGGGGTATTGGCCGGCCTATGCCGACGCCGGCGGTTCTTCGCTGGAACTGCGGGACCCCCGTTCCGATAACGCCGTCGCATCCGCCTGGGCCGCCAGCGATGAAACGGTCCGAAGTCAATGGAAAACCTACTCTTACCGCGCCGTCGCTTCTCCCACGCCCGGCGGAAGCGAACCGTCGCAGTGGAACGAGTTTATTTTCGGTTTGCTGGATTCCGGGGAGTTTCTGATTGACGATATTCGCGTTGTTGAAGATCCCGACGGGGCGGCCTTGTCGCTGATTCAAAACGGTTTCTTTAACAACGGGTTCGCTACCTGGCGCGCCCTCGGGAATCATGCCTTTTGCGAAGTTGTTCCGGATCCGACAAATCCATCCAACCCCGTCCTCCATGTCCAATCGACCGGTCCGACCGAACACATGCACAATCACCTCGAAACGACGCTCCTTTCCAACCATGCCGTCGTCGACGGCAAGACTTATGAAATCTCCTATCGTGCCAAATGGCTCGGCGGATCGAATCTGCTGAACACGCGATTGTATTTCAATCGTTGCCCCAAGACCGCTTCGCTGGTCGTTCCCTCCATTGTGGGGACTCCCGGACGGATCAATTCCCGATTCATCGGCAATTCGGGTCCGACGATCTCCGACCTTCGCCACTGGCCCCCCGTACCTGCCGCGGACAATCCGATCGAGATTTCCGTCCGGGCCGACGATCCCGACGGCATGGCTGCAATGACCCTATTCTGGTCTCAGAATGGCGGGGCGTTTCAGGCAACTTCGATGACCCTGCAAAATTCGGGACGATATCAGGCCTCCATCGGTCCGCTGCCGGCTGGCACGCTTGTCCAATTTTATGTTCGGGGACAGGATTCGTTGGCCGCGACGACGACATGGCCGTCGGCTGGGCCCGATTCGCGGTGCTTATGCAAGGTGGACGATGGCTTGGCTCAGCTCGGGGCTCACAATTTCCGTATCCTGATGACCGCCGCCGATACCTCGTTTCTTCACGAGGCGACGAATATCATGAGCAATCATCGCGCAGGCGCCACCGTGATCGATAACGAAAACCGCGTGTATTACGATGTCGGCCTCCATCTGAAGGGCAGCGGGTACGGCCGGGGCGACGGCCGCGGAGGATTTAACCTCCGATTTCATCCCGCCGATCTCTTTCGCGGAATTCATGAAGGGGTCTCGATTGACCGCGGAGCCGGACCCTATGGTTCGGGGGCCAGCCATCGCGAACTCCTTGTCAAACACATCGGGAATCGTGCCGGGGGGATCCCCGGCATGTACGACGATGTCATCCGCCTTCTTCCTCCGCGGAGCGACATGAGCGGGACGGCGCAGTTGATGATGGCCCGTTATGATGACGAGTATCTCGATGCACAATACAAGGATGGCGCCGAGGGGACCTTGTACGAATTTGAACTCATTTATTTCTCCCAGAACACGGTTGACGGCAACCCCCAATCTCTCAAACTTCCTCCCAGCTCTGTCCTGCAGATTGATTTGCGGGACCTCGGTGACGACAAGGAGGGATACCGCTGGAATTACCTGATCAAAAACAATCGCGCCGCCGACGATTTTTCGTCCATGATGTCCATGGCCAAGACCTACAGTTTGAGCGGGACGGCGTTTGCGGATCGGATCAACTCGGAAATCGACGCCGACCAATGGATGCGAGTCTTTGCGTTTGAATCCCTCACCGGAATAGGGGACACCTACAACCAGGGTCTGGCTCACAATGTCATGTTCTATGTCCGCCCGGAAGATCGTCGCGTTCTGGCCATGCCCTGGGATCTGGATTTTGCCTTCTATCAATCGACCACCGCCCCGATCTTCGGATGGGGGAACAGCGTTCAGAAGGTGATCGCTCTGGATCCCTGGAAACGATCCTTCTACGGCCACCTCTACGATATCATTCAAACCTGTTTCAATGTCGAATATCTGGCCGATTGGATGCAACCCTATGCCGCAGTAAGCGGGCAGGATTACAGTGCGGACATTCTGTCGATCGTCGATCAGCGGCGAAACTTCGTGCTCAGCCAGCTTCCGGCGGCGGTTCCGTTCGCCATCACAACCAACAATGGCAATCCCTTTTCCGTTGATACCGATACGGTCACATTGCAGGGCAACGGGTGGATCGATGTCTATCGCGTGTATCGGGCCGGTTTTCCCGATCCGCTGGCCCTTTCCTGGACCGGCTTGACGACCTGGTCCGTCGCAATTCCAGTCGAATTCGGCGAAAATGTCGTGAACCTGGAGGCCCGCGATTTCCGCGGGAACCTTGTCGCGACCGCTCGTATCGCCGTGACTTCCACTTCGCAGAACCGTCCATTGCGGCAATATCTGCGGGTCACCGAATTATCGTACGATCCTGTCGGCGGGAAAGACTTCGAGTTTATCGAGTTTCAAAATATCGGTACGGCGACTCTGAACCTCTCGCCGGTGACCCTCTCGGGCGGAATCCAGTTTGCTTTCGCAACCAGTGCCATAACATCGCTGCAGCCCGGGGCGTTTGTGGTCGTCGCGCGAAATCCGGCGGTTTTTCAATCCCGGTACGGCCAGACCGTTCCGGTTGTCGGCCCCTTTATCGGTTCGCTCGACAATACCGGAGATTTTCTGCAGGTTCGCGGGGCCTTCAACAGCGAGATCTTGTCCTTTGCGTATGACAACAGCCGCGGCTGGCCGCTGCCCCCGCAGGCCGGAGGCCATACGCTGGTTCCGCGCGAATCTGCGATTGCCTCTGAGGACAACGGTTCGCTGAATTATGGCGGGAACTGGAGATCCAGCGCCCGGATCCATGGATCGCCCGGCGCCGCCGATCCGCTCTTGCCCGTTGGAGTCGTGATCAACGAAGTAATGGCCCATACCGACTATGCGTGGCCGCCGTATGATTCCAATGACTGGATCGAACTCTGTAACGCCGGCGACACCGCCGTGGATCTGGGGCCCGCTTGGTATCTCAGCGACGATATTGAACAGCTCAACAAGTGGTCCTTGCCGACCGTTCATCTGGAACCCGGCGATCGTATCGCTTTTGACGAAATCTCCGGATTCCATAATCCCCTCACTTCGGGTTTTGGACTGAACAAGGCGGGGGAACAAGTCGTTCTTTCCTACCTGCCCGGAAATGGCCAGGATCGCATCGTCGATAGCGTCCGATTCAAATCGCAGGAGAATGATATTTCTCTTGGCCGTCTGCCCGATGGCGCCGATGCATGGTATCGCTTGCGACCGTCGCCCAATCTTCCCAACGCCGATCCGGTGGCTGATATTGTCGTCGGCGAATTTTCCTTCCATCCGCAAGGAGCCGCCGTCGAAAGCGAATATATCGAACTGTACAATCCGACGGATTTCCCCATCGTGCTGACCAGTCCCGCGGGACAATGGCGACTGAGTGATTCTGTCAGCTTCTCCTTCCCCGTCGGTACGACGATTCCGTCTCACGGCCGACTGTTGGTTGTTGGATTTGACCCGGCCGCCTGTCCGGACTGTCTGTCCGCATTTCAGATCCGCTACAACACGCCGCCGCTTTCGCCGGGGACAAATATCGTCGGACCCTGGAAGGGAACGCTGCCGGATCAACTGGGTGTTATTTCGCTGGAAAGACCGCAGGTTCCGGATGTTTTGGGAGAAAATGTCTCATGGGTTCTCGTCGATGAGGTGATCTATTTCCATCAAACTCCCTGGCCGCCGATTGTCGCCGGCGGTTCACAAGTCCTTCAGCGACGCCCCGAACTTCTCGACGGGAATCATCCAGCCGCTTGGTACACGACCCTGGCGACGCCCGGTCGACAGGGAATCGCTCGATCGGATATCAATGCCGATACAGGGGTCGATCTTTACGACTGGGCTCTTGTTTCGGCCGCGTGGCTTACCGAGACCGGGGAAGAAAACTGGAATTCCGCCTGCGATCTGTCCGTCCCGACCGATGGGGTCATTAATCTTGACGATCTGCTCCAGGTCGCCGACCAGTGGCTGTTTCATCTTCGTCCGGCCCCCTAAGAGCAATCGTTCTGCAAACCGATCGGGGGATGCGATGATCCTGCACAACCCGAATCCGGCCGGTAAAAAGACCGTAAATCCTTTTGGCGTCGACGGTGTGCGGCCGTTCGAGCGGAAATCCTCAATCTTTTCGTTTCTTGCTCTTCTTGAAAAGCCCCTCAGCCGGGAGTATAATCGGGGGCAATGGGATTTCCACCGTACAGGAGGGAGAGTGAATTCAATGTTCGATGGCGGCAAGATCTGAAAGGAGACCGAATCGATGCGGCAGATGATGAGCGTGTTTGTGGCGGCGTTGTGCATGTCGGCGGTTGGTTCAGCCGGGATGGGCCAAGTGGGGCCGGTGCCGGATGCGATTCGGGAAAAATTCAAGCTGGATCCGTTTTACCAGAAGTATCTGGAGGTGTCGGGATTTTCGATCGTGGGTTCGGCGAAGGTGACCGATCATGCCCTGCGCGAAGCGGCGTGGATCCTTGGGTATATGATGGAAGGGCGGGAGGATCTTCTGCGGGCGATGACGGAAAAGGGCGTGCGGCTGACGGTGATGGCATACGACGAATACACCACGGATGTGCCGGAGCACAGTCGGATGACCCCGAAGGTATTCTGGGATCGTCGCGCACGGGGTCTTGGGGGGTCACCCGTGAGTTGTGCCGAGGAGAATCTGCTGGGTTACCCGGGGGATCCATATTCGACGGAAAATATCCTGATTCACGAGTTTGCGCATGCGGTGCACGGATACGGGCTGCGGACGACGGATCCGTCGTTCCAGGGACGGTTGCGCCAAGCGTACGACAAGGCGATCGCGGCCGGACTGTGGAAGGGAACCTATGCGGGGCAAAACCCGAGTGAGTACTGGGCGGAGGGCGTGCAGGACTGGTTCGACAACAATCGACAGAACGATTCGCTGCACAATGCGGTCAATACCAGGGCGGAACTGAAAGAATACGATCCGGGACTTGCGTCGCTGATCGAGGAGGTTTTCGGCGATCGTCCGTGGCGATATCAAAAGCCGATGGAGCGACCGGCGGAAGGTCGGGCGCATCTGGAGGGATTCGATTCGGCCAATGCCCCGCGGTTTCGTTGGCGCGATGCGCCGGTTCCCGATCGGCCGCGGGTCCTGATCCAAACGACGCTGGGGGATATCGAAGTCGAGCTGGAGGCCAGGGCCGCTCCGAAAACGGTCGAGAATTTTCTTCGGTATGCTCATGAAGGATGGTATGCCGACGGCGAGTTCTTTCGGACCGTGCGCCAGAACAATCAGCCGGACGATGCCGTGAAGATTCAGGTCATTCAAGCCCAAGCCAATCCGGCCAGAAGGAAGGAATTAATGCCTCCGATTCCTCTGGAACGAACGCGGGATACGGGTCTAAAGCACCTCAACGGTACGGTTTCGATGGCGCGCAACGAAGCGGACAGCGCGCAGGACCACTTTTTTATCTGTATCGGGGATCAGCCGGAACTGGATTTCGGCGGCAAACGCAATCCGGACGGCCAGGGATTCGCGGCGTTCGGGCGGGTGGTTAAGGGGATGGAGATCGTGCAAAAGATTCACGAATCGGCGGCCGATGGGCAGCGACTCACCCCGCCGATCCAGATCCAACGGGCGGTTCGAATGAACTGATTGCGTTCGGGAAACCGCAGCGCAATAGGGGCAATTCAAAGTCTTGGAATTTCTTCCGGTGCCAGGGCCTTGTTCCAGATTTGCAAGTCATCGATGGACCCCAACCATAAACTGGATTGTAAGGAGGGATTTTTCCCCGATCCCAGGTTCATCCGGCCGTCGCAGGAAAACAAGGGGCCGAGAGGGACTGAATCCGCAGCTACCTCGATGCCGTCGGCGTACAGACGGCGGAACGATCCATCCCAGACAACGCCGACAAGATGCCATTCGCCGTCGGTGACGACAAAATCGGAAATCAAGGGAAGAGTGGAAGGTGTGTCCGCCAGTCGTGTCAAGAGCTTGCCCGTGGCGTCTGTCACCAACCAGCCGCGACCGGCGCCGGAACCATCGGTTTGGACGAGAATAAAAGCGCCGGGTCGGTCTCCGCGAACCCAGACAAAGGCGCTAACCCGGATATTTCACAAAATCTGAATATTTTCGATGAACAAAATGTCCTAA
>CAZXPW010000080.1:0-12686 GCA_964643355.1 uncultured Pirellulales bacterium
GATGATTCATCGGCTCAAACCCGGATAATCGAACTTTTCATACACATTCTAAGAAATTTGATGGTCAAATTAAGACGAGAATATCGGGGAAAACGATCCGAGCCAGACTACTGCATTCTTGTCTGGAAAGAGTATGAACCCGAGGCAACAGTGAGGACGGTGGGGCCGTCGGGCCGATTTGGATGTCGGACCATCAGCACGCCTTCGGCCTGATCGACGGGGACGCCGCTTTCCGTAATGGCGGCAGCAGAGGGGATCCAGATCTCGGCGGTAGTGTTGGGGGGAATGGTGACATCAAGCCGCAGGCGGTCGCCGTCGATTTTCCAATTGCTGACAATCTTGCCGCGAATGGAGTTGTAGGAGCCGCGAACCCATTGGAGGTCGCCGACAATCTGCGGGCGGATGACGATCCTGTCGAAGCCGACGCTGTTGGGGGTCTGGTTGATGCCGGCCAGACCTTTGTAGAACCATTCGCTGACCGAACCGAACATGGGGTGATTGTGCGAATAGACCGCTTCCTCTTTTTCCCAGTGTTCCCACAGGGTTGTCGCGCCGTTTTCGAGCATCCAGCCCCAACCGGGGAATGTCGTCTGATTGACGATGCCATAGGCCAGATCGGCGCGACCGGCACAGGTGAGCTGATCGAGCATGTATTTGGTGGCGAAGATGCCTGTGGCCAGGTGGCCTTTGTGGGTGTTCGTGATTTCGGAGACCAGGCGATCGAAGGCCTTGGCGCGGCGGTCATTGGGGATCAGGCCCATGTAGAGGCCGAAGGATTGGGCGCCCTGGGTGCCGATATCGATTTTTCCACTATTGTCGATGAATTTTGCGATGAAGGCGGAGCGGATCTGATCGGCCAGTTGGCTATATTTCTTTTGTTCGTCGGGTTTGTCGAGCAGGCCGGCCATCTCACGGACCAGACAGGCGGCCTGATAGTAATGCGCGGTGGCGCCGGCGGCCTCGGGCTTGGGGTCGATGCTTTCGTGGTCGCTGATACACTGGGGGATGATGAAATCATTTGCCGCCTTCGTGGATAGAAAATCGACCCACTTGCGGGCGGTTTCGAATTGCTGTTCGAGATTTCGTCGGTCGCCGTAATACTGGTAGAGGTTCCACACCAGCAACGGATGGGCCAACGCCCAACCGACAGGGCCGCTGGTGCCGCCGTATCCGCGGTCGGCGATGCCCATGAAGGGGGCCAGTTCGGGCAGACCGCCGTCGGGAGTGGCATCGGCGGCGAAGTCCAGGACGGTCTTGGCGTAGAAGCCGGACATGTCAAAGTTGTAGGCGAAGGCCTCGCTGGTGGCGACAATGTCGCCGCCGTAGCCGAATCGTTCGCGGCCGGGGCAATCGGACTGTACTGAAAAAACATTGCTCAGGAAGGTGCGAAGGACCATCTGTTGGATAGCGTTGAAGCGTTCCTTGGAACAGGCAAACTCGCCTGCCTTAGGCAGATCAGCGGCCAGAGCCAGGCAGGTGAAGTCGGCGGGCTTGGGTTTTTCAGCCAGGCCGGTGATCTCGACGAAACGGAAGGCATGGAAGGTGAACCGCGGGGTATAGGTCAGCGGCGAGTCAGCGAGGATGACGATATCTTTTTGCACCGCGGGAATCGGCGTGCCGGGGCCGCCCATGCCGGGCCACTTGAGCTGGCAGGCGACGGTTGTCATGGGGTTGAGAGTGCCGTCGAGCTTAAGGAGTTCGCCGTATTGGAGCTCGACGCGCGTGCCGGGAGCGCCGCGAAGGTCGGCACGCAGCCAGCCGGCAAAATTCTCGCCGAGATCGACGATGTACACGCCGGGTTTGGGTTCGGTGATATTCCTAGCGGGAATGGAGCGGTTGACGCGGATCGGCGGGGCGAATTGGGCAACGAGCGGGCCGGTCTTGTCTTTGCTTTCCACGGCGTAGCCCCAGCTCGAATCGTCGAAGCCGGGGAGATTCCAGCCGGTGATTTGCTTGCGAGCGTCATAGACTTCGCCGAGATAGATGTTATTGCGGATCAGACCGCTGGGGGCGGTTTTCCATGTGGTGTCGGTGGCGAGGGTTTCGACGCGGCCGTCGGCGTATTCGAATCGCAGGGTGGCGATGAGCTTGGGGCGGCCGATGGTCAGAACTTCGCGGAGATTGAAGCGGTTGAAAAGCTTTATCGGCACCGGATTGTACCAGCCGTTGCCGAGGGTTACGCCGATGGCATTGTCGCCTTTTTGCAGCAGGGCGGTCACATCATAGACGCTATAATAGACATGTTTTGAATAATTTGTCCAGCCGGGATCCAGGACGCAATCGCCGACGGGCTTGCCGTTAATCGTCGCATCGTAGTAACCCAGACCGCTGATATAGAGCCGAGCGGCCGCCAAGTGCCCGTCGATATGGAATGTCTTGCGGAACATCGGGGCGGGGTCGTCTTCGTAGAACTGCTCCGGCTTTTCGGGGGTAGGTTTGCCATCGCAGATCCAGGCGCCTTTCCAGTTGGATGGGGACATCATGCCGGTATCGAATCGGGCAGAATCAAACGAAACTCCTCCCTGGGAATCCCAGACCCGGACGGTCCATGCGTATTGCGTGCACGGTTCCAGGGGTTTACCTTGATAGAGGATCTCGAAGGTCTGAGAGGATTCGATACGGCCGCTATCCCACATCCAGATGGACCCATCCGACTCGGTACGAACTCCCCTCTTGCTTTCTCTGACGACGATCTGATAGGCCGATTGATGCTGGTTTCGAAGCGAAGATTCGAGCGCCCAGGAGAATCGGGGCTGTGTCGTGTCAATCGCGATCGGGTCGGTTCTTCGTTCGCATTTGAGATCGACCGGATGGAGGGCACCGGCGGAGCGTTGCTGAACAAGGGCACAAGCGTTTAGTGTCACAAGACACGATATAACGATGGCGATTCGCATGATATTCACGACCATTCCTTTCGAAGTTCCGGATTCATTCAGCCGACTTGGGGTAGATTATCGGTCCCGGATCCGAATCGTCAAGCAAATCCGGACGATGAATTGACTTTGCTCGAATGGGGTTTTACGATGATGGCCGATGGGTGTCTTATGGGATGGAAAGCAGTTATTTCGGCAATGGCCGGGAGAACCTAATGCAACGGCGATGGATAGCGTGGATGGCGGTTTTGGGTTTGGCGGCGACGGCCGGGGCGGATGTGGCGGTAGTTGCCCCGAAGGGCAATCCGATGGTGGCATTTGGGGTCGAGCGGCTTGCGGAGGCGCTGAAGGAAACGGGGCAGGCGGCGATGCCGGTCGATCCGCCGGGGGAGAATCTGCCGCAGGCGGTGCAGATCGTTCTGCGGATCGATCCGTATCTGACGGGGGCGGACAACCGGCCGCTGGCGGCGGAGTCGTATCGGATTTCGCGGAGCTCCACGCCGAAACTGACCCGCATCGAATTGACCGCAACCGATGCCAGCGGGGCGTCGTATGCGGCGATGGACCTGTCGGAGCAGATACGCTGCGGTGTGAAGCTGACGGCGGTAATGGACAAGGTCGCTTCGCCGCGAGTGGCGTTTCGGGCGATCAAGTTCAATCTGCCGTGGGATTCGTATCGTACGGGCGAGGCGCTGGCACAGCATACGGAGACCTGCCGCGACCTGAAGTTCTGGCGCGCGATTCTGGATAGGATGGCGGTCAATCGGTTTAATGCCCTGTCGTTGTGGAACCTGCATCCGTTTCCCTACATGATCCGGCCGAAGGATTTTCCGGAGGCGTGTCCCTTTGACGATGCCGAACTGGCCGAGTGGCAAAAGTTCTGGCATGAGCTGTTCAAGATGGCGGCCGAGAGAGGGATCAAGACTTATATCATCAATTGGAATATCTTCGTGTCGCCGGCGTTTGCCAAGGCGCATGGCGTGTGCGGGTACTGCAAACCCGAGGGTTCCGAGCATTATGGGCCGGGCGAATCAAACGATTTGATCAAGCGATATATGAAACAGTGTATCCGCCAGACGCTGGAGGAGTATCCGGAGCTGACGGGGATGGGGACCAGTCTGGGCGAGCAGATGAATGCGATGACACCGCAGCAGCGGCAGGACTGGATCGACGAGGTGTATCTGGAGACCGTCAAGCAGATGGGCCGCAAGGTGGAGTTCATCCATCGGGCGCCGTTCTCCATCGATCCGCTGGTCACGCGCCAGTCGATCGAGGCGTCGGAGTTGCCGAATGTGCTGGTGGAGCTGAAGTTTAACTGGTCGCATGGGCACTCGACGCCGAATTTGTCGATCGTACATGGCGGGGCGGTCGATGACGGGTACTGGAACCCGCCGCCTTCGAATTACAAAATCGCCTGGACGGTCCGCAACGAGGATTTCTTTGTTCTGCGATGGGGCGATCCGGACTTTATCCGGCGGCATGTTCGCACGAATACCCAGCCGTATGTCGGCGGGTATTTCGTCGGGTCGGAGTGCTATATTCCCGCCCGGGAATACACCCGCAAGGAAGGATCATTATGCGACTGGACCTGGGCGTTCGAGAAGCAGTGGCTGTTCTATCGGCTCTGGGGGCGACTGCTGTATGATCCGGACACGCCGGATACGGTGTTTGCGGCCGACTTCAACAAGCGGTTCGGATTCGACGGGGGCGAAAAACTGCTGAAGGGCTGGTCGGCGGCGTCAAAGATGCCGCTGGCGCTGGCAAGTTTCTTTGCGGCCACTTGGGATTTTACGCTGTACAGCGAGGGCTTTCTGGCGCCGGTGGTGAGCGGCGGACTGGACGACAAGGCGTCGCCGTTTATTTCCGTCGGAGAAATGATCGATCACAAGACGCTGGACCCGAGACTGTATTCAATTCAAGAATATGTGGATCTTTTGATAAAACAAAAATTCGCCGACGAGACGCGGATTACGCCGATGGATCTGGCCGATGTGCTGGAGCAGAATGCGCGGGATGCGCAGCAGGTGATTGACGATCTCCAAGAGGTTACGGCCCAAAACAAGGCGGGCTTGCGGGATGAATTGGAGGATCTGCGGGCGTGGGTCCACCTCAGTGCGTATTTTGCGGACAAGCTTCGCGCGGCGGTGGCGGTGGCGGTGTATCGGCGCAACGGGGCCGAGCAACAGCACGATAAGGCGGTGGAGCTGTTGAACAAGTGTGTGGATCACTGGGATCGCGTGATCGCGGCGACGAAGGACCGCTACAGGCCGGCGCCGCTGATGCATTTGGACAACAAACCCTTCCACTGGTCGATGTATCGGGAAGAAGTCAAGGCCGATCTGGCGGCGCTGCAAGTGGATCACACTGAGCCATCCGAGCCGGCGGAACGGGCCGAGAATACCGACGAAACCGAACCCAACTCCAGGACCAACAGCGAAAGGAAATGATGAAGCTGAAACGATATGCCGGCAATCCGATTCTCTCGCCGCACCCGGATCATCCGTGGGAAGATCTGGCGGTGTTCAATCCGGCGGCCTGGTACGATGCGGAAAAGCGCGAGGTGTTGTTATTGTATCGAGCGGCGGAATCCGGGCCGGAGTACAAATGTTATTTCGGTCTGGCGACCAGCAGGGACGGATACAACTTTACGCGGGTCGGCGATCAGCCGGTTCTCAATCCCAGCGTCGAGGGATTTGACGGTGCGACGATCCAGGATCCGCGAATGATCAAGATGGGCGAGTGGTTCTATGTGACCTATGCGGCGAGGCATTTTCCGTTCGGACAATTCTGGGTTCCGGAGGTTCGTAGTCGATATATCAGGCCGGATTGCCCGGAGGAATTTCCCCGCTATCTGAAGACCAACGCAACTTTGACGGGCCTTTTGATGACGAAGGACTTCAAGACCTGGATTCGGGCCGGCTGGCTGACGGATCCACTACTCGACGACCGCGATGTGATTTTGTTTCCGGAGAAGGTCGGCGGCAAGTTTGTCATGCTGCATCGGCCGCTGGAATGGGTCGGACCCAAGTACGGCGTCGAGCAGGCCAGCTCGTGGATCTCGTTTGCGGATGACCTGATGGGTTTCCGACATAGCAAGCTTCTGCTGACCAACCGATATCCGTGGGAAACGGCCAAGATGGGCTTCAACATTCCGCCGATCAAGACTCCGCACGGATGGCTGACGATCTATCATGCCGTCGGGCCGGACAAATACTACCGGCTGGGCGCGGTGCTGCTGGATTTGCATGATCCGTCGATTGTGCGGCATCGCACGCCGGACTGGCTCATGCAGCCGGAAACCGATTACGAGATCGAGGGCTTTTATCGCGGCGTGTGTTTTCCATGCGGGGCGGTGGTGATCGACGGGACGCTGTTTGTCTATTACGGCGGCGGTGACAAGTATTGCGCGGTGGCGACATGCTTGCTGGAGGAACTGATCGAGCATCTGCTGCGTTGTCCGGCATAATTCGGTTCGCAAAGAAAGGGATCTATCCTAATTGCAGGAGTGCCCATGCAAGCGTTGGACCTGGCCGTGATCGTATTGTATCTGGCGTTGATGATTGCCGTGGGTTGGTTTGTGGCCAAGAAAGCGTCTCGAAACAGCGAGTCGTATTTTCTGGCCGGCAAGAGTTTGCCGTGGTGGATCATCGGCGTGGCGCACGGGTCCAGCGGGATCGACATCACCGGCACGATGTGGTTTGTGACGATGCTGTTCGCCTACGGGGCCAAGGCGGTGTGGCTGTTGTGGGTGTGGCCGCTGTTTAATATGGTCTTTCGCATGGTGTATCTGGGCATCTGGGTGCGGCGGTCGAATGTCCTGACGGGGGCCGAGTGGATGCGGACGCGATTTGGCTCCGGCACGGGCGCCGAACTTGCGTACCTGAGCGTGGTAGTCTATGCGCTGGTCAGCGTTGTGGGATTCCTGGCGTATGCGTTTCGGGGGATCGGAGCGTTTACGCTGACCTTTCTGCCGTGGGATCATCCCTATGCGGCCGAGGTCTATGCGACGGCGATTCTGCTGGTTACGGGGATCTACTGCGTGGTCGGCGGGATGTACAGCGTGGTGCTCAACGACCTGATCCAGTATTCGCTGGTCTTTGTTGCGGCGGTGTGCATCGCGGCGGTGGCGATCTCCAGGACGACGCCCGAACAGATCGCCGCGGCGGTTCCGACGGGGTGGGAGAATCTGTTCTGCGGCTGGCGGCTGGATCTGGACTGGGCGACGAAGGGATTGCCGGCGCTCAATGAGAAACTGTTCAACCCGATTGCTCAGGGGGGCGACGGGTATTCGCTGTTCGGTTTTTTCACGGCGATGTTGTTCTTCAAGGGCGTGCTGGTGAGCATGGCGGGACCCACGCCGAATTACGCAATTCAGCATGTGCTGTCAACGCGGAGCCCGCGGGAGGCGGCGCTGGAAAACATGATGATGGCGCTGGTGTCGCTGGGGCCGCGGTTTCTGCTGATCGCGGGGATCTCGGTGATCGGGTTGGTGTATTTTGGTCCGCAGCTTCAGGGCATGGGGGCCAAGGTCAGCTTCGAGCAAATTCTGCCGGAGGTCGTCAAGGCCTACCTGCCGATGGGCTTGCGGGGGCTTGTCGTGGCCGGATTGCTTGCGGCGTTCATGAGTACCTTTGTCTCGACGGTCAATTCCGGCGCGGCGTATGTGGTCAACGATATCTACAAACGCTACTTCAACCCACAGGCGCCGGCGCGGCGGCTGGTCGTGCTGGGCTACATCACTTCGGCGATGGTAATTGTTCTGGGAATCGTGTTTGGATTTGCCACGCAGAATATCCAGAAGATCACCGAGTGGATTGTCTCGGGTCTGGTGCCGGCGTTTGTGGCGCCGAATGTCCTCAAGTGGCACTGGTGGCGGTTTAACGGGTACGGATTTTTCGCCGGGATGGTCATCGGCACGGCGGCGGCGCTGGCGCTGCCCAAGTTGATCGTCGGGATTCACCCGATCTGGATGTTCATGGGAATTCTATTCCTGAGCAAGATGGCGTCGGTGATCGTATGCTTGATCACCCCGCCGGAGCCGGTCGATGTGCTCAAGCGATTCTATCGCACAATCCGGCCGTGGGGATTCTGGGGGCCGATCTATGCGGCGTTGAAGGCGGAAGATCCGAACTTCGAAAAGAACAAGGACTTGGGGCGCGATGTGTTCAACCTGGCGGTCGGGATCGTCTGGCAGGTGAGCATGGTTGCGCTGCCGATCTATCTGGTGATCCGCAACATCGATAAGATGCTGCTGTCGCTGGCGGTATTTGTCGTGACCTCGGTGATCCTGAAGTTCTCGTGGTACGACAAGCTCGGGCCGGGACAGATGTATCTGGAAGAGATTGAGAAGAAAAGTGATTGAGTTTCAAAGGGGGATCGAATGAAGTGGTGGATCGTATTGTGGATGTGTTTGATTGCGGGAATGGTATCCGGCCAGATGGTATTCAAGGGGCGGTATATCCAGGCGCGATATCCGGGCAGCGAGGCGACCGACGCGCTGTCGGCGGTGCATGTGTTTGCGACGGCCGGGCCGGATGCGCAGTCGATCGGCTTTCGGACCTGGGAGACGGATCCGACGGGGTGGTTTTGTCTGCCGGGGCCGGCGGGCCGATATACGGTGGTCTTTTCCGATCCGTCGGGATTTGTCCGACCCAGGGTATTGACCAATCAATTTCTTGCAGATGGGGATGTCGTCGATTTGAAGTTGTCGGCGGAGTTTGATGATTGGGATTTGAGTCTGGTCGGTTGGGATGACAAACCCGCCTCCGATTACTTCCAGACCTTTGTCGCCCGCGGGACTTCCATCACACAAGTCGGCTTCAAGCTGGCGACTGACGGGATCGATGGGCCGGGGCCCGAAGGGCAAAACCTGCTGCTGTCGATCCACCGCAAGACCGATGGTGCGCCTGACACTTGGCCGCATGTCGGACCGGAAGGGGTCGTTCTGAATGTCGATTGCGGAGGTCCGAAAAATTATTGGTGGTCGGCGGGCTGGAACTCCGGCGAGGTCCCGACGATTCCCGGCCAAACCTATGCGGTTCATCTCCATGCCCAATCACCGCAGGGCCGCTTTCAGGTCTTCTGGCGGCCGATCGAAAATGCTCTGGCGAGTGTTTTTCGCAAAGGCGATCGCGGTGACACCGGCTGGCTCAATCGTCATCTCTGCATGACCATCGCATCCGACAGCGATGGCCTGCGCATCCCCTACAACAAACGCATCCAGGCCAAGTTCGGTGAGATGGCGGGATTCGAATGGCGATGGTCGCAGACCTGGCGGGCACAAGGGCGGTCGCTGGCGTCGGTGATTCTCTACGCCGCCACCGGCGGGACGCAGCCATCGCTGATGCGGCAGCGCGTTGCCATTCGGATTCGCAAGGGCGGCACCGACGGCCCCATCGTCGGCGTGGAAAAGATCGCCATCGGCAACGGCAACTATACCGGCGACGCCTCGTGGGGCGTTTTTGGCGCGGCCTTCGCGCCAGGTGAGGTGGAACTGACGCGGGGGGAATTGTATGCTGTGGAGTTCGAGTCGATCGAGAATTTTTATACCCTGCACGGCTTTGTGAATATCAAAGGCGATGTCAGCGACGATCGGCCGGGATTCAATCCGTACAAGAAGCATCCGCTGGATGTGTATGAACCCGGGCGGGCATATCGCAGAGGGATTGAGCCGCAGCCGTTCGATCTGGACCTGCAGATCGTCGAGTATGAAAACGCCGCGGCGGATTGGGACCGGCGGATCGAGAGCCCAAATCTTGTCGTCAACGGAGGCATGGAAATAGTAACATCCGACAATCGTGGAGGCGTTGAACTGGAAGGATGGAAACGATTCGCGATCGAGCCGGAGACGGGGTTTGCGCAGGTGATGGAGGGGCCGGAAACGCTCAATCCGATTATTCGTATTTATGGAGGCAGTTCGACTAAAAATAAGGCCGACGGCGGATATGCCCAGAAAGTGTCCGGCCTGAGCAAGAACCAAACCTATCGGATCTCGGCGCGGGTCCGGAGCACATGGCCTGTGGATGAAAAGCACGCCTGCCGGATCGGCATCGACCCGACGGGACAGGACGGCGACCCGAAAGCGGCGACGATCGAGTGGACGCTGCTGCCGGGGATTCACGGTCGGTTTGTGCCATTCCAGAGCCGTCCGATCCGACCGACAAGCGAGGCGATCAGCGTGTGGATCGTGGGCAAAACGACGCTGACGGAGGATTACCGCTTCGAGGCCGAGTTCGACGATGTTGCGCTGCACAAAGTCGCAACAGGCGCGCCACGATAACAAAAATGGTTTGACGAGAAGACCGGTTGCGGTTTGAATACTCCTGAATGGAATCCGGCATGTAATTTGAGGAAAGGAATCTTTATGGCGGCGGAATCGAGCAAAAGTCGGCTGGTGGCGGCAATCCTGTGTTTCTTTCTGGGGTGGTTGGGTGTGCACCGTTTTTATGTCGGCAAGGCCGGCACCGGCATCCTGATCATCGTGACCTTTGGTGGTTTCTTCGGCATCTGGCCCCTGATCGATTTCATTATGATCCTGGTTGGATCATTTACGGACAAACAGGGGCATGTCCTGACCAAGTGGTCGTAAAGAGACGCATCACTTTCGTTTGAGCGACAAACGGCCGCGACGGAGCGCGGCCCTCCATCCGATATTCGTCTTACAGATAGATTTTGTCCATCATGCGCGGGTAGGCGATGCACTGGCGGATGTGGCGTTCGCCGGTGACCCAGGCGACGGTCCGCTCAACGCCGAGGCCGAATCCGCCGTGCGGGGCCGATCCGTATTTCCGCAGGTCTAAGTACCACGAATAATTTTCCGGCTTATATCCTTCTTCCTGGATCCGCTTTAGCAGCATATCGTAGTCATCTTCGCGGACCGAGCCGCCGATGATCTCGCCGAAGCCCTGAGGGGCCAGCAGGTCATAGTTCTCCACGACCTTGGGATTGCTCCGGTCGGTGCGCATGTAGAAAGCTTTCGCTTCGCGGGGGTAGTGCGTGACAAAGACCGGCTTTTCATGCATCAGAGAGATGATGGTTTCGTCCGAGCCGCCGAGGTCCTTGCCCCATTTGAACTCGGCCGCGAGTTGCGCGTGCTTGGGGTTGTTTTCGATCTTGACTTCAATCTCTTCGAGGTCGCCGCGGAGGCGGATCAGTTCGGCGGCGTTTTTTTCCTGCTGCCACTTTTTAAGGCCGCCTTTCTTTTCCTGCTCCTCGATCGCGGCAATCTGCTGGGCGATCTGGTCGCGATGGCGCTTGAAGTCGGCCAGTTGCTCGGCCATGAACTTGGCCGTGCGGTCACTGGTCAGGATCTCGGCGGCCTGCGTGTAGGTCAGTCGCGGGAAGGGGGGCGTGATCTTTTCCAGGCCGGCGATGTCGGCGCCGAGGATCTCCAGCTCCGAACGGTTGTCCTTGAGGACGCGCTGGACGATAGAGCTGACGAAGTTTTCCGCCAATTCCAGCAGGTCCGGCAGGTCGGTCCAGGCGACCTCCGGCTCGACCATCCAGAACTCGGTGAGGTGGCGGCGGGTCTTGGATTTTTCGGCGCGGAAGGTCGGGCCAAAGCAATAGACCTTGCCGAAGCTGAGGGCGGCCGACTCCAGGTAGATTTGGCCGGTCTGCGTGAGGTGTAGGGGCTGGCCGAAGTAATCGACGGAAAAGAGCGTCTGCTCGCCCTCGCCGGCGACGGTCGTGAAGATCGGCGTATCGACGAGGATAAAGCCGTTGTCGTTGAAAAAGCGCCGGATGGCGTCGATGACGGTGTGGCGGATGCGGCCGATGCACCAGGGCCGCTGGGACCGCAGGTGCAGGTGGCGGTTACGCATCAGAAAGTCGATGCCGTGCTCCTTGGGCGAGATGGGGAAATCCTGCGAGGGGCAGACGATTTCGACGGCGGTTACGGCCAGCTCGTGACCGCCGGGCGAGCGGGGCTCGGCGCGGACAAGGCCGGTGATTCGCAATGAGGATTCCTGGCCGAGGCGCGAGACGGCGTCAAACAGCTCGTCGGGGACTTTGCCTTTTTCGATGACGCACTGGCAAAGCCCCGTGCCGTCGCGGATGACCAGAAATACGACCTTGCCGCTGGGGCGGTTGTGATAGACCCAGCCGGACAGGGTTACTTCGGCGCCGACATGATCCTTCAATCCCGCTATCGTTGCTTTCATGGCTGCTGATCCTTCTAAAGAGACTTGCTTGAACGGGCCTCAAAAGATTTGCGGATTAGAGTTACCGCAACATCCAATTCGGCGCGGTTACTAATACGGAGCTCAAGGTCGCCATTACCCCAATGTCCAACATGGGAAACATCTCTGGCAAAGGGGGGTGGGTTGTCGATTCGATTTAATTTCAGGGGTAGCCAAACACGAAGACCGGCTTGAAGGACATGAACATTGCAAAAGGAATGATTCTCGTGTTCAAAACTAATGTACTTTGACAAATATCGTTTTGAATTTCCCGAAAGCGAAAACGACGAACATATTCTTTCTAATGCCCGGTATAGTTCAATGGTTTCTTGAGGTTTTCCTGTCAGGTGGTGGGCCTCATCATACGGAGATTCACCTTTTTTCGTCCTATGAGTTGCCCATGCTTTCTTAGCACCCCGTGAACGGACCCCATCAGACTTGGTTGAAATATCATCCGACGATGTCTGTCTGGCTTGATACTTATGGCCATCTACTGAGGATTCGCCAGCAATTCGCAAAAGACTATCCTTGATCCTTGCCGGAGCAAGATTGCTATCGCCAATGGCTGAACGGATTAGATTTAGGATCTCTAACAAAACCTGATTAACGATGGGCGGTTTGTCCGATAAAACTT
>CAZXPW010000081.1:0-12446 GCA_964643355.1 uncultured Pirellulales bacterium
TACATGACGAACGAAACGGAATACCATGTTCCCGGTAAATGTACTACAGTCTCCGGATTTGTTCCCTTTTGGAATCGGTTTCGTTCAATTCGATCCGCCAGATTCTGCCAGATCGGGCGATTCTGGAGGCCTGTCGGCTGAAGATCGGCAAGCCCTATCAACAAAAAGATCCTTCCCTGCCGGCCTGGATCGAGGTTCGGTTTCTGCGGACTCGGTTTCGGATTCGGGGACGGATTCAAACGGTCTGGTTGGTGACCTCGTTGCGGGATCCAACCCGGTATCCGGCGGCAGAGATCGTGGAGTTGTATGCCCGACGATGGCGGATCGAGACCTTGTTTGGGGAGTTCAAGGTGAACCTGTCGGCCGATGTGCTGCCAAGCCAAAGCCCGGATTCGGTTCGCAAGGAAATCGCCGCGAGGATGCTGGCGATAAATGTCGTGCGATCGGTGATGCTGCAGGCGGCCGGCCAGGAAGGCGTCGATCCGATCCGGATCAGTTTTGTGCATGCCCTGCGGGCCCTCGTGAGTTTTGCCCCGGCGATGGCCATCGAGCCGGTCTGGAAGTTGCTCGCGATCTATCAAACGATGTTGTGGGAGATGGCCGATCATGCCGTCCCCTGGAGACCGGATCGAAATGAACCCCGAAGGATCACCCGCGATCGGAAACATTATCCTTCACTGAAAATCACCCGACGACTCTGGAAGGCCCGCCATGCCGCTTAAGGAACCGCCATTCGGGACTGTCCCCGGTTATCCAAATATCAAAACAATGCGGATTCCTTCCTTGGTTACATCAGGTTGACGGGGTCGATATCATAATAGACGCCGACGGCGGGCTTGAGTGGCGGGCAGGCCCGCAGGTCGGCGAAGAGCCGCTGGAGGACGGCGGCTGCGGGGGCCTGGAGGATGATCTGCATGCGGTGGGCTCGCTGGATACGGGCGATTGCGGCGGGCATGGGACCCCGGACTTTTATCTCGAGCATGAGACGGGAGACGATCTGGTCGATGCGAGACTTCATGGCCTCGCAGGCGGCGGTAAGCCGTTCGTAGGATTCGTCGCGAAGGTGGAGTAGGGCCATCCGCCAGAACGGCGGCAGGTTGCATTGTTCGCGATGCTGAAGTTCGGCGGCGACGAAGCCCTCAAAATCGTATTTTGTCGCAAAGCGAATGGCGGGCTGATCGGGGAGGAAGGACTGGACGATCACCAGGCCGGGTTTTTCGGCACGGCCGGCCCGGCCGGCAACCTGCGAGAGGAGCTGGAAGGTCCGTTCGTTGGCGCGAAAGTCGGGCATGGCCAGGCAGGTGTCGGCGCTGACGATGCCGACAAGGGTGACATTGGGGAAATGCAGGCCCTTGGCGAGCATCTGGGTACCTGCGAGGATGTCGATCTTGCCGGCGGCAAATTGATCGAGCAGGCGGTAGTATTCGTCGGAGGAGGCGCCTTCCATCGCGTCGCTATCAACCCGCATAACGCGGGCCGAGGGAAGTTTTTGGTGCAGTTCTTCGGTAAGCCGCTGGGAGCCAATGCCCAACAGGGCCATTCGTTTGCCGCAGAGGGGACAGGCCTGTGGGACCAATGTTTTCGATAGACAATAGTGACAAATCGCGTAGCCGCCGGAGATGGATTCGCCCATGACGGTCGGAGCGGATGACTCCGGGCGGCCGCGTTTGTGGAAGGTCAGCGTAACATCGCAGTTGCGGCACTGGAGCGAGTAGTGACAGCTCGGGCAATATACGAAGTTGCTGTAGCCGCGGCGATTTAAGAGGAGGATGACCTGTTCCCCGCGCAAAAGCCGCAACCGGATTTGCTCTTCGAGGATATCGCTGATCAGCGTGATTTCGCGGCCGTGGGACTGGGCGAGCATATCGACCAGCCGCATTTCGGGCATGGGTAACTTTGTCACGCGTTGGGGGAGCCGCGCGAGCTGATAATGGCCGCGGATGCGGCAGTTGACCAGCGATTCCAGGGAGGGCGTGGCTGAGCCGAGGATGCAGTGAGCGCCGGCGAGTTGGGCACGCTTGATGGCGGCGTCGCGGCCGTGGTAACGGGGAACGGTATCCTGTTTGTAGCTGGGTTCGTGTTCTTCGTCAACGATGATCAGTCCCAATCGCGGAAGAGGGGCAAAGACCGCAGATCGGGCGCCAATCACGATATCGGCTTGGCCCTGTCGGATCTGACGCCACTGGGCGTTGCGCTGCGCGGCGGTCAAGCGGCAGTGCATCACGGCAATTCGCGGGAAACGGCGGCTGAACCGCTCGACGGTCTGGGCGGTCAGGGCGATTTCGGGCAACAGGACGATGGCGCCTTTTCCGGCCGCGATGGTCCGCTCGATGGCGCGGATATAGACCTCGGTCTTGCCGCTGTCGGTGACGCCGTGGAGCAGCGTGACGCCGAAGGATTGGGAGTCGAGGGCGCGGCCGATCTGGTCGAGGGCCTTTTGCTGGTCATCGTTGAGGACGACGGCGCGTTCGTCGAGCCAGAATTGTTTGGGCACCACCGGCGGCGAGTGCAGGACTTCGCGACGGATAAGCTTGACGATGCCGCGGCGGGAGAGATTTTTCAGCGGGGCGTCCTTGCAGGCGGCGCGGTCGAGGAGATCTTTTGGGGCCAGGGCGTGGGATTCGTCCATAGCGCCGGCGGTGGTCAGCAATGAGATGATCGTTTTTTGCTTGGCGCCGCGAAGAGTGGAGAGGGTCTCGGAATTTTGTTCGGCCAGATAAACGAGAACTTCGGTTGTGCGGCCGATGTCCTTTTTGACGGCGGCCGGGACCATGGCGGCCAAAACCTGACCGAGGGGGCAGACATAGTACTCGCTGATCCACTGGGCGAGCTTGAGGAGCTGCTCATCCAGCAGCGGTTCGGGATCGAGGATTTTTTTGACGGCCTTGAGTTTGAAACGACGGCTCTTAAGGGCCTGGTCGGCATCGAGCACGGCCACGCAGAATCCCGCAACCTGTTCGTTTTTTTTGCCAAAGGGGACCTGGACCCGCTGGCCGGGATGGACGGCATCAATTGATGGAGGCACGGCGTAATCGAACAGCGAATCGGCTCCGGTATCGAGGGCGACGCGGATGACCGGGCGATCGCCGGAGGAATCATCCGGCGGCTCATCGAACAGGGTTTTGGAAGACAATGGAGACATAAAAATTGACTATTGAATATTGACGATTGACAATTACTCTTAATGAAGGGTTTCTCCGGTGCCCATCAATCGTATATTCCCTCCTGTCGGCGACGCTCGGATTTGGCGCTGATGACGGTATCTTCGCGGAGGTCCAGTCCGATGCGCGCCACCAGTTCCTTGATGTAATCCAGGTGCGGACAGGGCGGGCCGTGGTAGTTGCTCTTGCTGATGCAGGAGGACAGTTGCACGACGATGCGGTCGAGACCGACGCCTTCTTTTTTCTGGATCGTGCGTTTGAGCAGGGTGAGTTTGCGATGAACCGCTCGGCCGCAACAGCCGCCGCATTCCATAAAGATCATTCGATAGGACCGATCCTTCGGATAGTCGGCAAAGCCGCCGGTGCGTTCGTGAAACGCCCGCTCGCACAGATACCCGGGGCAGCGCTGTTTGACAATCGAGCATTGAATAACGACGACATAATCTTTCTGAGTGAGGTCCATGATATCCTTTTATATGCAGGCGGCCAATTCTTATGTGAACAGGACGCCGAGTTTTTTCTTTTTGACGAAGGAAATGGTTTTTGGGTCGGTCCAGACGGCCAGTTCGAGCGATTTTCGACAGGAACATTCCTCGTCGAGCAACGGCTCGCGGCCGCGAAGGACGGCGGCGATCAGTTCGATGGCGTTGGCGGTGGCCTTGTTGAGGTTACCGAGGATTTCCTGGAGCAGGTCGTGTTTGTCGCGGCCTTTGGGATGTTCCTTCCAGCAGTCGTAGTCGCTGACCAGCGCGATCATGGCGTAACACATCTGGGCCTGGCGGGCGAGCTTGGCCTCGGGCAGGGCGGTCATGCCGATCAGGTCGGCTCCCCACTGGCGATGCAGCAGCGATTCGGCGCGGGTGGAAAACAGCGGCCCTTCCATGCAGACATAGGTCCCGGTTTCGTGGGTGACGGCCCTGGTGCACTCGGCAGAGCGAAGGATCGCGCGGCGCAACCGCGGGCAGCAGGGCTGGTCGAATTCGCAGTGGACGGCCCCGTACTCGTCGTAGAAGGAACCGAGGCGGCGATAGGTCTTGTCGATAAACTGATCGACGACGACCAGGTGGCCGGGTTCGATGTGTTCGCGGAGAGAACCGACGGCGCCGCTGGCCAGCAGTGCGTGGACGCCGAGTTTTTTCATCGCGAAGATGTTGGCGGCGTAGGGTACACAACTCGGATTGAGTTTGTGGCCTTTGCCGTGGCGGTTGAGGAATACAATGTCTCGTTCTCCGAGGCGGCCGGTGACCAGAGGACCGCTGGGCTTGCCGAAGGGCGTTTCCATCGTGACGGTTTGGGCGTCGGTAATGTGCGTCAGGAGGGCATCGCCCAGTCCCGTCCCGCCGATCAAGCCGATTTTCGCTTCCTGCATGGCGTAATCCTTTGTCATTTGTTCAAGTCCAGAAGATTATAGCCGACAAGGAAAGGAGTGTCGAGGGAGCAATGCAACGGCAACGGGAAAATGCCGAAACACATTTGCTTTTCCGAGGGAAAACGGATATACTGTTTGTAGTTCATGGCTTTTTTTTGAGAGGAGAAACGATGAAAACAAGCATCCATACGATCCTGGTCACAACGGCTGTTCTTTCGTTGTCGGTCAGTGCCCAGACCGATTATCAGTGGATCAATCCCGGCGGAGGATTGTTCCTGGATTCATCAAACTGGAATCCTCAGGGGATTCCTGGATCGTCGGATCGGGTAATCTTTGGGATTCCATCCACTTATCCGGTGGCTCTGGATACAGATTGGGTATTGAGTCGGCTGGTGGTCGATGGCAGCGAGGCGGATCTGGATCTCGGAGGACAACGACTGGATCTGGTCTGGACCCATTTTTCCGATGACGCGGCCGTCATCGGAGATATCATCGGGGGCAAGATCCTATTGACCAATGGGGCCATCTATTCCGGTCCAGTAACGCTTGGAAGAAACCCCGGAGTGTTGGGGGCCTTGCAAGTGTCCACTGGCGGTTTCTGGGAGGCCCGACGCGATCCGGATTGGCAGGGACTATGGATTGGGTTTAACGGCAATGCCGACATTACTGTGGATAGCGGCGGCATTGTCCGGCATGGACATGGAGCATCGGCGATTCTGCCGGGAACATCCGCACGGATTTGGGTCGGCGGAGGAGGAACCTGGTATGTCGATGGCTGGTTCGGCATGGGTGTAAACGGCAGTTCTTCGATGTTTGTGGAAAACGCGGGTATGGCCCGCGCCGGCCGGTGTGAGATGGGGATCGAGTCGGAAGGGATGGCGCGGGGCATCATACGCAACGGCGGAAGTTGGGAACTGGCGGCGGGATGGGAAACGAGTTTGACGATCGGACAGAGGGGCTGCGCTACGCTGGAGGTGCTCGACGGAGGGCAACTTCTGAATCGGGGATACATGGCAATCGGGTCGGAACCCACGGGATCGGGCCAGTTGCGAGTCCGAGACGCTTTTGCTCAGATCTACCGGTCGTTGGGCATCGGAGGAACGGTTGACGGCCCCGGTGGACGAGGAACCCTTCGCATCGAGTCCGGCGGAGTTTTGACCATCGGAACCAATGGAGGAGACTTTGTATCCGTCTGGCCCGGAGGAACACTATTCATGGAACCGGGAAGCGTTGTTCAATCAGCCGGAACGGATTATGATATTCCTATCTACCTGGAAGGGACATTGCGCGGAGCGGGGATGATCGATGGGTTGTTGTATCAGTTCAATGGGGAGTTGACCCCCCAGATCGATGCGGACAATCCGATGCCTCTGGAGATCATGGGGACTTATACCCTGGAAGATCCGGGCCGGTTGGTTGTGGAACTGGGATTATCCTATCCGGGTTTGCGGATTCTCGAAGGCGCGGCGTTTTTGGATGGTTGGCTTGAGGTTCGGATGGCGGAGGGCTATCAACCCGGGCGAGACGAAACGATCCCCATTCTGACGACGCGCGACGGCGTGTTCGGCCGGTTTCGCAACGAAGGATCGACGATTACATTTGATCGCGGCACATTCGATATTGAATATGGAGAATTGTCCGTCGTCCTGACGAATTTTCGAAAGGAGCCGAACTGCGACAAACCCACAGGGGATCTTAATGACGATTGCCGGGTGGATTTGCAGGATCTGTCGCGTCTGGCTGAGAATTGGATGCGATGCGGCCTGACTCCGGCGGAATTGTGCCTCCCGCAATAACTCACATTTCTGGAATCAGAATTAATACATTTGATCGGCGAATGAACTTGTAGCGGGGGAAATCGAAGGAATGATTCTGTCCTGGGGGTGGAACCGGCGGGCCTCGTCCGTGTGCATTCCAGCACGGGCAGTAATAGTTGCACATCAAGTTGTGTTTCGGCCTCGGCGGCATACACACAGATCCGTAAATCAGAGAGTTCAGAAAGGAGCGTTGACAACTAAACCTTACGAAATGATCCGGGCAAAAGCAAATCCAGGCGCCTGTAGCGGCGAGGCAAAGTCCGATAATTCATACATGGAATGGAAAAATTGAAACTGGATAACAGAAGACGAAAAAGGGGCATGAAACCTGACGGGACATTCGGCATTGAAAATTCGGTCGTGTCGGAATTTCCGGCGGGGAACGCTCTTGCGAATGATCCTGCGGTGGCCGAACTTTGATTCGAACGGATTGTCGTATGTCCTGGAACATTGAATCCCCCGAAATATCATTCCAATCCACTCTTGCGAGAAACGGTCCGAGTGGACTATCCGGCGGACCACGGCCGCCTTGTACGGCTATAACCATCAAATTGTTTTGAATGCTTCGCATATCTAACCCCCAGTAGATTACCAATTACAAATGGGATTATACCAGAACGCAAATTTGATTTCAAGAATAAATTAAGAACATGCTAAGATTCTTATGCAAACAATCAATATATTCTTTATAGAATTGAAGCGTTTATCGGACAAACAAAAATTTTAGGAATTTTCTGGGCACATGAAGTCCGGGATCCGCCGGGGTTTTCCCTGGGGATCTACACAGGCCAAGATGGTTGTCCCTTCGGCCAGAAGCAGGCCGGTGGTGGGGCGTTTGAGCTGATAGGAATGTTCAATGCGGGCGGCAGTGATGCGGGTACAGGTTGTTGTCAGATCCAGCGGTTCGTCGTAAAAACAGGGGCGACGGTACTTTACGGTCATTTCCGCGACGACAAACAAAACCCCGTCTTTTTCCAAATCGCGATAGGCCAGTCCGTTGGCACGGAGCAATTCGGTCCGTCCCATTTCGAACCAGACCGGATAGACGGTGTGGTGGATCACCCCCGCCTGATCGGTCTCACAGTATCGGGGAACAATGGTGATCGTAAAACTGGAAATGACCGTGCTTTTCGGGTATTCCATTGTGAGTTCCATTTCTGTACAGGTTCTCGTTTGTCGGAGAAATACGACAGGATACCACCGTACACTGCGAAAGGCAAGCGGAGGGTTTTTGGCCGATAATGTTCCGATATGAAAAGCTGTCATTGACACTTTTAAGGGTTGCGATATAATTCTATGTTTAGTGTGTCAGGGAATTTCAGTTGACGGTGGAAGTAGCTCAGCTGGTTAGAGCATGAGATTGTGGTTCTCAGGGTCGCGGGTTCGAATCCCGTCTTCCACCCTTTCGGGTTTGTCCGGGCGTGAGGATATCCTCCCTTTGTGTCCGTCCCGGGGGTGATGAATTCTTGACGGATCTTTACCATTTCGGCTCGGGGTTGTGTTTCGTGTTTTCCGTTTTTGGAATTTGGTATTAAGCCAGTTCCCATAATCGCCGACATATCCCAGACCAGTGCGCTGGTATAGTGCCCCGAAGAATCGGTTCTCTTTCGGGTTCATGGATGGAAAAACCCTTTGGGAGATCACTCATGGCAAAGGCAAAAAAAGCGGTAAAGAAAGTGGCAAAAAAGAAAGTCGTGACAAAGGCCAAACCCAAAAAGGCCAAAACGGTCACAAAAGGGGCAAAGAAGGCCGTCAAGAAGGCGATCCAGAAAGTCGCCAAAAAGCCGGCCGTCAAAAAACCGGTTCGAAAAGCCGCTGCAAAAAAGTCCGTCGTCAAGGCCCCCATGGTCAAACCCGCACCCAAAGAGACGATCCCTGTTCTGGAGCTGGAACAGTATCAGGTCAAACCCCTGATCGATACAGGCGTCAAGGACGCGTTCTTCGGGTCAACGCGATACGCCTGGATCGGTTCGGGCCAGGCGGGCGGGCGGCTGGTCAAGGCATTTTATGACCTCGGGTACAAGAAGGCCCTGGCCGTCAACACGACGACGCACGATCTGGATCTGCTGGATCTTCCCAAGGCACAGAAGTACCTGATGGATATTGGAGAAAAGGGAGCCGGCAAGGAGATGAGTCGCGGCCGTGAGGCGGTCATGCGGACCAAGCAGGACATCCTGCACCTGGCGATCAAGACTTTTGGGACCGAGGTCGATCATGTGATGGTGTGCTTCGGCGCCGGCGGCGGCACGGGCGGCGGAAGCGCCGTCGAGCTGCTGGACGCGGCCAAGACCTACATCCGTTCGATCGGCGAGGCCGAGCCGCACAAGGCCGTCGGAGCGATTATGACTCTGCCGACGGTCGGCGAGGCGGCGTCCCCGCAGGTGGCGCAAAACGCCTACAAGGTCGCAATGGAACTGGGACGACTGGCCTGTGAGGGGCAAATCTCGCCTTTGATCATCATCGACAACGAAAAGATCAGTAAGATGTATCCCGGCTTGACCGTCAAGGCCTTCTGGCCGACGATCAACAACACCGTCGCGGGCCTGTTCGACGTGTTCAACCGGCTCAGCGCCCTCAATTCGCCCTATACCACGCTGGATCCTGTCGATTACCACAGTATCCTTCGTGCCGGCGGTTGTGCGATCATGGGACTAACGAAAGTGGACCGGTACGACGACCGCTACGCTCTATCCGAGGCGGTACGGCAAAACCTGACCAAGACTCTCCTGGCAGACGGTTTCAACCTGGCATCGGCCAAGGTCGCCGGTTGCACGATGGTCGGCGGAAAACAGATGATGGGCCTGACGCCCAATCTGCAGGACAACATCAATTTCGCCTTTGATGTACTGGCGGAGATTACCGGAAAGGCCACCATTCACCGCGGAATCTACGAGGACAATCGAGAGTCGTTGCGGGTGTATACGATTCTCGGGGGCCTGGATTTTCCAACGGCGCGGATTGAGGACTTGATCACAAAATAAACGGTCCATCTAACATTTGCATGATTTTCCCGGTCGGGGACCATTCGGTTCCCGGCCGTTTTCTTGTTTCCCGTCTGAACCGGTCAGGATCAATTCTCGCAAACAAATCCGAAAATCCGCAAAAAAACCGGTAGATTTTTCTTGCCTTTCAGCGGACGCTTTGGCATAGTATTGCGTTCTATACCGTTTGAAAACAAAAGAAAACAGCGTTAGGATCGTGAGCTATGGATAATCCGCGTAAGAGTCGTATTAAGAAACTTCGCAAGAGCGGTTTTCGCCGTCGCATGAAGACCACCAAAGGCCGCAAGATCGTCAATCGCAAACGCCGCCTCAAACGCCGGATCAATGTCCGCAAGACCTTCTAAATCTCCCCTCTGGGTTTGCGCTTCCATAAACCCGACAATCTGAGAGTCTCCACGGGCAACCCTGCGGTTGCCCGTTTTGCTGCGCGATTTCAATCAAGTTCCCGATAGTTTCCGTCTATGTCTGATGGTTGTCCAAATCTGAATTCCGGCAGCAATCCCCATCCCCCAAAGAACACTGTTTCCAAACAATATCAGCCATTCCACAATATCCGGCATATTTCGGCTCATCCACGGAGTCCACAGCGAGAACATCGGCTGCATGAGAATCTCAGCAAAAAAACCGATCTGTTCCGCTATTGGCGATGGCGTGTAATCCGGGTTGTCAAATTGCACCGATGTAGATGCCATGCTTATAACCATGCACAGGATCGTCAGAACAAAATGAATGGCGGCCCATACGACTGCGACCTTCATAAAACAAAACTTCGCAACTGTTCCCATAACCTCTCCATGCCCAAAATCTATATTAATTTTCTGAACCGGACAAATTTGATTATCGCAGATCCCAACAACTCCGTCAATTCCCACCCTGTTGGTCAAATTCAGCGCAAAAGGAAGGGGCCCGCATGGGTTACATGCAGGCCCCTGTAATTCCTGGCAATCACCTACTCTCGCCCCGAAGGACTACCATCGGCCGAACGGTCTTAGCTTCTGAGTTCGGAATGGGATCAGGCGTTTCCCCGTCCGTACGGTCACCAGGAAGCTTGAGATAACCGGCCGTGTCGGCGGATTGGTCGCCCCGCAGGGCCCTTTCGTCGCCGGGAACGGCCGGATATGGTCTTATACAAGCGAGAATGGATAGAAGAAGAATATGCTCTTTGCGTCTTACTACAAACCTTGGCGCCACATCAACCCTTGATTGATATGGTCAAGTCATCGGGCGTTAGTACCGGTAAGCTGAACGCGTTTCCGCGCTTACACATCCGGCCTATCAACCTGGTAGTCTTCCAGGGCTCTCTCTTCCAAACGAGTTGGAATGGGAATCCTTATCTTGGGGTGGGCTTCCCGCTTAGATGCTTTCAGCGGTTATCCTTTCCGAATTTAGCTACCCGGCGGTGCCCCGAGCGGGACAGCCGGTACACCAGGGATTCGTACTTCCCAATCCTCTCGTACTAAAGAAGCATCCCCTCAAGATTCCTGCGCCCACGGCAGATAGGGACCGACCTGGCTCACGCCGGTCTGAACCCAGCTCGCGTACCACTTTAATCGGCGAACAGCCGAACCCTTGGGACCGCCTACAGCCCCAGGATGTGATGAGCCGACATCGAGGTGCCAAACCTCCCCGCCGCTATGAACGCTCGGGAGAGATCAGCCTGTTATCCCCAGAGTACCTTTTGTCTGATGAGCGATGGCCCTTCCACACGGGACCACCGGATCACTAAGTCCTGCTTTCGCATCTGCTCGACTGATAAGTCTTACAGTTAAGCACCCTTGTGCCTTTGCACTCGCTGCGTGATTGCCAACCACGCTGAGGGTACCTTTGAACTCCTCCGTTACTTTTTTGGAGGAGACCGCCCCAGTCAAACTGCCCACCTAGCACGGTTCCATGCCCGGATTCACGGGACACGGTTAGGCGACTAACATAGCAAGGGTGGTATTTCAACGACGGCTCCACGATGCCCAAGAGCACCGCTTCACAGCCTCCCACCTATCCTACGCATGATATGCCAGGCATCAATACCAGGCTACAGTAAAGGTTCACGGGGTCTTTCCGTCTTGCCGCGGGCATGTAGTATCTTCGCTACAACTACTATTTCACCGAGTCCGTCCTTGAGACACTGCTCCAGTCGTTACGCCGTTCATGCACGTCGGAACTTACCCGACAAGGAACTTCGCTACCTTAGGACCGTCATAGTTACGGCCGCCGTTTACCGGGGCTTCAGTTAGGAGCTTCACTCCCGAAGGAGCTGACCCATCCCCTTAACCTTCCGGCACCGAGCAGGCGTCATTCTCTATACATCCACTGTTCGTGTTAGCAGAGAACTGTGTTTTTGGTAAACAGTCGCCAGAGCCACTTCACTGCGGCCTCAGCCGACACAGAGTTATCCATGTCGCTGGAGGCACCCCTTCTTGCGAACGTACGGGGTCAAATTGCCTAGTTCCTTAAGGTACGGTTATCTCGAGCGCCTGAGGATATTCTCCTCACCTACCTGTGTCAGTTTTAGTACGGTTATGCATCGTTGTCCTGTTTGAAGTTTTTCTCGGCAGAAACTCTGGCTGCTCGGGGATCACAATCGCCCCTCGCGGTCCATTGGCACCTTGTGCTGGCGGATTTGCCTACCAGCGGCGCCGCAGGCACGATAGCCACGACTAATCGGCTTCCAGCGGTTGCCTCTGCGTCACTCCCACAGTTCGAGCCTTCGATACATAGTGCAGGAATATTAACCTGCTGTCCATCGTCTACGCCTTTCAGCCTCGACTAAGGGGCCGACTAACCCTGGGCGGATTTACCTTCCCCAGGAAACCTTAGGTTTTCGGCGAGCGGGATTCTCACCCGCTTTCTCGTTACTCAAGCCGGCATAATCACTAGCAGACGCTCCACGACTCGTTTCCGTATCGCTTCGACGCGGACTGCTACGCTCTCCTACCACGACCCGGACAACGGACCGAAGATCCCGCGCGTGATTCTGCGTGGACCCTGGGTCCGGTGTCCGGATCATCCGTGGCTTCGGCTTTCTGCTTATTCCCGTTTATTTTCGGCACCGAACTGCTCGATCAGTAAGCTATTACGCACTTTTTAAATGGTGGCTGCT
>CAZXPW010000082.1:0-12390 GCA_964643355.1 uncultured Pirellulales bacterium
GGGTTTGCAACTGTTTCGGAACGCTTGGTACCACAATCGACTTTTGCACAGGTCCCTGCGTTTTCATCTCATAGCCAAGCTGGGTCTTATCGCGATCTTCCCGGGTATATCGGCTTTCCTAAGTCCTGTGTTGACTTGATTTTAACGGAATTCCAACAGGGCCTTTTCCCGCGTGGATACAATCTCGAACACCTTATCCAGCCGGGTGATGTTGAAAATTTCGAGAATTTTGGCGTTAATCCCGCACAGCCGCAAACTTCCTCCGGCCTCGTTGACCTTTTTCAGGACCCGGATCAACAATCCCAGAACCGCACTGGTGAGAAACTTGACATTCGAGAAGTCCAGTATTATCAAGGGTTTACGATCCTGATCCACCAGAGGAAGAAGCGTCTTTTCCAAGGCCTGAATATCGACATCCTCCAGAATCTTTTCGCAAGTGAAAGTTGCAACCACGACCGAATCGATATATTCAACGCTTAATTTCGGGTTCATAATGCTCTCCTGACCAAAAATTGACAGCCGACTATCCTACGCGAAATTTTCTCCGTGTCAAAGCATTTTGTTCGATTTTGACGCCCCATTTTTGGTATAAATTGAGTTACGCGAAGCGGTTGGAATTTGCGTTGGTTTTTCCGATCCTGTCTCCACTATGGATATGGAACCGATGATCAATCCTGAATCATGGATCGAATGGATCAAACGAGCCAGGCAGGGCGATCCGGACAGTCGGGATCGCCTGGCCGAGTTCGCAGCGGACAGACTGCGTAACCATTTGTTCCGAATGACCTTACGGCATGATGAGACCGAAGACTTGGTCCAAGAAACGGTGCTGGAAATGATGAAAATCCTGGGTAAACTCAAGCAGACCGAACGGTTTCTCCCCTGGTTATACGGCATCGCCCTGAATAAGCTTCGCAGTCATCGACGCACGGAATTTAAGCATCACAATTCTCGAGATTTACCGTATCGTACAACTCCGGCCGGCCAGGAACAGGACGGCCTGGAGAAACTTATCGGAAACGAATTGCGTCAGGTGGTTTCACAAGCGATGCAATCCATCAGCGAGCGACACCGAACGATTCTCAGCTTGCGATGTTTTGAAGAATTGAGTTACGCCGAGATCTCGCAAGTCATGGGTTGCTCAGAGTTTGCGGCGCAGATGTTGTTTCTGCGGGCCAAGCGAGCTCTGGCCAAAGAACTCGGTCGATACGGGCTGGGAAAAGGCGCGCTGATGATGGCTCTGATTTTATTCGGCAAAATGACGGCCGCCACGCAAGCGGCCGCAATTCGCGTTTCGGTTCCGGCCGCAAGCTTGAAAGTCGGTCTTGCCGCTACAATCGCCGGAATTGTGACGACCAAATTCGCGATGGTTACCATGACCGCCGGCACGATTCTCGTTGTGGGTTCGGCGGTCGTGAACACTCCACTATCGAATATGTTTTCCGGAAACAAGATGGCGCCGGCCGAGCAAACCATGGCTTCGGTGGACGGGTTGGAGAAGGCGGAGGAGGGTGATGAATCCCGATGGCTGTATTTTCCGGAAGGGGCCTCCGGACCGATGATGCTTCGCGTGATTCGGCCGGCAGCGGGCGGCGGCGAATGCATAATCTTGCAAAATTCTGTCGGGAACTACCACTATGATTCTTCCGCCGGGACGGTGTATCTGGACAACTGGAGACACTATCACCCGGACCTGAACGCGATGATTCTGCCGGGCGATTCGCGGGAGATGGCCAGGATGTTGTCCAAGGATTCCGCCCTCGTTTCCGCCGTACGGCTGAATGGAGAGCGTTTCTCGACTCCGCAAAGAGGGTTGCTGGTGATTGAGAATTCGCAGAACGGACACGCTCGTTCGCAGATCGAGCAACATCTGAATCTTCTGGAGGAAGAATATTTTCAATCCAACTGGCCGGCCTCGATTCGGCGCGTGGATCGGCGCGACGAAGAGCACAGACGGGGCTTTTCGCATTTCACGATTTCCGGGCAAATCGACGGACGGAGCGTGCGCGGCCGAGGACAAATTCCGTTTGTATATTCGGCGATCCGAGCCCATCGTCCGTGGCTGGACTTTTCGGTCGGAGGAGAACGGCTGATGGACACGGCCGCCGGGAGCGAATGGATCGGCGACGACGGTCGGGTCGAACGATTTCCGAACGGCCAATTTTTCGAAGGATTGATGCGGCCCTGGAAGGGTCTTCACGCGATCGACACGATTCGCCGCGACGCCGCATTGAGGGGGATCGACAGTACGATTCATCGTGTGGATGAGGACCGAGTGACGGTGACCATGGGCCGGGGGGATCTGGAGATTCATTATACGGTCTCGCTGAACCGCGACTGGATCGAATCCATCACGCTGCAGCGAGAGAACCGAAAGGGGACTTTGGTTTTTTCGTATCCGGCGGCAACTTCAGGTTCCCACACAGAGCCGGTTCTGGTTCCTTCCACTTATCATTACGACCAGCCGGGCGACTGGTGGTTGGCAAAATTGATGGATTAAATCGGGGGGCGGCCGCGGAGAGCCGCCGTTATTCAGGCATAACGGGAGATGAATATGAGTTCGAACGGGGAAATGACAATCGGGATCCTCTTGTACTTGGCGGTCTGTTCCGGTTCCGGATTTGGAGGGTGGGAATATGAATACCAAGATGATTTTTCGACGACTCGGCTCAACACAGACAGCTACAGCCATTCCATCGTCTGGCCGGAGTTGGCCTTTCCACCGGCGGAGCCGTATCTGACATTTACCCGGTTTACTCCGCAGCCCCCGGCGTTGATCTTCCAAGGGGATGAAGGAAGGCCGGCACACCTGAATTATTGTTTTCCAGTTGGGGTATCCGGACCAGGTCGTCTTTTGGGGACGATGGAATTTGATATTTTGCCACCGCCGTTTGCGGCTCCGCGGGAATCCCCGGGGGGACTGAGTTATTCCGTGTCGGGAGACGGACAGGTCTGGACGATACCCACCGTCGTTCTGGAGGGGCATCACAAAATTTCCATCGGCACCACACAGGGGACCTGTTACATATCTTTTACGGGGACTCTGGGGGGATTGGACAATCTGAACATTAAATTGCGGGGAGAAGGAACAATCCTTCGCGTTCCGGAGGATTACCCGACAATCCAGCGGGCAATCGATGCGGCACTTCCGGGTCAGGAGGTCGTCGTTTCTCCGGGAACCTATTGGGGAGACGGCAACTGGAACCTGGAGTTGCGCGGCAAGGCAATCACCGTCCGAAGTCAACAGGGCCCCGAAAAAACGATCATCGACTGTCAAGGCCCCTATCAAGGGCCGGGCAAACTCGACAATCGGGGTTTTTATATCCACGAAGGGGAAGGAACAGGGACGCTTATCCAGGGATTTACGATCCTGTATGGTCACATCTCAGGCAGCGATCCTCTCCTCGATATGCTGCCGTATGCTTCGGGACCCTCCAATCCCGTGGGCGCCGGGATCTTTTGCGAGAACGCCGGCCCGACCCTTGTGAACTGCATCCTGCGGGATTGCGGGACGGAATTCGGCGGGGGGATCGGATGCGTCAACGGCTCGCCACTCATCGAGAAATGCCATATTGTCGGCTGCAAGGCGGGAGGTTTTGGCAATGCCAAGTCCGGTGGATTTGGGGGCGCGATCGCGATCCTGCGGCGCAGCGAGGCGACGATCCGTTCGTGCATCCTCCAGAGCAATCATGGATATTACAACGGATACGGCGGAGGGATTTATATCCGCGCCAGCGGCGCGCGGATTGAAGGGTGCGAGATTCAATCTCACGATGCTGACGGAGGACTGAGGGGAGGGGCCGTTGCGATCGGCGGACCCTATAGCAAAGTGGCGATGGAGCATTGTATTCTCGCGTCCAACACGGCCGTCACGGGCAGCGGAATCTGGATCGATGGACGGCATGAAAATCAAACCGGCGGGTTGGCGGGACCGATTTGTCTGGTTGAGATTATCAATTGCACGCTAGCGGATAACCTGATCGGCTCCGGGTCTCCGGCCAATCCGACCGGCGGCATCTATGCCATGCAAACGGACATCCGGGTCCGAAATTGCATTGTGTATGGAAACGGCGGACAGGAATTGCAGATTATCGATCCGGTCAGCAACAGCCCGGTCACTTACAGCGATATTCGGGGAGGATATCCCGGCGCCGGCAATCTGAACTCGCCTCCGTTGTTTGCGCCCACGGAAAGCGGGGAAGCGGCGGATTATCATCTGCAATCACAGGTTGGGCGTTACAGTCCCCGAATGGGACAATGGGTCATCGATGCCAAGCACAGCCCGTGCATCGATGCAGGCGATCTTCGGGATGCCTATGAGCAGGAACCGGTTCCGAACGGACATCGGATCAATATGGGGGCGTACGGAAACACCCTGCAGGCAAGCAAGGGATTTGGCAGTCTTGTGTATCATGTGGATGGAACCAGCGGAAACGACAAAAACGACGGTTTGAGCCACGAGACGGCATTCAAGACCATCATGAAGGCCGTCAACACCACCCGGAACGGCGATATGGTTTTGGTCTGGCCGGGAGTCTATGTGGGACCGATCAATTTTTACGGCAAGGCGATCACTTTAACCAGCGCCGCAGATGCGGCAACTCTGACCGCTCCAAATGATTACGGCGTGTCTTTTCATTCCGCCGAGGGTCCGGGGAGCGTTCTGCAGAATTTTGTGATTCGAGGATGTGTGGGGGGCGTCTTCATCACCAACAGTTCTCCGACCCTGAATCATTTGACGGTGGTCCAAAACACGCATGGGATCCTTGCGTATGAAGACAGCAAGCCGTCGATTCGCAATTGTATTTTCTGGTACAACAGCGGCCAGGATCTGTTCGGATGCAAGGCCTTTTACAGTTGCGTCGAAGACGAAGATCCAGCCGTGAACGGAACGGGAAACCTTCATCAATATCCACAGTTCTACGATCCACAAAATGGAGATTATCATTTGAAATCCGAGCGAGGACGGTATTGGCCCGGATCGGGGGGAAATGATCCTGGATCGTCCGGGATGTGGGTTTTGGATGAAACGACCAGTCCGTGTATCGACGCCGGCGATCCGGAAGTTTGTCCCGTACGGGAACGGATGCCCAACGGCGGACGGTTGAATCAGGGAGCAATGGGTGGAACGGCTTTCGCCAGCATGAGCGAATGGCCGCTAAGCCATGACAGTAACCGCAACGGTCGGGTGGATCTGATCGATTTTGCGGAACTCGCCGAGGCATGGCTGCGGCAACTGGAGTGGAACGATCCGGCAGTAACGGTCCGGATTGTCCTTCCGGACACGGATGGAATGCTTTCGCTGGGTCAAGGGCCAATCGACATTACCGTACAGGTAAATGCCGTCGGAGTGAAAATTGTGCGGGTCGAGGTTTATCTGGACGACAAGCTGACCTGCCTGGATTTCAACGGTTCGACCGGATGGACCTGCAACGGCATTCTTTTTCGCACAATCGGGATTCATCGATTGTGTGCACGGGCAATCGATTCCAACAATGAAATATACCCGTCCGATTGTATTGAGGTCAGGGTTGTGGACTAAACTGCAAATCCAACCATGCTCAAGCCACCGGATCTTTGTCAGGACTTGACCGTTTTTGGTTTCATTGGAATCGCTCCATGTGCAGGGATTATCAAGTTATCTTTGATCCTTGTAAAAAGATCTAAGTTCTTTTCAGATAATCAGATATGATTTCGGAAATTGGAAATTTTCGACGATCTTTCCAATTATTCAGGTACGATGGCCGACCCAAGGTTGCTGGCATTCGTATAAATCGAGATAGGGTTGTCATGCGATCTTGAGAAGGGCAGAGATTACAGAACTGTATACTTTGTGAACAATTACATGTTTTTTGTTTATCAGGGGAAAACCTGATTCTGACAAGGAAAAACCTCGTTTGGAAAAGATTATTTGCGAGAGAAATGGGACGACTATTGACATTTAGTTCAATAGGGCTACAATAGACCTTGGTGAAAAGGAAGTTCAGAAACGGGGAGAATGTGATTTCAGGGGAAAAAGGATCTGTTGTTTTGACGGATCGGGGGAAGAGGGGATTTACTATGCTCGAGATGCTTGCTGTCATTTCCATTATTGCCATCCTTATAGGGATACTATCGCCGGGGATTCGGGCGGTTCGTCTTCAGGCGGCCGGAATCCTCAGCACGACCCGCCAAAAAGAAGTCGTCGGGGGATTATTGACTTATGCGGTGGATTATTCGGATCGGCTTCCGCAATCCGTGGCGACGATCGGAACGGGCGAATACTGGAACTGGACGGAACCCATGATGCTGACCGGATACCGAGAGCGCTCCCCCGGTTTCCATCGTTCCATGGCCGAGTACCTGCGTGACTATATCCCAAATCCAAGGATTCTTTCTTGTCCAAGTGCGCCGAAGGCGTATCCGTATCTGGAGCAGGTATGGGAAGCGGGCGATGCCTGGAACCATCCGGACACGGCCCTGGTTGAGGATCCGGTGAGTGGAAACTATTGCTTGTGGTGGAGTTATTCGGGGTATCTGTCTGAGACGGGCAAGATCTTCAGAGGGCCGGCCAATCCCAGTGGTGGAGGACGCGAAAGCGGACTAATCATGAGCGATACCCTGGGTTATGACCATTGGCGAAATCCGCGTCAGTTCATCAGTTGTGAACGCTTTCCAAACGCAACGGTAAACGCAGGGACGCTGTTGTCTTCGTCGTTATGGGGGGGGACGGCAGAGGCGGATCGTGAATCGGACACATTTCCGGCGGTGCGGATACGGGGAGCATACATCGATGGGCATGTTACGAGCTACGGGCCGGAGGAGTTAACGGGGTTGAAGGTCATCTGGAAGGTGGAAACCGGCGAGCCCTATCCGGACGGGATCGGGCCGGGTGAATTTTATATTCCGAGAGAAGCCGTACGGTAATTCATTTCCAATTTCCGATTTTTATTATATTCCCCTCTTGTGAGCAAGTTCGTTGTTGCTTACCGAAGCACGCAGTATAATTACCTTATCTTTTCAACGACCGGATATGAATTCTGCGGAAGGGATGCGATGAAACAATGGATGTCAGTCACAATCGTATTGGTTCTAATGAGATCGACCTCGGGCGGGCCTGTCGCGGATCCGGGTAGCCGCGGCGTGGATTGGGCCAAAGTCAAAGTCCGAGTCGAATCCCAGGATTGGGCCAAGTCGATTGTCCAGGGAATGAGGGCGAATGTCGTCACAACACGGTCGCGATACGCCGAGCCGCCGCTGGGGGAGTCGGGGTGGTTTCATGATTATTATTGCCCGAAGGACGCGCGGCGGTTGGTATTCGACTGGCAAAAGCCGACGGAACACCGATGCGAGGGGTGCGGAACCGTGTATCGAGGAAGTCCGTACGACGAGGTATGGCGAGCCGCGGTACATGACGCGATCATCTCAGCGATCGGATCGGCGGGGATTTTGCATCGGATTACGGGCGAGGCGGATTATTTGGACTATGCGCGCGGCAAGCTGTTGTGGTATGCGGAACATTATGATCAGTATCCAGCGCATGGGAAACATGCCGGCAAGGGAAAGATCGGGGCCCAATCGCTGGATGAGGCGACGCAGACGGTGGAACTGTCCCAGGCCTATTGGGATATCTGTCCGGCACTGAGCGAGGGGGATCGGTCCACAATCGCGGAAAAATTGCTGATCCCGGCGGCGACATTTATCCATGGCCAGACGCGAACGATCCACAATATCCACAGTTGGCATAATGCCGCCGTTGGCCTGGTGGGATTTGCGGTTGGGGACAAGGAGTTGATCACGGCGGCAATCGAAGGTCCGGCAGGGCTGAACGCCCAGATCGCGCAAGGGATCAAAGACGACGGGTTCTGGTACGAGGGATCCATCGGATATCATTTTTATACGATTTCGAGTATGGAGCCGCTGGTTCTGGCGGCGCGGGCCCAAAAGTATCCGATCGCAGACCTGGATCGGTTCTTACGGTTGTATTCGGCGCCGTTGGGGCTGGCGTTCGACGATGGGCAGTTTCCGGCCAACAACGACGGCTGGGGGGGAATGAATCTGTACAACCTGCCGCAAACCTACGAGGCCGCATGTGCTGTCGAATCTCGACCGGAGTTTCTTGAGATGCTGGGCCGTGCGTATAAGGACCGCAAGCGGGCGGCCGTCGCGGCGTTACTATATGGGCCGGATCGTATCCCGGCCGCCGGAGCGGTTGCACCGAAGAGCAATCTGTTGAAGGAATCGGGGATCGCGATTTTACGGAAGGGCAAGATCAACGCATATTTGAAATTCGGGCCCTACGGCGGCGGACACGACCACAATGACCGGCTGAATCTGATCCTGTACCACGACGGGGATGTGATCATTCCTGACCTTGGAACCAGTGGATACGGGATTGCGCTGAATAGTCAGTGGTTCCGTTCTGCGGCGGCACATAATCTGCTGATCGTGGACGGGAAAAAACAGGCCAATTGCGGAGGCGAACTCGGTGAATTCGCGCCCGACCGAGTATCGGCGAGCGTCGCAAAGGCGTTCGAGGGCGTAATGATCCGGCGGGAAATCGCATTGATCGAAAACGGAATCGACGATCGGATCGGCGCCGAATCAGACAGGGAGCATACCTACGATTTGATCTATCATGTGCGCGGGACGCTGGAGGCGTGTGATGTCGTGACGCGGCCTGGCGAGCCGCTCCAAGGCGACGGATATCCGTTGCTGAAAGACCTTCAGACCGGAAATACGGACAAAGTCTGTCAGGCGACCTTCAAATTGCGGGATCGCCAGGGGCAAATGGTTCTGAAATTGGACGGCGACCGGCCGTATGAGGTGTTCACCGGAACTTGTCCGGACAATCCGGCCGACAAGACGATGGAATTTGTGATGGTTCGAATGGTGGGGAAGACTGCATTGTGGAAGAATTACATTGAAGTACAACCATAAGATTTGAATCGGGAGAAACCATGAAGGTGCAACTGTTCTGGGTGATGCCGGGATTTCTGATCCTTTCGGCGGTTTTCGTTTCGGCCAATGGGAGTTCTATCGTCGTGTCGCCGGAGTCGAAAATCACAAGCATTGAGGCGGGGATTGAGGCGGCGCGACAAAGCGGGGCCGGAACGATCGAGGTCGGACCGGGCGAGTATTTTGTCGAGAAGACAATCTTGCTGGATTCGAAGGATACTGGCTTGACGATCCGCTCTAAGGAGGCGGGGAAAGCGATTCTGATCGGCGGCAAGAAGATCACGGGTTGGCAAAAGGATGGGGAGAATTTTTTTGCGGCCGAACTTCCGGAGGTCAGAGAGGGGAAATGGGATTTTCGGATGCTGGTGGTCAACGGTCGAATGTGTCCGCGAGCCCGATGGCCCAAGACGGGACGGCTGACGCACGAAAGCCGATTCGATGTGTCGTGGATGAGCACAACCGGCGGGGGTTGGCAACGCAAGCCGACGCATGAAGAATTGACGACCCTGAAATTCAAAGCCAACGATATCGGGCCGGACTTTGAGGCGAAGAATGCGGAAGTGACGGTCTATCACATGTGGGATGAGTCGATGGTGGGCGTCGCGGCGATCGACCGGGGAACAAACACAATTACTTTTTCGTCTGAGACGGGGCATCCGGCCGGAGCGTTCGGGGTGCAGGAATATGTGGTGTATAACCTGCGCGAGGGAATGAGCGAGCCGGGGCAGTGGTACCTGGATCGGGCGGCGGGCAAAGTGGTGTATTGGCCGCTGTCGGACGAGAATATGAAGCAAGTGACCGTCTTTGCGCCGGTCGTCGAGACGATTGTCAGGATCGACGGGGCTCAGGATATCACGCTGGATGGATTGACGCTGACGGTGACCAACACGCCGTTGAAGGCCGGAGGATTCGGGGCGGGGAATTTCGATGGAGCGGTGCGCGTCAACAAGAGCCGAAACTGTACACTGATCCGGCTGGAGATTCTCAATGCGGCCGGCCAGGGAATCAAGGTCAGCGGAAGTGGGACGACGATCGACGGCTGCCACATTCACGATGTCGGCGCGTGCGGGATTGAGGGAGAACGAATCCGGATCGTGAACAGCCACATTCATCATATCGGGCGGATGTATCCCAGCGCGATCGCCGTTTCCAGCGGCGGCAGCAGTTTGATCTCGCATAACGAGATCCACGATTGTCCGTATTCGGCGATCATCTGCGGGGGGGAAGGGGGCGTGGTCGAGTACAACAGGATTTCTCGGGCAATGCTGGATCTGCACGACGGCGGGGCAATCTATATGTTTGCGGGCAAAGGCAGCGTGATGCGCGGGAATTTCGCCTTCGATATCCTTGATACGGGCGGATATGGGGCGTCGGCGTATTATCTGGACGAGCAGAGCCAGGACTGCGTTGTCGAAAAGAACATTTCGACCGGGATCGCGTGGCCGAGCCACAATCACATGGCCAAAAAGAACACCATTCGCAATAATGTATTCGTATATGACGGAGACATGAAGGTGACTTTCCCGCGGTCGAGCGAATATGTGTTCGAAAAGAATCTTCTGGTGGCCAAGGGGTCGATTCTGTTTCAGGGGATCAACAATATCTCGAAATTGTCGGGGAATATCCTGTTCAGCGCGACCGGCAAGCGAATCGGCGAGACGCTGAAGGATTACGGCGGCACCGGCAGGGCGGAATTGGCGATGGGCGAGGACAACAAGGCCGTCGATCCAAAGGTGATGGTTGAACCATCGGGGAAGGTTGTTTACGGTGACAATGCGATCCTTGAGGCGTTGAAGATCGAGCCGATCGACGGATCAACGGCGGGAGTTGGGAGATAAAACGATGAACCAGACAAATCGGCGGGATTTTTTGCGGGCGGCGGGATTGACCACGGCGGCGGCGATGATGAGTACAGCCGGATGTGCGTCCGAGTCCCAATCGCTGAAATTGGAATCCGTCCCGGGGAACAAGCCGCGGAATGTGGTATTCATCCTCAGCGATGATCACCGGTATGACTTTCTGGGATTCATGGGGAAGGTCAAGTTCTTGGAGACGCCGAACATGGACCGGATGGCGCGGGAGGGGGCGCATCTGAAGAACGCTTTTGTGACGACGGCCTTGTGTTCGCCGAGCCGGGCGTCGATCCTGACCGGCAAGCTGTCGCACAGACACGGCGTCGTCGATAACAACACCGACATCCCGAAGGGGACAGTGTTTTTCCCGCAGTACCTGCAGCAGGCGGGCTATCAGACGGCGTTTCTGGGCAAGTGGCACATGGGCGGCGAGACGGATCAGCCCCGGCCGGGATTCGACAAGTGGGTGAGTTTCCGGGGGCAGGGCGTGTATGTCAATCCGCTGTTGAATGTCGACGGCAAACAGCAGAAGGTTCCGGGGTATGTAACGGATATTCTGACGGATCTGGCGGTGGAATGGTTAGAAAAGGGACGCGACAGGAACAAACCGTTTTTTCTGTATCTGTCGCACAAAGCGGTGCATGCCGAATTTACTCCGGCCCCGCGCCATAAGGGACGGTATGCCGACGCGGAGATCCCGTGGCCGGCGAGTATGGTCAATACGGAGGACAACTATCGTGGCAAGCCGCGATGGATCCGCGACCAGCGAAACAGTTGGCACGGCGTGGATTTCGCTTATCACGGACAGATGGACATCCAGGAGTTTTACAAGCAATATTGCGAGACTCTGCTGGGCGTGGACGACAGTATCGGACGGGTGCTGAAGTGCTTGGAAGGGCTGGGGCTGGATCGTTCGACACTGGTGATCTATATGGGAGACAATGGATTTCTGCTGGGCGAACATGGGCTGATCGACAAACGATGCGCATACGAAGAGTCGATGCGTGTGCCTCTGCTGGCACGGTGTCCGGAATTGATTGCGGCCGGGATGACCTTTGAGCCGATGGTTCAAAATATTGATATTGCCCCGACGGTATTGGCGGCGGGGGGGCTCAAGCCGCCATCGGAAATGGATGGGATCAGCATGCTGGAACTGCTGCAGGGGCGGCAAGAAACATGGCGCGACGCGATCTTTTATGAATATTACTGGGAACGGAATTTTCCACAGACGCCGACGGTGCACGCGATCCGCACCGACCGATACAAGTATATGCATTACCATGGAATCTGGGATTGCGACGAGTTGTATGATTTGCAGAAGGATCCCGCGGAAATGAACAACCTGATCGACGATCCGGATCACAAACAACTCGTTCAACACCTGAATTGGCGACTGTTTGACTGGCTGGAAAAAACCGGCGGAATGCTGATTCCTCTCCGAAGAGACAGCGGCAATCAGATGAATCAACGAAAGCCGACGCCGACATGACAGTCGGATCAAAATGGAACCTGCCAAAACGGAAGCAGATCCTTTTAAACATTCCTTGTCAAGGGGCGCATAAAACCAGCCACTCAAGGGCGCATCAAAAGCAGCCACTTT
>CAZXPW010000083.1:0-12048 GCA_964643355.1 uncultured Pirellulales bacterium
ACCACATGTCCCGAACAGCCAGGTCAGAAGGGACGGTGAAATATCCGGGTTAGGCCGGATATACTCTATGCCAGTGGTCGAATTAAATCAATCCTAACTTTGGATCCGTCCCCAACCCGTAAGTCGGTCTGTTATCGGCATATTGGACTTAATTTGATCTGTAGAGATTGGATTGTTAAAATGGGCTATTTCTGAAATAAAACTTCTTGTATTTTGAACATGGCATGTTTAAATTACAAGTCGAAATGTTCGATTTTGTGCTTTATCGGACTGAGAAAAGGGTTTATTTTGCCCATCTTAACATTTGAGGTCCTATGACTTTACAAAACCAACTTCCTCGCGGCGTGATATTCGATATGGACGGCGTTTTGGTGGATTCGGAGCCGTTTATCTGCAAGGCCGGGTGCAGGATGTATGCCGAGCTGGGCCTGCAGGTGCGGCCGGAAGATTTTGTGCCGTTTGTGGGCATGGGCGAGAACCGCTACCTTGGCGGCGTGGCGGAAAAATACCATTTCCCCGTCGATATCGACACGATCAAGAAGCGCACCTACGACATTTATCTGGAGATCATTCGCGGGGCCCTGCGCCCGTTGCCCGGCGTGCATGAATTCATCGGCCGCTGCCGGAAGCTGGGCAAGAAGCTCGCCGTCGCCTCCAGCGCCGACCGCCGCAAGGTCGAGGGCAACCTGCGCGAAATCGGCCTGGCGTGGGAATCGTTCGACACGCTCGTGGTCGGCGAGGATGTCGTCCGCAAAAAACCCGACCCGGAAATCTTTCTGCTGGCGGCCAAGCGGCTGAACCTGCCGGCCTCTGAGTGCCTCGTCGTCGAGGATGCCGTCAGCGGCGTCGCCGCCGCCAAAGCCGCCGGCACCAAGTGCCTGGCCCTGACAACTTCCTTTTCGCGCGAGCAACTTTTCGGGGCCGATTTCTTCGCCCCGGACCTGGCCGGAGCGGGAGAGGAAGTGCTGAACTGGAAAGAAGGAACTTGAAAGGAAATGAGGAATTGGTTACAAAATGTAACCGACTGAAGTGACATGTCGTTTCACACTCTTATGGCACACACGATCAATCGCTTCGTTGTCGCCGGATTGAAATCCATTCACGAACAAGCTCGGGAAGTCGATCGACAACTTCTCGTCCAAACAAAACCTCATCGACATACCCCATATGAAGCATATCGATGACGCGGCATAGGTAGGAACGGCCGCAATCCCACCAGGTATATCGAGCATCCAGAATCAGATAATGTTTTGTGTCAACTCCATGATGTTCTTGAAGTTCGTGGAGTTCCATTCCGTCTAACAGCGTCTCATAGATCCCGTCCGCAACCCGACTTCCGAAGGTCGTCGTATAGTAATATTCTTTGATCTCCCAAACCGCAATCGGATTGTGAGTGGAGGGAAACGCGCCGTCAATTCTCCGGGCCAGCGTACGGAGTAATTGGCCTTCTCGAGTAAAACAAGTCAATTTTCTCGGATCAAAATCACAGGGAGCTTTTCCGATACAATGATGAATAATGGTATGAGCCATCCCGGTCAGATAAGCCGGCTGCCTCATTTTGCCTTTCTGTTTATTCATGGGAACGGGCAACTGGATTCCATATTTCTTCCGGACTTCCCGGAAGAGTCTTTTCGCCTGAGGCCCATCCATGAGCAAGGGTTCAACGACCGTGTTGAGGCAGTGTGCTCGGTATTCAAAATAGTTCGAAAGCGTCTTTCCCAAATCGGTCAACTTGTCTTCGGATCCCAGAACAGACTCGCCCTCAATCCCGAGATCTCGCAATGTCTTGACCATCAATTCGATGGGAGGAACATGTATCTGATGGGTTTTCCGATCCGTATAACCGATGGCTTCGCTTAGGGTTCGAACATAAGCCCAAAACTCTCGCGGCGCTCGCAAAAATCGCGGATCGGGTTTCATGACCGGCCCTCTTCGAATCGCCGAACTACCGAAGTCAAAGAAATCCCGATCGCTTTGCATACATCCTGAAGCTCGATAATATCCAATCGCCGTTCGCCGGATTCATATTTACTGACGAATGATTGTGCCACGCCCAGACGGTCGGCCAACGATTGTTGCGTCAGACCGGCGTGCAATCGTGCGGCTTTCAGAATCTGTCGGAGACAGTCCGAACTCGTGCTGTGAATCGACTTTTGCATATCCATATTGTATCCAACGCGGAAAATATCCCAAATTGGGATAATTCTTGCATTGGCGATTTGTCTATGATAAGATCTTCGACATGCAAATGAGTCTATTCCAGTCTTGTGATCGAACGATTGTGGTGCCGCCGAAAAGCCAACTCCTGAAATGGATCGGCAACAAGCAGCGGTTTGCCGCGGAAATCGCGTCGTGGTTTCCGAAATCATTTGAAATGTATTACGAACCTTTTCTGGGAAGCGGGGCGGTTCTGGCCACGCTGGCTCCCCGGAAAGCTCTGGGTTCGGATATTTTTCAACCCCTCGTTGAGATCTGGAAAGCCCTGGTGAACGATCCCGAATCGGTCAAGCGGTGGTACGATAGTCGCTGGAATCGCCTTCAACAGGAGGACAAGGCCTCCGTTTATCGCGACATCCGGGAAGCGTACAATCGATCCCCCAATGGCGCCGACCTTCTGTTTCTCAGCAGGGCCTGTTACGGCGGAGTGGTGCGGTTTCGTCAGAGCGACGGATATATGTCAACGCCTTGCGGAATTCACAATCCGATTCCGTCCCGCTCTTTTCATCGTCGAGTGGACGAATGGTTCAAGAGGGTCCGACATTGTTCTTTCGAATTGCTGGATTACCACGATGCGATGAATCGGGCCTCCGCAGGAGACTTGATCTATTGCGATCCTCCTTACCATCACAGTCAATCCATTCTGTATGGTGCCCAGTCTTTCGATATTTCCGAATTGTTCGAACAGATCCGGATATGCAAAGAACGAGGGGTCTATGTTGCTTTGAGTATTGATGGAGTCAAAAAGTCCGGACGGCATCATTGTCACCTCGACATGCCAAGCGGCTTGTTTGAGCGAGAGATATTTATTCAATGCGGACGATCCATGCTCAAACGGTTTCAAATGAATGGACAAACACTTGAATCGGAAGAAGTATTGGATCGCCTTCTTCTTACTTATTGATCGGATATTCACATATCTTCAAGTACACTCTGAATTGTTTTGATAAGATCGACCGCGCAACAAAAAGCGGAAGCCGTGAGGGTCTTCCGCTTTGTGTTTCGTTTTGATTTTGACTCAAATCACCGCGGCCGGAAGGCGTTGGGGTAGTGCCGGATTTCGGGTTTTGCTCCGTCGCCGAGGATCACCGCCACCACATCGAATCGCATCGGCCGGTCCTGCAGCTTGTACTTGCGGGCGAAAACCTTCGCCGCCCTTGTCATCCGTCGGCGCTTCAGCGGCGTAACCGCAACCTGCGCCGGAGCAAAGTCTTCGTTTCGCCGCGTCTTGACCTCGACGAACGCCACCGCACCGTCGGGGTCGGCCATGACCAGGTCCAGCTCGCCGCCGTCGCAGCGGAAGTTCCGCGTGATCCGTCGAAACCCCCGGCCCCTCAGGAACCGCAGGGCCTGGTTTTCGCCCCAGCGGCCCAGCCGCTTGGGGTCGGCCAGCAGGCGGCGGCGTCCGAACGGCCACAGCAGCACGGGTCGGCCTTACTTGGTGACCGTGTGCTCGCTGTGCCGATGCGACAGCTTGACGGCCTTTCCGGTGCGCTGGCGCAGGTAGAACAGCTTGGCGCGGCGGGCCTGACCGCTGCGAACCGGCCGGATGAAGTCGATATTCACCGAGTGAATCGGGAACCGCCGCTCGACGCCCTCTTCATCGACGATGCGCCGGACGGTAAAGGTCTCGCCCATTCCCTCTCCGGCCCGCGAGATCACCGTGCCGCTGAAGACCTGAACGCGAACCTTGTCGCCTTCCTGGATCTTGCAGCCGACCTCGACGGTGTCGCCGACTTCGAAATACGGAATCTCCGGCTTCTTGCTTTTGTTTTCAACATGTTGCAGCAATGCATTCTTCACGATCTATACTCCTGTTTCGTTTTTCTTTGGGTTATTCTTGTCCAGCAGATCTGGCCGCCACTGCCGCGTGCGTTCCAGGGCCTGCTGTTTTCGCCACGCCTCGATCTTCTTGTGGTCGCCGCCGAGCAGCACTTCGGGCACCCGCATCCCGCGGAACTCTTCCGGCCGGGTGTACTGCGGGTATTCGAGCAGTCCGTCGGAAAACGATTCATTCCGGATGGAGTTTTCGTCGCCGACGGCCCCTTCCAGCAGCCGAACCACCGCATCGATGACCACCATCGCCGGCAACTCTCCGCCGCTGAGGACATAGTCGCCGATCGAAATCTGCTCGGCTCCCAGCCCCAGCCGGATCCGCTCGTCGAAGCCCTCATAACGACCCGCGATCAGGATCAGCCGATCCTGTCGAGCCAGCTCGGTCGCCAGTTGCTGGCTGAACGGCCGACCCTGTGGGGTCAGCAGGATCACTCGTCCCGATTCTTCGGCCTGTGCCCGCACATGCTCGTAACAGGCGAACACCGGAACGGCCATCATCACCATGCCGCTGCCGCCGCCATAGGGCTTGTCGTCCACCTTGCGATACCTGTCGGTGGCGAAATCTCTGATATTTGAAAGAACAATCTCAACCAGTCCGGCCGCCTGCGCCCGCTTGAGGATCGAGTGAGCCAGCGGCGAGACGAACATTTCCGGAAACAGAGTCAGCACATCGATTCGCATTCCGGATTCTCCCGCCGATCCCTTCGCTTGCGGCGCGGCCGTTGACGCAAACGCTTACTTCTTTTCCTCGGCCGGGGTCAACGCCGCCTTTTCGGCCTTGGTGTAAGGTTTGCCGGCCTTGCGGCACAACTCGCGCGACCGATCGGTGCGGCGCTTCTTGTCCTCCATGTACTTGCAGGTCAGACCACTGCGGCGCAGAATATCACACATCGGATCACTGGGGATGGCTCCCTTTTCGAGCCAGTACTTGACGCGATCCAGATTCAAAACGAGTTGTTTGGAACTGTCCTTTTCGAGCGGGTCCAGATGGCCCAGCTTTTCGAGGACGGTCCCGTTGCGGGGATTGCGCACATCCGTCACATTGATGCGAAAGAATGGACGGTGGCGCCGACCCATCCTCATCATTCGAATTCGTACTGCCATGCTACTTTCCTTTCTACCTCTGTATATGTCTAATTTTCGTGACAGCCCGTTGCCGGTCACGAAACACGGTTGCGTTCTATCGCATACCCATTAAAAAAGATCGCCGCAATCGCCGGATCGATTCCGGCCCGCTCGGCAATCCGCCGCACCTGTTCATCGGTGAGCCGCTCGGCGGCGGTTTTTTCCTCGGCCGTTAGTGCCGATACCGCCATTTCCATCTGTTTCCACTCCTCGCGGCTGGGCGATTGCAGCATCGCCAACTCGCCGCTGCCGCGATTATCGGCGAACTGCCGCCGAAACTGCCGGCCGTACGGGTCATCCACAAACCGGCCCAGCCGCCGCAAATAGTCGTCAATCGAAAGCCCCGCGCTCATCGCCGCTTCTTGGGCTTTCGGCGAATGTCGCGCCTTCGCTTGGCGGGCCCCCGGAGCTTGAGACCCCCCTGCATCGCGCTAAAGAGATCCACCTTGCCCGAGAACAAACTGCGAAAGGCCCCGGCCCCGCCCGCCGACAGCGTCTGCATCATGTCGCGGCTACGACGGAAGGTCTTGATCAACGAGGCCACTTCCTGTACATCTCGGCCGCAGCCCTTGGCAATCCGCCGTCGTCGAGACGAGTCGATGATGTCCGGGTCGCGTCGTTCTTCGGCCGTCATCGAGTGAACGATGCCCTCCATCCGCCCGATTTCGCTGTCGTCCATCTCCATTCCCGCAAGCTGAGAACCCACGCCGGGGATCAGTTTTAGCAAGCTGCTCATGCCGCCCATCTTCTTGACCGAGCTCATCTGCTTGAGAAAATCATCGAAGCCGAAAGTGCCTTTGGCCATCTTGGCCTGCATTTTCTGGGCTTCGTCGGCGTCAAACTGTTGCTGGGCCTTCTCGACCAATGAAACGATGTCGCCCATGCCAAGGATTCGGCTGGCCATTCGATCCGGGTGAAATTCTTCGAGCTTGTCGAGCTTTTCTCCGACGCCGATGAACTTGATCGGTTTGCCCGTCACGGCCTTGACGCTCAACGCCGCGCCGCCGCGTGCATCGCCGTCAAGTTTGGTCAGGATCACGCCGTCCAGTTCCAGCCGGTCGTTAAAGGCCTTGGCCGAGTTGACGGCGTCCTGGCCGGTCATCGCGTCGCAGACCAGATAGATCTGGTGCGGCGTAACGGCCTTGGCCACCTGCTCGATCTGCACCATCATCTCTTCGTCGATGTGCAGCCGCCCGGCCGTATCGAGGATCACCACATCACGCCCGGTTTCGACAGCTTTGCGGATACCATTTCGCGCCACGACAACGGGATCCTTGATTGTGGTGTCGCTATAGACCGGAATGTTAAGCTGCTGGCCGAGCGTAACAAGCTGGTCAATCGCCGCCGGCCGCTGCAGGTCGCCGGCCACCATCATCGGGTGTTTACCCTTGGCCGTGACATACTGCCCGAGCTTGCCGCAGGTCGTCGTTTTACCGCTGCCCTGAAGACCGGCCAGCATAATGATCGTCGGACCTGGAGACACATAATAGATCCGCGTATCGACCGGGCCCATCAGCCGGACCAGCTCATCATGAACGATCTTGACCATCACCTGACCCGGATGCAAACTCTTGATCACCTCGGCTCCGATGGCCGCGGTCGTGCAATCCTTGCAGAATTGTTTGACGACATTGTAATTGACATCCGCCTCCAGCAGGGCCTTACGGACCATCGCCATGGCGTCTCCGACATTGGCCTCGGTGATCCGGCCCCGGCCCGACAACGACCGGAAGATCGAACTAAATTTTTCCGTCAATGCGTCAAACATGTCATTCCCTTCTCTTTTGGATCTCCCGACGCGCAGGGACTTCCCGCTGAAAAGGGGGAATTGTAAGCAAAAAACAGCCCTTTTGCAAGTCCAAAAGAGACCGTAAATATTTTTTTGAGGAATTTTCTTCAGCCCTTGACAACAACACGCCGAATCGGTAGTATTGCTTTTTTGCTCTTTCTCATTTATGCCAAAGGCGTGTAAATGACGCCTGAGACACAGCAAAGACTGTGGTTACGGGATCTTGGCGGGGCTTTTCACACCGTCTGGGTCGGCTGTCGGCAGGGTGCCGGCGTGCAGGCCCATGCGGTTTCGCCCATCGGAGCCAGGACCGCCCGAAATAACGGAACTCGTTTATCAGGAAGAACTTATGAAAACCTCCATGTCGGGTCCGCCTGCCACCCCGCCCATACGAATGACAGGCAATCAAGTCATTGTCAAAACCCTCGTCGAACTCGGAGTCGATACGGTCTTTGGCTATATTGGCGCGTCGGTCATCCCGCTTTTCGATACTATGATGTCAATTTATAAACGAAAGGCAAATTGTACCGGCAGGCCCAACACAGAAAAGTCTGCCCATATTAAAGATTCCATGGCCCTCCATGTTAATGAATCATTGAATGGCCTTTCTTCAGAATCGGTCCATGGACCCGTATATTTCCGTAATGAGAAAACCTATACTGAAGCCCCAATCCAAACTGTGGATAACAGGAGAGAACGCATGACAGAAATAAATGCTCCATCCCCGGCCAAGCCGATTCGTAAACCGGGTAGTCAGATTATTGTGGATACGCTCATCGAACAGGGCGTCGAGGTTATGTTCGGTTACCTGGGCGGCGTGGTCCTTCCGCTGTTCGACAAGCTCTACGACGCCCCGATCAAGTTCATCATCCCGCGGCACGAGCAGGGCGGCTGCCACATGGCCGACGCTTACGCCCGAGCCACCGGCAAAGTCGGCGTGGTTGTCGCCACTTCCGGCCCCGGCGCCACCAACCTAACGACCGGACTTGCGACGGCCATGATGGATTCGATCCCCCTGGTCGCCATCACCGGCCAGGTCCGCACCGAGCTGATCGGCAACGACGCCTTCCAGGAAGCCGACACCACCGGTATCACGCGGCCAATCACCAAGCACAATTCAATCGTCAAGGATCCCAATCGGCTGGCCCAGACAATCCGAGAGGCCTTCTTTATCGCCTCGACCGGAAGGCCCGGTCCGGTGCTGGTGGATATTCCCGTCGATATGCAGGTCGCCGAGATCGAAGTCAAACCCGCCGAACCGGTCAAACTCCCCGGGTACAAAACTCGTTCACGGGTCCACAATCGCCAGATTTCTCTGGCCGCCGAGGCGATCAACGCCTCCGAGCGACCGGTGCTCTATGTCGGCGGGGGTATCATCATCGCCAACGCCGCGGCCGAATTGAGTGAACTGGCCCACAAGGCCAACATCCCGGTCACGATGACCTTGCTCGGGCTGGGCAGCATTGATCAGACCAGCGAGCTGTCGCTGGATATGCTCGGCATGCACGGATCGGCTTACGCCAACTACGCCGTCCAGGGATGCGATCTCCTGATCGCCGTCGGCGCCCGCTTCGACGATCGCGTTACCGGCAAGCTCAAGACCTTCGCCCCCAAGGCCAAGGTCGTCCACATCGACATCGACCCGGCCAGCATCGCCAAGAACATGCCCGCGGATATCCCCGTCGTCGGCGACGCCAAAGAAACGCTGACCGAATTGATCCGCGAGGTTCAACCCCGCGATCGAAGCGAATGGTTCGCCCAGATCGCCGAGTGGAAGAAAAAGTATCCCTTCCGCTACGACAAACGGGCCCACGCCATCAAGCCGCAGATGGTGATCGAAGAGATTCTTCGCCAGACAAAAGGCGAAGCGACGATCGTCACCGGCGTCGGCCAGCACCAGATGTGGACGGCCCAGTTCTACCGTTTCAAGCGTCCGCGGCAGTTTATCACCTCCGGCGGCCTGGGAACAATGGGCTTCGGCCTGCCGGCCGCCATTGGCGCGCAGATCGCCCTGCCCGGACAGACCGTCATCGACATCGACGGCGACAGCAGTTTCAACATGACCATGGCCGAGTTGTGCACCGCCGTTCAGTACGAGCTGCCCGTCAAGGTTTGCGTCATCAACAACGGCTACATGGGCATGGTTCGTCAGTGGCAGCAGCTCTTCTACGGCAAACGGTACTCGTGCAGCTCGCTGAAAAACCCCGACTTTGCGACCGTCGCCCGCGCCTTCGGCGCCGTCGGCATGACCGTCACCGAGAAAAAGGCCGTGCCCGAAGCCGTTGCGGCGATGCTCACCGAGACGCGCCCTTGTGTGGTCGATTTCCATGTCGATCGCGAGGAAAATGTCTGGCCGATGGTCCCGGCCGGAAAGAGTTTGCATGAAATGAGCGGACTGGACATCTTTGAAAGCATGGCCTGATCCACCGTGGTCGGCCCTCGAATACAGGAGACAGCCATGAAACATATTCTCAGCGCACTGGTGCTCAACCGTCCGGGCGTGCTGGCCCATGTCGCCGGCATGTTCGCCGCTCGGGCTTTCAATATCGACTCGCTCACGGTCGGCCGGACCGACGATCCCGAACTCAGCCGCATGACCATTGTCGTCATCGGCGACGACCGCGTCGTCGAACAGGTCCGAAAACAACTGGCCAAGATCGTTTCCGTCGTCAAGGTCCAGGACTTCGCCGGTCAGGATGTCGTCGCCCGCGACCTGATGCTGATCTCGGTTTCGGCCCCCCCGGAAAAACGCCCGGAGATCCTGGCCCTGATCGAGATGTTCAACGCAAAAGTTGTGGACATCGGCCCGAAATTTGTTATGGTAGAGGTTTGCGGTCCGGAAACGAAGATTGAGGCCTTTATCGATGCGGCTCGGCCGTACGGCGTCAAGAATGTCGTCCGGACCGGAACCGTCGCGATGGCCCGGTACAACCGGTCCCAGTCGGAATAAACCAAAATCAGGAATAAAGGATTTACAATGGCAACGATTTATTACGAAAAAGACGCGCCGCTGGACGGGTTGGTCGGCAAAAAAGTCGCCGTCGTCGGCTACGGCAGCCAGGGCCACGCCCACAGTCAGAACCTCCGCGACAGCGGCATTCAGGTCTCCGTCGCCGAATTGCCCAACACGGCCAACGACAAGATCGCCCGCGAACACGGTTTTGTCCCCACCGACATCAAGACCGCCATTGATGGCGCGGCGCTGATCATCATCACCCTGCCCGACCAGGTTCAGGCCAAGGTCTATCAGAAAGAAATCGCCCCGAACCTCAAACCCGGCCAGACGCTCGGCTTCTGCCACGGCTTCAATATTCACTTCGGCTACATCGTCCCGCCCAAGGACATCAATGTCGTGATGATCGCCCCAAAAGGCCCGGGGCATCTGGTTCGCAGCGAATTCGTCCGGGGCGGCGGCGTGCCGTGCCTGATCGCCGTCCAGCAGGACAACGGCGGAACCGGCAAGAAGATCGCTCTGGCCTGGGGCAACGGCGTCGGCGGGGCCCGCGCGGGAATCCTTGAGACGACCTTCAAGGAAGAGACCGAAACGGACCTGTTCGGCGAACAAGTCGTTCTTTGCGGAGGTCTATCGGCGCTGATCAAGGCCGGCTTTGAGACGCTGGTGAACGCCGGCTACCAGCCGGAGATCGCTTACTTCGAATGCATGCACGAAGTCAAGCTCATCGTCGATCTGATCTATCAGGGGGGCCTCAGCTACATGCGCTACAGCATCTCCGACACCGCCGAATACGGCGACCTGTCGCGCGGCTCGCGGATCATCACCGACCAGACGAAGGCCGAGATGAAGAAGATCCTCGGCGAGATCACCTCGGGCGCCTTCGCCAAGGAATGGGTCGCCGAATACCAGGGCGGACTCAAGAAATTCAACGAGCTCTACCAGAAGGACTACACCAGCCAGCTCGAACAGGTCGGCCGCAAACTCCGCAAGATGATGAAGTGGATCAACGCCAAGGAAGTTTGATCCAATAGGATGATGACCATGTGTGTAAGCCCCCGGCTTTATGCCGGGGGTTCGATCCGATCAGGAAAAACGAAAAGGGCACGGCTATGAAAATCAGCGGGATTCGATGGATCGCGGTAGCGGGATTGGCTTTGGCGGCCGTCGGCTGCCAGCAATCCTATGATGACAACAAGGATATTTTCAACCGCTTCTACATGACCGAGCTGAAACAGTCCGCCTCCGTCGATGTCCTGAACATCATCAAGACGCTCCAACGCGAAGACACCGCCCAGACCGGCAACCTCGTCGCTTCCTTCGGCGACGACAACGACGGCCTGATCTCCTGGTTCAACCTGGTCGCCTTCGACGACCAGACCCTCAAGGCCGCCCGCAAGTACGGCTTCATGGTCAACGAGCGGGCCCGCCGGACCCTGATGCTCAAACCCCCGCAGAAGCTCCGCTTCGACGCCCAGGCCGTCGTCGATCCGCAGGTCCTGGCCGGACCCTACACCGACGAGAACGCTCGCCGCCTGGCCGTGCTGCATTGGCTCGACCGGCAGTTTTCCACGGACGGCAAATCCGTCGCCGTTTCCAGTCAGACCTTCACATCCGGCTCTCTGGCGGCGCGTCAGGCCCTCAGCAGCGTTCTGGTCCTGCTCGATTCCAGCCCGGTTTTGGCCGCCCGGCTCTCGGAATTCGAGGGCGTCCGTTTCGACCATCCTACGCTGGGCCAATCCCATGTTCGGATGCTGATCGAGGACGATATCGTCAAGCTCAAGATCAAGGCCGGAAATGATTGGTTCGTGACCTCGGAATTCAAAACCCATTCCGATGTGATCAATATGTAACTGTGCCCGAATCGCAAAACAAAAACCGCCGGTGGATCATTTGGTCACCGGCGGTTTTTTTTATTTCTCCGCCGACAAGGGGATTCAAAACGGCACCGAATCCCACATGAACGATTGTCATCCTTTGTCGTATATCAATTCAACAGCACTGCCGATTTACGATAAATATTCCGTTACCAGGTCGTGCCAATATGCACAAATCAAATAGCGTCGGGAACCTTTAACCCGGATATTTCACAAAATCTGAATATTTTCGATGAACAAAATGTCCTAAC
>CAZXPW010000084.1:0-11839 GCA_964643355.1 uncultured Pirellulales bacterium
GTTGCCTGTTAATTTGCTGGCGACGAATCATAAGGTTTTGTTAGAGCTCCTAAGAAAGATGCGGCCTTTTACGGCAGAACAAAAACGCGTCATCCGGGAGTTTCTGGAATTCATGGATCGCGAACACGACGAAGATTATCCCGACCACGATCCACGGGTGGCACTGAAACGGTATTGGGAAAGCTGTGAAAGATGAACAGATATAAAGTGATTTGTCTGATTTTGGTCGGGTCGGGGTTGCTGGCTGCGGGGTATGGGATTCATGATTTGTCCCGGGAGCATCGGAAGGGTCGTGTGCCCCGGCCGCCGAAGCGAGCGGGGGTGCCGGCGGTTTTTTACCAGGTCGAGTATCACAATCTTGTGGCACCGGTCGAGATTCGAAACGCGACGATAGAAAAGTTTGTACGGGCATGGAAAAACAACGAAAAGTTTGCCGTCTATGATACCGGTTCCGGTTTGGACTGCATTATGTCGTTCTATTGGGTGACAGAGAATGGTAAGATCTTTTTGTTACTCACCGATGACGAGCACATGTTGTGGAATAAAACCGTAGTGTATCGTTCCATAAGCCAGCCAATTTTATTTTACCAGGATAACGATACGGAACGATTCGTCACGGTTGGGCCAGAGATTTTTGAAGATAGGGAGATCGTGATGACTCATGAATTGAACCTGGGTTCTCCGCGAGCTAAAGGAAATACTACGCCGGCATCGGGGCAAGATACGGAGTCGTCGGACAAAGGAGATGGAAAATGAGGATGCGAACCTGTCTGGTAATCGGGATTGTGGTGATATCCGTTTTGATCTTTGGCATATTCCATTTGGCCCGGTTGTCTTCACCGGCGGAAAGCGATTCGTTTGTCGTCTCTTCTGAGTTGCCGTATGTGACGAAACCAATTTATGAAATCCAGGGAGAATCTGGAAAGATCGCGGTTTCAGCGGGAATGGTATTGGCCGTGGACGGACGAAACTACGGGTTCGTCTCCAAAGGGGATTCTGTCCGAGTTGTCACGCTCGAGTCCGGCTGGAAAAGGGTCTTTGTCAACAACAAACGGCGAATGGCTGGGGGAATTCAAGATTAAGGCATTCGGATCCATGAGATAGGATTTCGGAAACGAAAAGATGGTCTTTGGTCGCTGGGGAGAAAACCTTCCGCTTCGCACGATTTTGGCGTGTTTCGGTAGGGATGACACTAAGGGAGCAACATGTGGTGCCCGGAGGACTATGGCCATGACAGCATGGCCCTCCAATTCGGGATTCCGACTTGCGGCGAGATGTCAATAACCCCCAACATAAAGTTGGGGGCTTCCACATCGTTACGGGGAGGACGAACGGACCCAGCGAAACGGGTCCCTCTGTTTGGGCAGTCTATCCATCGCCCCTGAATCCATCCCCCGTTGATGGGTCACAGGAGGGGTGAGACGAGCCAGGCGAGATCTTCTCCCCACTGGCGGAGGTAGCCCGGTGCGGAGGCGGGGGCCGGACGGCATTCGCGGATGAGGGCGTCGATCCATTGTGCGACCTGTTCGACGACGGACGAGGAATAGATGAACATGGCGACTTCGTAATTGAGATAGAAGCTTCGCATGTCGAGGTTGGCCGAGCCGGAGATGGCGATGTCTCCGTCGATGACCATCAGCTTGGCGTGGATCATGCATTGGGGGTGGAGAAAGATGCGGACGCCCGACTGTTGAAGTCGGCGGAGGTATCGGCCCCGCGCCAGATCGGTAATCGGATGGTTGGAGCGGGCGGGCAGGACGATCCGCACATCGTAGCCCAGGCGGCTCTGGAGCATCAGGGCGTGAAACAAGCCCTCATCGGGAACGAAGTAGGGAGTTACGACCCAGATCCGTTCTTTTGCGTCATAGAGGGTGGAGACGACGGAGTCGTGGAATGGATCGCCTTCGACATCCGGGCCGCTGGCGACGATCTGGGCCCGGGCGGTGGATGAGCCCTGGTTGGGCGGGTTAAGGGAAGGATTGATGGGGGCGAGCCGCTGGCCGGTGGCGAAGAGCCAGTCCTGATTGAAGATTTCCGACAGGTCGCCGACGGCGGGACCCCGGACCTGAAAGTCGGCGTCGATCCATCGGGTTGGGTCGGGCTGGGGCCCCATGTATTCTCCGGCGAGGTTCATGCCGCCGAGCATGGCGGTCTGGCCGTCAACGAGGGTGATCTTTCGATGGTTTCGCAGATTGGCGGACCATTTTCGATGGAGGGGGAGCATGGGCATAAAGATGCCGACCTGGCCGCCGGCGTCGAGGAGGGGTTTGAGAAACCGGCCGCGGACGCGGTAGCTTCCGAGGGCGTCCAGCAACAGCCGGACCTGAACGCCGGATCGGGCTTTTCTGCAGAGGTGTTCGATGATTTCCCGTCCGACAGGATCGCGGCCGAGGATGAACGACATCACATGGATGGACTGTTTGGCGTTTTGGATCATCTCCAGGAGGGTGGAATAGGCGTATAATCCGTTGGGGAGCAAACGGACATCGTTGCCTTCTTTGGCGGCGGGAAGGCCGGACCAGACGAGGATCCGTTCGGTTTCGCTGCGGATTTGGCTGGGATGGTCCTGGTGTTTTGGATCCGCGGAGTACAGTTTTTTCTTGCGGTCCGCGCGATGCCTTAGTTTGCGGCCGCCGAACAACAGATAGGCGGGCACGCCGAGATAGGGAACGACCACAATGACCCAGAACCAGGCGATGGAAGTGGAGGGGCGTTCGTGTTCGCGGAAGACGCGGGCCAGAAGAACCGCCGCCAGGAAGAAGCCCAATATCGTTTCGATATGCTGGAACAGGTACACGATCATTTTTCACCCCTGAACAATCGTAATCCAACAATCATGGTCGATTAAAATTATATTCGAAGTCTAATACAGGACTTCGCAGTAGAGCGCCAAATGGTCGGAGAGGGTTCGCCACGGTTTGCCTTTGAGCAATTTGGCCGAGGCCACCTGAAGCCCGCGACAGTAGATGCGATCCAGCGGAAGGACGGGCCTGGGGGCCGGGAAGGTTCGCGCCAATCGGCCGGTGGAGGACTGGAAGACCTCGCGGGTTTGGATACCATCCATCAAGATCGTTGTGGCCTTGCCATACCAGTCGTTGAAATCGCCGGCGATGAGGATGGGGCATTCCGGGGGAACGCGCTGGCGGATTCGGGCGCAGAGGGTTTGGACCTGCTTGTTTCGTCCCCAGTGGAGCAGATTGAGATGGAGACAGAAGACATGCAGGGGGACGGACAATCCGGGCAGCGGAATCCTGGCGTGGAGGATTCCTCGTTTTTCGAAGCGATTCGAGGAGACATCCAGATTTTCCCATTCGGCGAAGGGGAACTTGCTGAGGATGGCGTTTCCGTGGTGGCCGTTGGTGTACACGGCGTTTTTCCCGTAGGCGTAGTGCGGCCAGACCTGGTCGGCCAAAAACTCAAACTGTGGGCCGTCGGGCCAGCCGGGGATTTTTTTTCGGTGTTGTCTGTGGTCTCCCAGCACTTCCTGAAGGAAGACGAGGTCGGGGTGGACGCGGCGGAGGGTTTCGCGCATTTGATCGAGCACGAAGGCAAAATTGCCTGCGGTGAATCCTTTGTGGATGTTGTAGGAGAGAATTTTCAATCGATGTTCAGCGGATTTTTTCATGTCCGTGTGAGTCCGACATTTCGCAAGGCATTCCCCCAGCGGGTGAATTCATGCCCGGAATGACCCTCCTGCGGGGGTGGAATTAGTATTGGTGTTTGGGGAGTTCGTAGAGGCCACGACCGGCATCGCGGAGTTTTCCCTGACGACAGAGTTCGACCCAGACTTGGCGCGGGAATTGATCCGGCGGTTGGATGGCGACGACGCCGTCGGAGCCGGTGGAGAAGGGGCCGTGGCCGATCTTGGAGTCGGCGTCGAGGGCGGTGAGCTTGAGGCGCTTTTTGAAGGCCTTCAGTGCGCTTTTGAGGGTTTCGGGCGGGATGCCGCCGTCTTGTGGCTGTGGCTGGTTTTCGGTCATGGTCGGGCTCCTTTTGTTTCCGTTGCACTTTTTGACCCATATCCTGACTCGGGGACGGCCGGGATGCAAGGGAAATTTCGGCCCAAGGAGGGATACAGGATATGGGCGTTTTATCGGACTACAAAAGAAAATCATTGAAAAAGAAGGGGTCGTCGATAAAGTAGATGTTGTGAAAATTTAAAGTCGGACTTTGGGATTTCATGGAATGCTCGTATGATCAGTAGGGACAAGGACTTACGAATTATAAAAAACCTGATTTCTCAGCATCCGGTAACGGCGATACTGGGGGCCCGGCAATGTGGAAAGACGACGATGGCCCGTCAAATCCAATCGGATCATTTTTTTGATCTGGAGAATCCAAGAGACCTGGCGATGCTGGAAAATCCGCAGATGGCCTTGAGTCGGCTGCGGGGTTTGGTGGTGATCGACGAGATTCAGCGGCGGCCGGAGCTATTCGCATTGCTTCGGGTGCTGGCGGACGAGCCGGTGGAGCGGAAGTTTCTGATTCTGGGCAGCGCGTCGGGGGAACTGGTGCGACAGAGCAGCGAGACTTTGGCCGGGCGGATTGGGTATCACTTCTTAGGAGGATTGCGGCTGTGGGATGTGGGGGCAGAGCGGATCGAGGACCTGTGGCTGCGGGGGGGATTTCCGCGGGCGTTCACGGCGGCGGACTTGGCGGCGGCGCAGGGGTGGCTGGACCAATTTATTTCAACCTTTTTGGAACGAGATATACCGCAGTTGGGGATCTCGATTCCCGCGGCAGCTTTACGGCGATTCTGGATGATGTTGTGTCATTATCACGGGCAGATTTTCAACGCCTCGGAAATGGCCGGTTCGTTCGGGGTGTCGGATCCGACCATTCGGCGGTATCTGGAGATTTTGTGCGGGACTTTTATGGTACGGACGCTGCAGCCGTGGCATGTGAACATCGGCAAGCGGTTAGTCAAGCGGCCGAAGGTGTATCTGCGGGATTCGGGAGTGGCGCTGGCGCTGCTCTCGATCCGGTCGATGGAAGAACTGCTGCATCACAATAAGCTGGGCAGTTTGTGGGAGGGTTTTGCGCTGGAAGCGGCGGCGGGGGCGATCGGCAAACGAGACCATGAGATTTTTTTCTGGAAGGTTCACTCGGGCAGCGAACTGGATCTGGTTTGGCAGGAGCATGGGACGATGTGGGGCGTGGAGTTCAAGTATTCCGATGCGCCAACGCTGACGGCGTCAATGAAAGAGGCGGCGGACATTTTGAAGCTGCGACGATTGTGGGTCGTGTATCCGGGAACGCGGCGGTACGAGCTCAACGAACGGACAACGGTGTTGCCGGTGGCCGAAGTCGGGGCGGAATGGGAGTATGAGGGTTGAGAGCGATATGGGTTTTTGGTTTTTTTGCGTGAAGGAACGAATGCATGGCGGACATGAAAAACCTTCGATCTCTTCATGAGCCGGTGATGACGATTGCGCGTCGGGATGTCGCGGTGATCGGGGAGGAATCCACGGTTCAGCAGGCGCTGGATGGGATTCGATCGCGGGGGGTGGGAGAGCGGATCGTCTATTTTTACGTGGCCGACGGAGAGGATCGGCTGGCGGGGGTGATTCCGACGCGACGGTTGCTGACGGCGTCTCTGGAGGAGCGGATTTCGGAGATCATGATCCGGCGGATCGTGACGATTCCGGACAGCGCGACGATTCTGGATGCGCACAAGATTCTGGTTCAGAACAAATTCCTGGCTCTTCCGGTGGTGGACGAGCACAATCATATCCGGGGCGTGGTGGATATCGGGATGTTCACGCGGGAGGATCTGGACGCGTCTGACCGCGAGAAGATCGAAGAGGCCTTCGAGTTGATCGGTCTTCGCGTTTCGCAGTTGCGCAACGCCTCTCCGCTTCGGGTGTTTCGATTTCGATTCCCGTGGCTTCTGGCGACGATCGCCAGCGGGACGGTCTGCGCGATTCTGGCCAGCGCGTACGACATGACGCTGGCCAAGAGCTTGGTGCTGGCTTTTTTTTTGACGCTGGTCCTGGGATTGGGCGAAAGCGTGAGCATGCAGTCGATGACGGTGACGATCCATGTGTTGCGGTTGAGCCGGCCGACCCTTCGATGGTACTTGCAGACGCTTTGGCGGGAGCTGGGCACGGCGTTTTTGCTCGGGGCGGGGTGCAGCGTGATTGTCGGGTTGACGGTGTGGTTGTGGCGCGGGGCCGGTTTGGCGGCGCTGGCGATCGGGGGCAGCATTTTGATGGTGATTGTGGTCAGCGCCTGTTGGGGGTTGACGATTCCGGCCTTGCTGCATGTGCTGAAGCTGGACCCGAAGATCGCGGCCGGGCCGGTCACGCTGGCGGTGGCGGATATCTGCACGATCCTGATTTACCTCAGTTTTGCGGTGCTGTTGTTATAGACGACGGCGCTGGTGTCCGTTTCGCGGGCGATTCAAAATAGACGACCCTACGAGGAAGGGACCTGAATCCCTTCTTTATTGATGAGTGATGGACAGGACATCTTGGAAGCAACCCCCGCTCCGATCGGCGGGATGTGGCGGGCGCTGGGATCGCGGAATTACCGGCTGTGGTTCGGCGGGCAGTTTGTATCGCTGATCGGGTTGTGGATGTCGAATGTCGCGATGGGATGGCTGGTGTATCGTCTGACGGGATCGAAGCTGTTGCTGGGGACGGTGGCGTTTGCGGGGCAGATTCCGGCGTTTTTTCTGGGTCCGCTGGCGGGGGTGATGATTGATCGGTGGAATCTGCAGCGGATGCTCATCGTGACGCAAACGCTGGCGGCAATTCAGGCGGCGGCGCTGGCGATTGTGGTGATTACGGGCGTGATCGAGGTCTGGCAGGTGATCGCGCTGGCGGGGGCGCTGGGGGTGGTCAATGCCTTTGACATGCCGGCGCGGCACGCGTTCGTTCCTCAAATGGTGGAACGGCGGGAGGATTTGGCCAACGCGATCGCGCTGAACTCGTCGCTGTTCAACGCGTCGCGGCTGATCGGGCCGGCGGTGGGAGGCGTTCTTGTGGCAATGGCGGGAGAGGGATTGTGTTTTGCGTTGAATGCGGTCAGTTTCACGGCGGCAATCGGGGCACTGGCGGCGATGCGGGTGCGGCCGGTCGGGCGGAAGGGCGAACGGAAACATATTCTCCACGAACTGGCGGAGGGGCTTGGGTATGTGGCGGGCAATCGCAAAATCCGATCGATTTTGGCGATGATCGCGGTGGTCAGCGTGGCGGGGATTCCGTATGGAGTTTTGATGCCGGTCTTTGCGCGGGACATCCTGCACGGGGGGCCGCGGACGCTGGGCCTCTTGACGACGGCGGTGGGATTGGGGGCGCTGGCGGGAGGGCTGGCGCTGGCATCGCGAACCTCGACGGCACGGCTCTACGGGTGGTTTGGAAGGGCGGCGGGAGCGATGGGGATCGGACTTGTCCTGCTGTCGACGGTGCAACAGTTGTGGTTGGCGCTGGCGATCTTGCCGGCGATCGGGTTTTCGGCGACGGGGGTGGTCGCGTCGGGCAATACGCTGTTGCAGTCGGAGACCGACGATGCGCGTCGCGGGCGGGTGATGGCGTTTTTCAGCATGGCGTTTCAGGGGATGATGCCTGTGGGGAGCTTGCTGGCGGGGGCGGCGGCCGAGACGCGGCTGGGCGCGCCGGGGACGGTGATGGCGGGGGGGCTGTGCTGCGTGGCGGCGGCGATCTATTGGGGATTCAGCTCGAAACGGTGAGCCGAAGCGCCGGCATAGACAGACGGCGTGGGTTCGCAAGAACGGCGAAGGCATCTTCCGAGCCGCATTTGGTTGGACATTTTCAGGGTCCCCGCATCAGGACGAAACAGAAATTCGGGACTTGGAATCCCAGCATTTCGTCCGAGGCCATTCGGGTTGGATTCCTTCGGAGTTTGTGTGCATTCCCGCCCGTGCCGGCGCGTCAGAGACTTTCGCGGGGATGACAATTCGGTTTTGTTGGATCCTCTACCCTGTCGGAAGCCGTCACCGGACAAAGGCGCCGAGGCGGAAGAATTCGGGGAGGTAATAGCGGCTGCTGAAGGCCTTCCACAAGCTGGCCTTCCGTCCGGCGTGGCATCGGATCAGGTCCTGTAAATAGGTTTGGCCTTCGGGGCTGATCTGATAGCGCGCCGTGCGGGATTCGGGGAGCCGATAGTCCGACAGCGGGCGGGTAAAATGATCGCCGATCCAGGCGAAGACATCGTGGGTGAGGTTGACGACGACGGCCTGTCCGTTCTGGTTGGGTTTTTCGAGGATTCCGGACGCTTTTGCCAGGACATGGGTTCGGATGTCCGCCAGTTCGGCCGCGATGCGGTCGGCATCGGCGGGATGGCGGGCGGTGACGGCGTCCAGCGTCTGACGATGGTAGAAATCGCACCAGGGATCAAAGTTGTCGGTGACGGTGATGGTCTTGTATTTGCCAAGGAGGTTTTCGCCCTGTTCGCCGGAGAGGAGTTTTTCGTAGTTTTCCGTTCGCCGGTAGAAGGCCTCCAGTTCACTTCGGCTGGACCAGACCTCGTCGCGGGCCTCGCGGAGGAAGGCCCGCATCTGATCGCCGGCGGCGTCGGGCAGGTCTCGGGCCCGGGCGTAGAAATCCAGGCAGAAATCGAACAAGTCCACTTTGGACTGGAGCAAATAACTGGAGAACTCGATAAACAATGCGTGGTTAAAGACGATGCGCAGCGCGCCATGGAGGCCGCGGCAATAGAGGTAATCATCGAACGAGAAGGTGTTGGAGCCGACGCCGACGGTTTCGATCTCAAAGCAGATTCGGCCGCGAATCTTGCCGAAGTTGCGGGGGATGACGCGGAAGCGTTTGTCCCAGCCAAAGCGGGCCTGCGACTGGGGCGTGTCCAGATCCGTACCCTGCAGAAACATCAGGGTGAAGGGGTGGATCTCATCGACGCCGAGGGAGATGATATCGCGAAGGGTCTGCAGGTGGGTCTGAACGGTTTCGCCGGGCAGGCCGGTAATGATCTCGGTCTCGACGGGGATATTGAGGGACTTGAACTGGCGGACGATCTGGCGATAACTGTTCAGGTCGATCGGTTTGCGGTGGACATTGGTCTGGATCATCGGATCGGTGGACTGGACGGAGACGATGGCGGCGGCGTTTTTGATGCGGCGGATGATTCCGAGGACTCGGTCTTTGTTGTCCTTGCCGCAGGGGGAGTAGAAAGACGAAGGAAAGCCGCATTCTTTTTGCAGCGAGACGATTTTTTCGCCGACGGCTTCGTCATGGGCGTACATGCCGAAGTTGGAATCGGCCAGAGTCAGCAGACGGTTGGCGGTATCGCTTCGGCGGGCGGCGATGTAGTCCAGTTCGGCGGCGACGCGGGCGGGGCTGAAGTGGCGCACGCAACTGTTGTAGGCATTGCCGGCCCAGCAGTAGCCGCAGGGGAAGGGGCAGCCGCGGGTGGACTGGACCATAGGCGTGAGGCGCAGGTCGTCGAAGAATTCGTCGAGGCGGCCGGACAGATAGGGCGAGGGGATATCGTCAAGGTTGGCGGGACGCGGCAGGGTCTTGCCGATGCGAAGGTCGCCGGCGGAGCGGTCGAGGAAGACGCAGCCGTCGATCGGCTCGGAGGCGAGAATTCCGCGACGGTCGCCGCCTTCGCGCAGGAATCGGCGAAGCACCTCGGCGAAGCCGAACTCGCCGTCGAAGGTGACAAACAAGTCCACCTCCGGATGGGCGAGGAAAAAATCGCGCTGGCCGTCGGGGTCGGGAGAAAACGAACATCCGCCGAAGACCAACAGGCCGTCGGGGACGCGTTTGCGGTAGTACTCGGCGATGAACAGGCCGAGGGTTTCGTTCCAGGAGAAGTGGCCTATGCCGAGGATGGCCGGGGGTTCGCGGTCGATGGCATCGAGCAGCGGGGCGGCGAACTTGAAGATGCGGAAATCGAAACGGCCGGGGAAGGCCTTGTCGGCATATTCGGCGATGTAGCCGGTGGCGATGGGGAAATGTTCCAGCGACACGACGGTGGTGTCATAGGTCAACTCGGCCAGATACACAAGTTGTCGATCGCCCGGATTTGCGGGGGACATAACGATTCTCCATCATATACTGGGGCCTTATCTTATCCTTTGGCGGCTATGAGGTAAACGAAAATCGAGTAGAAGCCGGCGGTGTACAAGTTCTCGAGGCGGATTTATAATGTCGGCCGAAGACAAACCCTTTGCAGGAGACAGAACATGAATCCGTTGACATTCGTCGCGTGGGTGGTGATCGCCGTGTCGGCGATGGGGCAGGTTGCAGTGGCCGCGGATGCGGGTTTGCCGCGGAGCACGCCGGAGGCCGAGGGGGTGCGGTCGCAGGGGATTTTGGATTTTCTCGGCGCGATCGAGGGCAGCAAGCACGAGTTTCACGGGCTGGTGATTATTCGGCACGGCAAGGTGATCGCCGAGGGCTGGTGGGCTCCGTATCGGGCGGACCTCAAGCACAAGCTGTACTCGACGAGCAAGAGCTTCACTTCGACGGCCGTGGGGTTTGCCGTCGGCGAAAAGAAGCTGACCGTCCAGGACAAGGTCGTGTCGTTTTTCCCGGATTTGGTCCCGGCCAATCCTTCGGAGAATCTCAAGAAGATGACGGTACAGGACATGTTAATGATGTCAGCCGGGCAGGAGCCGGACCCGACGGGCAAGATCGCGCCGACGGACAACTGGGAAAAGGAATTTCTCGCCACGCCCGTGGTCAACAAGCCGGGCAGCAAGTTTCTCTATAACTCGATGGCGACCTACATGTGCTCGGCAATCGTAACCAAGGTCACCGGGCAGAAGGTCGTCGATTATCTCAAGCCGCGCCTGTTTGATCCGCTGGGGATCACCGATTACGACTGGGAGACCAGCCCCACGGGCAACTCGTCCGGCGGATGGGGCCTGCGGGTGCGGACGGAGGACCTCGCTAAGTTCGGGCTTTTGTACCTCCAGAAAGGCCGGTGGAACGGCAAGCAGATTTTGGCCAAGGAGTGGGTCGAGGAGGCGACGGCCGCACACATCCTGCAGTCGCCCGATGCGACCCAGGAGGTCCGCGAAAAGAGCGACTGGATGCAGGGCTACGGCTATCAGTTCTGGCGCTGCCGGAACGGGTACTATCGCGGCGACGGGGCGTTCGGGCAGTATATCATCGTGATGCAGGACAAAGATGCCGTCATCGCGATCAACTCCGAGACCGAGGACATGCAGGGGATCTTGAACCTGGTCTGGCAGCATCTGCTGCCGGCGATGGGCGAGGGCAAGCTGGCGGCCGATGAGGTCACGCATGCGGTTTTGCAGGCCAAGCTCGAGGCGCTTTCGCTGCCGATACCGGACAAGGGCGTCGCGTCCCCGCTGCAGAGTGGGATCTCGGGCAAAAGTTATGTCGTCGAGGCCGAGGGCAAAAAGCGGACGGGAATGCTGAAATTTGAGGGCGAAAAGTGCCTGGCGACATTCGAAGACGACAAGGGAAGCTATATCATTCCGTTCGGGGCCGGGGCATGGGCGTTTTCGGAGACGATGCGACTGGGACCGAACCTGATCGGCAAGGCGACCAACCACATGCAGGGCCTGCCGCCGCGGAAGGTTGCGGCCGCCTACGGCTGGAAGGACGACAAGACGCTGGAATTGACGCTGCGGTATATCGAAAGCCCACACACGGAAAAGATCCTGGCGGCCTTCGACGGCGATCAGGTGACGCTGACCTGGACGAGGTCATTCCCCGGTGCGCCGCAGTTCAAGCTCAGTGGAACCCTCAAGAAATAATCCACTGAGGAAAATTGGAACCGCGGATTACGCGGATTTCACGGATTGAAAAGGGGATATAGGATATTGACTTTAGCCCGGATATTTCACAAAATCTGAATATTTTCGATGAACAAAATGTCCTAA
>CAZXPW010000085.1:0-10266 GCA_964643355.1 uncultured Pirellulales bacterium
CTACATGACGAACGAAACGGAATACCATGTTCCCGGTAAATGTACTACAGTCTCGAATAATCGATTATTTCATCCCCGTTTCCTGTTCTTTGAGCCAGTTTACGGGCGCACGGTCGTCGGTCAGGACCATCGCATCGGCCTGGGGTTCGGCCTTGGGCGCCAGCCGCTGGGCCACCTCCACAAGATTAAATGCAATTTTGCGTTCCTGTCGAATTGATCGCGCCTTTTCCATCGCGTCTCGCATGGAGAGCAGCGGTCCCGCCGGGCCCGGCGCCGCCAGCATCACATTGGTTGATTCCTCGCCGAAAAACGCCTGCGCCCGCCCGAAGACCTCCACAAAAGTCTTGAACTCCGCGTCGAACAGTCGGTTCGATGAAAAGACATTGGCCACCACCACGCCATCGTCGGCCAGCACGCCCTTGACTTCCTCCAGAAACTCGCGGGTCATCAGATGAAACGGGATATAGTCGCCGTTGAAGGCGTCCAGGATAATCATATCGTACCTGGGCGCAGGTGGATTGCGGCGCAACCGCTTCTTGATGAAGACCCGCCCATCCTCGACATGCACCTTCAGCTTGTCGTCGGTCTCAAACCCCATATACTTTGTCGCGATCGGCGGGATTTCCGGATCGATCTCGGCCACATCAATCTCCATTTCCGGAAAATAATGCCGCATCTCCCGCGGGATCACGCCGCCCCCCAAACCCAGCACCAAAAGACGCTTGGGCTGGGGCTGGTAAAAGAGTCCGCAAAACGCCAGTTCCGAATACTCCAGCAAATGCCTGCGCGGGGCTTTCAGATCGACCTGGCTCTGCACGGGCGTGGCCATCCCCTTGCCGAACATCAGCGTACGGATCGAGCCCCGTTCATAGACGAAGATGCTCGCATACAGCGATTGCTTTTCGACGACCATCCGCCCATAGTCGTAGACATAGGCCCCGGCCTGAGACGACAAGACGGCCAGAACCACCCACGATAGAAGTATCGTTATGTTCCGAATCTCCTTACGCATCCGCAGGCCCTTTCGTATCTTCGTCTGGTCGCACAAACAACCCCATCAGCAGCATCCCAAGACCCAAAACCGCAAGCCCAATACCCGTGGCCACCAGCGTCGTTTTCAGCGAATATCGTACCAGATAAAACGCCGTTACGATGCACCCGGCGAAGCTGGCCACCGTCGAGATCGCCATCGCCGCGCCGGCCCAGAAACCCGTCCGCTGCGATCCGGCCGACAGCCAGTGGACCACCAGCGGCGAAACCGTCCCCAACAGCGCCGTCGGCGGCCCGAACAAGACCAGACAGGCCAGCAGGGATCCCCACTTGACATCCCAATCCAGGTTGAAGATCGCATCGCACACCGTTTTGTGCTTCGACGCCATCACGACAAAACACGCCCCCCCCGCCAGAATCACGATTCCGAGTGTCTTTCGCGGATTTCCCAACCCCGACAGCCACCCGCCGATCATGTACCCCACCGCCAAGCTCAGCAGAAACACCCCGATGATGCTGCCGGTCACAACATAGATCGCCCCGCCGAAGACCGGAACCATAATCCGCACACCAAGGATCTCCAGCTCCATGATCGCCCATCCGACCACACAGGCGACGAACAAGATTCCCGCCGATCTCAGCCCGGACCGTGGACCGGTGGAAGAATCAATTACGGTTTGCCGAATCGGGTCCATGAATCATCAATTGTCAATATTCAATAGTCAATTTATCTATTATCCGCTTCCCGGATGTAGGTCTTCTCCTTATACATCGTCGCCACGCCAATATACACCACGGCCGCACCGACCATCACCCAGAAGAAGAACATGTAGTAATCCGCCCCCTGCAGAAATCGGCGCGTCCCGTTTTCGCCCTGGATGAAATAATTCACCCACGCCGTAAACAGGTTCCCCAGCGTCGTCGAGACCAGGTTGAGCGTCTGGGCCAGCGACTTCATCCGCGGCGGCGCCTGCGTATAGGAAAATTCGATGACCGTGATCGACACCATGATTTCCGATGCCGTTATGATCACATAGCCCAGGACCTGCCACCCGATGCTCGGGAATCCTCCCGCCGCGATTCGCGCCTCCAGCCAGGCCGACACCAGAAACGATACGGCCGCCAGAAAAAGGCCGATCCCAATCTTCCGCAGCGGCGTCATCCGATAGATCTTGTTCACCGCCGGATAAATCCACAGATTGAACAACGGGATCATCACCAGAATCAGCACCGGATTGACCGCCGTCATCTCCGATTCTTTCCAGGTGTGCCCCATCCACCGCAGGTTCATGCTTTTGGCTTGCAGGACCCATGCGGACACGGTCTGGTAGTACAGTGACCAGAAGACCGCCACAAAGATGAAGATAATACTCAGCCGTCCCAGAATCGCCAATCCTTCGCGACTGAAGGTCTGCCGGAAAAATTCCGCGCCCCGCACCGGCACGCGGACAAATCGGTTTTTTCCCAGGTAGAACGCAATCGTGGCCACCGCCATCACCACCAGCAGCACGCCGAACACGACCCGTCGACCGGCCCCGTCCAGAATCCGCTGTGCGATAAACATCGACACAAACGACCCGATATTGATCGACAGGTAAAACCAGTTGTACGCCTTTGATAGCAGATGGTGATTACGACGATCGAATTGATCCCCCACATTGGCCGACACGCACGGCTTGATCACTCCACAACACACCGCAATCACGGACAATCCGATGATCAGACCCGTCAGCGTCGAATCCACCATCAGTGCCAGAAATCCCAGGCAATACAGGGCCGAAAAAGTCACCACCGTCCGGAATGTCCCCAACCACAGATCGCAGAGCAGGGTCCCCACAAACGGAAAGAAATACACCGCCGCCGTAAAGAGGTGAATCGTGTACTTGGACTGCTCGTCCGTCATCGGCGTCGCATTTCCGGCCGAGTCGAACAGATACCGCGTCGTCACAATCGGCAGAATCGCCGTCAACCCATAGTAGCTGAACCGTTCCGACGCCTCATTGGTCAGGATATACCCGATACTTCGGGGCATCTTCCCGCCGGCCGTCTGTGCCCCGCCATGGGTGGACTCTGTCATACGCAATCCTTTTCAAAAGGGATGTGATCGATTCGGACGAAATCCAAACGCCCCGATACACTACCGAATTGTTCCCATTCATGCAAGCCGTTTCTCGATCTCATGGAAGTCGAGGATTCGAAACCGTGGCCTTGTCGATTCGACCCATGAAGAGACCGACACTTCCAATTTCCATTTCCTTGACGGATTCCTTCCGATCTGGATCCAAGGGGCAAATCGGCGTTCGGCTTGTTCTTATGATTCCGGTCAGTAGGAGGGATCTTCTCCGGCGAGAATGTAGAATTCGTCGTACATTCGCTGGAGTTGGAGAAGCTGGCCTTGAATGAAGGCAAGATTTTCGGCCATGCCGCGAGGCAACATTCCCATCCGTTGGTCATAGGGTAAAGGCCGGGGGTAACGGTACGCAGGCGGATAGGGGGAGACACGGCCGGAATAGGGATCCCAGGGGGCCGGTGAGAATTGCCGCGGACGCTCAGGTCGGGATTGGGATTCGATTTCCTCGATGCGCTGCTTGAGTGCGCCGGCTTGCTTGCGAATATCGGCGGCTTTTTCGCGGTTTCCTGAGGACTGAGCCATGTCCGCCTGTTTTCCAAGCTCGCGAATTTCGTCGCGGATGCGGGCGATTTCGGCTCGACGGCTGGCCGCTTCGAGAGCGGACCGGACCTGTTCGGCCTGTCGTCGCAGCGCCTCGGCTCGGGCGGGATTGCCCGCGGATTCGGCGCGATTGGAGGCACGGTCGAGATCATTGATCCGCGCCTGAAGATTGCCAAGATGGTCTTCGGGACCCTGACGAGATTGGGGAGTTTGAAGACGGCCCATGAGTTCTTCAGACTGAGCCAGGAGTTCCCGGGCCTGCTCATGGCGACCCTGTTGCTTGGCTTTTTGGGACTGTTCGAGAAGCTGGTCGGCTTTTTCCTTCATGCGGATCCGCTGTTGTTGGCGAAGACCCTCATTCCACTGACGGAGTTCTTCGGCGGCTTTTTCGGATTTTTCCCGTTCGGAGGATTCGGGCACCGGGGCTTGAAACTGGCGATCGAGATTGCGGGACAACTCCTCAGATTCGGCACGGAGTTTTCGCGCAAGCTGTTCGTGCTCTTTGGCCTGGGCCTGCAATTCTTCGGCGCGAGCGCCCCTACGGGCATATTCTTCCATGAGGGCTTGTTCGCGATCGCTGAGTTGACCATCGCGGTCACGATCGAATCGCTTCTGGCGTTCGTTTTCGACGGGACGATTTTCGGCCCGAACGGAAGACACGGATGAGATCAGCGCCGCCGCAATTGCGATTAACCATATGGTTTTCATGCGTCCGCCCTTTCGTATTCAATTTGGCTTTCGGGACAATCGACGGGTGCTCAATCGTTCTTCTTATTGTACGCATTATCCGCGGGCAAGGCAATTCAAGAACACTCACCCTCTATCCCCGATTCGGGGAAAGGACAAATCGGCGGACAATCAAGATGAAACGATAGAGACCCGGGATACGGAATCCCGATATCCCGGGTCGCTATGAATGATTACTTGCAGTGGGCCAGGGCGTCGGTGCAGTTGAGCCAGTCGGCGGCAAAGTCTGCGAAATCCACAAGATTGACAAGGCAATCCTGATTGAAGTCGTAGGTTGAGTAGGCCGGGGAGCCGGGCATCATATGCGAGGCCTGACAGGCATTTTCCCCGACATAGACTACGACATTATCTTCCGCGGAAAACTCCCCGTCGGTGGCCGACAATTTGAACTGATAGGTACCCGTCTGGGTGATGGAAACCGAGGCAATCGCCGCGTCCGCGGAGACAATGGTTACCGTCGGGCCGGAAACCTGCGACCAGGTCAAAGTCAACTTGCCGGGTGGATTGGGCAAACCGTCATCTTCCGTCGTTCCATTCAAGGTTACCGTCACCTGGCCGGCAGTTCCGTTCATTCCCAGCCAAACACCCTGATCCAGACCGGCCTTGACATCGGGGGCATCGTTGTTATTGACTTTGAAGGTCCAGAGAAGGCCGGGCAGGTTCGGCTCGGCGGGCGGCGCCGAGTTTCGATAGCTATCCACGACCCAGTAGCAGACATCGCCTTCGGCGAGGGCCATACTCGCTGGGATCTGGATGGATCCGGTCTTTTCCGGATTCTCGATGCGACCGATCATGGACAGTTTGGTTTTGTAATCCAGACTATTGGGTTCGGAAATATTTTTCCCGAAATAGACCTGGCAGACATCGACATTGTCTCGATTGATCCACGACAGCGTATGAACGGAAGTCGGGACATTCGGAGCGTTTTGGGCCGGACTGGGATTGAAAGCGTACCGGCTGTGGATGAATTGATCGGGCGTCAGGGCAACATCGCTGAGGCGGATGTCGTCGAGGTTGCCGAGGATCTGGTCCACATAACTGCCATTCCACCAGCCGCGGCCAAAAGTCCAGGTGCCGGTATTCAGAAGAGCATGGTTTTTCCCGGCGGTCAGGGTGTGCGTTCCAACAATTTGGAATTCGTTACCATCCAGTTGGTCGGCATACATCTTGATTGTATCGCCGTCTGCGACAATCGCAAAATGGTACCAGCGGCCCACGACGGGAATCAGGGAGGAGTCAAGAGTATATCGCTCACCGCTGACCGTGGCGAAGTCCAGACGGATTTTGTTATCGATGCCGTTCTTCTGGATGTAGAGAGCCGCTCCGACATCGATGTTTTGTCCGTTGAAGGTCGCCCAGCCGTCTCGACCGATCATCGTCCGCCAGCCGGAAAGACTGTCGAGTTTGAAGGAAAACTCGATGGTCCATATGCTGGGACTCCATGCAACAAGTACGGGATCAAAACAATACCCGTCCTGGCCTCCATTGTGTCGGCTGCTCAGACCGATTCCGGTGGCGGTATCCCGCAATGCGGAAAACGACGGGCCATAGGTGGCGTCCCAGGCATACATGTGACGGTTGTTGCCCGAAACATCCAATGAACCGATCTGGGCGGTCGTTCCGGTCTGGTTCATCGGTACTCCCGGAGTTCCATCCTCAAAGGTGTAATACAAAAGCGTCGAAGCCGGCGCAGAAATGGCCATGGACAGTACGACGGTGAACAAGATGGAAATGGTTTTGTTTGTCATGATCGAATCTCCTTGATCCGTTCAACAGAAAACAAGCAGAGACCTTCCCTGCTCATTGCGATACGCGCATAGAAAGGATTCGCGGTTGATGCAATCTCTGCAACAACGCGAATCCGTACTTTTAATTCAAAGAAATCGTCAGACGGTCTTAGCTTTTTCTGCGGAGCAGCAAGCCACCCAGTCCAAGCAGAGTCAGCGTCATCGGTTCGGGAACCAGAAACTCGCCGACCGACAGCGCCGTGTCCGAGATGCGGACTTCATCGATGAAGCCGTAGGCGCGGTCAACATGCCAGCCATTCCACAGTCCGCGGCCGACGGACCAGTCGCCGGCGTTCCAGTCACCGCCGTCGCCGGTGCCCTTGGTCAGGGCCGTGTCGGGACTGCCACTGAGGGTCATATCGGTCTGGGCGATCAGTTGCCAGGTGCTGTTCTCGGTCACATTCCTTAGATACAATGACAAAGTCGAACCATCGCTGGTCGCAGCCATGCTATACCACGGAACCCCGATCCCATCGGGATTGGTAGGGTAATCAAATGAGATAAACGCATCTCGGGCGGAAACCGCTTCATGCCAGAAACCCGCCACATCGCAGTACTTGATGGCCAGAACATTGTCGGGCATGGCCTGAAAATACAGAGCGGTCAGGGCCGGATCGGGGGCGTATGCTCCCTGGCTGTCCCGGCCGACAATCGTCCGATAGCCGCCGTTTTCCAGCTTGAAGGTCGCCTCAATGGTGAATTGAGCCGGCTGAATGGAATTGATCCCGTCGGCCGTATCGGTGAACATGGCCGGATAACCGCCGGAATTCTTGACGCTGTAATTATTGGCTGCGCCTCCAAATACGGGGGCGGCTACATCGGACTTATACACATAGCCGGCCCACCCTTCGGCAAATACCGATAATCCATACCCGTTCCCGGAACTGTCGGCAGCGCCTTCATAATAAACCCCGTTGGCCGCTCCACCGTGCGATACCGCCGCATCGGCCGGACCTTCTTCAAATCGCCAATAAGCGACTGTTGACGCACTCACCGGGATGCAAACAGCCAAAAGGGTGATGATGAATAAAACTTGTTTCATCGACCGTACCTCCAAATAGAAATTTATCCTTCGCGCCGATACAAAAACGACAACCGTATTGCTCGGCCTTTTGCACACAAACCCGCGCGAAACCAAATGAACGGTCTTTTTTATTATAATGAGATTACGATTATATGTCAACCCCCTTCCCGATTTTGTTATTCAATTGCTCAGAAACGAGCAACGCTGTTCATAAGTCATTTATTAGCAATATTTTACAAGATCTACATGCAACGCTTTTTCTCACACCTTTGCATAACCTACTGTGCAGCTTGATCCGGAAAGGAAAGCCGTTGCAACCGATCGACCCGTTGGTCGTCCCCATCAAACCAAATCCAAATTTTTACGAGTCTGTAGCACGCTGACCGGGAGCATAGGGTCCCGTTCCTTTCCTCGTGCAGCCGGTTTAAGGTACAGATTCGCCCTTTCGATTGTTCGTCTCGTTGCATATCCCGGACCACCCGCTGGCCGATATGGTCCTGTGTTCGAACCTGATAGTTCTGCATCTTTCGGTGACGACGATTCCCGCGTGCCACCGCCTGCATGAAAACATCCCATCGTGTTTGCCAGAGCCGTTACGGCCGCAGGCAGGCTTGTTTTTACGTTTTTACGGACAGATACGAATCGCCGTTGGAAGCGTTTGGATGAGCTTGAAAAAGGTTTATTGCGTGCCGTGCTCCTACATTTTCTACACAACCGAGACGGTTGAGGTACGGCTAAAACCCCCGGCATAACGCCGGGGGCTTCCAACGCTTTCGCGGGAATGACAACCTTTATCAGTCTGACGAAATATGGATCGCAAAAAGGGGACAAGTACAATCCGCCTTCGGCGGAACGATACCAGTCCCTCTTTTTGCAGAATCTTTACGCTTCTTCGACGACATTGAGACCCATGAGGGTTCCAAGGTCGGCGAGTGACTTTTCGTAGTTACCGTAGAAGACGACGCGGTGGAGCATGGTCATGATGTCGCCGTTGACGACGCCAGCGCCCCAGTTGAGGAACATTTTTCGGGCATCTTTGACCTGGGTGACGAACTGGGTGCGGCAGCCGAGCGGATTGTGGGTGACTTCAATGATTTTGCCCGTGGAGTAGGCCATGTCCTTGAGATTGACAAACTTGGCGCAGGTGACTTCCTGGCCGACACGGTTTTCGACTTCCAGGGCGACCCCCCTGCCGCTGTCGGTCTGGGTGCGGATGGCAAAGGGTGCCCGTGGGCCTCTGGGGCCGTCGAATTTGGTGACGCTGGTGCAGTGGAAATGGATCAGGGCGTTGCGGGCGGTGTCGAAGACGGGGTCAGTAATGAAGCCGGGCACGCCGAACGCATACTGGAACATCATCATCGTCAGGGTCGAGTCCATATCGCCTTCGCAGGCGCCGACCAGACCCATATCGTTAAGCTTGCTGAATGCCAGACAACCCTTGGCAGGACGACCCATGCACTCGGCGCTGGTGATGGCCTGGGCGCCGTACTGCTGCATGAGGTTTTTGACGGCCAGGTAGAAGCGAGCGGAGGTGACGATCTCGTCGGTGGTGGGCTCGACAATCTTTTTGGCCTTGCTGATCCAGTACTCCTCGGCCTCGGCCCTGGCGGCATCCATGCTGATGGCCTCGTGGGCCTTGAGGGTTTCTTCGACGGTGATGGGGATGACCTCGGTCCCGAGTTTGGCCTTGACCTGTTCGAAGTCGCAGGCGGCAGGAGTACCGAGGGCGCCGCGGACAACGAGGACCTTGGAGCGGCGCATGTGCGGAGCGACCCGCATCAGGCCGACGACGCGTTCGAGATCGTCCCAGTTGCTGCTGGGCAGGAGGACGACCTTTTTGCCTTCCTTATTCCAGCGGGGGAAGTACATCCAGCCGTGGCCGCTATAGGGCTGGGAGAAGACCATCGTGGGCAGGCCGGCGTTGACAAGCTGGTCCATGGCCTGGCCGGGCGCGTCGCCGCCGTGGCCGGACAGGTGAAAGAGGATCAAGCCGTCGGCGTCGGCCAGTTTGGGCAGCACTTCCTTGGCTTCGGTCGGGGGGACGAGGTCGCCGCCGATGAACTTGACATCACCCATTCGGGTTTCCAGGTCGGCCAGGTACTTTTCGAACTTGTCGATCTCGCCCTGCGGCCGGGACAGGTAGATTTCGCCGGTACGGCCGACATAGACTTTGTAGATTTTGACGGGGGGCATGGGGACGGGCCAGGGTTGTTCGGCCTGCGCCGCCGCTGTCGAAATCCATCGCCCGCCGATCAGGGCCATTCCGGTTGCCGCACTTGCGCCGAGAAACTCACGACGATTCAATTCGCTGGCCATACTTGCTCCCTTTCTCTTTGATTTGAATATTGGATGTTTGCGATCCAGTCGCTGGATCCGAATGTCAGGACATAGGATATAGGGGATAGGATATGGATGTGGATTCCCGCTTTCGCGGGAATGCCAAACGGGCGGACGCCTTCCGCCCCTACATATCCGTCCGATTTTCTGAACATACTGGGCCGTCCGACACTTTGGATCTCACACAAATGGTATTGTACCGATCTTCAGGGGATTTCAACAAGAGAAAATCCGCCCTTGAAACGGACGCTATTAACGATATGATACGGACTGCGATACGGATAAATCCAGGCGATGACCCGAATATCCTTACGGCTATGTCCTGTATCCTACCCTTGTCGCCAACAAATTCCGCAGACGAAAAGAAGAACGCATGTCCAAACGGATCTGGAATTTTGGCATTGTGGGGGCCGGCTTGATCGCGGACTTTCACGCGCGGGCAATCCGAGAACTGCCGAATGCGCGACTGGTGGGATTTGTCGGCCATACGCCGGAAAAAGTGCAACACCTTGCCGCAAAATTCAGGGTCAAGCCCTTTGATTCGCTGGCGGCGATGTTGGCCGATCCGGCAATCGACATTGTTACAATCGCCACACCAAGCGGAGCACACGCTGAACCGGTGATTGCGGCGGCGCGGGCGGGCAAGCATGTGCTGTGCGAAAAGCCGCTGGAGATCACGCTGGAACGGATCGACGAAATGATTGCCGCTC
>CAZXPW010000086.1:0-10192 GCA_964643355.1 uncultured Pirellulales bacterium
AGATGCCCGTCCGGCCCAATCCCGCCCACAAACAGCTCGATGCCCCCGAACCGCTTGATCGATTGCTCGTACTGATCGCACTCGGCCCACAGGTCCTTGGCCATGCCGTTGAGAATATGGACATTGTGTTTGGGAATGTCGATATGACCGAAAAGATTGTCCCACATAAAGGCGTGATAACTCTGGGGATGGTCCCTCGTCAGGCCGACATATTCGTCCATGTTGAAGGTCACCACATTGGCGAAGCTGACTTTCCCGGCCTTGTGAAGCTTGATCAGGTTTTGATACATCCCGATCGGCGTCGAACCCGTCGGAAGCCCCATCACAAACGGCCGATCCTGGCTTGGGTTGAATTGACGGATCGAGTGGACAACATAGGCCGCCGCCCAGCGGCTCATCGTGGCATAGTCGGGCTGAATGATAACGCGCATGGTTCTCCCCTTCTCAGAAGGTTTATGTGATGTGTTCGAGCTTGCCGATCAGCTCCTGCACGGTTTTCTTTTTGGCCTTCAATTTGGCGTCCAACTCCCGGATAAAGTCGTTGGTTGTACTCGAACCCCGGATCGCCTCGAAATCCTGGTCCCGCTCTTTCTCGCCGCCGTCAATGCCGAATCCGATCCGCGAAGTCAAACCGAATTCCTTGCACGCGTCCTCGCGCCGTAGCCGATCCAGCTTCTCCACGGCCGTGATCCATTCGTGGATCAAGCCGATGATGTCCTCGGCGGTGAATTGATCGATCTTCTTGCCGAGATGGTCTTCGATCGCGTCCAGTACCCAGGTCCACTGGTAATCCTCAAACCGCTGAAAGATCTCTGCCAGCCGGTTATGCATCGCTTCTTGCGTATCGATTGCGCCCGACTCGATGTCCGCCAGGAACCGATCGATCACAGTTACCGGGGCCAGCAATCCCGCCAGGTCCAGCCACTCGCCCGATCCGTCCGTCGTGCGTCGGACCAAACTGTCCCGAAGCTGTTGCATCGTCGTAAAGTTGTTTTGCCGGATATGCTGCACGAACATATTGCCCAGAAACCGGACCGTTCCCAGCCGGTAAAATTCGATCCCGTTCTCCAGCGACGATCGCTTGATCTTCACGCCGTTGTAAAAATAAAACTGCGATGTCCGACCGGAGGTGTCCCGCAGTTCCGACAGCAGCTTGCTCCCGTTGATCATCTTCTGAACGGTGAACGGTGTCAAGAGGTTGAAGATGATAAAATCCAGTTTCCGCGGGTCTTTCCGCCGGTCGCGCTTCGGCCACTTGCGGTTGTCGCGGACCGTCCCGACGCTCCGCAGATTCACCCCGGGAATGCACACGCTTTCATCTTCCGATTCGATCAGATACGAAAACGGAAGGTTCGAGGTGTCGCTGTTGCCGTAATGCCGCCCCATCACCATCGTAAACGGCCCCACCTTCGCCGGCCAGAGCATGTACGAATCCGAAGTGGTCTTGGAGCCGCGCTCCACCACGCCCTGATGCACCGGACCCAGTTTGTACATGTGGTTGCTCTGGTTGGATCCGCTGCCGGCGTTGAGGAAGGAGAAGATCCCCGCAATCAGCAGCGTGGACTTGTGGTGCGTCACCGTATAAGGTCCGGCGAAAATGGAACAGGCCTCGCCGTGAAATCCGCCGCAGTTGGCGAAAAAAACCGAGTTTTCCGCCGAGTATTGCTTGGATAACTGTGTGCCCTGCCCGACAAAGCAGTGCGCCAGGATCGAGTTGTCGCCCACTTCGGATCCCGACGACAGGATAAAGTCCCGCGCGATCACGTTCACGCCGATCCTGGCCGGATCCTCCGGACAACTGTTGATCGATCCGTTGTCCAGCAAGCTGGCCCCTTCGATCACCGCGCATGGACCCACGCGCAGGTTGGTCAGTGTCTTGCAGTTGCTCAGCCGGGCCCGCGCCCCGATCCGGCCCCGGGTCGAACGGACGGAATCGACATAGCGCGCGATCATCGCCCGCAGTCGCTTGATCAGTTCCGGGCGATGATGATACAAGGCGATCAGATACGCCGCGTGCGACGACAGGCCGTCGTAGATGGGAATCTCCCGCCCTCCCACCTCGTTGATGACCGCCGCCTCGACGCCGTTGCCGAAAGTCGTCTCGCCCTCCACCGCCAGCAGCGAAATATGGTCGATGAAGACCTCGTCTTCGATGTCGTAATTGGCGATGTAGTTTTCGATGTTGTGAATGAAGGCGTTGTCGCCGATCCTGCAGTTGTGAATCGTCGCGTTATAGATGCCGGCCTTCTGGTCCAGCCCGCCGTACAGACGCACGCTCTTGTCGAACCGGCCCAGTTCCACCTCGCCGCTGAAACTGACCTGCTGCAGACGATCGGTATCCAGCGGTTGGATCGCCCGCACGCCGGACCAGTCCTTGGCCGTACACCCTTGCGCTTCCAAACGACGGATCTGTTCAGGCGTAAGAGGTTGAGCTTTATTCCCTGACATAGTCGATCCTTATTTAGATAACAAGTAGGTATCCTCCGCGATCGCCGCCTCTTCGTTGGTCGCGATCACGAAGATCTTGACCTTGCTTGTATCGGCCTGAATGTCGTCCTCCTTGGCCAGTTTGGCCGCGTTTTTCGCCGGATTCAGAACCGCTCCGATCGCGTCCAGCTCGCCGCAGACCCCCGCGCGGATGTGCGGACAGTTCTCGCCGATCCCGCCGGTAAAGACGATCGCGTCCAGCCGTCCCAGCACGGCCGCGTACGCGCCGACATACTTCTTGATCCGATAACAAAAGATGTCAATGGCCAGTTGGGCCCGCTTGTCGCCTTTTTCGGCCAGCTCCGTCAGGTTCCGCATGTCGTTGCTTTTGCCGGATATCCCGAGTAAACCGCCCTTTTTATTGCACATCGCGTTGAGCTCGTCGATGCTGTAGCCCTTATCGGCCAGGTAAAACAGGATCGCCGGATCCAAATCCCCCGTTCGTGTACCCATAACCACGCCTTCCAGCGGCGTCAGTCCCATCGAAGTGTCAATGCTTTTGCCGTTTTTCACGGCAGTGATCGAGCATCCGTTGCCGAGATGGCAGGTGATCAGGTTGACGCGATCGGTCGGATGGGCCAGCAGCACGGCCGCACGGCGGGACACATAGCGGTGCGAAGTGCCGTGAAATCCGTATCGGCGAACGCGATATTTTTCATAGATTTCATACGGAAGTCCATACAGATACGCGACTTGCGGAATCGTCGTGTGAAAGGCCGTATCGAAGCAGGCGATTTGTTTTGCGCCGGGCAATTTGTGGATGGAAGCCCGAATTCCAGTCAGATTCGGCGGATTGTGAAGAGGCGCCAAATCGGCGAATTTTTCGATGGATGCAATGACGCGATCGTCGATGAGGACCGAGCCGGTAAATTCTTCGCCGCCGTGCACGACGCGATGGCCGACGGCCGCGATTTCCGCGATATTTTGCAGAATTCCGAGATTTTTTGAGACCAAAGTCGTCAAAATCAGGTCCATCGCATCTTCGTGATCGGGAATGGACTGCTCGGAAGTGTGCGTTTTCCCGTCAAAAACGCAGATCAGACGGGATTTCGGCTCGCCGATTCGCTCGACCATGCCCTTGGCGACGACGGTCGAGCCGGGCATTTCGAACAACTGATACTTGATCGATGAACTGCCGGCATTAATAACCAGTATTTTCATGCTAAAAAACCTTTCTTTCGGGTAAAAATTGGGGTACCCCCGACACATGAATCGCAGAATTATACAATCGGCCGGAACGCTTCTCAAGGATGGAAAATAATTCTTGGCCGGATATCCACACCAAGACCTTGAAAAAATTCCCGCTGCTCTTACGAAAGACCCTGCTCGATTACCTCTGTATGGTAGCGTGAGACAAAAAAAGTTGGCAAAAGTCGAGCTCAGGTTGTTAACAAAATCACCCGAAATGAAATAGGGTATATTCCTCAAACCAGTGATTGATAACTTGATCATCAAGGGATTGATGTTCCAAGGGCATTGATGCCCGGCCCGGATCATTGAGTGGTCACAATTGAATTCCAGAAAGGAATGGGAATGCCTTCCGAACATCATGATGAGAGAACACGGAAACGGATCCTGCTGGTTGAAGACGATAAAAGTAACCAGAAACTTTCGCAGTGCATCCTCACCAAAGCGGGCTTTCGCATCGTTCTGGCTGAAAATGGCCAACAGGCGCTCGAAATACTCCATAAAAGCACTTTTGATCTGATCTTGATGGACATGCAGATGCCTCAAATGGATGGCCTGACCGCCACCCGTGAGATTCGCAATCTGGGATTCAAAGACCTGCCCATCCTCGGGCTTACCGCAAATGCCTTTGCGTCGGATCGGCAACGGTGCATAGAAGCCGGGATGAACGATTGGATTACCAAACCGGTCTCGCCCCAAAACATGATCGAAAAAATCAACGAGTGGCTCAACCGTGCCATCTCTATTTTACCTTCCTGATCCCGGTGTCGGGAAAAGGACCTTGGTTCTGAAGGTTCTGAACATTGCAGCACGATCAAAAAGATACGAATACGAGGAAAGGTCCAATCATGGCTCTGATCGAATGGTCATCCAATCTCTCCGTCGGCATAGAAGAAATGGATCAACAACACCGCAAACTGATTTCCTTGATCAATCAGTTCCACGACGCGCTCAAAGCCGGCAACGGCGATCAGATCGCAGCCGGCATTCTCGTCCAGCTTGTTCAATACACCCAGACCCACTTCGCCGCTGAAGAGAAACTCATGGCTCGATATGGCTATCCCGAATTTCCTAACCACAAAAAACTCCATACCGTCCTGGTCGAGCAAGTCGGCCACATGGCCGAAAAGATCAAATCCGGCAAGATGGTCTCACCCGTCAGTATTGCTTCCTTTCTCAAGGACTGGCTCAGTCAGCACATCCTCGGCGCTGATAAGCTCTATGGCCAGTTCATTACCGTCTCAGCCACCCGTTGAGGGCAAGCAAGACCCCCTTTTTCGATTGTACTCTGGATTTTATTGTCACACTCCGTTATGGCCTGCGTCTAACGAAAAAGGCCCCCTGTGCAGGAATGGCCATTATCATTTGGCAATCGAAAGGAGTGGAAAATGAAGGATGCGGAATATTTCGATTTGGACCGACCGTCCATCGCCCGCTATTTCTATTTATTGGCAATCCTGTTTTGTATCGCTGTGTTTATCTGGTTCTTCGGTGCCGGCCTGGTTCTGGCTCTGCTCTACGCCATGTTCTTGGGACCCTGGCTTCCCCGTGCCCAGGCCGACGCTGAGCGTTACTGGCTCGACGGTTTTACCCTCCGCATCGACTCGGGCGTATTCTTCCTCAAACGCAAATCCATCCCTCTCGATCGCGTCACCGATGTCGTCCTCGTCCAAGGGCCCCTCCTGCGGTTCTTCAACATCTGGCGCCTCGACATCCAGACCGCCGGCACCGGCGCCCAGGGCTCCGCCGAGGGCCATCTCTACGGAATCCGAAATCCTGAATCCATACGCGACATGCTCATTGCCACACGCGACAAGGCCGTCGGCGCCAAATCCGTTCATGGAGTCTGACATGATCAAGTCAAAGTCAAAACGCTTGCTGAGAATCATCGCGGCAATCGTGATTTTATTTCTGACAATTGATCTCACCGCCGGTATTGTGAGTCCGGATCTGTGTGCGTTCGATTCCGCCGCGGCAATTTGCCGCCAAAACGGCTGGCAACTCAGCGATTTCTCGTCAACCGAATCGAACATATCCGGCGGGTTGGTTGGGAAAATCGTAACTCTTGAATTTATTCCCCGTGATCAGACCCGCTGCAAGCGGATTCGGATCATCCTTCAACGGCCCCTGAACCTGTTGCCGTGGAAACTCATGGAATACACCGAAGAACACGATCCATCCTGAATATTCGTCTCTGGCCGGACGGCCGTCATCCTTGGACCAACCTTCCTTCTCACAAGGAATTTAACGATCCATCTTATCTTGGGTTATTTTAGGTTTTGGAGATGGGAATCGTCGCGTATCGGCTTGTGGATATCCACCGGGAATGATCAGGTCAGGATCTGACAAACGATAGTGCGCGTCCGGGGGCGGGTATCGAAGTCGATCAGGACAATTTGCTGCCAGGTTCCGAGGGCCAGTTGTCCGGCGACAACGGGGACGGTCAAGGAGGGTCCCAGCAATGAGGCACAACAATGGGCATGGCCATTGTCGTCATCCCAGGTTTTTTCATGTTCATAACAACCGTCGGCCGGGGCGATTCTTTCGAACATCGCCTTGATATCGTGGTTGACCAGGCCGGGTTCGTATTCGAGGGTGGTCAAGCCGCCCGTCGAACCGACATGAAAGAGAACGACAATGGCATCTCCGGTGATACCGGCCTGGCTCACGGTCCGGCGGACCTGAGAAGAAATATCCACGATCTGGCAATCGCCGCGGGTTTCGAGTATGATTTTGGTCGTTTGGATCATGACCGTTATCCTATGGATTCGAACTGCGGCATCAAGACAATTTACGAAAAATCGTTACTGCCTGAAAGAGTTGTGGTTTGCACAATATTAGATTCGTGTAATTCGACCCGACTGTTTTCTGCAAAAGGAGAGACATCGATGAATCGAAACATAATGATTTGGCTTGGAGGTGTTTTTGCGGCAGCGGGGATTTTTGGGTGTTCGACGGGGGCAACCAAGAGTACCGGCGTGGGGTATGACACTCGGGAGGGGTTCGTGGCATATGGGGGAAAGCGAATGATGCTATATCGGTTCGGAGAAGTCCCTTGTAAGCCCTATGTGCAGGAATTGCGATCGCCGGCGGGGGTACAGGTTCTGCGGGATGCGCCGGGGGACCATCTGCATCATCATGCGCTGATGTTTGCCATTGGAGTGGACGGCGTGGATTTCTGGGCGGAAACTCCCGGCTGCGGCAAACAGGTTCACCAGTCAAACAGTATCTCGGCATTTACCCTTGTGAATCGAAGTCTGGGGCAATTGGTGGAGACGATTGACTGGATTGGGCCCAACGGCAAGCTGCTGGAAGAAATACGGTCCCTCGAAACCTATCCGTTATTTGGAGCGACGATACTCAACTGGCAGTCGAAATTGATTCGTCCGGAGGGAATGGAGCCGGCCAAGCTGACCGGCAGTCATTACTTCGGGCTGGGGGCTCGGTTTGCTGAATCCATGGACAGGGCGTCGAAGTTTATTTATGCTGATGGACAACCCGGATCGGCGGTCCGAGGAGACGAGCGATTGACAGCGGGTCCATGGTGCGCCGTGCAGGGAAAGGTGGACGGCAAGGATGTCACGATCGCCATGTTCGATGGAGCGGCCAATCCTCGGCCGGTCGCATGGTTCACGATGGGAGAACCATTCGCGTACCTGTCGGCGACGATGCGATTGCACGAACAACCGATGGAGTTGAAGGCGGGGCAAACCCTGAATCTCCACTACGGCATCGCGGTATGGGATGGACATGTGGGAGCCGGCGAGATTGAAAAGGTTTATCGGAAATGGAAAGAATAAATGACAGGGAAGACTTGACGATTGAATAATGACGATTGACTATCCAAAAACAATACAACAAAATCCATGAATCGTAAAGTCAGGAGATGGGATATGAATACAGCGGGTAAATCGGGTGGGATGGATCGTCGGGTGTTTTTGCAGACCGCGGGGGTAGCGGCGGCGGCGTTTACCTTTGGGACAACGCGCCGTGCGCGATCGGCCAGCGCCAATGACAAGCTGGGGATCGGCGTAATCGGTTGCGGGGGAAGGGGCAATAATCATCTGGATGCCTGGAACTGGCTGAAGAGCCAGGGAGACAATCTGGAGATCGTGGCCGTATGCGATGTCTATCGGCCGCGAGTACAGAAGGCGGCGGAAAAATTTTCGGCCAAGGCCTATATGGATCATCGGGAGCTGCTGGCCGATCCGCGAGTGGACATCGTCAGTATTGCCACGCCGGATCATTTGCACGCACCGCAGACGATTGACGCGGTACGGGCCGGCAAGGCGGTCTATTGCGAAAAACCGATTACGCACTGGCGGCAGTTTGATCTGCTCAAAAAGATGCGCGACGAGGTGAAAAAATCCAAATGCGCGTTTCTGCTGGGCACTCAGGGGATGAGCGACGGGGCGTGGCATGGGATGAAAAAGCTGGTCAAGGAGGGATTGATCGGCCAGCCGATTCACGCCGAATGCGGGTATTTTCGCGTGGGCGACTGGGGGGAACGCGGGATGCCGATTGACGATCCCAACGCCAAGCCCGGCGCGGATCTGAATTGGGAGGCGTTTCTGGGCGACAGCCCGCAGCGGTCATTCGATGTCAGCCGGTTTTTCCGCTGGCGCATGTATGAAGATTACGCAGGCGGACCGGTCACGGATCTGTTTCCGCATTCGTTCACGCCGGTGGCGGACATTCTGGGAGTGGGGACACCCAGCATGGTCGTGGCGACCGGCGGCAAGTTCCGCTACGAGGAGCGCGAGATCCCGGACACTTTCAACATGCTGATCGACTATCCCGAGAAATGCACGGCCGCGGTACTGGGCACGCAGGGAAATGACTTTGTGGCCGAGGGACAACGCGGAGCTCCGGGACGAATCCCCGTCATTCGCGGCTGGGACGGGTCGCTGATGATTGACCGCAAGACCAACAAAATAGCTTTTATCCCGACGGAAGGGTCCGGAAAAAAGACGCAATATTTCGACATCCAGTACGGGGAGGACTTTGGTTCGCACCTGCGGAATCTGGTGCAGTGCCACCGGGAAGGAAGACAAGACACCTTCAGTCCGATGGAACTGGCGTTTTCGGTGCAGACGGCCTTGATCATGGGAATGCTGGCATTGCGAAAGCAGACAGCGGCGAAATACGACGCATCCCAACAACAAATCGTGTTGTAACCATTCGATTTCAAGACAGGAGCAAACCATGGGTAAGATATTTCTGGGGATCAATAACGAATTCATCCGGCATGAGGACAAGAGTTTTGAGTATGCCGTTAAAAAGGCCGCCGAGATCGGGTACGAGTATTGCGAGCCGATGGTCCATCTGGGACGGGAGCTCCTCAGCGAAGCGGGGTACTTTCACAGCGTGTCGATGTATGATGATCCGCTGCGAATCAAGTGCGCCTGCGAAAAGGCCGGGATCAAGTTGTCCGGATTGTCAGCCCACACGCCGCTTACCAAGCCGGAGATCGGCGTGGAATACCTCAAGCAGGCCATTCGTTTCGCGGTCGAATGCGGGGCGCCGGTCGTCAACACCGACGAGGGACCCAAGCAGCCATGGACGACCGAAGAAGAAGATTTTACGCTGATACGATACACGCTGAAGGAAGCGTCCTTATTGGCGGAAAAACGGGGAATTTTAATCGGGATTGAGCCGCACCAGCAATACAGCAAAACCCCTGAAGGCCTCGACCGAATCTTCAAACTGGTCAAGTCACCGGCGATCGGGATCAACTTTGACACGGGCAACAGCTATCTTGCGGGTCAGGATCCGATCCGCTGGCTGGAAAAAATCAGGGATCGGTTGGTCCACCTTCACGCCAAGGATATTTCCATGCAGCAATCGAAGGACGAACGCGGTAAAGTTACCGGGACCCCCGTGGGCTGCGCCTGCGGCGAGGGCGTGATCGACTGGAAGGCCGTTGTCAAGGTCTGCAAAAAAGCCAAACGGGATATCGTCTTCAGCGTGGAATGCGGGACCGTGGAACAGGCCCGTAAGAGTGTGGAGTTTCTCAGGAAGTTGATTTAGATTCGTATGGTTTCCATGGCAAAGATTCTGGAAAGATCGGCCACGCAGTCGCAACCATGTCGTAAGTCTATCTATTTCAAGAACTTGTGTAAATTATTAAAAAGTTTCCGGATTTTTCTTGCCGATCCCTTGTCCGGTTGCTACAGTTTCGCCTTACCTTTGCCGATGGATCGGGATCGCGGGGGCGAAAAATTTGAAAAAAAATTCAAAAAGCCCTTGACGAATCGAATGGAGTTGGTAAAGTAGTGTTTTCCGACAGCGGGCAAGAGCTTGCAACGATGAGGCACTTGGCCGCGTTTTTGTCGGTATGGATCTTTGACAAGTGAACAGTTGGTACCACTGAAAGCAGCGAGAGCGGATCGGCCGTCATCCTCACGCGGAACGGTCGATCACATAATGGTGTGAAACAGACGCCGACGGCTGAGTCGGCGACTCATTCAACTGTTTCTCGCTGCGTGAGCGAGTTTTGAGTTGACCAAGCCAGAAG
>CAZXPW010000087.1:0-10179 GCA_964643355.1 uncultured Pirellulales bacterium
ATCAATAAAGGTTAATTCACCCATTTTTAGCCCCTTCCCAGAATCCCCTGTAAGGCTTTCTGCGCCATTTTAATCCAATCATGGTTAATTGCCTTGCCACGTTCATTAAGCGGCGTCAGCGCCAATTCTTGGGCTAATTTGACTGCTTCTTGCCAATTCATCGTATTAATGGGGTTCTGCGTCATCCCAACCCCTCCTGAAATCTGCACGTTGGCGGGTCGTACGCCAGCGGCCAGGGGTGAGCTCTTCGAGCCGGCCGTACTTCCGCTTGAAAACGAACGGTACCAGCCCGAGCCGCCCGGACTGACGGTTCTTGAGGACGTCAACCCACACGATCTCTTCGTCGTTTTCTGGGTTCACTTCCCCGGTGGCCTCGTATTCCATGGCCCTGCGCTTGTAGTCGGCGAACCAGTCCTCGCGCTGGTTGAGCTCCTTGTGACGATACACCAGAATCCCCACTTCGGCGTCGTTCTCGATATTGCCAGATTCCTTGAAATGGGCAAGGTCCGGCCGATCGTTCTTGGCCATTCTCGATAGCTGCGACAACGCAATCACCGGCACGCCGCACTCGATCGAGGCGCGGCAAAGGGTCCGCGACACCAGGTCGAGCTTCGCTTTCTCTGAATCACCGCGGCTGGTCAGGATTTGCATGTGGTCGATGAACACCACCGAGGCGCCGAAGGATTCCTTGGCCTTGAGTATCCTCGGGATCAAATTAAAAACCGATAGGTCTTGAGAATCATCAACGTACAACGGGATGTCAGCCAACGAGTCGGCGGCTCGAACGATCTTCGCCCAGTCGTCGATGGTGTTGAGGTCCCCCCGCAGCACCTTGACACTCGACAATTCGCTCACGTGGCAAATGCCGCGAGCGGCCAGCGATTCTCCGCTGGTTTCGAGGAGAAAGTAAGCGACCGGATGGCCCGCTCTCGCCATGTTTATGGCCATCTGGAACGCAAGCATCGTCTTGCCGTTGGAGGTCCTCCCGCCGATGATGTACGGTGCGCCGGGCTTGAAGCCCATGATCAACGAATCGAGTCCGCAAAAGCCGCACTCGAATCCAGCAGTTCCTCCGCTTTCCAATTGTCGTATGTGCGACTCGGCCAGTTGCTGGATCGAGCGGAACCCACGCGCTTCTGGGTTGGCCGCGAACTCCGCCAGGACGGCCTCGATGGATTCTATTGTGGCCCGGTAGTCGGTCGCTTGTTCCAGCACCGCGCTGATCCGCCGTCGGATCTCACGAAGCCTCGCGTCGTTCTTGACTTTCTTGGCGTACCACTCCAGGTGTGCAGGGTCCTGAAGGGTCTCCGACAGCCTGATCAGCTCCATGAGCATGCCGTTGGGCAGCCGGTCCTGGATGGTCACCAAGTCGATCGGTTCCCGGCGCTCTGCGGCTTCCTGGAACACCCGCCACGCGACGCCCAGCGGCCCGGCGAAGTCTTCCGGCGTGACCAAGGTGTCGGCGGGGAGCTTGCCGCCCCCCGCTAACACCGAACCAACCAGAGCCTCTTCGTAGTTCATCCATCACCACCATTCTGGGTCAGAACGGGTCTTCCTCCTTGGGCGGCAGCGACTTGGACATGAACACCTTGTAACGCTTGCCACCGATCTTGGCGCTGCCGGAAAGGTGTCCGCCCTTGACGAGGTAGAACCACCCCACCGGTTTGTCTTTGCCGAACTCGATGGAAATGCTTCGCGGTTCCGTGCCGTCGGGGATCTCCTTGATGTACATCCTGAAGTCGGCTGGCTTACGATCTTTATCCATTTGTGCCTCCGTTGTGTTATTGATCATATTTGATCAGATACTCGCGATTGATGGCTTTGAACGATAGTCTATTGGCGACGGTCGGCAAGTCGGTTCCTCGATAATCCTCCTTCGTCCTTACGACGATCCCCTCTCTCGGGGACTCGGCGTCCCCTACGACGGTTTGTCCTTGCGCGAAGGCCAACCACTCATCGACTCCCCACGAATGGTAGTGGTCTTCGGGAAGGTCCACCTCGGGAACGGTGTCTAACCCCAGTTTGCCGCAGAACATCCTGATCTCCGGCCATGACAAGAATTCACCTTGACGGGGAAACTGTACTTGATACACGAAGAACATGTACCGTGGGAGCCGGTAGTGGTTGCCCTGGATGCGCGGACCCACGATCTCGCCCTGCACCGCAACGTCTACCTGGAATTCCCTGGCGAAGGCAAGCAGCTTTTCTGGCAGCCGATACGCTCGGGCGACCTCCCAATAATGGCTGCCGTTGGGCGCGATGCGATTGTTCCTCGAACACACGCCGAACTCGTAGTGCTGGCCGAACAAGAGCTCCAACAGCCGGTTACGCCGCACGCGCCGAGCGAAGTAGGTCGCCGAGCATCCGTCCAGTTTCTCGGTAGCGCACAACACGTACCCGCGCATCTGGTCGAGGATTTTCGGGATGGCCTGTAAGCGCGTTTCGTCGGTCTTGTAGATTTCCGGCGGGAACGTATTGCGGCTTTTCTTTCGACGGACCACGCCAAGCTGCCTGAGCATCCGACACAACCACGGGCGCCGTTCTTTGGGTTGCGGCGCTTCGTCTTCGTAGGGTTCTTGGGATTCTTGCGGATACCACTGAGCGACGCCGAGCTCCGTCGTCACGTCCATGCCTTCGCTGATGCTCGCCGGATCGACGACCCCGCGGAGAATCTCAAGCGGGAAGACGATGCCTTGCGAGAAGACGTTGCCCATCTTCATCGTCTTGATCCGGAACACGTTGTACTTCGGCAAGTAACACCGGGAGCGCAAGAACTCGAATTCCGGCCGAGGCGGGAGCAGCGAATCCGGCTCGCAGTACACCACGAGGTCTCCTACTTGGTACTCACCCTTGGCGACGATCACTTTCCAGCCGAGGATGGTTGCGAGCTCGATGCGGTCTCGGTCGGGAATCGGTTCTAACGACACGATACGTTGGACACTCGCAAGCTTTCGGCTCATGCGTCCTCCCCACTAACCGGTTGATATTCTAGCACAATATACGGGGTTCCTCGGGTGGAATTCCTTCGTTCCAGTCGCACTTTGGTGTTGCCGACCACGGCCTCGGTGAGGTTCTGGTTGGCCAGCTCGGAAATGATGCCGCCCTTGAGCCGATCGTCCTCTCCCCGGAGCTTCGACAATTCCGCCCGGAGCACGCGGTGCCGCTCGATCTTGCTTTCGAGCTCTTCGTCGGCAATCCGAGGCGGTTCGTGGTCCTCAGCATCGTCGAGGAAGCTCCCGAGGTCCCCCCAGCATGAATCCCAGTAAGGGCAGAACTCACACCGGCGGTCGGTGTACGAGATACGATCCGGGAATTCCCGATTGGCAATGCATTCCCCAATATAGGAGAAGAAGTCCTTGGCTTCCCGGTTGATGGTGGGCCTTCGGTTCACCCGGAAGGCCGCCGGGTGGCCGGAATCCGGGAAGTACACCAAGTAGCCACAGTCCGCATCGGCCGCCTCGATGTACGCTTCGACTTGTAGGACGTTTCCCGGCCACGGCTCGCTGGGGATTCCGCCGTAACACTTCAAGTCAAACACGGCGAGCTCTTCGGCTCCCTCGATGTCCCACTCCAGTTTCACCAAGAGGTCGATGGTGCCGGTGGCGCCTTCTATGCCCCACGGCATTTCTTTCTGGACTTCGTGGCCGAGGATTCTGAAAGACCGCAGGGCCTCGAAGGGGATGGGTCTGGGGTCCTGGCTCAACCACTGGGTCAGGATTTCCGGGAACATGGCGTGGATGGCACGCCCACGGATCGCCCGGAGCTCGGAGAGCGGTTTCCTGGTTTGCGGGTACCCAAGCCCCCAATAGACGTTCTGTCGAGGACAGCTCCCCAAGACGCTCGGGCTAGGCCGGTAAGGCCGGTCCTTGATGCTCATTTCTAGCTCCAATCTGCCTAGAACCCCGGGGATTCCTTGGGTTCTGCGGATTCCAGTGCAGCCAGGTACCGCGCTTTGTTTTCGGGCGAGCACGAATCGAAGTCACCGTAGGCGTCTTTAGTCTTGGCGAGCCGGGCCATGGCCGCGTCCTTCCCGATTTCGCGAACGAGCCGCATGAACGCGGACTTCACTTGCTCACGGGTGACGACGGGCGCGGTGTTTTGGTCCGCGGGTGGTTCCACTTCGAGGCCGGCGGCCCGCGCATACTCTTGGTTGAGCCTGGTGATCTCCTCGTCGGGGATCACCCATGTTCTACCTTTGTAGTACAGCGTCGCGACTGTCTCGCCTACGCGGTACAACCCTCGGCCGAGCCCCAGCATCGCACACGCACGTTTGAATGCGTCCGAGGCGGCGCCCTTTTCGCCCTCGATGTCCGTTTCTCCAGCGACGTTTGACTTGGTGACCCAGCCGGTCGGGAACTCGCACGACAGCTCGCAAGTGGTGAACGACTTGTCGCCGTCCAGCGTCACCATGAACCGCACGTTCCAGCCGTCGGGTCCGAACGCTTCATCGAGGCGGTCGGCATACGGCACCCAGTTGGCGTACACCAGCACCCGTCCCCGTGCGCGTTCGCCTTGCTCCGGGTTATGGTCGCGTTTGACGAACGCTTGACCCACTCGCCATCGGATCTCCGAGACGGCAAAGGGTCGGTTGAGAATCGCCAGGATCTCTGCCATGGTTCTCATCGCACTTTCCCCCCTTGTAGCTGAAAACCTAGTCGTTGGGTTGCCATGATACATTTCCCCTCCACGTCAATACCACTATACCACCGCTGTCAAGACCCTGGGTTCTATGCACGTTCATTACATCCTTATTAGACGTTTATAGGCTATCCACATGTAATATAATTCATTGATAAACCATACTTTATCGTGTTTTACATTACGTTTTATTAGACGTTTATAGCGTTTATAAGACGTTTATTACACGATGTGTATTACTACTTAGTTGAATAACATAACTTGTTATTAAAGGATTCCCTATATTTCTTTACTAAGTAACTACTACCCTTCCTTTACCGAAAGACTTCCATACCTTTACCACCCTTCCTTTACCGAAAAGCTTTTTATGTATTTGTATATCCTACCTTACCCTCGTCGTAGTAGTAGCCCCCGGTTTATCGCGTCGAAAGCGGCAAAGTCATACGGCACCATACGTTTAGGTTGTGGAAAAGCTGTGGAAAAGGTTGTGGAAAACCCTCCTTTGGCTGTGGAAAGCTGATGACCGGCTGTCAGTAAGTGTTGTGTTTTGTTTTATTAACAAACGTGCCGCGCGGTCAAGTCGGCCTCGTTGACGGGATTATTTGCGTAACGCGCGACTTGCCGCCAAACCACGAAAACGGCGCTTTTAGCGCGTCAGTCATGTAACACCTCCAGCAAAAACGACCAATAGTTGTTTTGCGCGGCCGCTACGGCGTTGCGAAAGCCGGAAAACATACGACACAGCGTCGCCTTCATCTCATCGCGACGTTGTGCTGGGATTGCTTTGCTAATGCTGTTGATGAATTCTTTAGTCGCGGCCAGCGAGGCTTCCCTTGCGCAAAGCGAAGCCACCTCGCACGGATTACCGCTAGCGGCGGCGATGGCGGGCGACCTTGACAGCCAAAACCAACCGTCGTGGGAGTGTATCACGGCGTCGGTGGCCCGCGCAAGATCTAGATCGAGTCGCTTGGAGTCCACCAGTCCTAGCGCGTAGCGTTCGGCTGTTACCACTGCCTCGCGCTCCTCGTCGGTGAGCAAGCCCCATATTTGCCTGGCGCAAAAGGCCAGAAACAACCGAGTAATTTGAATTTTTTCCATTTCTGCCTCCCTCATTTCGCACTGTGAATGTAGATACCCAGCACGTCGGCGATGTGTGCGCACCGCCGGCACGGCTCGATGGGGCGCACGACGCCGGACTTCCCAATCCGGCATATCACGATCTCCACCACGCCGCGTTTGCGTGCCACGCGGAAGATATGGTCCTCGGCGTGCCATCCGCCGCCGGGGTGTTGGTACCGCTGCCGGGAAAACCCTACCGCGACCACCACGCCGGCCTTGTTCAGCCCCAGCGCCGCCACGCGGAACCTCGCAGGGGACTTCGCGGCTTTTCGCCGCAACCGTTCCAGCAACCTACGGCTCATGGGCCACCCCCCTTACGCGGATAACCCGCGCCCATTCGCCGTTTCCGCGGCTGACGTACCAGATGTCCACCCAGGCCCCTAGCGTTTCTGAGAATAACCTTGCGTAACCGCACTCTCCTGTACTTTGGCCGTATCGACCGGTGGGCAAGAACACCCGGCGCCGGGACCACTTCAACGTCTTGAGATTCAACCCGAGCTCGCATGCCAGCTCGGTTAGTCTCGAAAGGCCGATAGGCGTTGTAACAGTTTCGGTGGGTTGCTTCGACGCGGTTTCGGTGGGTTGCTTTGACATAGATTAGTCCTTTCTTCGCGGGTCCAGCCACCGCTCCAGCAGCTCGGGCCACTCTTCGACGATGGCGACGATGGTAACGTACAACGCTAACCCAATCAACAAACACCCAAGCGCGAACAACCAGAGCATAGGTCCTCCTGTCGGTCCAGGTTAGCATTACACAAGTCCGTGCCGGTCAAGTCCACGTTAGTCAGGTTAGCACCGGTAAGATTGGCGTTGGTGAAATTCGCGTTGGTAAGGTCAGCTCCGGTGAAGTCGGCATTGGTCAAATTAGCGCCGGTGAAATCGGCGCCCGTGAGGTTAGCATGATGAAGCGTCGCCCACCGCAGCGTAGCTCCCGTGAGATCAACACCGCGAAGGTCAGCGCGGCCGAGATCAGCACAATCCAGCAATGCGTTCCGAAGGTTTGCACCACGCAGGTCGGCATCGCGCAGCCTGGCCTTGGCGAGGTCCGCATCGCACAAGTCGGTACGTATCAGCTTGGTTTTGTCCATTCGCGCCCTATAGAGACCAGCACCCCTCATGTTCGCACCGGTGAGATCAGCACGCCGCAGAGACGCGCCCTGCATCCTAGCGTCGGTGAACTTGGCACCGGAACAATTGGCGTCGCTCAGGTCAGTGCCCCCGAGGTTGGCGCCGACCAAATCAGCATGAGCTAGGTTGGCGCGACGAAGGTAAGCGAGCGTGAAATCCGCACCGCGCAGATTAGCACCATGAAGATCAGCGCCGGGAAGATACGCATTTCGGAACCCCTGATCCATCGTCACACCTCCGTATGGATTCCATGCCCAGCAGGTCTGCGCCGCGGCCGTGAGTAACGCTAAGATCCATTTAATGATCACTTTCGTAATTATAGTCACCCTCAGTCTAACCTTTCTGCAATGGCTTTAATTACTGGTACAGTAACTGAATTACCTGCTTGCTTGTAGAGTTGACTATCACTAATGCCAGCATCTTTAGCCTTACCAAATTGTTCATCAGTAAATCCTTGCAGTCGCCAACATTCCAGTGGAGTTAGCTTACGAATTGCAACTTGATTATCCTTATCCAATAGAACGCCATGTCTATCTTGTCCAGTTAGAGTAAAAGATGGTTCCCCAATATTTTTTACTCTGCGTCCACGCTGACGTCTGTTAAGTCGATCTGGTGTAAGGCAAGCTCTAACTAGCACCTTTGGCTCACGTCCACCACCCTGCATAGTGCTAAGTGTTGGTGCAATCCCACTTGGATCAAGTATGGAATTCATTTCACTTGAATTTCTATTGGGATATATTTTAGCTACTTCTTTAATTGTTTTATTAGTTTCTCCGTTTTTTCCGACGATAGGAAATACTTTTCTGGTACGCCGTCCTCTAAGATGTCCGACAATGAATATACGTTCCCGGTGTTGAGGGACGACTTCGGCAGAGTCAACAATTGACCATTCAATGTCGTACCCCACTTCGTCCAACGAATCTTGCACCCTTGTAAAACCCCATCCTCCATCAATTGATAGCAAGTTCTTAACATTTTCAATGAATAAATAGGTAGGAAGCGTTTCGTTACCCCTAATTCGTTCTTCCAGTAATCGGATAACCTCAAAGAACAAACCGGATCTAGTCCCTTGGCGGATTCCTGCTTGCTTTCCAGCGACTGACACATCTTGACAAGGAAATCCAAAGCACCATGCATCACTGCTTGGGAGATCGGATCCTTGGACTTGTCTAATGTCTTTTGCATTATATTCTCCTTTTGTATCATAAATAGCTTGGTAACTTTCTCTCGCAAACTTATCCCATTCAATCCATCCAGCACACTTATGACCAGCTTGCTCCATTCCAGATCGAAAACCGCCAATTCCTGCAAACATATCAATAAAGGTTAATTCACCCATTTTTAGCCCCTTCCCAGAATCCCCTGTAAGGTTTGCGCGGCGCAAATACGCGGCGCAAATACGCGCCGCGCAAATCCGCGCCAGGAAGATACGCATTTCGGAACTCTTGATCCATCGTCACACTTCCTTCTCGTATTCCCTTACCGTTACCACGATTCTGCTTCCCCTCTAGTGAGAAAGAAATGGATTCCATGTCCACACTCTACCCACCGGTCCTCGTCCCAACCATCGGCATGCACCGTTTCACCGGTGCGGTAGACGGTGATGCCGTTATACCAACTCACACCCCCTTTGGCGCCGATAACTTCCAACACTTCCACCCGCTCCGCCCGACACTTCCGAGTCGTCGCATTGGAGCGGCGCGCGTCCGCCGGCACGCGCAGGTGCACCAAAATTCCGCCGATGCATTTCTTCCAACCCTCCACGGGCTGCCCGAGCGGTGGGAGAATATCAAATAGCTGCTTTACGTATTCCGGCACGCCCACCGCGCCGTCGAGCTTGGCGCCGTCGAGGTCGGCGCCGCGCAGGTTGGCGCCGGTGAGGTCAGCACCGCAGAATCTGGCAAGCCGACAATACGCGTTGGCGAGGTTGGCGCCGCGCAGGTTGGCGCCGGTGAGGTCGGCGCCTTGCAGGTCGGCGCCGGTAAGGTCGGCGCCGGTAAGGTCGGCGCCGTACAGGTTGGCGCCGCGCAGGTTGGCGTCGCGGAGGTCCGCACCGGAAAAGTCATGGCCGACCAGAGTCTGGTTTTCTAGATTCCTTTTCATCATTTCCCCTTTACGCCGCTTTCGCGGCTCCGTCACCACGCCTCGGCTTCCTCGCGTGTCAAAAAGAAGTGAATCCCGTGACTGCACTCGCTCCATCGATCCCCATCCCACCAGTCCGCGTGTACGGTCTCACCAGTGCGATAGACGGTATCCTTATCATATAGGCTTACCCCTTCGTTGCCGCCCAGCACTTCCAGAACCTCCACCCGCTCGGCGCGACATTTCCGCGTGGTAGCGTTCGACCGTCTGGCATCCGGGGGAACGCGCAAATGGACGAGGACACCGTCGCGGCATTTCTTCCAACCCTCGACGGCTTCGCCGATCGGCGGCAAGAGGTTGAATCGTTCGATAAACTCACGCGGTATACCGATCGTTCCTGCCAAAGAAACCCCGGCGAGGTTGATATCGTCGAGGTCAACGCCTGCAAGACTAGCACCGCGAAGAATCGCCCCCCGCAGTTTCGCACCGCGAAGGTTCGCCTCGTCCAGGGTTGTACACGATAAGTCGGCACCGCGCAGATCAGCACCGGCCAAATTGGCACCGATAAGGTTTGCGCCTACCAGGTTGGCGCCGCGCAGGTTCGCCCCGCGAAGGTCTGCACGGCCAAGATTAGCATAGCGCAACCGCGCAGCTCGCAAGTCGGCTCCCATAAGATTGGAACCGTGCGGATCATTGCTCAGGTCAGCATAGGATGCGTCAGCCTCGCGCAGGTTCGCGCCGCATAAGTTGACTTCATTCAGCTTTGCATTGCAAAGCCTGGCACCGTAGAGATCGGCGCCGGTAAGGTCGGCGTTCTGCATGTGGGCATATTCCAGGTCGGCGTGGCGCAGCTTGGCGCTGGACAAATTGGCCCCGCGCAAGTCAACGCCGCAGAGATCCGCCTTCGAAAAGTTGTCCCCCGCGAGGTTGGCCCCGCGAAAACTGAGATCACGCAAGCGTAGTCCGCGAAAATCCTTTTTCATCGCAGCGCCCCCCCTCAATAGTAGGTTTTGCAAATGATCGCCCATACCTCGGCCTCTTCCTTTGTGCGGAAAAAGTGAATCCCGTTCGTGCACATGCGCCAACGGTCCTCGTCCCATTGGTCGGCGTACACCGTTTCACCGACGCGATAGATGGTGCCTGTGTCGTATACGCTCACCCCTTCGTTGCCGCCCAGCACTTCCAGAACCTCCACCCGCTCGGCGCGACATT
>CAZXPW010000088.1:0-9466 GCA_964643355.1 uncultured Pirellulales bacterium
TACGACACCACATGTCCCGAACAGCCAGGTCAGAAGGGACGGTGAAATATCCGGGATAACACCCCAGACCGGATCCGAACAACCTTCGACGATAAACACACCCCCGTCAGACTGTGTTCGGTAAAACCATAACGACAGATCTCTCCGGCCGTCGTGCACCCTACCACCCGATCTCCAAAGCGGAGCTTCATCGCCTCAGCCAGGCGCGGCAGGTCGTAGCGGGAACTGGAGTAAAACAAGACCATTTCCGCGTCGTCCCGATGGATCAACTCAAACAGTTCCTCGGCCGCCCGTTGCTCGTCCGCCTGGCGACTGATTCCCAGGGTCATAACACCGTTTTCTGTGCATTCCGTCAAGAGTTTCACTGGGACTCCTCTGATAAGAATCTCCGATTTTCTCGTATCGGATGGATCATTCGCGGAAATCACACGAAATTCGCGTTTCTTTCAGTCCCCGGACCCCCACGGGCCGATAATCTCTCGCAAATCTGCCGCAATACTTTCACAGGACGATTTTCTGTTGAGCACATTTGAACTCGACAGAGCGAGTCTCTCCATGCCCTCTGCAGGACTTGTCACAAGGTCCGGCCACATCCCCTACTCCCCCCGTATCCTCGTGAACATTGACCCCAGCGGTCAGAAGGGTTACAATGACTCCATTCCATAATCTGCAAGCACCTTATTCCGGGAGAAGGCACATGGCAAAGATCGCGGTCGGCATCAACTTCGACACCGGCAACGCCTTCCTATGCGGCCACGATGTCTATGCGTGGCCCGAACGCGTCGCAACCCGAGGGGTCCGTCTTAAAGCTGGTCTAAAGTACGATCCGGATGAAACCACAAATCCAACACAAGGAGTTCGCCATGCCATTCGACAATATTCATCGTCGTGAATTTCTCAAGTCCGCATTCGCCGCGGTTGCCGTCCCGAACATCCTTCCCTCCTCGGTCTTCGGTGCCGATGGCGCCACGGCACCCAGCGATCGCGTCGGACTTGGAATCATCGGCCTGGGAATCCAGGGCACCGGCAATATGAGGGCCTTTCTCGGGAATACGGATGTTCGCGTCGCCGCTGTCTGTGATGTTCACCAGAACCAGCGCGAAAAAGGCAAAAAGGTCGTGGATGAATGGTACGACAACTCCGATTGCGCCGCAGTCAGGGATTTCCGCGAGATGATCGCCCGGCCCGACATCGACGCCGTACAGATCACCGCGCCCGATCACTGGCACCCGCTGATGGCGATCGAAGCGGCGCGGCGGAAAAAACATATGTACTGCGAAAAACCAATCGGCTGGTCGTTTCGCGCGGCCAAAGCCGTGCAAAAGGTCGTGCACGACAGCGGCGTCGTCTTTCAGTTCGGTACCCAACAGCGATCCGGCGGCTTCTTCCGTCAGGCCTGTGAACTGGTCCGCAACAACAGGATCGGCCAATTGAAGACCATCCTCGTCGGAGTGCCCGGCAGTTGGACCTGTCCCAAACAGCCGACCGAGCCGGTCCCGCCGGAGCTGGACTACGAATTGTGGCTGGGCCCGGCGCCGATGGCCCCGTATTGCTATGAACGCTGCCGACCGTACACCGACCCCCCAAAAAACAAATTCCCCGGCGGCTGGGGACCCTGGAGCAACTGGTATTGCATCTCGGACTATTGTATGGGCATGATCGGCAACTGGGGCGTACATCACCTGGACATCGCCCAGTGGGGCAATGGCACCGACTTGTCGGGGCCCATCGAGATTGAAGGCACAGCCGCATTCCCGCAAGATATGCTCACCAACTGCTCCACGAATTGGCAGGTTGAAAACCGCTACGCCAACGGCGTGACGATGATCCACATGGACGACGCCACCGCCCAAAAGCATCCGCAGCAGGTCGAGGGGTTCGGCCACGGCGTGTTGTTCATCGGGTCAGAGGGCTGGGTCCATGTCGATCGCGAGCGGATCACCGCCCAAGACCGTTCGCTGCTGAAATGGAAACCCGGAAACGCCGATATCAAGCTTTTCAGGAGCGATAACCACCATGTCAATTTTATCGACTCCGTCAAGGGCCGCACGAAGCCGGCCGCCCCGATCGATATCGCCTTTCGCTCCGACACGCTGTGCAACCTCGAACACATTGCGACGCTGCTGAAACGCAAGTTGCAATGGGACCCTGACAAGGAAACCTTCGTCAACGATGAGGAGGCCAACAAGTTGCTCGACCGCCCCATGCGCGCCCCCTGGCGGTTGTAATCAATTCAACTGTTCAACGACAACCATTTTCGGGATTGATCCAGGGCCGGCAAACGGTACAATCATGCCTGGATTGGTCGTCGAAATGGATCGAACCGTTGACGAAACCTTGATTGTTTTCAGGAGATAACCATGAACATTGCCGAGGAAATCCAAAGACTGCAGGACCTGCGAGACAAAGGCGCGCTGTCGGAAGAAGAATTCGTCAAGGCCAAGGCGGCGATTCTGAATCCGCCGACCACGCCCACCCCTTCCGCATCCGCCGCCATGACCCCCGAACGACAGGCCGAACAGGAACGGCTTTGGGGAATGCTAATGCACTTTTCGCTTCTGTTGACCTACGCGTTTATCGGCATCGTCCTGGCCATCGTCATCTGGCAGGTCAAAAAGAAAGAGCTACCGGGCATCGATCCTCACGGAAAGAATGTCGTCAACTGGATCATCACCGAACTGATCTACGGCTTTATTTCGTTGCTCCTTTGTTTTATCTTCATCGGAATCCCGATGTTATTTGTCCTGGGGATTCTGGGGATCGTCTTTCCGATCATCGGCGGGATCAAGGCCAACAACGGCGAGGTCTGGAAGTATCCCCTGAGCATTCAGTTCCTGAAATAGCCGTCAACCAGGAAACGATCTTTCCGGGATGCTGTTTAACTCCTATATCTTTCTGTTTGTCTTTCTGCCGATCACATGGCTGGTGTTCTGGTCTTTTCACCGGTCTCAAAAGGCCAACCTGGCGGTTGTGCTGCTGTTGATTGCCTCGCTGATCTTTTACTCGTATTGGAATCCGCCGTTTGTTTTGTTGATCCTGGCCTCGATCTCGTTCAATTTCTTCTGGGGCCAATGGATGGAATCGGCGCCGGCGCCTTCGCGGCTGCGATTCGGGATCGGGATCGCGGTCAATCTGGCCGTGCTGGGTTACTTCAAATACGCCAACTTCTTTCTCGATAATTTTGCGGCCCTGACCGGCTCGACCCATTCGCACTGGAATATCTATCTGCCACTGGGCATCTCGTTTTTCACCTTCCAGCAGATCACCTATCTGGCCGACTGCCACAAACGGATCGCTCCCGGCAACCGTTTCACCGACTACGCGTTGTTTGTCACCTTCTTCCCGCACCTGATCGCCGGCCCCATCGTCCAGCACGGCGACATCATGCCGCAGATCAAAAAGCTCCGCACGACGATCTTCCGTTCGCAGAATATCGCCGTGGGTCTGGGATTTCTGGTCGTGGGTCTGTTCAAAAAGGTCGTCATCGCCGACAGTTTTTCGCCGTGGGTCAAAGACGCCTTTTCGACAACCGATTCGTTGACCTTCCTGGAGGCCTGGGGTGCGACGCTGGCTTATACCTTTCAGATCTACTTCGATTTCAGCGGCTACAGCGACATGGCCGTGGGCCTTGCCAAGCTATTCAACATCAACCTGCCGTTTAATTTCGACTCGCCGTACAAGGCCTCCTCGATCATCGACTTTTGGCGGAGGTGGCACATCACCCTGTCGCGATTCCTTCGCGACTTTCTCTACATCCCGCTGGGCGGCAATCGCAAGGGCACAACGCGCCGTTATATCAACCTGATGATTACGATGGTGCTGGGCGGCTTGTGGCATGGCGCGGCCTGGACCTTCGTATTGTGGGGCACGCTGCACGGCCTGTATTTGTGCATCAATAACCTGTTCCGTTCCTTCGCCGAGAAGGTCGGTCTGACCCTGCCGCGGCTGATGGGGCAGGGATTGACCTTTTTCGGCGTCTGCATCGCCTGGGTCTTTTTCCGAGCCGAATCCATCCCCAAGGCCCTGGACATTCTCGGCGGCATGTTCGGCTTCAACGGCGTGGTCGTCAAAAGCGCGCACCTGTCGCCGACGGTTGCCAATATGTTCACGGCTCTGGGAATCCAGGTCGCACAACCCGCGTCCTGGCATTTGGAAGGCCCCTATCAGCGGAATCTGACGATCCTTTGCATGCTGATCTGCCTGCTGCTACCCAATTCCGCGCAGTGCGTCCAGTCGCTGGTGGAGCGCCGGCCGACTCTCGGTTCGGCCGTCCTGGCGGGGGCGATGTTTTGCGCGGCGGTCCTGTTTATGGGCCGCATTACCGAATTCCTGTACTTCCAATTCTAAGGCGGCGCGATGATCCGTTATCAAACCTGGCTCAAAGCGTTCTTCACGACGGCGATCGTCATCCTGATGGTCGCCGCGGCCGCCGACATCCTTTTGCAACGCATCCTCCACCTCGGGCAAGTTCCTCTCGATCCGGATATGGAGAAAAAGGTCTATTCGCTCGTCGTCGCCGCGAAGGAAAAGCCGGCCGTCATCATCGCCGGGGATTCCCGCGCCGAACGCCATGTCGATCCGGGGGTTATCGAAAGCCGCCTGCAAACCCCCGCCGTCAATGTCGCGGTCTCCTCCGGCGAGATGATCTCCGTCGCCAAGACTTTCGAACGCTACGATGTCCTGAAAGACAAACCCGTCCTGATAGTCTCGGCCACCAGCTTCCAATACAACAATGGCGCTATCGACCACGATAGTTTGAGTATGGACTCGGTGGTGGAAATGCCGTGGCTCCAGCAAATCCTCGTGGTCCGCGAAAAACTGCCCGAGATGGCCTATCGAAAGATTCGGATGTATCTGGGACTCGGAAAGAAAACCAAGCTCCTGAAAAATTATGCGGAAAAAGGGTTCCTCGGCGTGGACGGAAAACTGACCGCGACCGTCGATCAACTGGTCACCATCGGCATCGAAAATGGGAAAACCCGCCATCCGTGGTATAAAGACCTCCGACCGGGAGGGCCCAAAGAAATCATCCTTGCCGAAGCGATTGATCGACTGGCCAAATCGGGATGCCCGATTGTTCTTTTTAATCCCCCGGTCAGTCCGGTTTTCCGCGAATACATCCAGGGCAGTTGGATCGATCAATTCGAGAAGGACTATTCCGCTTTCCTCCAACGCACGGCCCGGCGGTATCCCAATATCCGCTTCCTGGATTTTTACCAAAACTGGATAGACGAATTCCCGAATGAAGATTTTTACGACATCCAGCACCTCAACCGCGCCGGCGCACAAAAGCTGACGGCCATCCTCTGTGATAGAATCGCCGAAGAGGGCCTTCTCAACGGCCGCTGATTCTCGCGAACATCCGGACAAGACGGAGCGCATCCCTTTGTGTCAACCGGTTTGATCTTCCCGAACGGGTTGTTTTGGGGTAGAATAGACTCAACGGAAAACCCCTTGTCTTGGTCGAGAGGTTCTGGATGATGGCGGTACGAGTGGGCATCTATCAACAAGCGTTACTGTGTGCGGTGTGGTTCTGCCTATCGACGGGGTTGTCGCAGGCCCAGCCGGTTCTTCTTCCCGACTGGGTGAAACAATGCCTGGACGGCCCGATGAAAAACACCTCCGAGATTGTCTTTGCCTGCCGCCAACTCAACGAAGATCCCCACTGGTATGCCAATCTCGGCTACTACGCCAAGGACGAAAACCGCAAGGCCTACCGCGCCAAAGGCCGACTGTGTCGATTGAATCTCCGATCCGGCGAAGTGGTCACGATTGTGGATGATTCCGCCGGTACGATCCGCGACCCGCAAGTCCATTACAACGGCAAGACGATCCTGTTTTCCTGGCGAAAGGGGGGCGGCGACGATTTTCACCTGTACGAAATCCAGTCCGACGGCACCGGCCTTCGGCAGATCACCGACGGCCCGTATAGCGACATCGAGCCGACCTATCTGCCCGACGGAGGCATCCTCTTTATCTCAAACCGATGCAATCGCTGGGTCAATTGCTGGCTGACGCAGGTGGCGATCCAGTATCGCTGCGACGCCGACGGCCAAAATATGCGCCCGCTGTCCAGCAACAGTGAACACGAAAACACGCCCTGGCCCCTGCCCGACGGCCGCATCCTCTACCAGCGGTGGGAATATGTCGATCGCAGCCAGGTCCACTACCACCATTTGTGGACGATGAATCCCGACGGTACAGGCCAGATGACCTTCTATGGCAATTTCCATCCGGGTATCGTCATGATCGACGCCAAACCCGTGCCCGACTCCGAAACGGTCGTCGCGATTTTTTCGCCCGGCCACGGCATCCGCGAACACGACGGGGCCATCACGCTGGTCAATCCCAAAAAAGGCCCCGATGACCTCGGTTCGGCAAAACCCGTCACCCAGGGCAACCATTACCGCGATCCATGGGCGTTCGCAGAAGATTGTTTCATCGCCGCCTCGGGTCCTCGGATCCTGCTGGTCAATGGCCAGGGCAAAGAGCATGTTCTCTATCATCTCCCCAAAGAGCAGACCGACTCCGGCGTGCAATGTCACGAACCGCGACCGGTGACCCCGCGGCTCCGCGAGCGTGTCATCGCCCCTGTCTCCAAACCCGAACGGTCTACCGGCACACTCATCCTGGCCGATGCCCATCTCGGACGCAATATGTCCGGCGTACAAAAGGGCCAGATCAAAAAACTGCTCATTCTCGAAACGCTGCCGATGCCCATCCATTACACCGGCGGGATGCAACCGATTACCCTCAACGGTTCTTTCACTCTGGAACGAATCGTCGGCACCATACCCGTCGAGGCGGATGGGTCGGCTTACTTCGAAGTTCCCGCCTTGCGAAGTCTTTTTTTTGTCGCCCTCGACGAAAACAACGAATCCGTCAAACGGATGCAAAGTTTCCTGACCGTCCAGCCCGGCGAAACACTCGGCTGTGTCGGCTGCCACGAGTCGCGTACCAAAACCCCCGCCAACCCCAATCGAAGTTCGCTGTTGGCGTTGAATCGCCAACCGAACAAGATCACGCCGGTTCCCGATATCCCCGAAGTTTTCGATTTCCCCCGCGACATTCAGCCCATCCTCGACCGTCATTGTATCCGGTGTCACAACGATCGCGATCGCAAAGCCGGCGTCGTTCTCAACGGCTACCGCGGCCCGCTGATCACCGCCAGCTACTTCTGGTTGTATGCCCGCGGCCAGATCGCCGACGGCCGCAACGAACCCAAGAGCAGTTTGCCCCCACGATCCATCGGCGCCGTCGCCAGCCCGCTGATGCACAAGGTCAAGTCCGGCCACAACGGCGTCAAACTGGCGCCGCAGGAAATCGACATGCTCCGCTACTGGATCGAGGCGGGTGGGACTTACCCCGGCACCTATGCGGCGCTGACCGGCGGCATGATCGGCGACTACGATGAAAACTCTCAAACCAATCAGGATTACGACTGGCCGACAACCCGTGCTGGGGCTGAAGTCATCAACCGCCGCTGCGCCGTCTGTCACAAACCCACGGTCCGCCCATTGCCCCGAGCCCTCTGCGACAACCAACACGGCTATCGTCATTGGGTCTTCAATCTCGACGACCCGCAAAGGTCGTTACTCCTCCAGATTCCGCTGAGCAAAGACGCCGGGGGGCTTGGGTTGTGCATCGGCCAACAAGATCCGAAGGGTCGGCCTCAGCCGGTATTTGCTTCCATTGACGACCCCGATTTCAAAACGCTGCTGGCGATGATTGTTGCCGGCAAGCAACGCATCGAACAGGAAACCCGCTTCGATATGCCGCAGTACAAGCCGCCGCGCTACTGGGTCCGGGAAATGAAACGCTACGGCGTCCTACCCGCCGACACTCCGCTCGATGCCGTCCTCGACGCACGCGCCATCGAATCGCGCTACTGGCAATCTCTCTGGTACAATCCGGAGGCACAATGATTCTTTCGAGCCAATGTAGGGGCACACGGCGCGTGCCCGTTGGTTGCGCGATACCCCATCACGAGGGCGGACGCCGTCCGCCCCTACAATTACGCCCATCCGAGGCGAACGCGATATGGCGTACCTTTCTTGTCATTCCCGCGCAAGCGGGAATCTATTTACTTCCGCCTTCTGCCTCCTGCCTAAATCCTAACCCCTATATCCTAAATCCTTCGATCGTTGACTTTGAAAGTTGTCGCTCTTCATTCCCCTTAAGGATGCCCGTATGAAAGCTGCCGTCTTCCACGCCCCCGGCGATATGCGAATCGAAACCGTCCCCACGCCGACGATCGGCGATGAGGATGTCCTCCTGAAGGTCCACGCCTGCGCGATCTGCGGCACCGACCAGCGGATCTTTCGCCACGGCCACAAGGCCGTCAAGCCGCCGCACATCCTCGGCCACGAGATCGCCGCTACAGTCGCCGCCGTCGGGAAGAATGTCACCGATTGCCGCGTCGGCGACAAGGTGTGCCTGGATCCGATCGTCGCCTGTGGCGCGTGCGCCTACTGCAAGCGCGGCCTGACCAACCTGTGTCTGATCTTCAAGCAGACCACCGAGGCCTTTGGTTATTTCTACCCCGGCGGCTTCGCCGAGTACATGGCCGTGCCCGGTCGGGCCGTGCGGCGGGGTAACCTGCTCCGCGTGCCGGCGGGTCTGTCGCTGGACGAGGCCGCCATCGCCGAGCCGATGGCCTGCGCCCTCAATGGAATGTCCACCTCGCAGCTTGCCGTCGGCGAGTCGATCCTGATCGTCGGCACCGGTCCCATCGGTTGCATGCACATTGCGCTCGCCCGCAACCTCGGCGCCGCGCGGATCATCGTCGCCGAGATCCAGCCAGATCGCCTGGCGATGGCCCGTCAATTCGGCGCCGACCGCTATATCAATCCGCAAACGGAAGACCTCGCCGCCGCCGTGATGGAGGAGACCGACGGCCTGGGCGCCTCGGTCGTCATGGTCGCCGTTTCCAACCGTATGGCCCAGCAGAACGCCGTTGCCCTGGCCGCTCCGCGCGGCCGAGTAAATTTCTTCGGCGGCCTGCCCAAAGACGACTTTCTCGTCACCGTCGATAGCAACGCCGTTCATTACAAGGAACTGTATCTGCACGGCACATCCGGAACGACCGCCGCGAAAATCGAAACCTGCATGGCCCTGATGGCCGCAGGCCGCGTCCCCGGTAAGGACTTTATCACGCGAACGCTCGCCCTCGATGAGTTGCCCGGGTATCTCGCCGCTGGACAATTTGGCAACGATCTGAAGGTCGTCGTTAAACCGTAAGAAGGAATTACGCCATGATGCGATGGTTATGTTTATTATTGGGATTCATCGTCGCCGCCTGCCAAGCGCAGGATTCGTCTGCCCTGCAAACCAAACTCCCCGGTGTCGTGATCGACCATCGTCCGGCCTCGCCGAAAATCTATATCGGCTCCCCGGCGCTGGCGGTCCTGCCGGACGGCCGATATGTCGCCAGTCACGACGAGTTCGGCCCCGGCTCGGCCTATCG
>CAZXPW010000089.1:0-9390 GCA_964643355.1 uncultured Pirellulales bacterium
GAGGACGAGACAGATGGCAGGAACTCGGCGGAAGCCGTTGATCGTTTTCTTCCGTGTAGGCCTTCAGCGCAACCGCCAACTGCCGCATATTGCTGGCGCACATCAGGTTTCTCGCCAGCGATTTGGCCTTGTTCAGGGCCGGCAACAATGCGCCCAAAAGCAACGCGATAACGGCGATCACTACCAACAGTTCGATCAATGTAAAGGCAAATCGGCCGCGTGAAGCATTGCATGACCGGTCGAGGAGAGGGATCCCTCCTCGACCGATTCTATTGGCGGAGTTGAGCAGTTTCATAATTTTTTCCGCCTTTCGTCTTGTAAGATCACCGTTTCCAGCGAAGTGTCGCTGCCCCAATCAACAACAACGAGAGAGTTGTCGGTTCGGGAATCGTTTGGAAATGGATCGTATAATCCGACGATTCACCGAAGCCGGTCGAACCCGTATCGACGACTCGGAAAGTCGCCGAAAACGACTCGCCGGGCCCGTCGGCCAGGGCCAGAAATCCCGTGTGGATATGAAAATGCCAGGCGCCGAGCGTTCCCTGTTCATTGAACAGATCGTCATCCCACACGGGCGTCCCGAAGGAAAAGAGATCGCCGTCGTTGAGGAGAATTTCCAGTCCGGTATTTTCATTTTCCATCCAGAACGAATCCGGAACCGAATAGGAAACTCTTTGGAGGCCGATTCGCCAGTCGGGCATGACGGCCGGATCCGCTCCGCCGAGCTGAAATAATCCGGAAGCTGGATGGGCGCTGTGCCAGCAATCCAGCTCGGCCTCGTAGATCTGTTTATCGCCGATCCATTCGCCCGTCGGCTCCATGTGAATCGTTTCCCACAGGGGCTGGGCCGGAGTGGCGAAGATCCAGAGTACGGAATCATCGGTCGTACCCCACAGGCCGTCGGCATCTTCGGCCTGCGAATCTTGAAAGCCGCCGGAAAATAATTCGTCGCTTGCGGGCTTTTGCGCCTGTAACGAACTCCGGGATTTCCGACTCTTCGTATCAATCGGTTACAGGATTCGAAATTGTTTTCCGGAGGGATCATGATTTCTCGTTCGATTTGGCTGGCCTTCTGTCTGGGCGGATTCTTGGCGGCAGGCACGGTGTCGGCCGTACCCTTTTACGGCCGGATGGTCTATTGGAGCGACAAGGACGCCGGCAAAATCCAACGGGCCGACCGCTCCACCCGCGTTGTCGAGGACATCCTTACCCAATCCGACGGCCTGATCGAACCCCGCGGCCTGGCCATCGATATTCGTACTGCCACAATGTACTGGGCCGACGCGGGCACCGGCATGGTCTATGCCGCCGACCTCGAAGGCAAATACAAGAGAACCATCCTCACCGGCCTGCAATTCCCCGCGGATTTCGAGTTGTGTCCGACTGAAAATGCCCTCTACTGGGCCGACTCGGCCGCCGGGAAAATCCAGCGATTGGTCCTCGACGGCGACTCCGATCCCGAAGATGTCCTGACCGGAATCTCTTCGCCCTACTACTTCGTCATCGACTTGGTATCCCGCACGATCTACTACAGCCAGGTCGAGAGCGGCAACATTTTTCGCGCCCCGCTCGACGGCGGACCCTCGACCCTCTTCCTCAGCGGCCTCGGTCAGGTCCGCGACATCGTTCTGGACCTCCGATCCGGCCTGATCTACTGGGGCGACCGCGACAGTTCGCCGAACATCTCGTTCACCGATCTGGCCAGGACCGGCCCAATCAAGACTCTATTTGCTCCGCCCAATCTTGTTCGCCCCCACGGCCTGGCCCTGCACCGCGCCGAAAACAAACTCTACTGGACCGACACCCGAACCTATGCCATCCATCGCGGCAACCTCGACGGAACCGGCAAGGTAATTTTCGTCTCCGGGCTGGTCGCGCCATGGGATCTGGTCATTCTCGATCCCGAACCGGACTTCGACGACGACTGGGATGTGGACTTGTCTGATTTCGCCTTCCTCGCACAGTACTGGCTCACCGACGATTGGCGCGGCGACCTCAACGCCAATGGCGCCGTCGATTCCCTCGACTTGGTTGAATTCGTAACCGACTGGCTTTGGTCCGTCGATCGCTAAACGATCTTGAACCATCGAACGAAACGGGTATCATACCGACACTGGCGGCTGATCTTCGTGCAATCCCGCCAAACGAAACCTGTCAGGAGATACTCGATGTTTTCTCGGATTCTGATCCCATCGGTTTGTCTGACAATTCTGCTGGGCCTTCTGATTCTCGTCAATCCCATCACTCCCCAGCCCGCGCCACCCGCCAGAGATCCGTTTCTACTGAAGGTCGCCCTGCTCCAGATGCGTCCCGACGGCAACAATCAGTCCGCCAACATGGACAAGGCCGAGAAGTTCTGTCGCCAGGCGGCCGCACAGGGAGCCGACATCGCCCTGATGCCCGAAATGTGGAACATCGGCTACACCGGCTTCGACCCCAAGAAGGAAGGCGCCCGCGAAGAGTTCTGCCGGCAGTCCGTCGCCACCGATCACCCCTCGATCCAGCGATTTGCCAAGCTGGCCGACGAGCTCGACATGGCCATTGCCGTCACCTACGAGCAGGCCTGGGATCCTGCGCCGCGTAATGTCGTGACCCTCTTCGACCGCCACGGCAAGAAGCTCTTCACTTACGCCAAGGTCCACACATGCGACTTCGAGGCCCGCGAAGCGGCGATGACTCCCGGCCGGGATTTCTTCGTCGCCGATCTCGACACGCGTTGTGGCCCGATCAAGATCGGGACCATGATCTGCTACGACCGCGAACAACCCGAAAGCGCCCGCATCCTGATGCTCAAGGGCGCCGAGCTGATCCTGACGCCCAACGCCTGCGGCATCGACGAACTACGGCTCATCCAGTTCCGCGTCCGCGCCTATGAAAACGCCTGCGGCGTCGCCATGGCCAACTACCCCGCCCCCAACGAAAACGGCCGCTCCGTCGCCTTCAATGCCGACGGCGAATGCCTCGTCCAGGCCGAAAAGGACGAAGGTATCTTCGTCGCCGCCTTCAATCTCGACGACCTCCGCAGGTACCGCCAAAACACCATTTGGGGCAACGCCTTTCGCCGTCCCCACCGCTACAATGCCCTGACCTCCACCGAAAAAGACGATACATGGAAACGCAACAACGCCTTCGGAAAACCCTTCAACGCGGCCGAGAGATAAACGGATCGTTTGATATTCGAATCCCATGACAAATTAAACGACTTGGCATCAAACATATTTTCTTATCGCTTAACCATGCAACGATGTGCCCAGGATTCCCAGGCCCCGCCCATTCATGTCACGGGATCGGAATCGTCTGCGGCCAGATTGTTCATCTCCGTAGGATCAGCGTCCATGTCGTAGAGTTCCCACGGCTTGCCCTGCAGCGCGACCATTCTTGAAATTCCCTCTCAATCATCCCATTCCGTATCGACGACGGTTCCGGAAACGGAAAACGACACGCGATAAAAATTCCACAGCATCGGCTTACTGTAAATCCAGTCCTGACTTCCATCGTCGTTCGTATAGACGGTAGTCGGCCGACCGAGAATCGATTGGACCTCCGTTCGATCCATGCCGTTGTCGATGGAATCGGCTTTGGTTGGCGAGACGGGAGGGACATTCATTGCCACATACGACAATCCTATAGCCAGCATCGGGAATAATACGAAGCTGATCCCGATACCCCAAAGCAGAATTCGTTTTCGTCTTGACATCTCACCCCGATTCGCATAAATCAGACAGGCGTTTGTATTTATCCTTCTTCCGATCATCAATCCAATATCGAACACCCTCAAGCACACCCAGGATCATGCTTAACGGGATCGTCGCAAATCCCAGAATATCAAGATATTTAACCGCCGGATCAGGCGGCTCACTGTAGGAACCTTCGGGAAGAGGGGGATCACCTGGAACGATGACAGTAACAAGAGTAGCCAGAATGCACCATGCAATAAAGAAGGTGATGATTCCCCGCCCCACGGCGACACCTATATCAGGATACTTGTTCATTCCGAGCTCCCTGATTTCATCCCGGAAACAATAAACCGTCAAACCTTACGGCCTATTGAGTGCACCTCCACCGCTTTTGCCTGTGACCGTCCGTTCCGAATCCATATACAGGGTATCCGGGCAGATATCCTGCTCGTGCGGCCACACCACGGTTCCGTTAAGGGCTTTAATCTGACGGAAATAGGAAACATCCCTCAACTCCCCGAACATGCCGAAATCGAGCAATGGACGGCAATCGTAGATCCCAACCTCGCCACTGGAAAAAGTGATCTCCCGCCGATAATCGGGTAGAGGATTGACTCTTTGCACGCGCGGATTCATAACCATCGATCTCCATCTCCTCGAATTATACCAGTTCCCGGACATCATTCAAGCTTAGAGCCAACATTAACATAGAATTCCCCCTCCCGAAATCGCTCTTGCCAACATTTGACAATCCCCCCCTTGGTTTCTATTTGTCAATCCAAACCACCGCCGTCGTAAACAAATACATATCAGGCAATATCCGCCATTCGTTCTGGGACAAGTCAATCAACACGGATTCTTGGGAAGGTACATGACTTAAGAACGACGGGCGGGAATACTGGAAAGCCAAGAAGGTCTTGTCTTGGCTGAAATGAATCCCCATATTACAACCGTGATTGTTTTTATGTTTTGCGGTTGCGGCAAAGACGAGTTCCACATTCTCTCCTTCGCTCGTACATCTCCAGAGTTGTGTACTACCACGACAGAAATAGATAGTTCCATCGGATCCCCATGTTGCCAGACCACCTTTACAGATCGTCTGAGTGTTTCCATCGGGGGCTATTCGTAAAATGGGAGTTAAGGATCCTGTCGCATTCGAAAGAAGAAGGCCCTGCCCGGAAGCGAAGTCAATATAATATCCATAACCAGCATATGAAAGCGGCTTCAAAAGAGCCGTCTCATAGTCGAAGGCATAAAGACTGGCTTTCGTTGGAATATACAGAATCCGAGTTACCGGATCCACGGTCCAATACTCGAACACTTCGGGGCTTACGATTCGCTCAGCTGGATTTGTATTTACCTTCCATTCAACAACATATCGACGGCAGGAAATCGAACCGTTATTCACGGGGTTCTCCTGTCGTATCGTGAACCACAATCTGTCTTCGGAGGCCTCGGCATGACCCAGCAATCTGAATCCTTCACCCAGATTGAACAAACTCAACGGGATTTCCCGAATCAACTGTAAGCCACTGTCAAATTCAAAGAGGGATTCATTGTTCCCAACGAAGAAACGAGACTGTGTCTTCATGACAGCCAACACAGGCGGCGGGAAAATGGAAAGCGTACCCGTAAACAGTCTGTTCCAATGATGAAACCGTTCATCCACCGAAACATCCATGGACTTGATTTCCATGTCAACATTTAGAAGTATAGCGTGGCGTTGCATGAGCTGAACTTTTTTGAATGGTTCGCGGCTCAGTATCTGGCTGTTAAGAACATGATTGCAGGATAGGACCTCCCACAGAATTACGGCACACAACGACAAACATAATCCAAGAATACGAATTTTCTTCTTCATGCCTGTGATCCACTCCATCAACTTCGGATCATTATAACCGGAATCCCGCACCGCGAAACCCTGAAATCGAAGGGATTCAGCAATCTGCCCATTTGACAATCCCACCCTCCGGCCCTATGCTATGCGGCCGAACAGAATGATGGTAAGGACAATCCCATGAAACAGCGATTCGAATACAAGTTCGTCCGGATGGGCGAGGGCTGGTTGGGAGTAAAAGAAAAAGCCATGCGCGAATATCGGAACACTGTGGATCAATACGCCCGCGAGGGTTGGCGGCTGGTGCAGGTTTTCGCGCCGGGCGCCGGTCCCTACGGTTTAGCCAGGTACATTGAAGTGATCTTTGAACGCCCGATCGAGGGAACATGAGCGTCATTTCGCCCGAACGGCGACAACTCCGAATCGGCTCGCTGACGCTGGATGTACCCTTCTATCAGGCGGCCCTGAGCGGCTACACCGACCGCGCGATGCGATTGCTCGCCAAGCGATTCGGTTCCCCTCTGTCGTTTACCGGCGTGTTGCTCGACAAAATCGCCCTGCACCCCAAGGCCGTCAAGACCCTCCAGTTTTTACCCGACGATGACGAGCACCCCGTCGGCGCCCAGGTCCTCGGCTCCGACCCGGCCACCATGGCCGCAGCGGCCGCCGCTTTCGCAAACTCCGGCTTTGACCTGATCGATTTGAATTTCGCGTGTCCCGCGCCGAAAGTTCTTCGTCGGGGTCGCGGCGGTTTTCTGATGAAACACCCGGCCGTCGTCGCCGAGGCGCTGGAACGCACGCGAAACGCCGTGAAATGCCCCGTGATGATCAAACTGCGGATCGGGTACGACGATAGTGAATACTCCCGCGAAAATTTCTGGGATATCTGCCATCGCATCGCCGCCATCGGCCCCGACGCCGTCTGTATCCACGGCCGGACGGTCGAAAAACTCTACCGCGGCAAGGCCGACTGGTCGATCATCACCGAGGTCAAACGGCAGTACCCGCATCTGACCATCATTGGCAGCGGAGATGTTATGACCGCCGAAACAGTCGTCGAACGGTTGACCACCAGCGGTCTTGATGGCGCGGTCATCGCCCGCGGAGCCGTCGGCAACCCCTGGATCTTCCGCGACGCTCGGGTGCTTGTCGAAGGTAAACCCCTTCCTCCCTCGCCGACACTCGCTGAGCAGGCCGAGATTATCCTCGATCACATCCGAATGGTCCTGCAGCTTAAGCCAGAACGCAAGGGCTTGATGTATTTCCGCAAGTTCACGGCCAACTATGCCCGCCTTCACCCCAACCGAAAAACCGTCCAGCTCGACCTGATGGCCGCCAAAACCCGCGCCCAGCTCGAGCAGGCCATCCACAAACACTACCTGTACAACAAATAAACCGTCTTCCAATCCTCTGTTTCAAAATTCTCGTTTTCTTCTGTAACCTCCCCCCTTCCCGATGGGTGTAACAGGATGAAAACCGGTCCCGAGGGAAAAAGGTAAGCAAAATCACGGTACAAAATGGTATAATGGAACTAACGCAATGGAAAGGAACAACACAATGAAATCGTTCAAACTGGCACTGGTACTCGGTCTGGTTGTCGCCGCCACTTCCTTCGCCGCTCCGCTCAACAAAGCAACCGTCAGCGGAAAGGCCGAATGGGTCCTTCACGCCGACACCGAGGCCTTCCTTAAAACCAAACTCGGCCAGGCCATCCGCGCCGAACTGGCCGCACAGGGGATCGAACAGAAGCTGGCCGATTTTAAGACTTTCTTCTCCTTCCATCCGCTCGATGACATCAAGAATATCACCATCTATGGAGTCGGCAAGGAACCGACGCAGGCCGTAGTCCTGGCCCAGGGGAATTTCGATCAGGCCAAGCTCGATTCCATGGTTCGGATGAACCCCTCATTCAAATCCGCCGATTACGGCAAATACGCCATCGATAGCTGGATCGACGAGAACAAACCCGGCAGCAATCGCATCTACGGCGTTTGGCATGGAACCGACCGACTCCTGCTCAGCCAGGGAGAGGACGCCGTCAAGACCGCGCTGGATGTCCTGGACGGAAAGGCCGATTCCGCCGCCGGCAAAACTCTGATCGGCGATCCAATCAAAGGCGCTTTCCTGACCATCACCGCCGAAAAGGTCGGCGAGATCGTCAAGGGCGATCAGAATGCCGCGGTCTTCCAGCAGGCCGAACGACTGACGCTGGCCCTTGGCGAAAAGGAAGGCCGCTGCTTTATCACCGGAGCCCTGGCGACCAAGTCCGCCGATGAAGCCACCACCATCAATCAGGCCTTGCAGGGAATGCTGGCCTTCGTCAAGCTCGCCACCCAGGAAAAAATGCCGAAGGTCACCGCGCTGGCCAACGCGATGAAGATCGTTGCCGAGAATGCCTCGGTCGGCCTGCATTTTGAATGGGACAGTGCCGATCTGATCGCCATTCTCAAAAACGCCGGCCAGATCAAGGCCCAGCTCGACGCGGCCGGAAAACAATAATCCAATCCGGCCCAATACCATGAACAGCCCCCGGACCATGACGCAAACCATTCGGCCAACGCCGTCCGAAGAACAGCTTGTCCGTGCGGCCCAACAGGGCTGCACGGACAGTTTTCGCTGCCTCGTCGAGCGGTTCGGCACCCCCTTGGTCCGTTACCTCCAGCGTCGCACCGGCTCATCGCAGGATGCCGAAGATCTCGCCCAGGAAACCTTCATCCGGGCCTATACCAATCTGGGGACCTACCGCCACAGCGGCCGATTCTCCACTTGGCTCTACACCATCGCCTCGCGTCTGGCCGTCACTCATCATCGTCGCCACCGACCCGTCGTCCCGATCTCCGACCAAATCCCCTCGGTTACCGTCCCGGACCCTTCGGCTTCCATGGAAACTGCCGAGCGGAACCGAGCCATCCTCCGGATGGCGCAATCCCTGCCCGCGCTCCAGCGTCAAGCCCTCGAGCTGCGATACCTCGAACAGATGCCCATCGAAGATATCGCCCGCATCCTGGGCAAAACGCAGATCTATGTCAAAGTCCTTCTGCATCGCGCCCGCTTGAATCTGGCCGCCCGTATCGGCCGAGATCGCGACCTTATTGATGCGCCTCAACCCCCATCCCTCCGCCCCGCGGCGGAAATCGGAAAGCGAAGGTGAGCCATGAAATGCCGATGGAACCAGTGGCGGATTTCCAATTCGTTCGATGACGGCAAACCTCTACCGTCCTCCGTGCAAAAACACCTCCTGGCCTGTCCTCAATGTCGGGAATTCTACAAGCGGTCGTTGCAGATCGAACGGGCCCTCTCCGAGTCGGCCCTGACCGAAACCGACTTGACGCCCCAACCCCTGGCCGGCCGATTCTTCGATGCCGCAATGCATGCCTCGCACTCCGAGTTGCCGGGCAAACCTCGCTCCCGCTGGATACCCCTGGCTTCGGCCGCCTTGTTCCTGGCCGCCGCCTCCGTCCTGGTCCCCTTGCTTCGAGATTTAGGTCCCGCAACAAATCCGGCCTTCGCCAACAATCCCGTCTCCGCCTTCGAATCCCTCGTCCTCGAAGCGCGCCCCGTCGTCATCCCCCTGCCCGCCGGCCCCGTCCCGTGGCGCAGCTATGTGTCGCAGTCTTACCAGAAGGAACTCAACCTCCTGGCCCGCGACACCGACACGGCCGTCAAATTCGTCGCCTCCTGTGCGGGTCTGGACCTCTCCGGCCGAACCATCATCCCCCAGCCGAATTTCTGATCTCCCCCCCAATCCCGTCGCAGCAATCGATCTTGCGGACCCGGTGGCCGAGGGCGTCGTAGTCGAACGACGCGACGGTGATCTGCGTCTGGCCGCTGAGCTTGTAGATGCGGGCGATGCGGTTTTCGTAGTCGTATTCGTAG
>CAZXPW010000090.1:0-9028 GCA_964643355.1 uncultured Pirellulales bacterium
CGGCCTACGGCAACGACGCGGCCAACTGGCAGACGGCCAACCCCAGCCCGGGACTGTAAGTGGATACAAAGTTATAGACAGCTCATGTTGGGGATTTCAAGAATCGCCTTGCCGCAATACGATACACCAGAAGAGCCGCCAAGACGGCTATGGTAATTGTATGGCACGCCAGACAAGTATTTTTGTAACAAGGGAAATGGAATCGGCCTGGATTGCCTGTTGTAGCTCAACCGTGGCAGCGCGCAATTCACGAGCGGCCTCTGTCACAGTGGCGGCGGTCTGTTGATAGTCTTGAATGTTAAATGTTGAAGGCGGTTGTCCTTCCGGCCGCCGAAACAGAGCGGCCTGGGCGAGGGTATCGCCGGTGGCCTGCGCGGCCAGTATCCAGGTCTCGGCGGTCTGTTGAATCCGGAGAACGGCGGCGTCAATCGAGTTTGAGACTTTTTCCGCTTTTTCCAAAATGGCGCCTATGGCGTCAACGGTTTTTTCGGTCTGGACCAGGGTGGTCTGTAAATTGCCCTGCTTCTGGTCCAATTCTTCGAGGAAGATACTGAGTTGTTGGCGCAATCGTTCCGGGAGTTGTTCGGAGGTTATTGCCAGACGCTGGCCGCTTTCGGAGATTCGGGCGAAACTGGCTGAAAGGGACTGAGCCAATTCCGTTTCTTCCATCTCATACAATAACATCAACAATTGCCAGCGGGAGGATTCCGGCAGCTCGGAGACAATGTCGGAAAAGCGATCGGCGGTGTCGGTAAAACGGCTTACGGCAGAGGCAGTTCGATCCACTCCTTCCATGGCGCGAAACGGAGACATCGGGATGCCGATAATCGACATAAACGGGTTGGCCCCGTCTTTCCGAACGGTCGTAACGGACATGACGAGGTTGGAATAATTGGATCGAATGGGATTGCTGAGGGCAAAATCGTGGACATTCTGCTGGGTGGTCGGAAACATCTCGTCGGATAAAAACAGCCGACCGATCTCTTCGATTCGGGTCTCGATCTCGCGAGCGGTTTCGACGACGGCTTTCCGCCTTTCTCCATAGATTGTTGCGCCGTCTCCCTGATCCAGGAATAGCCGCAACCGAACACAAAAGGTCCATCCATCCAGAAAGGCGACGATGGGATCATCCTGCTGCAGGATGGCGTTAAGACCCTGCCAGGTTCGGACTCGCATTTGTAACGACGCCATCTGGACACTCTTGCTTGCCAGTTGTCGTTCGACCTGATCGGTCGCCGAATCCAGATGCGACTTGAAAAAATCGGCGAAACCGTTGAGTTGATCGCGGAGTTCTTCCTTGGAAATCCGTCCTTTGGTCGGCATGGTATTCCGTCCCAGCATACGAGTGTCCATGATCGAACAGCCCAGCAACGAAAGGACACAGAACGATCCAACAATCGTTTTGAGGAAGGAGCAAAGAACAAGCTTCATGATTGTCTCCGCCGATTTCGGATTGGGTTTCACAGCGGCGATTCCATGCCGCTTTCGGTATTGAATATTCGATTTGACTCTACCCCCAATCCGTTCGAGTGTCAAGTGTTTGGGTATTTGCAGATCACGATAGGAACCGGATCGGATGTATCCAGAGGATCCGTCAAATCCCGAACTGGCGTTTGCAGAAAAACGCCAAGAAAAGTCAGTCTGGATGATGTCGCAAGATGAGGAACAGATAGACGACCAAAAGGCCCAGCAGCAAGAGTCCTCGTTTGCGGCTGAGGAACCCTGAGCCGAAGGGATAGGAACATGCGACGGCGACAAAACCGAAGACCAGGGCGATGGACACTTCGGAAAAGTAAACCCGGATGGGACAGATGAGGGAGGCGACCGCGACGATCAAGAGCGCGTTAAAAATATTACTTCCAAGGATAGTCCCCAAGCTGATTTCGTCATAACCCCGGATCTTGGCCAGGATGGTGGTGGCCAGTTCGGGAACGGAGGTCCCTACGGCGACGACCGTGGCGCCGATTACGAATTCATGCAATCCAAGGGATTTGGCGATTCCCTTGGCGCCGGCGACGATCCAGAAACCGGCGACAATAAGAGTAATCAGCCCAAGGACAGAAAAAACCACCGCCCGTCCGATGCGGGCTTTGACAATGGGGGATGGAGCGGAATGTCTCTGTCGAATTCCGGAGGAGATTACGAAGGAAAGCCATGTCAAAAAACCAATCAGAAGGAAAAGACCATCCCAGCGAGAGATCTGTCCGTCGGCGGCCAGGAATGCAACGAGGATGGGAACGGCCAGGGCCACAGGAAAATCGCGATGGATGCTTTGACGCGGTACGGTGATTCCGGAGATGCACAATGTCAGGCCGAGAATTAGGGCGATGTTTTCGACATTGCTGCCCAGGACATCGCCGAGGGAAATCTCGGGGGCGCCGGCCCAAGAGGAGCGAATCGAAACCGCCAATTCGGGGCTGGAAGTGGCAAACGCGGCGACGGTGACCCCGATAATGGCCGGTGAGACGCGGGCCCAATGCGCAATTCCGACCGTGCCTCGGATGAAGATCTCTCCACCGATGCCGGCACAAATGACGCCGAGAATCAACGCGAGATAGTCGTTCATGACGATTTGGCGAAAGCGTCGAAGAGGGCGTTGATCTGGTCGGCGGATTTGTTGCCGTCGTAGATCAGGACGAGGAATCGAAACCGAGCGGTTTTACCGGGTTCCAGGGTGAGGCCGAAGGGTTTGGGATCGGGTTCTTTGTTGGACTTCTGGAATTCTTCCTGGCCGAGGGGATTGGCGGAAAACAAGCCGTAATCGCGGGCATGCCAGTAGGTGGGATAGTTGACGCTGGAGGGGTGATTGAGAATGGCGATGCCGACGGGATTGTCGTCTTTTTTGCCTTCGAGAGCGACCCACTTGGCGCGTTTGCCCCAGATGGTTTTGGAGGTTACGGTTCCTTCGGATCTGAAATAGCGGGATTTGCCGATCTTTTCGCTGAGCCAGTCGGCGGTGCGGATGGCGAACATGCCTTCCTTGGTGTCGCCGAATTCGATTTTGGTTTTGGCGGTCAGGTCCAGCGTCACATCGATGGAGTATCCGTTTTCGATGGGCCGAAAGACCATGGTGCGGTCTTCGACGAGGAAAACGGTGGTCCCGTCCTTGGCGATCCAGTCGGACTGGGTAATGAGCCGGGCCTGGCCGCGGCGCGATTCGGAGGAGAGGACCTTGCGGTGTTGGATCATCGGGGGCTTGGAGGTGTTGTTCCAGAACCCGACGCCATTGACTTTGTCGTAGGTGAAAAACAGGCCGATATGGTGTGGGTGGTCGGTGGTTTCGCCTTCGATCTTTTCAAACGGAAATCCTCGCGTCAGGACGATGTTGGCCGGAGTCTGGATGGGGTAGAGAACGGGTTTGGTGAGGGATTCGTCAAAGCGGTACGATGTAATCCATTTTCCGTCCAGGGCGATGTCGATCTTGTCGGCGGAGGGAGTGAATTGGACTCTGGACGGCTGGGTACACCCGGCGAACAGGAGGACCGAAGCGAGGATGCAGCAGAGGATGGGTGTCTTCATGGGAATCTCCATATTAGGGGTTTTGTTTTGCCAGTTCGAGGGCCGAGGTAGTAACGAAGTATTTGGCGATCATGTTGGGGACTTCCCAATCGGGAAGTTTACCGGCGGCCAGGTATTTCAGATAACGGTCGGTGACTTCACCAAAGTGGGCCTCGTGGCCGACATGGTAGATGTCGGGGACCTGGATATGCCAGCGGTTGTCCGACAGACGCTCGAGGGCGATCCCGGGATATTTGGCCTGAAGCTTGGCCACGGCCTTGGGCAGGGCGGCGGCAAGCGAGTCAACCTGATCTACGGCCGGTTCGATATACAGTTCGGGACGGTAGTTTTGCTCTTTGCCCTGAAGGATGGTAAGGGTCGATTGGGTGCCTTTCATGACGGCGAAATGCGTATCCTTGGTTCCGGCGGGGGCTTCGTAGTTCCAGACGACGCGAACACGAGCGTGGACGCCTTTGATGGCGTAATCAATCTGGCCGTTGGTATAGCAGGGGAGGACGCCACTGGAGTCCAGTCGGGATTGGAGCTCGGGAATAAAATCGTCGAGCCGCGTGATGCGGGTGTACTGGTCTTTGGTGATCCTCGTGGGCCAGCGTTTGGCGGCGATCATGCGGATGTCTTTTTTATAGTCAATGATCTGTTCGGGGAAGCATTGCCACTGAACCAGATCCACCAGGTGCGTGGTGACATCGACGATGCCTTCGCCCTGCTGGTCGGTGTCGAAGTACCAGCCGGGTCGTTTGAGGGGCACGCCGGCGACTTCCTTGTAGAGGTGATGAACGCTTTCGATATCGACGGCGGGATTTTCGGGAGTGCCTTTCTGGAGTTGGCCAAAGACGGATTTGATCTGCATGAGCTCTTTTTGCAGGATCGTGGCGATTTCGGATCGCTCGGTCATGATGTCGTAGAGGAGGACTTTGTTCTTTTTGGCCGAGTCGAAGGCCGCGACGAGGAGGTCGAAGCCCTTGGCGTCGATGCACATGGGCTTGTCGCATAGTTGGTTGAGACCGGCGTCGGCGCAGGCCTTGATGTACCGGGTTTTGAGCCGATTGTTGCCGGCCATAACGACGAAATTGCCGGGGCGGTCCCTGAGCATCCTGTCGAGGAAGTCAGGACCGGTACAGACGATCTGGTTCCAGTGTGTCGGATTTTCGGCGCGGGTGTTAAAGCCCTTGATGCGGTCGAGGTGATCCTGGACATCGGAGCCGGGGGGGGCAAAGACATGGACATCGGGGTTGACGGCGGGGTAGGAGATTTTCTGGACGAGCGAGGCGTGGAAGTGGCCTGGGTCGAGAGTCATGATCTTGACGGAGCCGGGCGGCAGGGCGGCGGACGGGCCGGAGGACGAGCACGAGAGGGCCATAAAAAGACATCCTGTAATCGTAATCGCGAGAATCGGTTGTTTCATTCGGGGTCCTTTCGGTGGAGTGGGACCGGTCAGACGGCGTCGATGACGCCGCGGAGGTAGCCGACGGACTCGGACAGGCCGGGCAGGGGATCGCTGTCGTCCTTTTCGTATTCGAAGGCAAGCATTCCTTTGTAGTCGATTTTGGCCAGGGTGCGGATGAATTTGGGGATGTTGATAACGCCGCGGCCGATTTCGATGGTACTGCCTTTGGCCTCGGCGGCGCTGACATCCTTGACATGGAGGTCGATGAGACGATCGGCGTAGTTGGCGGCGTCGTCTGCCGGGTCGATGCCCATACGCTGCGTGTGGCCGATGTCGATGCACAGGCCGATCCGCTTGTCGAAGGTCTTGACCTTGTCGATGATGACCGCGGGGGTGGGATAGACCTTGTCGCCGGGGCCGTGGTTGTGAATGGCGACGGGGATGTCGTATTCCTTGACCTTTTTATCCACCAAAGGCAACAGTTCGGGCTCAGGCACGCCGATGATGACCTTCATGCCGGCGGTTTTGGCGTATTCGAAGGCACGATTGACCTCGGCCTCGGACTTCATATAGACCACGCCGCAGCCGTAGAGGTTCAGGCCGGCCTTCTTGGTTTTTTCTGCGGCGAGTTTGATCTGGTCGGGCGTGCTGTCCATGGCCAGGTGCATGTCCTTGAGGGCGATGTTCTTGAAACCGGCGCGGACGGTCATCTTGATGGCCTCGTCGAGTGGGAACTTGCGGAGGGTGTAGGAGGCCATGGCCAGTTGGGATTTGAGTCGGGCCTTGACGGCCGGGGCAACGGGAATCAGCATGGCTGATGCAGAGGAATCGGCGGCGGTCGAGCAACCGGCAAAGACGGCGGTCGAGAATCCGGCCAGCCGGAAGAAATTCCTTCGTGTGTGTTGCGCGTTCATCCTGTTCTCCTGATGGGTTCAGTCGGGACGATTTTTTTCTTACATCCGGTTTCTACGGGCTTTAGTTTGACGGGGGTGGCGAAAAAAGTCAAGATGATTTGACGGCCGGATCACGGCCTCGCGGGGAGGGCCGTGTTCTGTCACGGCCGTATATTCGGACCCGACGGAGCGGGTCCCTCAAATGAACACAATATCGACCGTCAGGTTCTTGACCACCGGACCGGTTCCCCGTATAATCAGTTCGGTTACGACAACCTGAACCGCCTGACGGGCGTAACTTACCATGATTCGGATAGCGAGGCGTTTGGGATGGACGATTTGGGTAACCGGGAAATTCTTTCAGACGCGATTGACAGGATTAACACGATTTAAACAAGGAAGCGTTTGAATGGAAAAACAACAATATTCACAGAAAAATGGAACAATAATAGGTGACTGTCCCTATTATCCCTATTATCCCCAGTTTATGCAAATACATAATATGATCCTTCACCCAGCGAAATGTGGTTCCTTTGGGTTGGGATCGAACTCGACTCTGCAATAGTCAGCATTGTCATATGTTTCTCTGAGAACAGATGTAACCCTATCGCAGAATCCTTCCCCGATCTCTACAAAATCAAACAAATGAACAAGGTAGTCAGTTGAAGCCATACAACATATATCACTGAGGCGAATGAAACCATCTTCTTTTGTATTGTGTCCAGTGTCTATAGTCTTTAGAAGTAAGGCATACGCAACAGCCCTCTCGCAAACCCTGTGCCGAATTAGTGCCTCTCGAAGCATGTCTTGGACATCATAAAACTTACGCCAGAGTGCTCTGAAATATCCCTCCGTGAGATTGTCGCCAGCGAATAATCTGAAACCATGCAAGAGAGCTTGATAGACACCAGATGCAGTCATCAGGCCATTTTTCAGTGCGGTGATCCCAAGATCTGCACACGTTTCCATCACATCGAAAAAGTTCTCCAGTCCATTGAGGTTTGGTTTCTTTATGTGTCGTATGAGAACCTTGTTGTGGTGTCTCAGTATGAAATCTGAGACTCTACGGGCAAATCTGTCTTGCTGGTCGGATGTCAGGCTCCATATCACTCCTGCCGCATCATCCTCCGTTATTGGTGAACGGGTTGTTCGGATAACCGTCCTTGGTAAGACTCCACGCCCACAATTGTTGAACCGAATATTCAGGCTCGCCAGAAGATCTATGGCTTTGTCAATCATTCCGTGTTTAATACACTTGTTAATGAATTCGATCAGTCCCCGCCCAGATTCCCGAAACTGTTTGGCGATCTTGTTGTAGTCCCTGTCCATAGAATCATGGATCTCAGTAACATTGAGCAGCCAAACGTAATTTGACAGATAATCTTCATCGGGTGTGCTTGCATGAATGGCGACGGTCGTTGATTTACTGAGAATCGAACTGTCTTCCACCCCAACAGAGAAATTGAGTATCCCGCCTTTTACATTCATGTTTTCGCGTGCGACCTTGCATACCGTGTCGGGATCAACACTGCCAACTTTTCTGACCAGTAAACTATATTCACGAATCGACTTGGCCGTATCGTCATCCACATGACACACAGTCTTAATCAAGCTTTTTTTGGAGTCCAATTCAGCGTGGTGGAGAATGATCTTATTCTCTGGGACCGTTTGCCTGTCATCTTGCCGGGAAGATCTGATCTCCTCCAGAGACACTGCCTTTTTGGAGAAGATTTCACTCTCCATGGCATCCCTTACTAACCGAGCCATATCCCCTCTGAAAGCCACACAGAGTTCAATATTGCCATGGGAATCCGGGGTTCTAAACAAGGCCGCCTCCGTGAAATTAGCACTGCCGATTAAGGCTGTACACAACTTACCATCAGGCGACTCCAGTAATATTACCTTGGCATGAAGCTTCCGCCCCGGAACAGCCAAGAGTTGAACTATGAGGTCGGTTTTTCTGGTTTTGTGCCACTGCCGCAGGGAATCGACATTTAATGTGTTAGTGTCTTGCTGCACGATGATGTTGACCGAACTGAGTTTAACCTTCCCTGCGATCACTCCAAGCAGCTTGTCTATGTTCGAGTCAAAATAGGGGCCAAGCACTGTCAGCTTGGCGGCGGTCAACTGTTGAGCACTCAAATAGTCCTCCAGTATCGGGCTGTCGAGATTGTGCATTAACTCAACATCAGGTTCAGGTTCAACCCTTTCTGACAAGACGGGGGATACGGCCTGAAGTTGCTCAGTCGCTTGTTTTACAGTATCTGAATAGGAGCAATACCTTGAGACAACCATCTGAAGGAAATCATATGCGGATCGGAATAATCCTACAACCTTTCCATCGCCGTCACTCTTGGCATAGGCAAAAGACGAAACCATCTCAAGGTTGCTGGTTATCCCTGATCTTGTCAGATTTGAACTCCCTATTAGTAAGTCTGCACGTTCTTTGCCTGATAAAAACCATACTTTGGGATGAAATACCCCAAAATGAACGTGGGGCATTTTTACAGGAATCAACATATACCGACGGTTGATCTGACGCCCTCCTTTGGCATCACGGCATATTTCCTGATATTTATTTTGGTCGATTAGTATCACTATGTTGGGACATGATCTGAGAGCTTTTGTTCTGAGCAGTCTGTCTTCAAAGAAACCCGGTGCAAAATCGTATGTCGTCATGAATGCATGACTGATACCACTCTGCTGATCGAGTTGCTCTATTATGTTCAACACTCACATGCACCTTTCGCTACGCCAGTATCTCGGACAGAACAATATCAGAATAGTCGTGCATTTCTGGAACCCTATCATCATTCAGATGCATCAGGCCGAGATCACATATAATCTGACAGGCTGAATTAAACCGCGAACTTCCGGGACTCGGCCCATCGAAGGAATTCTCGTAGAATAACCGTCCATCATCGAATGTAAGCCAAGAAGTCCCTGCCTTCTTCTCAGGAACCATGAGTTCATGCTGTTCAACAATGAATCGCCGTATGATAAGTCTTAATAACTCTCCAAGCGTAATCGTCAACCAGTCCTTATGTAAAGCTTTGAGGTGGAGATAAAGAATTGGTGCTGAGATATTTCTGTCTGGATCATCCTCTGAGACTCCTAACCCCCATCTGAAATACTTGTCTTTTTCCAACCTGCGACATCGTTCGAGGAGTATCAGAATATACTACTCCCCAAAATTTGGACCAGGATATAAGGTGGAAGATGCGGTATA
>CAZXPW010000091.1:0-8964 GCA_964643355.1 uncultured Pirellulales bacterium
ATACCCCGCCGCCACCCCGATCGCCGGAGCCCCGCGCACCGCCAGCGTGCGGATCGCCTCGAACAGCGTCTGGGTATCGCGGCACAAAAGTCTCTCAAACCGCCCCGGCAAAAACCGCTGATCGATGAGTTCCAGATACCCATCAATCCCCCCCACCCACTTAACCGTCTCGATAACCATATTCCTCTCCCTATCCGCCCGAATACCGGAAACCGCTTAGAATTACCCCGTAATCCTGCGACCCAATTGTCAACAATCAATATTCAATAGTCAATTTTACGCGTTATCCGCCGTTACATCTTCGACCCCAGCAGAGTCCCTGGATGTCGATCGATCTTGTCGCTTCCGCTCCGATTCCAGCTTGGCCTTCAGATATTTGGCGGTGTAGCTGGTCTTGTGCCGGATGATTTCCTCCGGCGAGCCGGTCGCTACGACCTCGCCGCCGCCGTCGCCGCCTTCGGGCCCAAGGTCGATGATATAGTCGGCCATCTTGATCACATCCAAGTTGTGCTCGATGACGATCACCGTGTTGCCAAGGTCGCACAGCCGCTGGAGCACATTGAGCAGGTTGTGAATGTCCGCAAAATGCAACCCCGTCGTCGGCTCGTCCAGCAGATACAGTGTGTGCCCCGTGCCCGACCGGCCGAGTTCCGTGGCCAGCTTGACCCGCTGGGCCTCGCCGCCCGACAGCGTCGTTGACGATTGCCCCAGCGTCATGTAGCCAAGCCCCACCTCGCACAGCGCCCGCAACAGACGAACGATCTTCGGAAAGTTGGCGAAGAATTCCTTGGCCTCGTCGATCCGCATGTCGAGCACCTCGGCGATGTTCTTGCCCTTGTAGGTGATCTGCAGCGTCTCGGGATTGTACCGCGTGCCCTTGCATTGCTGACAAACCACATACACATCCGGAAGAAAATGCATCTCGATGCATTTGGTCCCCTGGCCCTGACAATGCTCGCACCGCCCTCCCTTGACATTGAAGCTGAACCGCCCGGCCTTGTACCCGCGGATCTTGGCCTCGCGCGTCATCGCGTACAGTTGCCGGATCAGGTCGAACACGCCCGTGTAGGTCGCCGGGTTGCTCCGCGGCGTCCGCCCGATCGGAGACTGGTCGATCTCGATGACCTTGTCCACCCGCGACAGGCCGAGAATGTTTTTGTGTTTACCGGGCTTTTCACCGGTGCCGTAAAGCCGCCGCTTGAGGCCCTTGAGCAGAATCTCGGTCACCAGCGTGCTCTTGCCCGAACCCGAAACGCCCGTCACACAGGTAAACACGCCCAGCGGAAACTTGACGCTGATATTCTTGAGGTTGTGCTCGGTGGCGTTGCGGACCTCGATGGCGTCGCGCAAACTGTACTTGCGCCGCTCATCCGGCAGTTCAATCCGCTGCCGACCCGACAGGTACTGCCCCGTCAGCGATTTTTCACACTTACAAATTTCTTCGTAAGTCCCCTCGGCCACAACCTGCCCGCCGTGGGCCCCCGCCGCCGGCCCGATATCGAGAATATGGTCCGCCGCCGCCATGACATCCTCGTCGTGCTCGACGACCAGCACGGTGTTGCCGATGTCCCGAAGCTGCTTGAGGATACCCAGCAGACGGTCATTGTCCCGCCGGTGCAGGCCGATCGTCGGCTCGTCGAGTACATAGCAACATCCCACCAGCCCGCTGCCCACCTGCGTGGCCAGCCGGATCCGCTGCGACTCGCCGCCGGACATCGAACCGCTGGGCCGATCCAGCGTCAGGTAACCCAATCCCACATCCGTCAGAAACTTCAGCCGAGAACGAATCTCCTTCAGCGGTTGCGCCGCAATGGTCTCTCGCTCGGGATCCAGCGACAGGGAGCGGAAAAAGTCCTGCGCCTTCTCGATATTCATCCCCGTCACTTCGCAGATGTTCTTGCCGCCGATGGTTACCGCGACCGCCTCCGGCCGAAGCCGGGTCCCATGGCATTTCCGACACGGCTGCTCCGAAAGATACCCGTGAAGACGCGACTTGACCCATTCGCTGTCGGTGTTTTGCCACCGTCGGCTCAGATTCGGAATCACGCCTTCAAACGACGCGTCCAGCCGGTCCTCGTCCTCGGGCGTCGTGCCCCGCAGCAAAATCCGGACAATCTCCTCCGGAAGCTCCCCGAACGGAGTCGACGCATTGGCCCCGAATAACCGACAGAATTTGCGGACCAGTCGGTTGTAATAGATGTTCATCCGCTTGCCGCCCTTGCGCCACGCGTCAATCGCCCCGTTCTCCAGCGACAGCGTCTTGTCCGGTACGATCAGATCCGGGTCAAATTCCAGGATCGTCCCCAGCCCGTCGCACCCGGGGCAGGCGCCATAGGGGCTATTAAAGCTGAACAATCTCGGCGAGAGTTCGGCCAGGGACGCCTCCGGATGTTCCACGCAGGCGTACTTTTCGCTGTAGATCACATCCGTCCAGCCGTTGCCCGTGGGCGACTCTCCCGGCTCCTGCACCATCACGCAGATCAGCCCTTCGCCGATCTTCAGCGCCGTCTCCACCGAGTCGGCCAGCCGCACCCGCAGGTTGCCCTTGAGGATCAGTCGATCCACCACCGCCGCGATATCATGCTTTTTGTTCTTGTCCAGGGTCGGCAGATTCCGCATGTCATAGACGATCCCGTCGATTCGCGCCCGCACAAAGCCGTCTCGCATGATCCGCGTAAACACCTCGCGATGCTCGCCCTTCTGCCCCCGTACCAGCGGCGCGCAAACCTGGATCTTCGTGCCTTCCGGTCGCGACAAAATCGAATCGACGATCTGCGTGGCGTGCTGGCTGGCAATCTCCTTGCCGCAGACCCAGCAGTGCGGCTGGCCCACCCGGGCAAACAGCAACCGGCAATAATCGTAGATCTCCGTCGTCGTCGCCACCGTCGAGCGCGGATTGCTCGACGCGCTTCGCTGCTCGATGGCGATCGTCGGCGGCAGCCCCTCGATATGCTCAACCTGCGGCTTTTGCATCTGTTCGAGAAACTGCCGCGCGTAGGCGCTGAGCGACTCGACATATTTCCGTTGACCCTCGGCGTAGATGGTGTCAAAGGCCAGCGAGCTCTTGCCCGATCCGCTGATGCCCGTGATGACCACCAGCTTGTCCCGCGGGATCACGACGCTGATATTTTTGAGGTTATGTTCGCTGGCCCCGGTAATGACTATCGACTTTTGCCCGGAATCGACCGATGCTTGTTCCATGACTTGGCGTACCCTATCCGAAATTTTGACCCATATCCAAAAGGATCATTGTACCATACCCTCCCCCTCCGTTACAATCCCCCCTTGTGGAAACGCGGCCGGTAAGGGCGGACGCCGTCCGTCCGGTGTGTGATTCCCGCATTAACGGGAATCCACTTGGTTTAACATTTTCGTATTTTGGTATTCGAATTGGTTTAGAATTGATCGCTTGGTGCTTGGAATTTTCGATTGATGATAATCAAATCCCTCCATTCCTGGAACTTGGATTACACCTCCGCCCGGAAGCTGCAAACCGATCTGGCCGGACAGGTGCGGCAAGTTCCCTTCCCTGGACCGGTCAACACCGTCGCCGGCGTGGACTGTGCCTTCAGTTGCGACAAAACCCGCATCGCCGCCGTAGTGACCGTTCTGCGGCTCCCGGATTTTGAGTGGATCGAGCGGACCGATTGTGTCCTGCCCGTCCGTTTTCCCTACATCCCCGGCCTCTTGTCATTCCGCGAGGCCCCCGTGTGTCTGGCCGCGGCGGAAAAGCTGCAAACCACCCCCGATGTATTCCTCATCGACGGTCAGGGTCTCGCCCACCCGCGCCGCCTCGGCATCGCCAGTCACCTGGGCCTGTTTCTTGGCCGCCCCACCATCGGCTGTGCCAAAAGCCGCCTCATCGGTGACTATGACGATCCCCCCGCCGCCCGTGGCTCATCCTCACCCCTCAAAGATGGGGACGAAACAATCGGCGCCGTCCTGCGTACCAAAACCGCCGTCAAGCCGGTCTTTGTTTCCGTCGGCCACCTCTGCACCCTCGACGACGCAATCCGCATTACGCTGGCCTGTTGCACGCGCTTTCGTCTCCCCGAACCTTCGCGCCGCGCCCATCAATGGGTCACTCGTCTCCGACTCCAGACTTGAATCGGCCCCGACCCTGCAAGTCGCCCTTGTCAAACCGTTTGCGGAAAACCATGCGGTTTCGTGAAACGATTCCTCGGCGACTCATTCCAATCACGGACGAATGTCGATACAATATCCAGACAAAAGGGACATTGCGGTCGTTGGCCGCAATGTCCCATCGGAAATCATGCAGGATTTCGGATCAGAAACAGAAGGTGGCCGGTAACAGATTACACTGGAGCCAGTGTCCGGCCAGGGCCGCCAGATCAAGCAAATTGACCTTGCAATCCGGCGCCCCGTCTGGGCCGGTGAGATCGTAGGTCGGATGGACGACACAGATCGGTTTGTCGGTTACAATATCCGTGTACATGCCCGCGATGGCAAACGCATCCAGAGCATAGTTGTAATACCGCACATCGTCGATCTGTCCGGCCAGGAAGAAATTGTGCGCGACCGTCTCGTTTTCCCCGGCCCCGATCAGCAGACTTCTCCTCGGATTGGGCAACAAAGTCGCTGGCCCCGTCGCCACACCAACGCCGTTGAGATACAGCGTCTTGACCCCGGTGACAAGGCCGTCGTCGGAAAGATCCGTCGCGGAAAAGGTCAGCGCCAGATGGCTCCATTGATCAAAATTCACCGTCGGCGATCCCATCGCGATCCAACTGCCATTACCCGTCCAGAATGACCACTGATCGGAGGGATTGATGTACAAAATATATCCCTTGGCCGGGCTGTCGTCTCGGGAACTGACCACCGCCTGATAGTTGCCCGTCCGGGTCGGCTTGACCCACGCGGTCACGGTGAAACTGTCGGTGTTGAGCTTGGGCTCAAAGGGAACCTCGACGGCGCTGACGCCATCCAGCAACAGCGCCTTGCCGCCGCCGATACTGCCCGCGATGTAGTTGGGCTCGTTGAATTTGACCCCGTTATACCCCCCGACAAGATCAAGAAGGTCGCCCTCAAACTGCCAGCGGGCCACGAGATTTTGAATCGCCAGGATCGCCGGCTTGGAAATATCCGATCCCGCGGCGTTGGACAGAACGCAGAAGTAATATCCCTCGTCCTGCGGCGCGACACCGGTGACGGTCAGCGTGTCCGAATTGGTGCCGACGCTCACATCGTCGACGGGAGTATTTGTCGCCGCATCCCGCGACCGGTACCAGACATACTTGGTCTGATTCTGCCCGGCCACGACAAAGACCGCCTGACCGCCGGCGGGCACCGTCTGGTTCTTCGGATTCACCGTCACAAAGGGAGTATCCGGAGCGGTCCGGAAGGTCCAGACCGGTCCCGGATGAAGAATGTCCGGGCCCGGCGCATTCGGTTCGCGACAATCCACCCGCCAGTAATACTGCGTATCCGGCAGCAGCGGCGACGCAAGCGTATAAGTCCTTTCAGGATGGTTCCCGATCACCCGCACCGAGGCGTCGCCTGCGGCCACCTTCGGCAGGTTGGGATCCAGATACAAGTCATATCCCGTCACGGGATATGGATCGTGCACTTTCCAGCTCAGCGTATTCCCCGACACGAGAACCTGATGATCCATCGGTCGCGGGTCCATCGCCGCATCCGGAACGCCAAGATATACGGACGGATTGAAGATTCGGCCCTGGTTCCAGTCGCCGCCGCCGCCGGCCCAGCGATTGATCCCGATCGGCCGATTCAGCCCGTCGCCGTAATTGGTCTTGGTCATCTCGCGCGAAGCGATCAGTTGCAGTCCCGCTCCGGAAAGATCGTCGATCCACAGCCGCGCGATACCCGTGATCGAACCGTTGACAATCGCGTTGCCGCGGGTATCAAACTCGGCAACGCAGTGATACCATTTCTGTCCCTGGATTGGAGCGGCAAGAGATTGATTTGCGATATCGTCATTGAACACGAACAGGATCCGTCTTCCGTTGGTCTGCAGATTGTCCGTTCCCGCATAGTCGATCAGTTTTCGGACATCGGTGTAAATACCTTCCCACAGAAACCAAAGGTCAATCGTAAATCCGCCGGCGCTCTCAAGCGCCGAGTTCAGAAGAAGACCGGTCGCATTTGTCCGTCCATGACCTCCCGTCGCCCCGGTCAGCGAGCCCCCCGCAAACCCCGGAGGAACCTGCCCATTCAGATAACCGCCCGTTCCTGAACCATCCATTAAGCCGTCATTGTGCGCTGCGCTCAGGTCCACAATCGCCGTCGTGGTCCCGTCGTAGGACTCCGGGAACGAATACCGGAAGACCGGGGTCAGTTGCCCCCACCCGATCCCGACCATCGTCAGAATCGTCAACGCGACCCATCCACAATGTGTTTCCTTCCTTTTCATAGAACACCCTTTCCATAAGTGAAAGTTTGACAAGTATCCGGACTGTCGTGGTGTGGCATCGAGATGACAAAAATCCGATTTCTCATACGACACCCTCAATCGCTCCATTGGCTTGGTTGTTCTGCAGAAATCGAGGGGAAAAACCAATTCCGGGTCTTTCCTCCGAAAACACGGCTGATTGTACCCCAGGCCCCCCTGTGAAATCAAACAAAAACAAAACCGCCGACTCGAATATCATGGAAAACCTACCCTGATTTTTTACAAGGGATTCCCCCGGGCGCATGCCGAATCCGATACCGCCGCCTTGTTTTGGCGCGCCGATCATTCTGCGCGGCGGGGACTTTTATACATATGTGTCCAGAATTTTGTCTTGGAATCGTTCGATCGTGCTGCGACCTTCGGACAGGTATTCGACCACCGACATGACCGTGAACAAAACCGCGATTCCCTCGCCGCTGTATCGACCGGCGTTGGACAGAACCTCGCCGATGGCGTCCGCCGACAGAATGTCCCGAACCGCCGCGCTGGACGCCGCCTGAACCCGCATGCACTCCAGCAGGTCCGACGGATGGTCAAACGGCCGAGGTCCCGTCGGCTGGGTGGAGGGGATAAAGATCCGGCGAATCCGCTTCCAGCTTCGTTTTATCGGCCGATAGACCGTCCGCCAGAGGGTGGGCTTGGGTTCCTGATATTCCGGCTCGATTACTCCAATCGGAATACTGCGGGAAGTCCGATTGATCACCCGCTCGATCGAACCGAGAGTCGGATGCAGTTCCCGCAAATACCGGGAATAGAGCGCATGATTTTTCTTCTGGTCGTCCGGGCACTGGCTCATATACAAAAATAACGGAACCGACCAGTACGGCGCCGTACTCCAGCAAACGGTCCGAATCCGGTCATCTCCCTCATGATGCCGTTTGATGGACTGACCGTGAAAAATGAAATGAACATACTTCTGGTTGGATTCCTGTTCGGGATACGACCGCAGCTCCCGGTTCAACTCGTGCAGAATCTCGTCGGCCGAAAGACCCGTCAGTCGGGAAATGTCCTCCATCAGCAGATCTCCCCGCCCCGAAAGCCGCGCGTACCGAAAAATGGTCTCGACCAGCTCGTCGTCTCGGGCCAACAGCCGCGGGGGCCGCATATCGTGATTGATGCGGTCGCCGCCGCTGCCGGAAATATACACCGTTCTCGGCCCGCCCAGTTTCAAGGCGTTTCGATGATGCTGATGCAGATGCGCCGAGGACAGATACACCTGCCCCAGTTTGAAACGAAGCACCTCCAACAGGTCCTTCCCCAGCGCCGGCCGAAGGTCGAATCGCGTCCAGGGAATGTTCAGGGCCTGAGCCACCTGTTCGGCGATCTTGACCTCGGGCGCCGAGACCCCGCGAAAATCCAGCCAGGACAGCGACTGATACTGCACCCCCGCCTTCTTCAGGCCCGCGGCGACCGCGCGCGAATCCATGCCCCCGCTGATCGACATCACCGGTGAATCTCCCGGCAAAATCCGATTTCGGCAGCCCGACACGAACAGCTCCACGATCCGGCGGGCATTCTCGTCCATCGACTTTCCGGCGTGATCCTTCCGCTCGAAATTCAGAACATGCAGGGTCTCCTGTACGCACTCCCCCGCCTTCGGATCCACCCGAATCAGCGTCGCCGTCGGCACCCGTTCCACGCCTTCCAGAAAAGTCCGCCGTCCCATCGCAAAATCAAACAGAAAATACTGAGCCATCGCCATGCGGTCATACCGCTTGGGCTCTTGTAATGCGGCCATGTAATGAATATTCCGCGACAAGGCCACGCCCCGATCCCCTCTGCATACATACAGCGGCAGCCGCGAAAAAACATCGTTCCAGAACGCCCATCGACCCGTCGGCTTGTGATGCGCCGCCGCGACAAACTCCCCGTCGGTCGAAAGCATCCACGACCGGAGCCGATCCTGGCCCGATCCCCACGCCCCGAAAATCCCCTGCGCCAGTCCGACCAGTTCCTTCTGGATCTCCCCTTCGGTCTTGCCGTAGATTCGTCCGTCTAACCACAGGATCAGATCCCCCTCGTCCATTCGCCGCAACGGATATGCCTCGTATCGCGACCAACCCAGAACCGAACCCTCGGCCTGATGATCGATTTTGGCCGTATGCGTCTCCAGCGTACACGCGGCCTGCATGGCCTTTTGCAAAACGGTTGGATGCGGATCTGAAGAACCCCGAAAATACCCATAAAAATTAATCCCAGGCATAAACTGTCCTTTTAGTTTGAAATAGGAATTGCTCTCAACTCGCCCTCGCCGTTGTTTCCTGTTTTCGCCGATCCATCATCCCATAGAATATCCGAAAACGCGAAAAAAATCAATCCGGGAATCCGACTCGTCGACAAAAAGAGAGAAAGATCTTTGAGGGTCGACCTCCGACAATCCCCCACCCCGAAAACCGACAATTCCGTAGATCACAAACTTGTCGAAACAGAACCTGATAATTCTCTGTCGTCTTCCCGAAATCAATTAGAAGGAAAATAAATTGATTTTCTCTGTGTCCCTCTGATATTCTCTGAGGCCCTTTTTTCTCCCCCAT
>CAZXPW010000092.1:0-8791 GCA_964643355.1 uncultured Pirellulales bacterium
AATGTCGATGATTGTAACCAATTGTGGTTATTCGACTTATAACCGGACAGTAGTGGTTCGACATATTAAACCATCGTGCTGTTCGGCGTCAAACCTTCATGAACCGGTTTGCGGTATTTTCCATAGAAATTGGAATTCGGGACAGTCCCCTATTAAACGGGAGGGTTGGATTACGGTTGGGATGGGGTCAGGTTGGAGATTTGTTTGGGGCCGATGAGGTAGAGTGGGCCGGGGGAAAGGGACAGGGTGAATTTTCCCGAGGGGACAGGCAGCGCGATCGGCCGGCCGAGGTGATCGAAACATTCATCGACGGTTCCATCGATCGCAAGCGTATAGTTTTTTTGGCTTTGATAATCCCACAGGGCGTAGCCGTTTTTGCCGTCGGGGCGGGTCCAGGCGACACCACGGGCCGAGGCGGCGCATTGGAATGTCGGCTCGATTTGCTTTGAGCCGGATGGACGGGCGCGGGTCAGGGCATGGAAGGCGGTAAAGGCGGGCTTGGGCGAGAGGTCTTTGTGGACGATTCCGAAGTGATCCTCGTTGTACCAGGGATCGTTCTCGAAGGCGCGGAGGTTGTACCAGAAAACGGTATCGACGCCGCCGGCGAAGGCCAGCAGGTAGGTCCGGGGCAGGAGCTGGGCCTGCACGAAGGGATTGACGCCGCGGATATCCGGCGAGAGAGTACAGACAATCAGGCCTCCTCTCAGGTCGCTGTCGAACTTATAGGCGGCGGCAACCACGCCGGTCCAGTCGCCTTTGGAACCGATCAGCAGCGGAAACATCCGGTCGCCTTCTTTGAGGGCCGAGGGCGTCAAAAACCGTTCGCCGCGGGTTTTGGGGTCGGGCGCTTTGATTTGTTTTGTAAATGGCTCCGGAACAGACAGATTGTCAACCCATTCGGGGATTTGTTTGTCCTTGTCGGTCCACCAGGCCTGCCAGCCGATATGTAGGCGGCGGCGATAGGATTCGTCGGCGCCTTGTCGATTCCATTTCCCGTCGGGCGTCCCGCGGAGGGCGTAGTAGAGCGGCACCCCCCTTCCGAGGATGAGGATGCCGCCGGAGCGAACGAAGGATTCGATCGCGTCGAAGGCGTCGGCGGGGAAACTTTCGTCGGGCGGCAGGATCAGGGCGTCAAACCCCTTGAGAGCGCCGGCGGCGATCTGGGGGATCGTCACCCTGTTAAGAGCACCGCCGGTGGGAAGCATTTTGGCCAGATCGGAATCGTCGATCAGCATCGAAACGGAATAGGCCGGATCGTTCAAGGCGACCAGCTTCCAGGATTTTTTATCCGGGCGAATCTGCGACAGGCCGGTACGCACAACGGATTTGAGGGTCTCAATGGGCGGTTTGTGGGTGGGGTAGCCGATCTCGGTGATCCAAACGGGTTTGGCGGAGTCCTGGTAGCGGGACATAAGATCGCGGAGCTTGTCGAGGTCGTCCACGAGCGAATGGACCTCGGGCGCGGCGGGATAGCGATAGGGGTGGACATTCATGATGTCGAAGCAGTCTTTGCCGCCGGCTTTGTAGATGCCTTCAATGAATTCAAAGGGGATGCCCGACAAGCCGCCGAGCAGGACCTTCAACTCGGGATCGATTCGTTTGATTTCTTCGTATGTGGCCTTGAGCAGAACCGTATATTCGGCCGGATTGGGATCCTGACGCCAGAATTGCTTGAGATCCGGCTCGTTCCAAACCTCCCAGAAGCGGAGGCGGTCTTTGTATCGGGTGACGATCGCCCGGACATAACTTCGCCAATCGTCGAGGTGGTCGATGACGGGCCGAGCCCAGGGCGTGTCGTAGTCGAGGATCGGCAGGATTGTGATTTTCGCATCGACGGCCAGTTGGACCGTCCTGTCGAAGCGGGCGAAATCAAACTCGCCGCCTTTGGATCGCTGGACACTGGTCCAATCGAAATCCGTTCGGGCCCAGCCGATGCCGGCTTCGTTCATGCGGGCAAACTGCTGGGCGGCAATCTCGTGGTCGCCGCCGCGCGAGACATGAGCACAGACTCCATACGGAGATCGCTCCGCGGCGAAGGTTACTGCGGTAACAAGTCCAAAGATCCAGGCAACGCAAATCGATCGTGACATGGGTGTTCCATTTCAAATCAAAGGTTGTTGTTTTTCGCCCAATCCACCAGCGCCCGATGCTTGTGCGCTTCGGCCTTCTTGATAACATGCCGGCCGGCAATCCACGAATTGGCTGACTGCGTCGCCAGGACCTTGACCAGTCGCGGGAATACGGAACGCAATCAAGAAGATCGCAACGATACCCATCAAGCTGAATTCGTGTTGACGCACCGTCCTTGCCTTTCACAGAATTCCGGGCGATTCTACACCGATCGCGTAGAACCGTAAAAAATCTATCCCAACCCCACCGTCTTGAACATTTCGTTTCTGAAGATCCGGCGGCGCAAAATTTCGCTTGACCGACTTGTGGGGGAATCGTATCCTGACTTGTCGGTGGCGTCAATAAGGAGATGAACATGAGAATCCGCATTTCTGTCCAAACGATCATTACATTGGTCATCCTAAATGCACTGGTCGCCGGACACGCGTGGGCTTTGAAACCCACTGCTGAGGAGATGTCGCTGCGGGATCGTTGGGTCGCCGAACATTTTCCGGTTTCTTCCGTTGCAACCTCCGTCCCCAATGCGACGAAACCATCCGAGTCGGGTTTACTGGTTTGGACCAACTATGGGCCGATGATGCGCAATCGCCTGCCCAACCTGCCGCTGCAGATCGCCGATCAGAAATTCGAGCACGGGTTATATTGTCACGCGCCCAGCCGGGTCGGCGTCACTTTACCGAAGCCGGGCAAGACGATGACGGCGGTGATCGGCATATTGACCAATCCCAACTCACAGGGCGGTAGCGTTGTCTTTTCCGTCGCGGCCGGCGACAAAAAACTGTTCACTTCAGCCGTTCTTCATCGAGGCGAGTCCGGTGTTCCCATCAGCGTAGATCTCGGCGGCATTCAGGAATTGACTCTGTCGGTCTGGTGTACCGAGGATGGCATCAGCAGCGATCAGGCGGTCTGGGGCGATGCAACCGTGGTTCTCGACGACGGGCAATCGGTCCGCCTTGGCGATTTGCCGTTGCGGGAACCGTCCAGCCGCAATCGGTCGGCTTTCGCTTTTCCATTTTCGTTTTTCTACGACGGCCGCTGTTCCGATGATTTTCTTTCGAGCTGGAAATTCCAGGAGCAACAAATCTCGATCGGAAGCGATAAGACGATCCGCGCGCGGACCTACACCGACCCACAGACAAGCCTGGTCGTGAGATGCACGATCGTAGAGTACGCAAGATATCCAACCGTCGAATGGACGATATCTTTCGCGAATTCCAGCGACCATGACACGCCGATTCTGGCCGAAATTTTGCCTTTGGATACTCGAATCGAGGGCGGGGCCGAAGGCGAATTTCTCCTACATCATTTCGTCGGCAGCCCGTGCCAGGCAAACGACTATGAACCGCTGGAAACGCCACTGGGCCCGAAAGCCGAGATGCACATCACCACACAGGGCGGTCGTCCCACCAACAGCGACTTGCCGTACTTTAATATCGAGACCGGCAAAGACAGCGGCGTGATCGCCGTCGTCGGCTGGGCGGGGCAGTGGGTCGCGCATTTCGCCCGCGACGAGGGTCGCGGCCTGCGGATCGCCGGAGGACAGGAGGCCACCTCGTTTCGGTTGAGGCCGGGAGAAAAGGTTCGCAGTCCGCTGGCGGTACTGCAATTTTACCAGCGCGACTGGGTCTCATCGCAGAATGTTTGGCGATCCTGGATGATGGATCACAATGTCCCGCGCCGCGACGGCAAAGTTCTTCAGCCGTTCATCTATATCTGCACAGGCAATTATTATCCCGGCCTGATGACCGACGCGGCCACCGAACTGCAATTTCTCCAGGGTTTCCTGGATCAGAAAATCCCGTTCGATTACTGGAATCAGGACGCCGGCTGGTATCCCTGCGACGGGATCGGCTGGCCGAAAGTGGGAACCTGGGAGGTCGATCGCAAGCGCTGGCCGAAGGGCCTTCGCGAGGCCACCGATTTTCTTCACGCCCACGGCAGAAAAGCGATCACCTGGTTCGAACCGGAGCGCGTCGCAGCCGGGACCTGGCTGGCGGAAAACCATCCGGAATGGATCATCGGCGGAGCCGGCGGCGGACTGTTGAAGATCGGCGAACCCGAATGTCGCAAGTGGATCACCGATCGCGTGGATAAGGTCCTGACCGAGGAAGGGATCGACTTTTATCGACAGGATTTCAACATCGATCCGCTGTACTATTGGCGCGGCAACGACGCCGAGGACCGTCAGGGAATCACCGAGATTCGGCACATTGAGGGGTATTTCGCCTATTGGGACGAACTGGTTCGTCGGCATCCGGCGTTGTGGATTGACTCTTGTGCATCGGGCGGACGACGAAATGATCTGGAGACCCTGCGACGGGCAGTCCCGATTTTGCGGAGCGATTATGTCGGAGATCCGTATCAGCCGGAGTTTGATCCGCTCACCCAGCAAAACCATATCTACGGCATTTCCTTCTGGATGCCCTATCACGGATCGGGTTTCGGCGCCATCGATCCCTATGTCGCCCGTAGCTTGATGGGACCAATCTTCGGCATTGGTTGCGATACACGAATCAAGGACCTCGACTATGCTCTCCTGCGGAAACTCTGCGCACAGTATCGACAAATCTCGGCTTGTTATCTCGGCGATTACTATCCCCTGACACCGTACGACAAAACTCCGGCCGTATGGTCGGCGCGGCAATTCGATCGGCCGGACTCCGGCGACGGCATCGTCCAGGCCTTTCGCCGGAAAGACTGCCCGGAAGAATCCCAGGTCTTCAAGCTCCGCGGCCTCGATCCGCAGGTCACCTATGCAATGGAAGACATGGATACCGGCAAGATCGAACAACGGACCGGCCGCCAATGGAGGGACGAGGGACTCCGCGTCACATCCGCCAATCGACCCGCGGCTGTATTGTTCCGTTACCAACGAGCACGATAATTGCTTCCGCAGGTAACCGGATCCTTGCGAAAAGTTCAAGACTTCGGAGACTTGTCGGATCTGGCGATCCCATAGCACATCAGAGCGTTGCCGTGGCGGATAAAAAGACGGCCGTGAGAAACGACGGGATGCGCCCAATGGGTTCCGTCGCCCATGGGGACCTTGAACACGCTGATGACCTGGCATTTGTCGGGGGAAGGGCGAACAATTCCAACATTTCCGTCTTCCGAATAACAATACAACAACCCATCAGCCCAGATGACCGAACCGCCTTTGCCGACGCCGGGATCGTCCCAGGCCAGTTTTCCGGAATTGAATTCCACGCAGGTCCAGCGACCAGAGGATTTCTGATGGCTGGAGGCATAGACATATCCATCGACCAGAACGGCCTGACCGTGAACAGGATCCTGTCTGGGCTGTTCCCAGAGTTGCGTGACAGATCGGCCGTCGTCGGAGAGGGCCAGCGCGACGGCCCCTTTGCCGTAACCGCTGGTGACATACAAAACCCCATCGTGATAGATCGGGGTAACGCAGTGATTCTGTCGGGCGTTTTCGTAGGGAAATTGCCAGAGGATCGCGCCGTCTGCGGGTGAAAAAGCCGCGACGGCTTGATTGGTGAGGGTTACGATCATGAGCGTCTTGCCGCGCTCGACCAGCAGCGGCGAACAGAAACTGGACTCCCCTTCCAGCGGCCGACTGGCCCAGACGAGATTGCCGGTCCTGCAGTTCAGGGCGACCATGGCGGCTTTTTTGCCGACGGGGGTCGCGAAAACAAGATCGCCGTCGATCAGGACGCTTTCCGAAAAGCCCCACTGGATCGGCCGGGCATCATACTCCGTAAACAGGTCGGCGGACCAGACGGATTTGCCGTCGCCAGCATGGAAACACGATAATTTTCCATACGCGCTGATGACATAGACAAGCCCATCGTGAACCGTGGGGATCGTTCGTGCCCCCGGATGGGCCTGGTCGTATTCCGGGCCGTACGAGACTTTCCACCTGAGCTGCCCGTCCAGGGTAAACGCCCAGAGGATTCCCTCCTTGCCGACCAGCCCCGTCACATAGACCAGCCCCCCCGCCGTGGAGACATGACTGAAACCGGCGCCGATGTCGGCCTTGCTCCAGAGGAACGTGGGACCGTCTTGCGGCCATTCGCTCAGCAAACCGGTTTCCGCCGATTTCCCGTCGCGGGCCGGGCCGCGAAACTGGGGCCAATCCTGACCATTTGCCGTCGCATCCCAATTCAGTATCAGACCGACCATAACAGCTACGCAGACCATCGTCATCCAACGCATCACATGTCGCTTCATGTCGTGCCCTTTTCCAAACCAGAAAGAAATGTAAACAGAAGATTCCACAATAAATTACCGATGATGAGTTTGATGGTAAACATAGGTGTACCACTCATCTTCCGATTGCCACAGGATAAACCGATGATAGTAGTATCTTTCAGGAACCCAACCTCGCAGTAATTTTGGCGCAGGGGGTTCCGGTATTCCCATTTCATCCAATATTTTCGGCATTGCAGGACTGCCTTGTTTTGTCGTAACATAATACGGTTGAACACTCACGGAGCGACCCGCTCCCACTTGAATCGTCCTCGTCCGAATCCCCCCAAATTCCCGCTCGCTCAGAACTCCTTTTCTTTCAACGGTCCCGTGGTATAGAATTCCATCCTTCCGGCAGATAAATCCCAGTATCATTTCTTCGAGATGTTCCCATCGGTCCTTGTCGGCCGGATTGGGAACCTGGATCACCAAATCCGCCTCCTCCAGATTCCCCGCCAGACGCTGTTCAGGAATTCTATAGTTCAATTCCGAGTATATCCGGTTATATGAGTTGAGCCTATCGCTATATCGGTTGATGAATACGACTTTGCACGACAGGGAAGGTGAAGACAGGGGCAAAGCCATCGTAAAACAGTGTTCTGCTTCGGATGGCGTAAGTTGGGGCAAGTCGTCCCACTTCGGCAAATCTTGAATGGAGTCCACGATCGCATTTTCTTGCGCAAGCCGGCGATTTTTTTCTTCCAAACCGATTCCCCCTCTTGACGGATCGGCCGTTCCATTTTCGACCGCTCGAAGGATCGAGTAGATATACGGAACGGTACAAAGAAGAATCCCCGTTAACGCAATTTTGCTGAACCAACCTTTAACGGCAAAGATACTGAGGAACAAACCCAACGCAAAAAGACAGAATATGACCGTAGAACACAATCCAATGATTATTGACATTACGATTAGTACGAATTTCAAAAAACCAAACTGGCCCGTGACCGCATACTGTCCGGCAGCAAGACAAATCCTGAGAACGAATGCGGTTCCAAAACCCAGCAACAGGGCTGTACGGGGGGAGTACGGAAAATCCTTGTTCGTCGATGGTGTGTCGGAAACCGGTTCGCCTGATTCCATGTCCATGATGGATTCCTCATAACAAAGGTGTCAAATAGTGTCTGGAGTATTTTCGAAAATCATATCGCGATTCAATGGATCCGATTCCTCATTCTCGCCCATCTGGATTCCTTTTCGATGAATCGTTCCCCATCATCCAAGCCGAGCCCCATTGCTCTGAATCCGGAAAACCTTGTCCTCGGCACTTTGGACAGAGGCCTTCCCATTGGACGCGCTGGTGGGAAACGCAATACCCCTGAACGGGTCCCGCAGGCATAGGCACCTCCACGCCGGGCAGACAACTGGCCTGTCCGCGGGCCATTCGTTGAGCAAACCCGTTTCGACGGATTTGCCGTCGCGGGCAGGGCCGCGAAACTGGGGCCAGTCCCGACCGACACCCGAAGCCGCGGACCCATCGGATATTAAACCGCCGATCAAGGCGGTACAGAGCAGCAGAATCCATCGAATCCAGTTTTGCATTGTACCATCTCCATCTTGAATACCAAACCAACGCCACGCCCCAGTTCCGATCTCAACAGGGGGATTCCCGCTGCCCCCACAGGCCGATAGTGTAGCGTTTAGCAATCAAAATGGGAATGGAAATCGAGCGAAGGAAAACCGCTTTTTTCGCATCCCTGACACGCTGATTACACAGGATCGTCTGAACCATCCAACAACCAGTTTTCCGCGATGGCTTCCAGATCCGTCAGATCAACGCGGCCATCCTGGTTTGTATCGGCTCGTTCGTGGAAATCATTGACGCGGCCGGCATCCGGGTGGAGCCAGACCGCGGCCAATTCCAGCACATCGGCCAGATCGATCCTGCCATCGACCCACAGATCCCCGGCCGGCGGCTTGTGCGCAAATATCACCGTCACTTCCGGAGCCGGCCGATAGAATCCCCATTCGTCGAAGACGGAAAAACGCATCCAATGAAGGTCGGTCAATGGAGATGGATCCGCCGGCGCGGGCACGCGATACTGCAAATGCACATGCGGATCGGCCATCGAACTGTGAACGAATCGGTCGCCGGGTTTTTCCAGCAGAATATTTGCCGCCGTATTGCGGGCGGACAGGCCGGGGGATACCGCTATGCACTGGATGACAATACGATAATCCTGATTGGGCAGACCGTCGAGCGTTCGATTCGGATCATCGCCGAGGATATCAAATCCCGGTTCACCGATCTGGTACCGATCGTAACGGGCATTGTAGTATAGCGGATAAAATCCGTTTAACCATGTCGGATCGCCGCTGTGATTGGGATCGCTGTGGCGGTATTTCTGTGTACAATCCAAAAACAATCGCCGGTCATCGTCGGTCCCGGGAATCCCGTCGGCATTGCGGCCGATCTTGAAGTGATCCAGCGGACAATCCGCCCAGACCC
>CAZXPW010000093.1:0-8575 GCA_964643355.1 uncultured Pirellulales bacterium
ACTTCCACCTTATCCAACGGGAAATTTGGTCTTGACAATGGGGAGGGGGTTACATATATAAGAAATTCCTCGCCGATATTTTTTGCAGCTGGCATATTATTCCCTGGCATCCACTTTGGTTGCCATTTACCGGATAATATATAGTTTATCCAATTTGCTCCACCTTTCATTATCCAATCCCCCGCTGAAAGACCCTGTCTACCCCATCGCGAAACTTTTATTAAACCATCTCCTCCGCCATACATGGCCTGAGCAATGAAAAGATTTGTAAAAGCCATTCTTACATAAGCTGCGGCATATAACCGTCCTGCAAAGGCCATGGCCTTTGCGCCTATTGCTGCGGATGCAACTCGCATTCTTGCGCTAAGACCTTGGCCGAGAAGTAAGTCTAATAATACTTCACCGCTTGGGTCAGTCGCATCAATCGGATCATTCAGACAATACAGATACCGGTGCAATTCCATCGGTTCCTGGAATGATCCCTGATACGGATCTCGGGCGGTGAATCGATAGATCGCCGGATCGTATTGGCGGGCGCGGAGGAAGTACTGGCCGAACTCGGCATCAAAGTATTGGCCGGTGAACTGCCAGGGGTTGGCGATTGTTTGCGTAACCTCGGTCGGGAATGACTGGCCGAAGGGTTCATAAGTGTACGAATTGACGACGGCGGCGCTGGTGTTGATGACTTCTCGTACCGAGCCCAAGCGATCATGCAGGTAAAAGTACAACCCATCGCCGAAGTAGCCATCATGCTGGGCGATGATCTGGCTGTTGGCATAGATGTAGGTCTTGGTTATCGCCTGATTGGGGTCCTGAACCGAAGGATCGATCTCCAACAAAATCGTCGGCAGCTCGGCGACCGTATCCACCACATACTTGCGAGAGGTCGTGGAATTCACCGTTCGCAGAACACGGTTTCCATCCGGATCGTACCGTAGGGCGACCGTATTGCCTCCGGCCGTTGCGCTTCGCAGCTTGCTGTCCCAGTTATATGTCAAAGAGCGACTCAGGCCACTGATCATACGCCCGTCGGCGTCCCAGTCAAGGGTCTGGCCGCCCTTGGCGGTCATCAAATCGCCGTCATAGTCGAAATCGGTTTCGTTTCCGCCGACGGTCTGCTGGGTAACATTGCCCGCCTTGTCGTAGGTATAACCGGCCGTCCAGGTGGAACCATTGATATTGCTGACGGAAGCGCCGGTCAATTGCGACCGCATGTCATACCCGTAGCTGAGGACATGCGACCGTGTCCCCCCGCCGACCAAAGTCAGGGTCTCCGTCCCGGCCCGCAACCGACCCAGACCATCCACCGTTGTATTTGCCAGTGCAAAGGTCGGCCCGCCCGTCGTCGAAAACCCCGTCAGCCGATTATCCGCATTGTAGTCGTAACCCAGGGCGACGGTGTCGCCGCCGAAGGTCCCATCGAGGTAGTAGGTCAGCCCGTCGCGGTTGCCATTGTCGTCGTAGGCCAGCTTGGCCACCCACGGTGTGGTACTGCCCCGCAGCGGCTCGGCTACGAACTCCAGCCGGCCTGCCTTGTCGTACAGATAGGCCGCATGGTACATCGTCGCCAGGTCGTCGGGCTCGATCACCCGGATCGCGCTTCGCTGGCCATCCCCGCGCCAGGAATACACCACCTGCCAACCGTCCTGATCGGTGACCTTTGTCACCCGGCCGAGGGCGTCATGCTCCCAGGTGATCGTGTTGCTCCCGCCGATCCGATCATCCGTGTTCCGGGTATCTGTAACCTGCGTCCGCCTACCGAAACCATCGTAGGCGTACTCTACAAACCCGCTATCGGGGTAGTCCACCCGATCCACCCGGCCATACGGGTCGTAGGAATACGCGATCCATTGCTTGACCCCCGACGCATCCCAGACCGCCTTGGCCGTCATCTGGCCGTCGGCGTTGTACCGATACTCCTGGTAATCCCCCGACGGATACAGGGTCTTGGTTCGGTTGCCGAAGCTGTCAAGGGCGATATAGGTGAGTTTGCCCTCGCCGTCGGTGATCCGGATATGATACAACTGCCCGCCGACGGAGAAGCCCGCGTCGCTGTAAGCATAGCCTGTTACGGCCGTATCCGGCGTCTGGCCGTCATCGATCTGTTCGGTGACCTGCGTTACCCGCCCCCGGGCGTCATAGAGATAGTCCGTCCGGGCCAAGAGTTCCCCATCGTAATCGTAGGAAATCGTTGCGGCCGTCTTGCCGTTGGGATGATAGAGCGTTCGGCCCCGGATCATGGCAACATTGGGGTCATTGCTGCTGGTCGCAAAGCTTTCGCTGACCGGCCGATTGAAGGATATTGATGCAGTTATTAAGTTGCCAAATAGCTTTGGACTTCCGGGCCATCATTCACACATTCGGATTTCCGATTCAAACTCGGCTATTCCGACTGAATGTCGGTCAGGATCATGCCAATTCGATAATTGGGCCTCCAGTTCTATTCGAAACTTGGAATCTTCAATCCAATGAAAATCCATCTGTATCCCCTCCACCGTCCAGCCCTTTTTATCGTCGAATTCCTCGCTATCGTTTTCCAAACACCATCGGGTCTGCTCCATCATTTCATCCAAAGAGGATTGAACCGTATCATCGGGCATTGTACCTTGGTCACAATCGATATGTATTCTCGCTTCCGTTAAATCCTCGATTGTCCGCACCGCCATCATCGATAATCCGGCGATCCACAATTGCCATCCCGTTTCAGTCCCATCCCCGACATTCAGATGCAGATCGACAAAATCTTCTCCTTCCGGATTTTTGTGTTTGTACAATCCAACGGCGGCTTTCCGAATCGGTAGGGTTTGACCCTCCAATTCCGCCCGTCCAATGACCGGCGGCAGGGGCCGTTGGTCATCAGCCGACAGGATTTGTTTGGAAGTCGCTGGTGTTGCCCGGAAAGGTCGATCCAAGGGCAAGACCTGACCGTCTTTGGGCTGATCGAGAACATCGATGGTTTTAAGATTCACATCCGGCCAGGGCGAGAAATCGATCGTATCGGCCAATTCTTGATCAAGATACATTATTCCACTGGCATTCATATAAACCATGTCTTGTGTCAGATATTGACTCAGGGTGTATTGTTTTCCATACCAACCATTCGGACTTACTGAGTTACATAACTTACATATCCAATATTTACTGTCTTTATTTCCTCTGACAACAATTGTAGAATTCGTGTAACATGTCTGATATCGTTCGTCGAGATGGCCCTCCCTATCGAAACACCGACCCATCACAAATCGTTTCAGATGGGATCGGATCTGTTGAAGGAAATCCCGATGAAAGATACACAATCCTATCCAGCAGATCAGACTTTCCAAACGATACCCCGGATCCCCATACAATTCGATATCGATGGGTTTGGGCCAGTGCGTCTTGAGAATACTTGCACAATCGGGACAGAAAATCACCCCGGTTGCCTCATTCCGCCAACTCCCCGTGACATTGACGGGATCCGGGTGGTTTGTTGACACTTTGACAAGTCGCCTCAACGGTTATCTCCTTACGGTATTTGTGCCAGTATTTGTTCGAATAATGCGGCGGTCACCTCGGCACCGTTGCCCATTTTTTTGTCCAGTTCCGCCGTCATATCGACCAACTCCCGCCACATGATCCGGCAATTGTCAGGATTTTTCAAGAACTCTATCCATTCTTCTCGTTTCCACTTTTGACATCCTTTCCCAAAATGGCTTTTCAGCCGGCTATACAACTCCTTATGAAACCACTGATGCATTGACTCAGGGATCAACTTGGTTATTCCATCCGGCTCTCCGCCCAAAAATTTCGGCCAGGCATGGTGCCTGTTTTTCTTGATAAACTGACTCGTCGCCGCCACTGCGGCAGTACCTCCGCGGACCACGACACCCAATAATTTATTTGTTCCAACAGAAAATGCAATATCATAAATAGCACCTAATGCAATATTCCGAAAAGTCGCACCTTCAGCAATCCGTTCAGCATATCCTTTGACAATGTTGCATGTATTATACACCGAATACGCACGAAGAAGATTGATTGAACCAACGGCCACCGCCTCTCCAAAGGAGAATTCCCCATCGGGATCGATACGGTTGATCGGGTCATTGAGGCAGTAGAGGTAACGGTGGAGTTCGTAGGGTTCTTGGAACGATCCGCTCTCCGGGTCGCGGCTGAGGAAGCGCTCCAGCAGCGGGTCGTAGTACCGCGCCCAGCAGTAGTACCGCGCCAGCTCCGAATCCCACCAGTAACCTGCATACCGGATCGGCTGGGCCACCGCCTCAAACGCCGGCGCAGTCAGCGGCGATCCCCACGGGTCATAGGCGTAACCATTGACTACGGCCCCCGAATCGTTCATCACCTGCCGGACACTGCCGTGCTGGTCCGACAGGGCAAAATACAGGGAATCCCCGTAGAATCCGTCATGGAAGCCGACCAACTGCGTATCCGCATACAGGAAGGTCTTGGTGATGGCCAGGTTCGGGTCCTGCACGGCCGGATCGATCTCCAGCAGCACCACCGGCACATCCCCCTCGGCATCCACAATATACTTGCGCGCCTGCGTCGGCTGGCCGATGGCCTGAATCTCCCTGCGGATGCGATACCCATCCGGATCATACCGGCAAGCGATTCCGCCGCCGGCGTTGGTCGCCGACCGCAACTGCCCATCCCAGGTCCAGCCAATTGTCCGGACCTCGTCGGAGGTCAACTGCCCGTTGCCATCCCAACCCAGATCCTGCTGGCCGCGCTGGGTCAGGAGGTCGCCGGAATAGCCAAAGATCGTCTGGGTCCCCTGAACCGTCTGCTGGTCAATGTTCCCATCCTTGCGGTACTGGTAACTCCCGCTCCACGGAACCCCGTCAACCGTCCCCGTTACCGAGCGAACCTGGGATCGCAGGTCATAGCCATACGCCCAGTTCAGGGCCAACGACTGGCCGTTCTGCTTTCTATGATTAGACTATGTCCCGATTATGGACTTGCCAAAGAAACAAGACAGGTTATTTATCCAGCCTTTTCCGTGCCCGGAACATCCTTTTATCGATTTTGGTTATAGCTGCTTTTACTGTTTTGATTGCTGTTTTATTTTTATTGTAGGGTATGGTTCCTTTTTTCTTCTGAGGCAATTCGTCAATCAGCTTTTGCTCCTTCTCCCTCAAGAATCGAAGAATGGACTCATCATTTCCGATTTTTCCCAACGCTTCCGCGCAGGGCGTTGGTAATTGATCAAATACAGATTGTAATATCGGAATCGCTCGTTCCGGAGGAACCATTTTGATCAGAGCAAGACACAATCGACTACGATCATTTCCATACGATGCGTTCTGTACCGTACTAACGACCCATTCTGTGATGTTTGTCGGAACCGCACATTCGATCGTATTTCCAATGACCCATCGCAATCCATATAAGGAATTTGTTACCTCAAATAGTGTTGCCAAGGGGGAGCCATCGTATGGTTCTGCGGGGGCGGCAAGAGCCCGAATAAGCATATCCAATACATTGTCATGTTCGATCTTCGAAATCCAACTCAACAATATCTTCACAATCTCTGGTGAAAGCGGAGCATATTTTCTGATTAAGTCAGAGATATCTTCTACATGTACTCCGGATCGTTCTAGCTCCTGGATAATCGGTCTCTCAATATTTTCTAAATCATGATGTCGTATACTTCTTCTTAATTTTTTCTCTTTCATCATTTCACAATATTTGGGATCATTTAATAGACGATCCATTATATCATTAGCCGTCTCTGTTTTTTTTCCCATTATGGTAGATACTCCAAAGTGATAAATCCAGCATCTATGCACTTCTGTAATTCTTTCGAGAATTTGGTTGATTCACGAACCACTAAAATAAATTCCCGATCCGTCGCTAGGCTATGATATAAATAATCTTGAATTTGAGAAGTGAAAGATAAATATTTTACATTTTTGACCTCTCTTAATGTTGTTTTGGTCATTTCATCGGGAATTCTGAAAGCTGCTGAGCCCGTAATTGAATCAATACGCTCTGTGTTTTTAGTGATTCCTGCAACTTTTTCACCGATCCTCCCCATTTTCCGTACTCGTCTCATTTTGGCTATATTGATTACCTTCTGGGCGACCTTGTTAACCAGAGGCGCTGCGGTTTTAGCCAGGTAGCCCAACGCAGCCCCGGCCGTCATCGTATATGCGGCATCTGTGACCGCTTGAAGGGCAATATTTCGCATGGATACGCCAGCCGTAAACTGTTTGGCATAGCCCCTGATGTTCTGGTACATGCCATAGGCGTTCAATCCCATCACGGCGGAGTTAATGCCCGCCCCCACCGTTATTTCTGGGAAGGAAAATTCCCCGTCCGGATCCAAACGGTTGATAGGGTCATTGAGGCAGTAGAGGTAACGGTGCAGTTCCATCGGCTCCTCGAATGAGCCGCTTTCCGGGTCGCGGCTGAGGAATCGTTCCAGCAACGGATCATAATACCGCGCCCAGCAATAATACCGCGCCAGTTCCGAATCCCACCAGTAGCCCGCATACCGGATCGGCTGGGTTACCGCCTCAAAGGCCGGCGCCGACAGCGGCAGCCCCCACGGGTCATAGGCGTAACCATTGACTACGGCCCCCGAATCGTTCATCACCTGCCGGACACTGCCGTGCTGGTCCGACAGGGCAAAATACAGGGAATCCCCGTAGAATCCGTCATGGAACGCGACCAGTTGCGTATCGGCATACAGGAAGGTCTTTACGATCGCCAGGTTCGGGTCCTCGATGGCCGGATCGATCTCCAGCAGCACCACCGGCACATCTCCCTCGGCGTCCACGATGAACTTGCGGGCCTGCGTCGGCTGGCCGGTGGCCTGTACTTCCTTGCGGATGCGATTACCGTCCGGGTCATACCGGCAAACCACCCCGCCGCCGGCGTTGGTCGCCGACCGTAACTGCCCATCCCAGGTCCAGCCAATTGTCCGAACCTCGTCAGAAGTCAACTGCCCGTTGCCATCCCAGCCCAGATCCTGCTGGCCACGCTGGGTCAGAAGATCTCCGGAATACCCAAAGATCGTCTCGGTCCCCTGCACCGTCTGCCGGTCAATGTTCCCATCCTTGCGATACTGGTAACTCCCACCCCACAGAACCCCATCCACCGTCCCCGCGACTGAGCGAATCTGCGACCGCAGGTCATAGACATACGCCCAGTTCAGGGCCAGCGACTGGCCGTTCTGCCGGGTCTGCGTCTCGGCCAGGGTGACCGAACGCCCCAGACCATCGACGGTCCGGGTCAGGGCATGATACGGCCCTCCGGTAGTGGTATAGGAAGTCAGGAGGTTGTCGGCATTGTACCCATAGCCCACGGCGACCGGGTTGCCGGTAGGATAGTAGGTCAATGCTTCGCGGTTGCCGTTGTCGTCATAGGCAAAACGACAGATATTCGGGTCTGTTCCGCCCCGCAGCGGCTCTTGAACATACTCCAGCCGTCCGGCCTTGTCGTAGAGATAGGCCGCATGGTACATCGTCGCCAGATCGTCCGGTTCGATTACCCGGATCGCGCTTCGCTGACCGTCCCCGCGCCAGGTATAGACCGTCTCCCAACCATCCTGATCGACCACCCGGCTCGTCCGGCCCAGGGTGTCATAGTCCCAGTTGATCGTATCATTGAGATCGCCGATGCGGTCGGAGGTGTTCCGCGAGCCCGATTGATTGTTTCAACCATCTTGCGAAGATGTCAGGATTATACTATCATTTGGATCATCAATCAGTAAGCTTGTGGATTATTTCGGACATGCGCTGAATAGTTTCACCTTTTTCATATACACGGGAAATATCATCCTTAATTACCCGGGCGATTTCAACCGCCTTAGATGTATTCCCGAGAAAATAATGACAACAACATATTCTCATCTGAATCAAAACCGGGACTGGTTGAATATTGATTTTTTGATATTGTTCTAAGGCGGATAGATAGTTACGCCTATCATAGAATATGTTCCCTCTAACCATAAGCACATACTTATTATCTGGTTCACGAAGCAAAAGCCCGTCAAGCATGCGTTCGGCTTCCTCGGTGTCGCCCTTCATATGCTTAACATAAGCCATCTCCCGAATTGCATCACAATTTTGGGGAGCTATCTTTAAAATTTGTTTAGAGAGATTTTCTTTTTCATTTAAATCAGATGAGTTCGCTGCCAATACTGCCAATACAGATGGAGATGGATATACATTGACCGCATCCCGCAACATTTTCAGGCCGTCGTGTTTGGATCCAATATCACATAATACTGTTCCCACAAGGGATAAAAACTGATTCTTCGGAACATTCTTTTTTGTTGATTGAATCGCAAAATCGACTAATTTCTTGTCGTGTCGTGCAATTGCGACTAAAAGAAACGCGAGTAATGTAAAGTAACCCGGTTTGGTTTCATGATCTGCTTTCTCCCTAAATTGAGGGTATTGTAATAATAGATTGACCCAACCAATGGGCGCTAAAGAAACATCATTAATGTCAATCACATTTGGAAGAGATTTAAGTAATTTATTCATTGTTACCTCGTATAATTATCGATCATTTCGGAGACTGTAGTACATTTACCGGGAACATGGTATTCCGTTTCGTTCGTCATGTA
>CAZXPW010000094.1:0-8461 GCA_964643355.1 uncultured Pirellulales bacterium
TATACCGCATCTTCCACCTTATATCCTGGTCCAAATTTTGGGGAGTAGTATAATCCTATAGAAATTGTTGCCCAATCCCCCAAATCATTCAAAGAAACTCTACGACTTCTTGAGACAAAACGTCAATTATATTTTCTTAGTGACTCTATCGCTTATTATGAAAACGAACATTTGAATTCATTGCTCGGAATACAGGAGATCAGAAATGGTTATAGTTTCCTATTGCCGGAATCATGGGTTGTAGATGATGATGATCGTATTGCCATCAACTCGGCAATCTGGCTTGTGTCGGGGAAAATATTCTCTAAGGATGATAGTGTTATTCATCTTGTTGCTTTCATTATTGACGGTTCATTAAATCATGCAGAAATGACTTCGTTAGTGGATATATTTCTGCGATCCATTTCTTTTTGTCGGAAAAGTAAATACGAAATCCAATCATGGCCAATGATGGCAATAAATGATCTTGATTCAATAGAATCTAATTTCCCCGATCCGAATTCAATGTAGAAAATAGGAACAGTGGGGCTGTTGAAAAAGTCGAGAGAATATGCAATATGGGATACCTTGGTTCTTGTTCGGTCCGGGGATAGTGTCAAGAAAGTTGCGTACATTTTTCAGAGAGCTCTTTCATGGGTCGTTGTCTCCCGCCATCCCAGCCCATGTGAAATAGGGGACAGTCACCTATTATTTGGTCTTGACGGCTCACGGGGCATCGTTAAAATGATCTGTTATGCCCAGAACAGCCCGAATCGCGATTCCGGCGGTGCCGGTTCACATCACGCAGCGCGGCAACAACCGCCAGGATGTCTTCTTCGTCGATGACGACCGCCGCGTGTACCTGTCGATCCTCCGCGCGCAATCCGAACTCTACGGTATAACCGGGGACAGTCACCATTTATGTCCCCGAAATAGGTGATTGTCCCTAGTTTCAGATCGCATCCGGTAAGGCAACGCCGGAGGTCCTCAGATGACGAACCAAAAGGGGGGGGCCGTTTTTATGAACAAGATACGATTGGACCGGTATGGGATATTTCAAAATTGCTTCTTGACTTATCCCAAATTGCCTGTACACTTTATATATGATCCGTCGTGACCTCGACAAGCTGTTGCGTGGCAGTGCCCGTTCGTTTCCGGTAGTAACCCTGACCGGGCCTCGGCAGAGTGGAAAATCGACCTTGTGCCGAATGCTCTTTCCCCGGCATCCGTATGTCAATCTGGAAGCCCCCGACCTTCGCCGATTCGCCCTGGATGATCCTCGCGGATTCCTGGACGATTATCCGGACGGCGCGATTCTGGACGAGATCCAACGGTGCCCGGAACTGGCCTCTTACCTCCAGACTCGGGTGGACGAGGACCGGCGCAAGGGTCGTTGGATTCTGACCGGATCGCAAAATCTGACCCTGTTGGAGTCGATCAGTCAGTCTCTGGCCGGTCGAACCGCCGTACTGAACCTGTTCCCGTTGACTTGCCGGGAGATTCGGCGATTCAAAGTTCACCCCAAAACACTCGACACCGTTCTGATCTCCGGCAGTTATCCTCGGATTTATGACCAGAAGATTCCGCCGACCGACTGGTACAGATCCTATGTTACCACCTATATCGAACGGGATGTTCGGACCTTGCTCAAGGTAACCGATCTAATCGTCTTCCAGCGGTTTCTGGAACTGGGCGCCGGTCGCACTGGACAACTGCTCAACCTGTCGTCCCTGGCCGGGGATTGCGGCATTTCCCAGCCGACGGCCCGGGCGTGGATGAGTATCCTCGAGACCTGTTTTCTGGCGTTTCGATTGCCTCCTTTTTTCGCCAATCTTCAAAAACGGCTGATCAAGATGCCCAAACTGTATTTTTATGACACCGGCCTGGTTTGTTGGCTGTTGGGAATTCGTTCGATCGACCAACTGAAAAGTCATCCCCTTCGCGGGGCGATCTTTGAAAACTGGGTTATTTCCGAGATCGCCAAGCATCGCGCCAATGCCGGGATCAGGGGGGGGATGTATTTTTATCGCGATCAACACGGCATCGAGATGGATTTGTTGATCGAGGCGGGCAATCACTGGCAAGCGGTGGAGGTCAAGTCCGGCCAGACGATTTCCGGCGAAACTCTACGGCACATCCTCAAGCTTGGAGAACTTTTCGGATCCGCCAAACCCACAAAACTGATGGCCGTCTATGGCGGATCGGCTCTCCGGAAGAGCCGGGAAATCGCGATGGTTCCGTGGGACCGAGTCGAAGAGCAGGTCTGGACATAAGCCCCGTTCTCCAAGATTTTTTTGTCCCCCTTCCGAATTTTTGTTGCCACAGGATCATGAAAAAGGTAAACTGTATTAGTCAAGTAATACAGTAATACAATGGAGCGTTCATGATTCTTGTCATCGATACCCATTCGGGCGTTCCGATCTATCGCCAGTTGATAGATCAGATTACCCGGCAGATCCTGGCCGGCCAGATCGCCCCCGGCGATCAGTTGCCTACCGTCCGCGAGCTGGCCGTGCGCCTCAAGATCAATCCGATGACGATCAGCAAGGCGTACTCATTGCTGGAGGCCACCGGCCTCCTTCAGCGACAGCGCGGCGTGGGGTTGTTTGTCGCCGGGATCGAGGATCAAACGGCCGACCGGGGGCGCGCCGACCTTCTGCGGGAACAGTTACGGGCGGCGGCGGTGCTGGCCGTACAGTTACGGATACCGCTGTCCGAGGCGGTCGAGCAATTGCGGAGATTGTACGAAGAAATAGACACAATGGAGGGAAACCAAACATGACAACACTGGTTCAATTGGAGAAAGTCTCAAAGCGGTTTGGGGACACGATCGCCATGCAGGAGGTCAGTGTCGCCGCCGGGCCCGGTACCCTCATCGGCCTGGTCGGCGCCAACGGCTGCGGCAAGAGTACGCTGCTGCGGCACATCGTCGGATTGTATCTGCCGGACAACGGCCAGTGCCATACGCTGGGCTGTAGCGCGGCAAAACTGGGGCCCGCGGAGCTGTCGCGGATCGGCTATGTCCATCAGGAAGGCCAGCTCCTGGACTGGATAAATAGGGACAGCCACCCATTATTGATCCCAAAATAGGTGACTGTCCCCGGTTTCGGAAGGATTCAACCAAAATGGGCCTGACCGGGTTTGATCCCTCCACCCTACAATTTTTTTTGCACAAACGGTTCGAAAATTCTTTTCGTCAAAATTGATAAGTTGTTTATCTATAAAGACTTATCAATTTTCAGACCCCTCGAAAATAGCAAGATAGTGGCAGCGCTTTCGGTTCGAAATTTTAGAGAAAATATAAAACGGAATTGATACGGGAATCCAAGTCGCTGGTCGCTGGGGAATGAAAAGTCGCTCGTCGCTGGTCGCTGGTCTGGTGGTCGCTGGGGAATTCCCTCACGCAAAGCCGCCAAGCCGCGAAGAAAATATTTTGACGCGATTGACAGGATTAACAGGATTCGTTGGACCCCTTCGGGGTCCTGGAACAAGGAGAGAGGATGGAACTCCGGAATTCGGACCCCGGATTTCATCCGGGGCTATTCGGATTCGATCCCTTCGGGATCGGGGCGACGCATGCGTCGCCCGTACGGTAGGAAAATTAAATATCAAAATGTAAAAATCAAAATTGAGGAATGGGTTCGCAGAGGCGGCGAACCCATATTCATTTTCATGAGGGCGGCCACAGGGGGTGAGCCCCTTCACAACCGAGACGGTTGGCAACCGATTGGGTGGACACGGGGGGCCGCCCAATCCGGCCGCGATGGAACGCGGCCCTCCACGGGGGGTAAAAGGGGGGAGTTGCGCATAATATTCCGGGAAATCGGTAATTTACCGGATTGACAGGGCGGCCGGGGGGGGCTATAGTGGAGCCGTACGGATGTGGAACCTCCGGAGAATGCAGCATGAGAGAGGCCGGATTTCCAGACATCTGCGGATTTTCACCCTTGTTCAAAAACCGGTTCAGCCCTGATCCTTTTCCATCCCGGTGGTGATTGTCTTTGATTCTTTGTTCATCGGAGGCAAGGACTGATGGTTTGCGAGGGCGTGATCTTTTTTCCTCTGAGTCTGCGACCCGTTCATTCCGGGCCGGAAAATCCCCGACCCCCGCCGATTCTCTGAGACGATATTTCGTTGTGAGGGATGATTCGAAAACCTGGGGGACAGGAGAACTATCATGTGTAGGAATTGTGTTGCATTCCTTCTCGTGGCTGGTCTGGTCGTGCCGGGGATGGCCGCGACGATCTATTATGTGGATGACAATGCTCCAATTCCCGAGGAGGGTACGACCGTTGACGGTTTGACATGGGCAACGGCGTTCAACGATCTTCAATTGGCGCTGGATGTCGTCGTCGCTGGAGATGAGATCCGGGTCGGGCAGGGAGAGTACAGACCTTCATTACCAAATGCTGGCGACCCGAGGGAAAGGACCTTCCGAGTCAAAGACGGAGTGGCGATCAAAGGAGGATATGCGGGTGTTGGCGCCGATGATCCCGATGCACGGGATGCGGCCGTCTATATAACCATCCTGACCGGGGATATTCTGGGAAATGACACTGTGATCCCATACCCCGAAGGGTTGCCAACAGAAGCCCTATGGAATGCCGTCTATCTTGATCCGGTTCGAGAGGACAATGTGGATCATGTTCTCACGGCGACGGATATCTCAAATTCGACTACCGTGGATGGATTTACCATTACAGGCGGACATAGCCGATGGTATGGCGGGGGATTGCGAAACACACGAAGCAATCTGGTCGTTAACGATTGTATATTCCGTAACAATGCCGCCGCTCTCGGTGCGGTTTCCAATGAGGGTATTTCGCAACCTGCGTTCTTAGGGTGTTTATTTGAACTCAATACCGGCGGCGTGGGTGCGGTCTACAGTGGTTGGGACAATACATGCCGCCCCACTATCATCGATTGTGTGTTTTTGCGAAACTGGACACACAATTATGGGGGCGCCATACTGGGTGGGTCGCCCACTTTAACGAACTGTACCTTCACAGATAATATGGCCGCTCTGGCAGGCGGCGCGTTCGCTTATGGTTTTGATCGGACCATGCTTACCAACTGCACATTCACAAGAAATCGTGCCTATAGTGGCGGAGCAATGCTCCGAGTGTTTGGGACGATGACCAATTGTACCTTAACTGGAAACATGGCTGAGTCTCTCGGTGGCGCGATGTGTTATTGTGATCCCGATATCACGAATTGTACCTTTACGACTAACTCCGCTGGATGGGCAGGCGGAGCTATAGAGTCACCTATGACTAAACCGGTGACCAATTGCTCCTTTGTTGAAAATGTCGCCGCTATTGGTGGTGCAATTCACGCTCAAGGAGGTAGTCCAGTTATCCTGTCTTGCACATTCAATAGGAATCGTGCTGGTGAGGGAGGCGCATTAAATAATGGACATGAAAGCATGCCACAGGTTCAAAACTGCATGTTTATTGAGAATTCAGGCGGGGGTGCGGCGGTTAATGCATACAACAGTGGTGGCGAGTATTCAGAATGTGTGTTTCGTGGGAACGCAGGAGGGGGAATGATAGTGTTTGGCGGCTCGACACCTTCAATACACAAATGCACCTTCGAGAGACATTCCACAATGGGTCTTAATATTTCGAGAGCAAGTCCAACAGTGGAGAAATGCACATTCATAAGCAATTCCCAAGGCATCTGTAGCTCGGGGGACATGGCCTGTTATCCGGTAATCAGCAATTGTACCTTTACCAACAATGGCCCTGGAAGAGCACTGAACAATTGGGCTTACTGCAACATCATGGTACTTGAGTGTACTTTCACGGGCAATACCGGCGGTGGGATTCTGGACAGTTCTGGATATCCGGGCGGTTGTTTTGTCAACAATTGCACCTTTGCTTCTAACTCTGCAGAAAGTGGCGGGGGTATTGAAGTTGCCTGGGGACAGGGGGGCAGGTAATCGTGATGAATAGTATATTTCGGATGAATACCGCTATTTATGGGGGAGGGTCGGCCAACTATGTCGGTGCCCCTCTTTTTCTGAGCTGCGTCTTTTTCAACAACTCTGCAACGGATGGGGGAGTTGTCTGGAATGACTATAATAGTAACCCGACTTTCGTCAATTGCTTGATTGCCGGGAACTCAGCAACACGAGCAGGTGGCGGGGCTTATAGCCATAACTCAACCACGCTGTCACTTACGAACTGTACATTGACAGGGAATCAATCCCCCGAAGGAAATGCCTTTGCCTTTGATTCTTATTACCAAGTGTATCCGAGTACTCTTAATATCACCAACTGTATTGTGTGGGACAATGGTGCGGAGATCTGGAACAATGACAACTCGCTGATGAACATCACCTGCACGGACATTTTTGGCGGCTGGGCGGGGGTGGGGAATATCGCCAGCGATCCGAAGTTTGTGCGGTTGCCCGGGGGGACGGATCCGGGTGATCTGCACTTGAAGGCCGGTTCACCCTGTCTGGATGCGGGCAATTCGCTGGCTCTTCCGGCGGATGTGATGGACTTGGACGGCGATGGGGATACGGCAGAACCGATTCCGTTTGATCTGGATGGGGCGGCCCGGGTCCAGGGCACGGCCGTGGATATGGGGGCATACGAAGGTTGCGCCAGTCCGCCGCTTGCGGCGATTGTGGATATTACGCCGGATACGCTGAACAAACGGAGCAATGGTCAGTGGGTGACGGCGTTTATCATGCTGCCGGCGGGATATGATGTGCTGGCCATCGACGATAGCAGCATCGCCATCACGGGGATTCAGGGGACGGCCGGCTCCACTTGTTCGCCGGATACGACGGTGCAGCCGCGGGATATGGGTTTTGTGCCGCAGGTGGGGGATCACGACGAGGATGGCATTCCGGATCTGATGGTGAAGTTCAATCGCCAGCTTTTGCAGGGGCGTTTGTGCATTGATGATCAGACGATCACGGTTTCGGGTACGCTGACCACCGGCGAGTTGTTTATCGGGTCGGATACGATTCGGGTGATCGATAGAGTCAAGTAAGGCGCCGGAAGTCGTTTATTGAGGATCTCGAGGGCACGCGGGGAAGACCTGCGTGCCCTTATTTCTGGATACCGGATCGAGTCCGGGGTGACAAAAAGGGCTCGGCGTGCCGTGCCCGTATGATGGGAAAGTAGATCCCTCCGCTGCGGCCGCTGCGCGGCCTTCGGTCGGGATGACGAAGGCAGTTCGGGATCGCCGTTACAATACGGACGCGACGGAGCGCGTCCCTCCAGGACAAAAATTCTAAACCCAAAGCACTAAATTCTAAACAATGCGGATTCCCACCTGTGCTGGAATGACACGGCGGGCGGCCACGGGGGGCCGCCCCTACATGCAAGCAAACGGCCGCGACGAAGCGGGTCCCTCCAACGATGGGTCAATAGATGATGTCGTGGGAATCGAGTTTTCGGGAGAAGAGGCGGTAGGCCCAGATCTGGTAAAGCAGGGCCAGCGGGACAAAGACGGCGACGACGACGAGCATCGTCATGAGGGTCAGTTTGCTGGAGGCGGCGCTATCGAGGGTGATGTTGTGGGCCGGATCGATCGACGAGGGGATCATCGCGGGAAACAGGCCGAGGATCGTAAAGAAGGTGCACGCGAAGATGAATCCTGCCGAGGCCAGCCATGCCCGCCAGGGTTGGCGGCGCGACAGGAACACGCGGCACAACAACAGCGCGACCACCGCGGCGCCGGGAACCAGGAACAGCAGGGGGTATTTGAGGTAGTTGGCGAACAGGCGGGTCTCGAAGTAGCTGAATGCAAGGAAGGCCACCGTCAAGAGCAAAACGACGATCCACAGGCCGCCGGCGGTTCGCCAGGCCTTGTGCTGCAGGTCGCCGCCGGTCTTGACGGCCAGCCAGATCGCGCCGTGCAGTAAAAAGATCGCGATGAAAAATGCCCCGCCGACGATTCCGTAGGGGCTGAGCAATCCCACAAAGCTGCCGTGATAAACGCCGTTTTCCAGCGGCAGGCCGCGGAAGATATTCGCGAAGGCCACGCCGATGAGCAGCGCGACCAGCAAGCTGGCGAAGAACAGGCCGGCGTCGCACAGCGATCGCACGGCGGCGCTGTCGGCCTTGCTGCGGTATTCCAGGCAGACGCCGCGAAGGATCAGCGCCACCAGCAGCAGCGTCAGCGCGATATACAGCGAGCTGAACAGGATCGCGTAGGTTTTCGGGAAGGCCGCGAAGGTCGCACCGCCGGCGGTGATGAGCCAGACCTCGTTGCCGTTCCAGACCGGGCCGATGGCATTGTAGAATAATCGCTTATCCTCCTCGCCTTTGGCGACAAACGGCAGGAGCATCCCGACTCCCAGATCGAAACCGTCGGCCAGAAAATACATCGCCCACAGCAGGCCCCACAGGAAAAACCAGGTCGTTTCGAGCGTCATGGGTCGTTCTCCTTAACCCGGATATTTCACAAAATCTGAATATTTTCGATGAACAAAATGGCCTAACTGTCTGTAGTACAAGAAGTT
>CAZXPW010000095.1:0-8090 GCA_964643355.1 uncultured Pirellulales bacterium
CAACTTCCACCTTATCCAACGGGAAATTTGGTCTTGACAATGGGGAGGGGGTTACCCTGTTCATACACCCTCCGATACACAATCATGCAGGTCAACCAGATTTCGTACTGCATCATACGCCAAATGAAAATAGTATACAACATAGATGGGGATTTGTCAATGTGAGAACTTAATGACGGATTAAATGTTAAACAACGGTGTCAAGTATCTGGTTCGGAATGACCGGATTTCTTGATGGGTTACAACCTGCACATCACCCGCAAGAAGGTCGCGAAGCCGAAGAATTCGGCGTCAGCGGCTTGACGGATTTGTTGTGGTTGCGTATCTTGGGGTAACGACCGAGCGGAAGGTTTTTGGGATGGCTTTGGCGATTCATCTTCTTTCGGAAGCGATTTTCACAATGTTGCAGGATGAAGGTCAACCTTATGGAAGACAACATCAGGGTAAAGAGGATTTCTCGTGTTTGTTTTTGTGCGGTCGTTCTTGCGGCGATGACGGCGTGGCCAAATTCTCCGGCCGCAGCGCAAAAGATCGACTATCCCGACACGCCCACGATCGAGCATGTCGATCCTTATTTTGGCGTGGAGATTTCCGATCCATACCGATGGCTGGAGGAGGATATCCGGCAATCGGCGCAAGTTCGGGAATGGGTGGAGGCGCAGAATCGAGTCACATTTGAGTATCTGCGGTCGATCCCGCAGCGGGAGTTCATCCGGGCGCGGATGAGCGGATTGTGGAATTACGAAAAGTATTCGACGCCGTGGAAGATCGGGGGGCGGTATTACTTATCCAAGAACGACGGATTGCAGAATCATTTTGTCATTTACGCCATGAACACGCTGGACGGTCCCCGGCGAGTGCTGTTCGATCCGAACAAGTGGTCCAGGGACGGGACGGTCGCTCTGGGGGGGATGTCGTTCAGCGAAGACGGGAAATATGTCGCGTATGCCGTTCAGGAGGCCGGCTCGGACTGGATGACCTGGAAAATTCGGGATATCGAGGCCGAGACAGACCTGCCGGATACGCTGCGGTATCTGAAGTTTTCCGATCCGGCATGGGATCCGCAATCGCAGGGATTGTTTTACGGCAAGTATCCGGACCCGGAACCGGGTCAGCAGTATTCCTCGCGGAACGAACGAATGAAGGTGATGTATCATCGGCTGGGCACGCCGCAGGCGGACGATGTGTTGGTCTATTTCCGGCCGGATCATCCGGAATGGAGTTATCTGACCGGGGTGACGGACGACGGTCGATATCTGATCCTGACGGTGTGGGTTGGAACGGACCCGCGGTATCGGATTCTGGTCAAAGACCTGGCCCATCCGTATGCGATGCCGATGGATCTGATCGACGAATTTACGAACAAGTACGAATTTATTGATAACGACGGCCCTATCCTTTATTTCGACACGGATGATCAGGCGCCCCGCGGCCGGGTAATCGCGATTGACCTGCGACGACCCGGTCGAAAGGACTGGAAGGAAATCATCCCGGAAGCGCCGGAGCCACTGACGGCCGTGAATCTGGTCGGCAATCTGTTTGTGTGCACCTATCTGAAGGATGTAGTCCCGCAGGTCCGGTTGATCACGCTGGAGGGAAAACGGCTCAGGGATGTCGAGTTACCCGGATTGGGAACGGCGAGGGGCTTCGGCGGCAAGCGCAAGGATACGGAAACCTTTTATGCGTACCAATCGTTCACCATGCCGCCTTCCATTTACCGATACGATTTGATCACCGGGCAGAGTACTCTACTGGAACGGGCGAAGATCGATTTTCCGTTGGATGAATATGTTACCAAGCAGGTCTTCTATACCTCCAAGGATGGTACGCGGGTCCCGATGTTTATCACGCACAAAAAAGGGATTGTTCTGGACGGCAGCCATCCGACGCTGCTGTATGGGTACGGTGGATTTGACGCATCCTTGTTACCGGATTTTTCGGCGCTGCGGCTGCCGTGGTTGGAAATGGGAGGAATCTATGCGGTGGCCAACATCCGGGGCGGGGGCGAATACGGCAAGGCGTGGCATCAGGCCGGACAGAAGGATCGAAAACAGAATGTGTTCGACGATTTCATCGCCGCCGCGGAGTTCCTGATCGATCAGGGGTACACGACGCCGAAAAAGCTGGGGATTCTCGGAGGGTCCAACGGCGGGTTGCTGGTCGGGGCCTGCATGACGCAGCGGCCGGAGCTGTTTGGGGCGGCGGTTCCGATGGTGGGGGTGATGGACATGCTACGGTTCGACGAGTTTACGGCGGGGCGGTACTGGGTGGACGACTATGGATCGGCAAAAGACAGCCGGGAGATGTTCGAGTATCTGCGATCGTATTCGCCCTATCACAACCTGCGAGCGGGCATGGCGTATCCGGCCACGCTGGTCACAACCGCCGATACGGACGATCGGGTGGTTCCGGGGCATTCGTTCAAGTTCGCGGCCCGACTTCAGGCCTGCCAATCGGGAGAACAGCCGACGCTGATCCGAATACAGACGCGAGCGGGCCACGGGTCCGGCAAGCCGACTTCGATGATTATCGAGGAGCAGGCCGATGTGTACGCGTTTCTTGTGAAGAACTTGGGAGTCATAAAATAGGACGCAATATATCCTGTTGTGCCGTTTGAAGGGTCAAACGACATGGAAGGATCGACCTGTTTTTCTTTGACTGTCTGACTTTTTTCGGATAGAATAGGTGTCCATCGCTTGACATACATGTTTGGAGGGTGATCCGACTGAATCGGCAGGGAGGTCGGGATGGAAAGAGGAGTTTGAGAATGCGCTGGATTCTGGCCTTATTTGGTGGTCGCCGAAAGCGACGCATGACCCCATCCCGTCGTCTGGATGCCACCATCGCTTATCGTTGCCTGCTGGCAGGCCAAAAGTCGGCGTCAAGGCAAAGGCCGATCTGGTCTCTGCCTCCGAATACATTGTCTGGACGGGATGAGACGATGTCTCCCTCGGTTCCCGGTGTCGATACAGGGAACCGGCAGCACGATTCTCAAGAGTGATTGCTCCGTCATCCATAGACACACCATGCGCCTTCGATCAGAAGAGGTCCCGTGTATTGTCTGCCTCCCCTGTGCGGCAGGGAGAGGCCGAACAGGTTTGAACCCTGGAACGAATCATTCAGCCGGATTCGCGGTTTGTTTATCCGGCAGATTGAACAGCCACCGGAAGAAGTCCTTGATGTCCTCGACGATTCTGTATAGCGAGGGAACCAGGACCAGCGTGATCATCGTGGCAAAGGCCACACCGAAGGCCAGACTGATCGCCATCGGAACCAGAAATTTGGCCTGAAGACTTTTCTCCAGGATCATCGGCGCCAGGCCCAGGCAGGTTGTCAGCGTTGTCAGCATGATGGGACGAAAACGCCGGATCGCCGAGTCGCGAATGACCTGGGTTAATCCGATCCCTTCCTTCCGTTCGCGGTTGATCAGATCGATCATGATCAGCGAGTCGTTGACCACAATTCCCGACAACGCGACGATTCCGAACGACGAAAGCAGACTCAAATTGTATCCGAGAATCACATGTCCGATGACGGCCCCGATGATTCCAAAGGGAATGGCGGACATGACGATAAACGACTGGATATAGCTTTTGAACTGGACCGCCAGTAACGCGAAAATCGCCAGCAATGCCAATGGAAATCCCGTCCACAAGGTACCCAGAGACTCCTCCCGCTCGCGCTGTTCACCGGCGAACCTGTAATTGAGCCCCGGATATTTGGCCATCAGATCGGGCAGGACCTTGTTCTGCAGATCCGCGTTGATTCGACCGGCATTGGCGACGGTTTCGTCCACATCCGCCGTGACATTCACCACGCGCTTGCGATCGGCCCGGCGGATGGTCGCATACCCACGGCCGTAATCGATGGAGGCCACGGTCCGGAAGGGGATTTCCGCGCCGTTGGCCAGACGGATCCGCATATTTTCGACATCCGACAAACTCCGCCGTTCATTCAGCGGATAACGAACCATCACGCGGACATCGTGCTTGCCTCGCTGGACGCGCTGGACTTCGTCTCCGTAAAATCCCTGCCGTGCCTGCCGGGCCAGGTCCCCCAGCGTCAGGCCCAGGGTTCGGCCCGCCTCGGTCAGCGACAACTTGATTTCGACCTTGCCCGGCTCGAAACTGTCGGAGATATCAAACACTCCGGAATAATCCCGCAACAGCAGCTTGAGATCCTCCGAGGCGGTCAAGAGCTGGTCGAAATCGGAATGTGTCAGCTCGACATTGATTGCCTCGCCGGCGGTGACGAATTCCGATTGGAAAGTCAGCGAGGAAACCCCGGCGACCTCGCCCACCTTTTCGCGCCAGCGGTTCATGAGTACCACCGAAGAAACATCCCGGTGTTCGCTGCCCAGAAGCTCGACATTGACCTCGCCCAGATGGGCCGACGAAACGCCGCCTCCGCCGCCCTGGATGGGCCCGCCGCGTTTGCCGGGATGTTGTCCGATGGTGGTTGACATGTGCCGGAAGATCGATGTTTCTCCGTTGGGGTGATCGCGATCGTATTCATCGCGAACTTCGAATGCGGCCTTTTCGATGCGATCCAGGATCCCGCTGGTGATTTCCGGCGGCGTACCCTGCGGCATCGTCAGCCAGGCGATCATGTTGTCCGCTTCGACGGTATTGAAAAAGGTGAACTGAATGAACCCCCCACGAATCAGTCCGACGGTGGTCAACAAGATCATCGTCGCCCCGGCAAGCGTCACATAGCGCCACCGAACGGCCCGCACGACCAGCCAGGCGAAAGGACCTTCGATAAAATCCTTCAACCGCCGATCGACCCAGATATGGAATCGACCGAACGGAGATTTTCCGGTTTGCTTGGCCCTGATTCTGGAGATCGTCATGTGCGACGGAAGACAGAACAATCCTTCCACCAGCGAGACGGTGAAGGTGAGAATGACCACGATGGGGATGACCCGCATGATCTTGCCCATGATCCCCGAGACGAACAGCAGCGGCATAAACGCGATCTGATTGGTCAGAATCGACATGATCACCGGCATGGCCATTTCGCGAACCCCTTGAATCGCCGCTTGCAGCGGGGGCAATCCCTTCTGGATGTATTCGTAAATATTTTCGCCCACGACAATCGCATCGTCCACAACCAATCCGATGACCATGATGAATGCGAACAGCGAAATCATATTGACGGAAACGCCGAACATCGGCATCAACCATAGCGTCCCCAGAACCGAAACCGGAATGCCCAGGGTCGCCCAGAAGGCCAGTTTGAGGTCCAGAAATAAAGCCATGCTGATGAACACCAGGATCAATCCCATCCGTCCGTTGCGAACCAACAGATCGATGCGCGATCGCAGGACGGTGGATTGGTCTTGCCAGATTTCGGCCGAGACGCCCGCCGGCAGGGAAGAGCGATGTTCCTCGATATACGCCTTGGCGGCGTCGGCCACCTTCAACGCATCCTGCTGGCCGACTCGAAATACTTTTACCTGGGCCGACCGCTTCCCATCGAAACGCCCCGCGATATCCGAATCGTCGAATCCGTCCACGATCGTGGCGATCTCCGACAACCGAAGGGTCGTTCCATCGTTACGGGTCAGTACGACAATCGGCTCAAATTCCTTGCCGGTGTACTTTTGTCCTTTCGTACGGACCAGAATTTCCCCGCCGGCCGTTTTGACCGATCCCCCCGGAATATCCAGAGAAGCCGTGCGAACGGCTCGAACCACATCGTCAAACGACAGCGCGTATTTTCGCAGCGTTTCCTCCGAAACCTCGATGGCGATCTCATACGGCCGCACGCCCGCGACATCCACCTGGCTGATCATATCCATGCTGGTCAGATCGTCTTTGATGTCTTCGGCCAGTTCCTTGAGCGTTTGTTCCGACACATCTCCGTAAAGCATGATCGTCAGCACTTCATAGCGGCTTTTGATCTCGCTGATGATGGGTTTTTCCGTCTCCTGGGGAAAAGTGATGATCCGATCCACCTCCGCCTTGACATCGTCCAGGACATCGGAGGTGTTGGCGTATTCCTCGACCTCGATCGTCACCACGCTGGCCCCCTCCATGCTGGTCGAGTAAAGCCGCTTGATGCCGTCCACGCTGGCGACGGCCTCTTCCACTCGAAGGGTTACCCCCTGTTCGGTTTCATCCGGAGAAGCCCCGCGATAGGGAACGGTTACGGTGATGATGTCCAGACTCATCTCGGGGAAAAATTCGATTTTTACGGACCGAAGCGAGAAAATTCCGGCGGCGATGATCAACACCGTCAACAGATTGGCCGCAACATGGTTGGAGGCGAACCAGGACAGGATACCTCCGCTTTTGGTTTCGGTCAGATCATTCATGCTTCTCCGTCTCCCTTGGCGGTTTGCGGAGACTCCATTTCGACTCGAATCTTCATCCCGTCGGTTATGGTATCCAGGGGACTGATGATCACGATCTCGCCGTTATTCAGCCCTTTGGAAACATACGCGTTTTGCTGGTCAAACCGAAGGACTTCCACCTCTCGGATTTTCAGAAGATCCGGTGTGGCCACCCATACCTGATTGCCGTTGTGAACGGCGTAACGCGGGATTCGGGCGATGTGCTGGGCCGGTTTTCCCAGAATCGAAACCTCCACAAACATACCCGGAACCAGCGGAGGACGGCTGTCGGATGGGGCGAACGGATCGTTGACCTCCACCACCACCTTGACCATCCGGGAGACCGGATCGATTCGACCTTGCGTACGGACGACCGTTCCGTTCCAGGTATGGATTCGCCCCGCGAAATTGACCCGAACCTCGGCCTGCGACCGGTTTTCCGATGAGGCGGATTCGTTTGCGGATTGCAGACCGTTGTTTGTACCCAGCGGGACTTCAAACCAGGCCAGTTCGCGGTCTTCCAGCGGGATCACGATTTCCACCACCTGCGTCGAATAGACCGAGGCGATTGTCTGCCCAGGCGTAACATACTGGCCCAGATCCACATTCTTCTGCGCGATCCGAACCGGATAAGGCAGACGCAAGGAAGTCCGCTCCAGATCGAGCTTGGCTTTGGATAATTGCGCCTCGGCGGCCTGAAGAGACGCTTTGGCTTGACGAATCTGAGGTTCCCGGACCACCAGCGGGGAAGTGGGCTCTTCGCCCGGATGGAGCTGATTCCATTCCTGTCGAGCGACGGCGGCCTCGGCGGTTTCCTGTTCAAAACGGACCTGTGCAGCGGCAACAGCCGAGACGGCGTTTTCCACGGCCAGCTTGTAATCCCGCTGATCGATGACAATCATCGGTTCGTTGGCGGGGATGATCCCTCCATTCAGAAATTGGGCATGACAGGACATGACAACCCCTGCCACCTGCGGTACGATATTGACCTCCACCTTCGGCTGAACCGTTCCGAATCCCCGAACCCGCATCTGCAAATTTTCGACGCGAACGGCATTTGCCTTCACCAGCGGTGCGGCCACTTCGCGATTGACCCGTTCGGGAGGTTTTCGCATGGAAACCAGGACTTGAAAAACTTTTATCGCGGCCAACAGAACGCCGATGGCAAGGACAACATGAATTCCACAACGAAGCCAGGAAAAGGATGGATCGCGCATGCGTTACTCCTGATCGGCAATATTTGTTTGGGTCAAGTCTGGCTGCTCGGTCGCCTGGAGGTCGGCCGGACGAATTGGATTCCAGTCGCCGCCCAGTGCCAGGTACAGATCAATTCTCGCATTGTACAAATCTCCCTGCGTGGTCACCAGTTCCGTTTCGGCCTGGATATGCCGCCGTTCCGTCTCCAGGACGGTCAATATCGAATCCACGCCCTTGCTGTATCGGTCCAGGGCCAGTTGTCTGGCCCGCGATGCCTCCGCCATGCGAATCTGCAAGGATGTCATCCGGCTGCGGAGTTTTTCATGTCGAACCAAAGCGTCCTCTACCTCGCGCATCGCCGTCAAGACGGTCTTTGCATATTCGGCAGCCAATCGTTTCACTCTCGCTTCGGCAGCCGCGACCTGTGCTTTCAGTTGGCCGCCACGAAAGATCGGTGCGGCAAGTCCCATTGCCGCCGCATAAACCTCGTTTTCGCTGGCCGTTAACCCGGATATTTCACCGTCCCTTCTGACCTGGCTGTTCGGGACATGTGGTG
>CAZXPW010000096.1:0-7942 GCA_964643355.1 uncultured Pirellulales bacterium
ACTTCCACCTTATCCAACGGGAAATTTGGTCTTGACAATGGGGAGGGGGTTATTCATATAATCGTTGTCATTCCTGCATAAGCGAAAATCCGCTTTGTTTTGAAATGTGTGTTTCAATACTTGAATTTGTGTAAGGAATCGAGCGCTTCATGCTTAGAATTCTACTTTGTGTCTTCATAACTTCGTGCTGAAATGACTTCCGATCCCATTTTGCCGTTCGAGTATCCTTCCCTTCCGGCCGACGCCTGTCGCCGGTTCGAAACCTTTGCACGCCTCCTGCAGGACCACAACCGGCGTGTGAACCTCACCGCCATCACCGACATCGACGGAATGTATCGCCGCCACTTCGCCGATTCGCTGGCCGCATTGCCAATCCTCGATAAATTCGCTCGATCCGCTGCCGACAGCGTCCCCGCCCGTTCCCTGGCTGACCTCGGTTCCGGCCCTGGCCTGCCTGGCTTGGGCTTGGCCATCGCCCGCCCAAACTGGAACATTACCAGTATCGAAGCTACGGGAAAGAAGGCCCGTTTCCAACAGACCGTTATCGCCGAGCTTCAATTACAAAACGCGCTCGTGATTTCCAGCCGCGCCGAAGAACTCGCTCACGACGATCAATACCGCGAATCGTTCTCCGTCGTTACCGCGCGGGCTCTGGCCGAACTGCGGATCCTGCTTGAGCTTGCCGCCGGCTTCCTTGCCCCCGCCGGAATCCTCATCGCCTGGAAAACCGCCCCCATTGATCCTGAACTCGACGCCGCCAAATCCGCCCTCGACGCCCTCGGCATGCGCTTCGATGCTTTCCTTCCCTACGCCCTCCCTGGGGAGAATCCTGTTGCCTCGGCCCTGTGTCTGCTCGTGATCAGAAAAATCGCTTCCACCGACTCTCGTTTCCCCCGCCCCTACCCGAAAATGAAATCCAACCCCCTTTGAAACTGTAATCGTCAAACTTGATGATTGCCATAATTCGATGCGAGGAACAGAGCTTGACAGAAGGAGGAAATTCCGGCTTACACCCCCCCCTGCCGAACATTCATCGTGTGTTATGTATCGCGCACCAGCCGCCGCAACCTCGCTTCCGGGGCGTCGCACCCCCCCAGAAGGGTATAGAGCCGCAGAACCTCGCGATCATCTTCATAGATTCCGCGATGAACGGTAGCGCTACCGGTCGTCTGGGCCAGCGTATCGAATGCATACTGGATCGTTTCGGCCAAACCCGGAATCTCGGCAAACTGCTGATGCCCGCCGATGACCATCCCTCCGACCACACGGGCGGTAGTCAGGTCAAAGGATCCCGCCAACAGCGACTGATCCAGACGATCGCGGATCGCCCGGGTGATACAGTTCCGATCCAACAGGTCGCGGATTTCCGTGTACCCCATCACCGCACAGCCGCCCGCCGTCAGAATACTCGAATAGTCAGCCGGGTCCAGTGCCGAATATTCGCTGGGCAACCAGCTTTGTCGATTGAATATATCGAATAACCCCGCGATCCGGGAATTGATCGTGGGCCAATAGGTCTTGACCGTCAGATTCGATTGTTTCGGGCAAACCCGATCGTTGTCAACAATCACCAGCGGAGAAATTTCGCCCCGGTGAGCCATCAATGCCAGTTCGCGGGCGACGATCGAAGCGTTCCGACCGATCACACCCGATGTGATCTCCCCTTCCGACGGCAGGGTCATGATCACGCCGACGCTTTTCCCCACGCGTTGTAAACCGATTTGACGGGCGTAGGTTCTTGCCAGCGTGATCAGCTCGGTCACGCTGCCGCCCCCTGTGCCTCCGCCGGCGCCGAAGCACAGCATGATATGATCCGTGTCTCCGCCAAACGATTTGTGCATCCGTTCGAGGATCTTCTGTTGGTGGAGCTCCACCGCTTTGCATCCCAGGGCCATATCCTTGCCCGCGCCCTCCCGGCCGATATCCAGCAGCATCTTGTGCGACGGCGGCAATTCCAGTCGATCCAGGTCCCTCCGCGTGGTATTGACGGCCAGCGTTTTCCCATATCCCAGCGAACGAAACGCGGCCAGGATCCGTCCCCCGCAATGGCCGGTCCCCAGCCACGCAAACCGAATCGAACCCACGGCCGGACGGCGACGCCGCGGCGGGGTATTCGGAGTCGGTTCCAGACCGACCGATTCCGGGGCGACAAACCCTGCCGGCTCGGCCACGACGGCCGTCCTCGAGATTCCTTCTTGTAACAGTTTTTTGATCCGAGAGGGATTCATCACTTCAGTATGTCGGATCATTTCAGAACCAAAATCAGTAGAGGATGGAACGCCGCCCGTTCAAGGACAAGGACTCCCCTGCCGGATCGACAGGAGCGATAATATCATGGAAATCCATATCGTCGTACAAAGGGAATCCGAAACAAACTCTCACGGAGTGCGAATGGACCGTCTCCAAAACAGGAGAACAATCAGGATCAATCCGGCCAGATCCAGAGTCATCCACCCGATGGGATGCCGTTTCATCATGGGCCATAGCTCGGTGATGGCGATTTTCTCCAGAATGTCTTCCAGATTTTTATGAACAGAGACGACGACGAGCTGCTCTTCGATGGAATCCGGCCGGACCTGAAGGATCAGGGCATGATGAAACTGGCCGGAAGGAGTTTTGGCCAGATTGCTTCCCCCGCCACCCGTGACGATATAATTCGTCGATCCACGCCTGACATGGGCATACCGATGGTAATGGCCGGAGACCACATAATCCACCCCGATTTCGTCAAACGCCCGCATGAACTCGTCGCCTTCGGGAACCGCCCTTTGGCGAAACAAGGGCGTCATGGGAGGAGGGATATGCATGAAAACAAAACGATACCGATAACGGTCGCGTGGAAGATCGCGAAACTGCCGTAGATACTCCAGACTGTCCGTATTGGAGAAGGGATCTTCGAGAGTTCGAAGTACGATAAACAGGCATCGCTGATATTCAAAACTGAAAATGCTCGGGCCGTAATCCCGTTCAAATCGATCGAGAGGAAAACGGTCGGCGCTGACATCCCGGTTGCCAACCACATAGAAAAATGGACAGGGCTGGGTATATTCATGCAGTTCGGCCCGCAGGTAACGATGTTCCGGTTCCGCCGGACCATAGGATCCATCCCCGACCAATACGGTAAAATCCAGAGGGATTTTACGCAGATGATCGCAAATCCGCTCGAAAGTCCCGACGCTGCCGATATCCCCAATGACGGCAAACGAAAACTCCTCTTTGACCGGAGCCGATTCCAGAACAGCCCGATTTTCGGGGAAATTACCAAACCCTTTCGGTAGCGGAAGATCGCCCTCGCGCTGGACAACACAGACATACGCCTGAAACAACATCGCCGCCGCCACCGCTAATGCGATAGAAGTTCGGAGTAGTGTATGAAAAACACCAGTCCGGTTAGGCGGAATACGAAGGTGCTTCATGATCGTTCCCCCTCGATGTCAGGTCCAATCAATACAAATAAAAAAGGGTGGGAAGCAGATCGAGTTCATGCAGATCCTCAAGGGTAATAGCCAAACCCGCCAGCCAGACAAAGCCGAGGCCGTCAAACAGCCGCTTCCGAAATTGACCTGGCTTGACCTCGTAGAGTTCCGGTTCCCGGAACCGCGAAAAAGAGGGAACCACCCGGGGAACCAACCGGCAATAGATTGGGTACTCAACCGGATGTTTCAGGAGAAGTTTGGCCTCTTCCAGACGGATAACAAGGGGATAATACAACAAAAAGATCAGAATCATTACGGCCGTAAGCGTAAAACTGGCGGTGCACAGCGCAACGCCGACCATCCCCAGAAAGCTGAACACATATAGGGGGTTACGACAAAGGGAATACGGTCCTACGGTAATCAGATTCTCCGACTTGTATCCGGAGATGAACAACAAACACCACAACCGTCCGACCGTGGCCAACCCCACCAGGATCAATCCAATCAGATTCATGACGAGTTCTTGATGATCATGCGCTTCAAACGGGGGTTCCGAGATCATCAATACAAATAGAAATCCCGCCACAACGATCTTGGACAATATGGTTCGCCATTTACGAAACAATCGATTGATTAGAATTTTCATTCGCCTTTCCAACCTTTAGGGAATTTGTTCAGCGAGCTGCTCTGCCACAGATTGGTGGCCTTCAGGACTGATATGTTGGTCATAGGTAAAATACGCCCGCTTGCCCATCAGTATCGCTTCTCGCAGCGACTCGGTCAAGCTGATAAAGTCGATATCTTTTGCTCGGCAATAATCCTTCTTGACCGACTCCAACCCATCCAATCGCCCAAAAACATCCGAAACCAATCCTTCTACCGGCGGTAAATGGCGATCCTTTAAGGCCATGAACGCTCGCAGACACTCGGCGTTAAGCCATTGTTGCCGCTGTCAAAACGACATGGGATTTGTCGGGGGCGTAGGCAACAATCAATCGGATTCCATGGTCACGGCAAGTTTGGGCAATTTCAGAGACAACCCCCTGCGTCTTGACGACGCCTCGCAATGGGGCCGGTTGTTCCCGACTGCGGTACAATTCCATCAACCGCTTGAGCTCAAATGCATACGGGTGTCCCCCGTTGGGCGGAATCACCATCGGCAGCCAGGACACAGGATACATCGGATGCCAAGGGTATGAAACTCGGGGATCGTTGTCATAACGACGGCTCCCGATGGGACCCAGGGTTCGGATCATCAGTCGCATCAGCTTCAGCCGCAGGGGCGAACCATAAAATAGATATCGACCCGGCGTCGTCCTCGGAGCCGTCAGGCTCTGATCCGGATAATTACTATCCCGGAAGTCGTTACCTTCATACAGCAGGCAAATCACGATCTTGGGCTTCAGGGCCAGGCCGTACTGCCGCAGGATATCCAAATACATCAGCGGACTGGTTCCCGACATCGCCAGGTTACAGACCGTCCATCCGCGTTTGTGCCCCAGGAGTACCGGCCAAACCGACTCATCCGACACGCCGGTTCCCTCGGCGAACGAATCTCCCAGCACAACCACATCGCAGGTTGACAGCGTGGTCGTATTGCGAAAACCCCGCGTATCGGTTGTCAGGGTGTACTCGATCGGCGGATAGCCGGCCGGAGCGTTGGGATAAGTGAACGCCGCGTCCGGTGCATCTTGGAAGGTTCCCCGAAACGACAGATTCGGGGGCCGATGATGGCTCTTGGCGGTCCGGATGTACGAACTGCCTTCGACCATTCGCAATACGATATCAACCCCCGTTATCGTCAACAGGATCGAAACCGTCATCAGGACGGTGCGCAACCGGGCTTGTCGCTTTTCCTGAGGGGATTGATCCCGTCTCAACCATATCCCCAGCACGATCAGCAGTGCGATCGGGGTGAGAATCAATTGGGTCGTCATCTGCTCAACGGTGTACCGCCCCAGTAGAATCACCCGTTGTTGCGCCACGCTGTAGGCCAGAGGACTTCCACGCAGCCACAATCCCGCGACCAGCCCCAGCAAGCCGATTGTCCAGAGAATCCGAGCGATTGTGTTCTTGTTCATGGACAAATTGCGACTCTCGAACTATCGACGGGATTGGGTATTGCTGCTGAACCGCGTCATATCATTCATTATTTCCAGCAGTTGGGCCTTGTGTTCAGCGAAAAAAGCCGCGCTGTCTTTCACCGGTTGATCATCGCCGGTGGTGACTCTGTTATGGATAAATCCAGCGCCCTTCAACGGAAAGGCGACTTTGTACTGTTCATCCCGATAGCCAACGCTATCCCAGTCGCTGAACACCGTGTACTTCCGCGTCTGGCCGCCAAACAGATCGTATCCCAGCGTATAATCCCGCGGCGGATTGGTCACCCCCAGCAGCGTCATCAGCGTCGCGGGAATATCCAACTGGCTGGTCATCCGGTCAATCTTCTGCGGGGGTTTTCCCGGGACCCATAGAATCAGAGGCGTACGGACCTGCTCTTCGTGGTAATCGTTGTTGTGGCCCCAATGGCCTTTCTCCATGAACTCCTCTCCGTGGTCGCCGGTTACCAGCACGATCGTGCTGTCCATCAACCCCTTGTCCCTGAGGTACCGAAACACGCGATCATACTGCGTATCGAGATGGCGGCATGAATTGAGATACCGATTCCGGATTTTTCCGATATCCTTTTTCAGATCGACGGTGGCGTAATTAAAATCTTCCAGATAGTCCGGGCGGATAATGGTCTCTTTCGGGAAATGATATTGCGCATGGGGTGACTCGAAAAACAGAAAGGTCATGAACGGCCGCGACGGGTCTCGCCGGTCGATCCACTCCAACATGTCCGTTACATTCTTGCGGTCTCGCTGCCAGCCCATCCCCGCATCGTAGGAATGCAATTCCTCCGTCGGGATCCCCGCAAACACCGTCTTGTCGAACTCCGGATAAGTGAATCGGGCGCTGGTATACAAGCCGAATTGATACTGATCCTCTCGGAGAATATCCATCATAACCGGTGACCGCTGCAGGGGCAAAAATTCAAACCAGTAATTCCCGTACAGCCCGTAAAACATGGCGAACAGCCCCATTCGGGTGCCGTTGCCTCCGCCGTAATTGTTCGTAAACCAGGCCGACTGCTGCGCGAACTGATAGGTTGCCGGCATGATCTCCGGATCGACCATGTCCTCCCGCCAGGATTCGCCGACCAGCCAGACGAAATTGTAATCCTTGTGATCGGCTGTTCGCGTGATCGGATTCAGAGGATACTTGATCTGTCCCAATTTGCGCATCCGCAGTTGCAACTCGTCTTCATCCCGGACGATATGAAGCCCCATCCTGTCCGCCAGTCGCGTGAAGGTCACAGGAAAATAGAACGGCACCGACTTGGCTGCGGTCAGCGGTCCCAGCGTATCCCGCATGGCGCAGACCCCATAGGTCCCCGCCTGAAGCAGCCACACAAGCGCAAGTCCGATCAAACCCCCTATCCGTACCGGCCGCGGAGCCATCGCGGTCAGCCGACCCCTCAGACCCGGCCGGAAAATCAACAGCAACAGGACGGCCAGTTGTATCCCAAAGATAGCGCCGACAATCAGCGCCGACGAAGTCCTACTGGAGGGATCCCCACCCATCGATTCGATCCCGCCGGGAGTCGCGATAAGATTCCAGACAAAACTGTTCAAGTGGAACGAGAACATCCTGTACACGGTCTTGTCGATGTACATCAAACATTGGATCGTCCCAAATCCCAGTACGGCCAGACCATACCATCCGACGGAGAAAATTTTCCGAATCGCCCCGGGCACAAAACAAAACACCCTCCATTTCCCGATCCAGTCCAGTAATGACAAGATCAACTGAATCGGTAATAGAAATAAAAAGGCCTGGACGGCCAGCGCAGCCGCAAAAAACACAAGGGTAAATCCATCCCGTTGTTCCAGTGTTCCAAACAAACTCGACGCGTTGACCAACAATAGCGCGTAGGAAATACAGAAATAGGGTTTGAGGACCCGCATCCTTGCAGAAACAGATTTTTGATCGTTCATGAATCCGCCCAATCGTCGTTTGAATCGTTCATTCCGTTATAACATCCATACGATCATCTCGGTCCCCAGTTCGGTTGTCAAATCCATTTAGATTATATATTCCGTATCAGTATGGTTCGGCATTGTACGATAGATTCAAATTTCGGACAATGACCAAGATTCTGCCGACAAAGTCGAACCGATCAACTGTTCATCCACCCATCTTACGGATGGGATTCAAATCGGCACAAATAACGCGTTCGAATGACTCGCGCGTGCGATTATCGTTTCGTTTCATCTCTGACCATACCCCTCAAGACGATCCTTGAATCCGACCCTTTGCGGATGGTACAATAGGATCATGTCGAATTTGCATCGGAACCGAGTAACAGGGGGGGCGTTCTTGCCGTCCACGCCCGAACAGCTCCGCGATCGCGGCTGGGATCAGGCCGACATCATCCTGATCACCGGCGATGCGTTCGTGGATCATCCGGCCTTTGGCGTCGC
>CAZXPW010000097.1:0-7545 GCA_964643355.1 uncultured Pirellulales bacterium
GAATGATGCTGACATCGTTCATCGCGGCGGCATCGAGGTTGAAGAACTGTCGGCCTTCATCGGTGCCGGGATCTTTGGGAAGATCGATTGCCGATTGGGCAAAGAGGGCAAAGCCGCCGGTACCGCTGGAGCGGAGATGCGCGGTCGCCAGCGGATTTTGACGATTGGCGCCGACGGCAACGACGAGAAAGACGCCGACGGCAAGCAGAAGAATCACGGCCAGCGAGCGGCTTTTACGGCGGGTGGTGTTGCGGCGGGCCAGTTGCGAAAGTTGCGTCAGCGAGGTCTGTTGTTTATGGACCCAGGCCAGCCAACGGTAAGCAAACGAAATGGCGGCAATCATTATGAGTGAGCCGATACCAAAGAACAGGCCGGGATCGGGACGGATCCAACCAAACAGCAACATCGGGATTACGACCAGCGCGGAGATCCATCCAATCCATGAATTGATGCGGCCTGGGGTCGGATTGGATATGGCCGATTCGATGGGGCCGGCGAGCAGTTCGCGGGCCGGGCGGCGCAACGGTTTTCGCAGGGTCAGCGTGCAGGCGGCCAGGCCGATCACGATCGAGATGCCGCCGCCGATGAGCACGGAGCGAAGGGTCGGGTGGAACCACAGGGTCGCGCCGGCCACAGCGCCGGACCAGACGGACTGGAGCGCGGCAATCATCACGGCGGTGTAGCCCAGCGCGGCGATCGTTCCGAGAGCGGCGCCGGCGACGCAGAGGATGGCGGCCTCGGCAATAAGCACGCGACGAACCTGCGACGCGGGCCAGCCGACGGCGACCAACAGGCCGGCCTGCGAGAGCCGCTGCTGGAGACCGAAGGCGAAGATCAGGGCGATCAGCACGATGGCCGAGGCGATCAGAAACATGCTCAGGCCAAGGAAAAGCCCACCGAAACTGGAGGTCCCGGCGCTGGCGGCGTCGGCTTGATCGCGAATCGGGTGAACGGTCAGGCCGAGGGTTGCGGGTTTGACGGATTTGCGGATCGCGGCGGACAAATCCTCGATGGAGTTGCCCGCAACGGGCCAGCGAACGGCAGTGAGATTGCCGAAACGGTTTTGCCAGATGGACTGGCCCACCGACAGCGGAATCAGGGCCTTGGGCGTGCCGCGATAATCATCCCAATACTTCTCGTCTTTATCGCGAATTTTGTCGAGCGAGATCGGGATGCCGGGTTTCCAGTCGCGACAGTTATCGCTGTCGGCCAGGCCGGGAAATTCGGGCATGTGGTCACGATCGAGTGCCGGGTGATCCATCGGGATGACGCCGGAAACTTTGAAAGCGCTGCCTGCGATGACCAGGCGGCGGGCATCATCGACGAGGAAGTACTGCATCGTCAGCAGATCGCCAACCTTGGCGCCCAGATCGTCGGCGAGCCACTGGTTGAGGACGATGGGGTTATCGCGCGATTCGGCGGGAAACAGGCCGAGATAAGTCTCGGGCGCGACGGCCGTAACCATCGAATACGGCGTGGAATGATCATCGACACGCAAGTCATTGACAAAGTAGGTCAGCGACGGCGACGCGTCTTTGCCTGCGGCCAGCGCGGCATTGACGATCGGCGGCTCCAGAAAGACGCGCGGCGAACGCAGTTCAATCTGGCCGTTGGCCAGCGTTCGTAATTCCAGGCCGAGGTCTTCGATGCGGAGCGAATCGGCCAGCGCGGCCTCGACGGAACCGTCGCGGTTGGGCACGGTGCACAGCAGGATGTTGGCCTTGCCGGATTGTCCGATCTTGTCGGCGATTAACGAGATTGGCACGAAGACATTCAGCGGCGCCGCCTGATTGGCGAAGAGGTTGAAGTCGCCGAACATATCGACCGGCAGGACCCTTTGGACGGAGGAACGAAAGGCGATCGACGATTCGTCGGGCCCGGCCAAGGCAACATCGCGTGGCAACAGACCCGGCTTTGCGACGCGAAGGACGATCTCATCACCGAGCCGAATATTCAGTCGACGAGCCAACGCTTCGTTAAGGAGGACCGAAACTTGATCAGGAAGTGACGGAATAACCGTACCGAGCTTCGGTGGACCAAGATAGAAGAAACGGTTGTCAATGCCGACGAGCTGGACCTGATTGACGCGGCGGTCGGTATCGGGATTGATCGCGACGGCGGGTAACACAATCGCGGGTACAACCTCCGCGACGAGCCGTTGCTTCAGATCCTCGGCCAGTTGCCGGCGGAAGAAGCGGTCGCCGCCGATGACGGCCGTCTGGATTCGGCCGAGGCGCAGATCGACGCGATGCGTCAGGCCGTAGCGGACACAGTCGCCGACCAGCAGCGCGCCGGTGAGGACGGTCGTGCCCAGCGCCGCCGAAAGCAACACGCCCGCGGCGGTCCAGCGATAGTGAGAGAGCGAACGGAAGATCAGTTTCCGCGAGTTCATGGGCGGTCCGTCAGTTCGGTGAGAATACCCTCGGCGAGTTGATAGCGCCGCTGCATCTGACCGGCCAGCCGCAGCGAGTGGGTCACGACGATCAGCGCCAGGTTGTCCTCGCGGACGAAATCGTTCAGCAGTTTGGCGATCTGGTCGGCGGAGGCGGCGTCGAGCGAGCCGGTGGGTTCGTCGGCCAGCAGGACCTTCGGGTTGTTGATCAGGGCGCGGACGACGGCGACGCGCTGTCGCTGGCCGCCGCTGAGCTGGCCGGGGCGATGGTTCTCGTAGTCGGCCAGGCCGACAAACTGGAGCAGCTCGTGAGCGCGATGGACCGCATCGATCGGAGAGGGACCGCCGGCCAGGGTTGGGATCAGGACATTTTCCAGCACCGTGCACTGCGGCAACAGATGGTGAAGCTGGAATACAAAGCCGATCAGGCGATTGCGAATAGCGGCCATCTCGGCATCGTTGAGGCCGGCCAGCAACTGACCATCGATGCTGATCGTGCCCTCGTCGGGGGTGTCCAGGGCGCCGATACAGTTGAGCAGCGTGCTTTTGCCGCTGCCGGAGGGGCCCACGATGGCGACGCTTTGGCCGGCGTCCACGGTCAGCCGCACGCCGTACAGGACCCGCTGGGCCCCCCCTTCCGGCGTGGGGTACTGTTTGCCGATATTGTCCACTTCGATCAGCATGGCGGTCCTCGACGATTTTGGTCCGGTTTTGCCCATTCTTGAACGGGACCATCATACCCGGATGCGTTTTCCGCGACAACAATAATGCTTGACTTGGCGGGGGAGAAATCCTATAATGGATATTTTGTGTTTATTATCAGATTACAGGTCCGATTCGAAAGGAAAAAGAATGCGGTATGTACGAATAATGGTTGTGACGCTGACCGTCTCGGTCGCGTTGGCGTTGGCCATGGGCAAGAGCGAAGGTCCGACCAAGACGACGGAAACCGCGGTTAAGCCCGTCGCCGCGGCCACCAAACCCACCCAGGTCAAATCGGTCCCCGCGGCTACGGCGGTCCCGGAAACTTCCTCGGCTCCCAAGACCGCTCCGGCGATCAATCCGGACGAGGTCATCCTGAAGGTCAATGGCGTAGAGATTCGACGGGGGATTCTCGAGCAGTATGTGGAACAGAGGGCCAAGCAACAGCTTCAGATGCTCGGGCCGATGGGGGCCAATCTTCCCCCGGAAGCCATGGACAACATGAAGCAGCGGATACGGCCGCAGATTTATGAAATGCTGATCGACAAAGAGCTGGCCGAACAGAAGATCAAGTCCAAGCAGATTCAGGTGACAGACGAACAGATCGATGTTCGCATGGAAGAAATGGCCAAGTCCAACGGCAAGACCGTCAAGGACCTGGAAGGAGAAATGGCGGCCGCCGGCGTCAAGATGGAAGAGGTCCGAAAGGAAATCCGCCTGAGCATGGGGCTGGATAAGCTGCTGGAATCCGAAATGAGCGAAGCGGAAAAGACCGTTACGGACGAAGAGGCCAAGAAGTTTTACGATGACAACATCCAGCGGTTCAGTCAACCCGAGCAGGTCCAGGCCAGTCACATTCTTCTGGGCACCAAGGATATGGATGCGGCGGCCAAGGCCGCGGCCAAGACCAAAGCCGAGGAAGTGCTCAAACAGGTCAAAGCCGGCGGCGATTTTGCGGCTCTTGCCAAAGAGCATTCGACATGTCCATCGAAAGAGCGCGGAGGCGATTTGGGTTATTTCCCCAAAGAGCAGATGGTGCCGGAATTTTCCAATGCGGCCTTTGCCATGAAGGTCGGCGAAATAAGCGAGATTGTCGAGTCGCAGTTCGGTTACCACATCATTAAGGTGACCGGCCGCAAGGAGGCCGTGACCGAGCCGTTTGAAAAGGTCAAGGACCAGATCGTCAACAACCTCAAGGCGCAGAAACGCCAGCAGTTCTGGACCGGTTTCCGCGTCAAGATGCGGGAAGGGGCCAAGATCGATAAGGTGGTCGAATTCAAGATGCCCGAATCCGCGCCTCGACCGGCCGCGGCTCCCAATGTCGCGCCCATCCAGCCCAAGCCCGCCGAGGGCGGCAAGACCGTGACGATTCAGCCCAAGAGCGCCGAGGGCGAAAAGAAATAACTAATCAGGATTTAGAATATAGGATTTAGGCGTTAGCGGGGCGGATTCGATCCGCCCCGATTGTTTTCCCCCCGTGAAATATCGAAAACAAAAACCGCCGGGGAGCGAAAAGTCCGACGGCGGTTTTCCTTTCTCAGCGAAAGGTTTCTGGCACGATTTTCTTTTTTACTTTGATTTCACATCGTAACAGAACAGGATATCCTGGTCGCGAATGTAGAGTTTTCCGTTGGCGACGACTGGGTGAGCCCAGGCCGGCAGATTGCTGCGGTCGGGTTGCTGAAAGCGGCTGATCTCGGTGTACTGCTTGGGGTCGGGCTGGATCAGGACGATGGCGCCATCTTCCGTGCGATAGTAGAGCAGGCCGTCGGCAAAGGCCAGCGAGCCCTTCGCACGGCGCTGGCCTTCTTTACGGAGATCCCACATGACTTTGCCCGTCTTAAATTCCAGGCAGGCCAGCGCCCCGCCTTCGTTGCCGCCGGTGGCGCCGTAGAGGTAACCATCCAGCAGGATCATGCCGCCGTGGTGGTTTTGCATATCCGTTGTGGCATAGACTTCATCGGCCTTGATTGCGCCGTCGGCGCTCTTGCTGAGCTTGACCAGGCCGCCACCGGCGCCATAAGCGGATGAGGCGAACACCATCCCGTCGCTATGTACCGCCGTCGAGCAGTTGATCCCCATGCGGTTGGCGGGTTTATCGTACCGCCAGAGGAACTTGCCGTCCGCCGCGGCCACGCCGATCAGCGCACTGGCGGTGAGCTGCACATATTGGCGCTGCCCTTCGAAGTCGATGGCAATCGCCGAGGCGTAGGATGCCCCGCCGCCGCCACCTCCAAATCCGCCGCCACGACCACCGCGCCCTCCACGATCCCCACCGGGACCCCCTGGACCCCCTCGTCCTTCCCCGGGTCCGCCGGGACCGCCCATTCCGCCGGGGGCTGGCGCAGCGGCGGCGGGGCTGTCGGGCATCTTGGACTTCCAGATCGTCTCGCCGTTTTGCTTGTTCAGAGCCACCAGCATCGCATCCGTTCCGCCCGGTGTGACGATGACTTTATCGCCATCGACCAGCGGAGATTCGCGGAAACTCCACATCGGCCTGCGGCCGCCAAAATCATCCGCAAGACTTTTCTGCCAGACGATCTTGCCGTCGCTGGTCTGCAGGCAGACCACATTCCCCGCCAGCCCCACGACATAGAGCCGATCGCCATCCACCGTCGGCGTGCATGACGGCCCCTCTTTCGACTGCGAGGCCTGCTGCTGAAAGGCCGGACCCAGCGGCGATACCCAGACCTCGCTGCCGTCCTTTTCGGACAGGGCCAGGACCACTTCCTGATCGCCGCGATTGCTCATGAGATAAATTTTCCCGCCGACCACGGCCGGACCGCCGTCGCCCCCGCCGAGCTTGTCGATTCTCCAGGCCAGCGGCGGACCGTTTTGCGGCCACTGCTTGAGCAGCCCCGTATCCGCCGACTTGCCGTCGCGGCTCGCTCCCTGCCATTGCGGCCAATCGGCGGCGAAAAGAGGGATTGCGGTAAGAAATACCATTCCCATGCCGATCATTGCCAATAACGAATTGAACCTTTTCATGTTGTATCCCTTTCTTTGAGTGATGTAAATATACTTTATCATTGAGCGACTTTGAGACACATCAGCCGGGCCTGATCCCGGACCAGGAGCTTGCCGTCGGACAGGGCCAGCGGCGCCCAGTTCTGATTGCCGCCTCCAAATCGAGTCATTGGATCGCTCGTATCGACTCCCCCTTCCGCGAGCACCTCCGCTGAAGCAAGCTGCTTAAACCCGGATGGATCCGGATCGATCAGGTATAACATTGTCGCACCGTCGGTCGCCAGGATCAGGCCGTCGGCCAGAATCATGCTGCCTTTATTGAAATCCGGCGATCGCTGGGTTTTCCACAGGATCTTGCCGTCCATGCCCATGCAGACAAGGCCGTCACGCTTGCTATTGGTTGAAAACTGGGCATAGAAATGCCCCTTATGCAGAATCGGCGGTTTGGTCTGATCGCCGAAATCGTTGTGCCGGAACAGCTCGGTGACGCCATAGCCGCCGTCGGCCTTTTTTTCGACTTTGATCATGACTGTACCCAGCTCATATCCGCCGACAATCAGCACTTTGTTCTCGCCGGCGTCCACGGCGCTCGGTACGGAAATGTGACACTGCCACTGTTCGTATTTCCAAAGGATCTTTCCTGTGAGAGGTTCTATCCCGACGACTTTGCCCAGAGTCTGCGGCAAATCTCGGTTCCCAATGGGATTGGTCGATGAAATGACCATGACAATATGGTCTTTTCCGTCAATTTTTACGACGGAAGGACTGGCATAGGATTCATTGCCAAGATAGGGGGTTTTCCATTGAACGGTACCCGTGAGTTTATCGCAGGCGACGGCGCCCGCATCGGGGGCCTGGGATAAGACGATGACCAAATTGTCGTAAACAAGAGGGCACTGCGTAATCGCCCATATCGGAAGACGGCTACCGCCGAAGTCCTTCCAGATGTTCTTGTTCCAGACGGGCTTGTGCGTGTTGATGTCGATGCAATACAGGTCACCGTTTTGTCCGCATGAATACACATGGTCGCCGTCCACGGCCGGCACGCTTCGCGAACCGGGAAACGGGACGCGCCCCGGAGCGTCGTACGAAAAGTTCCAGAGTTCTTTGCCGCTGGAAAGGTCGAAACATCGAAGGTTGTCGCCGATCTTTTCGTCCCTGTCGAGGAGATACACCTTGCCGTCTTTGACGACGGGTCCGCCGTAGCCCTTACCCACGGCTACGGACCACAACACTTCCGGCCCTTTTTCCGGCCAGGATCGCAATAGGCCTTTCTCGGCGGAGGTGCTATTTCGGGTCGGCCCCAGATATTGCGGCCAGTCCGCGGCCAGAGAGCTTTCCACGCCAATCATAGACAGAATTCCGATGACGATGATGAATTTGCTTGTGCCCTTCATAGTACCAACCCTTTCCAAGGATAGAGCATCTCTTTAACCCGGATATTTCACCGTCCCTTCTGACCTGGCTGTTCGGGACATGTGGTG
>CAZXPW010000098.1:0-5709 GCA_964643355.1 uncultured Pirellulales bacterium
TGCCTATTTTAACATTTTTGGATTTTCAGAAAAATGCCTGTGAACGGATACAAATTTTCAAAATTTTCCTTGATTTCCAGCCGGGTAGGGATATACTGTTGGGGCTTTAGAGCATAAGTTTTGAAGAAATCCTTTCTGCACGATCAGCGGAGACATGAGTATGTCGAGAGTATGTTATTTTACGGGTCGGCGGACAGAAACCGGCCGGAGCATCGCCCGTCGCGGTAAGGCCAAGCGGCACGGCGGCGTGGGTATCAATATCACCGGCGTAACCCGTCGGAAATTCAAGCCCAATATCCAGAAGGTCCGGGCGATCATCGACGGCAAACCCGTTCGCATTCAGGTTTCGACCAAGGCGATCAAGATGGGCCTGGTCGTCAAGCCCCCCAAGCGGAATTACAAGCCCGCCGAGGCGGCCGCGGAGTAACCTCAAACGACGATGCACAGACAGGCGAGACGGAATCCGTCTCGCCTTTTTCATTGGAGGATAGTATGGCGGGGATTATCAACGAAACGCAGGTCCGAAAGGTGGCGAAACTGGCTCGTCTGGAACTGACCGACGAGGAGGTCGCCCGTTTCAGCCGGGATCTGGAGTCGATTCTGGAATATGTCCAGAAACTCAATGAATTGAACACCGAAGGCGTCGAACCGCTAGCGCATTGTCTGCCGATTACCAATGTCCTGCGGGAAGATGAGGTCCAGCCCTCGCTGGGGGCCGAGGAGACCCTGGCCAACGCTCCCGATCGATACGAGGACTACTTTAAGGTTCCCCCGATCTTTGAGGACAATTCCGGAGCGTAAACCACGAACTCAAATCCGAACTACGGAGGCATGGAACATGAAAAAACTGAATTGGATGGCGATGATATCAACACTGGCTCTGATGTCCATCTCATGTTTGCAGGAGAACCAAGCCATGGAATCCAAAGCGTCACGGCAGCAGGCGGTGAAGATGCATCGCAAGGTTACGATGGAATTGGAGTATTTGCTGTCATTGCCGAAGGAGTACGATAAAGATCGCGGCAAGGCCTGGCCGCTGATGGTCTTTTTGCACGGGGCCGGCGAGCGCGGCAGCGACATCAACAAGGTCAAGGTTCACGGTCCGGCCAAACTGATCGAACAGGGTAAGGAGTTTCCATTTATTATTGTATCTCCTCAATGCCCTGAAAATCAATGGTGGCCCAACCGCGTCGAAACCGTGATGGCTCTCATCGACGAGATTTCCGAGAAATACCGCGTCGATCCCAAACGGATCTACCTGACGGGCTTGAGCATGGGCGGTTACGGAACCTGGGCCATCGCCAGTACTTTTCCGAACCGGTTTGCGGCCATTGTGCCGATCTGCGGCGGCGGTCAGCCCTATCTGGCGGCCAATCTCAAAAGCGTTCCGATCTGGGCGTTTCACGGGGCCAAGGATCCCGTGGTTCCGCTGAACGAATCGGAACGAATGGTCAACGCGGTCAAGGCGTTTGGCGGAAACGCAAAATTGACTGTCTATCCTGAGGCCCAACATGACTCGTGGACCGAAACTTACAACAATCCCGACCTGTACGAGTGGTTGTTAAAACAAAGCAGGTAATCTCGGAGCGGCAACCATGCTGGAGTTAACGGCCCGACAATTGCGGGACAAGATTGCTGCAAGGGAAATTCGAAGCGCTGATGTTGTTGCCTCGGTTTTTGAACGGATCGATACGATCGAACCGAAAATCGGGGCGTATCTGACCCTGGATCGAGAAGGTGCAATGTCTGCCGCCCGACGGGTGGACAAGAAAATCGCCGCGGGCCAACCTGTTGGGGCTTTGGGCGGCGTGCCGATGGCGATCAAGGACAATATCTGTCGCCGGGGGGCCGCGACCACTTGTGCGTCCAAAATTCTTTCCAATTTCCACAGTCCCTATGATGCTTATGTAATTGAACGGCTTTGTGCCGCCGATGCCGTGATCCTCGGAAAGACCAACCTTGACGAATTCGCGATGGGTTCCAGCACGGAGAATTCCGGACTGAAGCGTACGGTCAATCCCTGGGATCCGGCGCGGGTTCCCGGCGGCAGCAGCGGTGGTTCGGCGGCGGCTGTAGCCGCGCGGATGTGCTTTGGGGCACTTGGCTCGGATACAGGCGGATCGATCCGCCAGCCGGCCGGATTTTGCGGCGTTGTTGGGCTTAAGCCCACTTACGGCCGGGTGTCGCGTTACGGCCTGGTGGCCTATGGATCGAGCTTGGACCAGATTGGCCCCCTGACGCGGGATGTGGCCGACACGGCGATGATCCTTCAGGCGATCGCCGGGCATGACCGCCGCGATTCAACGAGCGTGTCCGAGCAGACCGCTCCGGTCCCGGATTATTCGGCTCATTTGGATGAGCCGGTAGGGGGGCTGAGGGTCGCGGTTGTGCCGCATCTGAACCAAGGGGCTGACGCGCAGGTATTGGCGGCATTTCAGCGGGCCTTGGAGGTGTATCGATCGCAAGGGGCGACGATTATTGAGGTCAAAATGCCCCACTTGGATTATGCGATCGCCTGCTATTATGTAATCGCTACCGCCGAGGCATCGAGCAACCTGTCGCGTTATGACGGCGTTCATTATGGCCATCGCTCCAAACGGGCCGAGGAATTCGCGCAGGTGTACAATCTTTCGCGGGCGGAAGGATTCGGGGCCGAGGTCAAACGGAGAATCATGCTGGGAACCTATGCGCTTTCGAGCGGGTATTACGATGCGTATTACCTCAAGGCCCTGAAGGTGCGAAATCTGATCCGTCAGGATTTTTCGAGGGTATTCGAAACGGCAGACTGCATCCTGATGCCGGTCTCGCCGACGACGGCGTTTCGATTGGGTGAAAAGACGGCAGATCCGTTGCAGATGTATCTGGCGGATATCTACACCATTGCCGTGAACCTGGCGGGGATCCCGGGAATTAGTATACCCTGCGGATTCGACGATAGTGGCCTTCCGATCGGCTTGCAGATCCTGTCGGGACCATTTACGGAAGAAAAGCTTCTGCGAATCGGCCGAATGTTTGAAAAGCATAGCAAGCTTCCTGATCTTGTTCCTTCTGTATGTGAGGGTCTATGAAGGATCTGGAATACAAAGTCATTGTCGGGCTGGAGATTCATGTCCATCTGGCCACGCGGACCAAGATGTTCTGCGGTTGCGAACTGGCCTATGGCCAACCGCCCAACAGCCGGGTTTGCCCGGTGTGCCTCGGAATGCCGGGCGTTCTGCCGATCATGAATCGTCAGGCGGTGGAGTTTGCGATCCTGACGGCGATGGCGCTGAACTGCCGAATTGCCACTCACACCAAGTGGGACCGCAAGAGTTATTATTACCCTGACCTGCCAAAGAATTATCAAATCAGCCAGTATGACCTGCCGATCGGCCAGAATGGTTATATCGAAATTCCCGCAGAAAAGGGACAGACCAAGCGAATCCGCATCCGCCGTGCCCATCTGGAAGAAGATGCCGGGAAGAACACGCACACCTTTGGTGATTTTTCGGCGATTGATCTGAACCGGGCCGGGTCTCCGCTGCTGGAGATTGTAACCGAGCCGGACTTGTCCAGCCCCGCCGAGGTACGGTCGCTGGCCCAGGAACTTCAGCGGATTGTTCGCTATCTGGGTGTATCCGAGGCTGACATGCAGAAGGGCCACATGCGCTTTGAGCCGAACATCAATCTGCATATTGTACGCAACGGGCAGGTCTTCAAGACCCCGATCACGGAGGTCAAGAACCTCAACAGTTTCCGTTCGATCGAGCGGAGCGTCGCCTACGAAATCGAGCGGCAGCTTGACGAATTTCTCGAGACCGGCAAGACCCTTCAGATGGGCAACAAGAAAACTTTCGGCTGGGACGATACGAACCAGTGTACCGTCCTGCAGCGAGAGAAGGAAGAAGCTCACGACTACCGGTATTTTCCCGAGCCGGACCTGGTTCCGGTCGAGGTGTCCTCGGAGTGGATGGAGTCGATCTGGTCGCGGCTGTGCGAATTACCACTTGTACGGGAACATCGTTACCGTCAGCAATACGGAATGAGCGAGTACGATGCCGGCGTCCTGACCGCCGATCGCGCGACTGCCGAACTTTTTGAGGCGGCCGTGCAGATTGGCGGCGAGGCCAAGCGGGTGTGCAACTTGTTGACGCAGACCGGCCTGAAGCTGGCCAACGAAAAGGGTTGTTCCGTGGCCGAATTGGGGATTTCCGCCGACAAGCTGGCCCGACTGGCCGAAATGGCCGACAACGGGCAAATCAGCTCGACTTCCGCCGTTGTTATTTTTGAAGCGATGACGCACTCAAACTTAGATCCCGAACAGATCGCCACCGAGCGAAACCTGATTCAAAAAAGCGACGCTGGCGAAATCGAGGCCCTGGTTGATCAGGTCATCGCCGCCAATCCCCAGGCCGTGGCCGACTGGCGCGAAGACGGCAAAAAGAGCGCCAAATCCCGTGGTTTTCTGATGGGCCAGATTATCCAGAAATCCAAAGGGCAGGCCAATCCGAAGATTGTGTCCGAAATTCTCGACCGGAAAAAATAAACTCAGGATTTCTCCTCACTATATGCGCAAACAAACAGGCCGAGCATGGGTGACCCGGCCTGTTAAGTCCTGTATCCATCCTCTGGATCAAGACAGATTGTTGAATCGATCTCTTAGCTGCGTTTGCGAGCGACAATCAGTCCGCCCAGGGCCAGCAGCGACAGCGTCATTGGTTCGGGAATCATCGCGCCGATAGTGTAGAAATTGTTGTTGCTGTTGTTTGCGCCAAAGACATAGGTGCCTGCGGGAAGTATGGCCGAAAAGACGCTCATGGGACGATCTACTGTCGTGCTTTCCCGAATGATCAGATTCAGATCGGTGTCCTTGAACATTCCGGGAGTCGCGAAGGCCTTGGTGATCTCATCGGCTGCCTGTTGCGAGGTAAATGTCCCCCATGCGCGATCATCGATTGTGAGCCATACAATACAGGCCTGCGAGATCGTCACAGAGTAGGTCACATCCGTTTCTCCTCCGGCCTTGTCGGTGTTGAAAGTCCGGACATACTCGGATCCCATTAATTCTGCCGGAGTGTTGGCCCACGGATAGGTGCGATCCGAAAAGACCATGTTGCCGTCTTTCAAACCGCCTTCCTCTGTGGCCATTGGGGCAGTGGCTCCATCAAAAACGCCGATGGGAGCGCGGTCTCCGGACTGTCCGTTGGCACGAACCACATTGGTGATCAGCGCCGCCTGGGAAGCGCTGGCCACAATCAATAACGCCGTTACCACACACAATACTTTCATTTTCTTCATGTCGTACTCCTCCGAAACACAAATTTGGTTTCGTTTTGCCTGTTTATCTCGTTTGCGAACGGATCGCAACAGGACGAACGATCCATTCACACAGCTCAATCGCCATGTCCGCGCGGACACAGATTTTCTGCCGACAATTTCTTACTTGAGGGAACACCGAAGAAACTCTGCTTAACCAGTCCCTTGTATTCGCAGATAGTGACGCATGCCGCTGCAATCACCCTACTCCGTCGTTTCCTTAGCTCTCCTCTGCCTGACTTTTTGAAGATTCGCTAATACACATACAACCATAGCATAATCGTTTTAGGATAGAATGTCAAGCCGTTACTATACAAAGAAATTAAAATTTGTTATGGAAAGGGCTATTGTAACGGTAGGAATAACCCCCTCCCCATTGTCAAGACCAAATTTCCCGTTGGATAAGGTGGAAGT
>CAZXPW010000099.1:0-4813 GCA_964643355.1 uncultured Pirellulales bacterium
TGCGTCTCCATACCTCAGTTATCGGACGAAACACCCCTTTTCATACACTCTCTAAATGCAATTCTGCCAACATCTTAACGACGGCTGAGACCAGTATTTCGCCGGCCCCCTCAGCACATCGGGAACTGACAACCTCATAGTTGCCCTCGGCATAAGCCGAACGCGAGGGGATATACCCAATCGAGCCGTTCGCCAACTCGATGACATGCGTTTGTTTGAACGGTGAGGAGGCCTTTATGCTCAAGCCCAAAGCGACAAACACTTCTCCAGGCAAGGCCACCCATGCCAGATCCGTTCCCATCGTTATGACTTGTATCTCGGCTTCAATGGGCTTGCCTTTACGGGCGGCGACTTCAAGAGTCTTAAAGGCGAAAACCTGGTCCATGAACTTGGCTTTGTCTCCCTGCTTTCGAATGGCTTCGGCCTGAGAAACCTGCTCCTCACTTACCGACGGCAGCGGAAGTTCCAAAATCTGCTTGCGGACACGGAGGGTGCCATCGGCAACCGGCCGTAAGTCCATATAGGCCTTAAAAACGGACGCGGCCAAAATGGTTCCCAGACGATTGGCTTCCTGCTGTCCCTGCTGGTGATAGGACCAGTGAACATTGAGATGGTTGATATCACCGCAAGCCCCGTTGGCAAACAGGGTCAACATCTCCGGTCCCTTGTAGTCGGCCAGCCGCCGCGTTAGCGCGCCCGGGTAATCCGCTGAAACCTTGGTTCCCCCCGTTGTATCCGGATGCATGGCGAAATTCACAAAAGTCAACACCGGTTTGTCTTCCGCGGCCAGCGCATAAACAACCCCTACTTCCGGATCGATCGGACCGACCGGCCGGATCGTATTGGGATTTCCCTTGCCCGGATTCCACCCGACTGTACCATCCTTCATCCAGAAACGGCGGCAAAAAGACAACCGGGATTCATTTTCCCGTGCAAAGAAGATATCCGCAGAGATCAGTCGTCCTTTGGCCTCTGTTACCGCCTGAGCCAGCTTCTTCGGCAGGGAATTTGTGTAGGTATTCACCGCTTCCGATGAATTCCCATAAAAGTCATCGTCAGCCAGATCCTTTGAAAGAGAAGGTCCGGTATGCGTATGGGTAGCCCAGATCATGATATGAGCGCTTGGAACCCCGCTGGCCTTCTCAATCTCGTCCCGGGTTGCTGTTACTACCTGTGCCGGAATGCCGATCAGGTCGCAACCGATCAGGGCAACCTGAGAATGGCCGTCATCGAAAATGGCGGCTTTGGCAAAGATCGAATCCAGGACAGATTCGCTTTCTCGGGCATGATAGTAACCGGCCATCGGCGTTCCGGCCGGAGGATCAATGTTGACGGCCGCGACGCCGATTTTCAGGGACACGGCCGGACAGAGAGGGACGAATAATAACTGGGCGGTAACGATAAGAGTCATCGAGGATCCGACTTGGTTTCTGTCTCTTCGGTTCATGGATTCTCCTTGTTTGGGGTCCACGACGCATTGTCCGGAAAAGGGGCGACCTTGTCAATCGTTTGGTGGGGTGATTGATAGAGGGGCGATTGACGCCAATTCGTAAGGAATTTACAATTGCGGCATGCAATGTTCCGGTTTTGAATTCGTTGTCCCCCTGCGGGATAAATCTCGATGAGTGGCTTGCTGTTAGGATTATCCCTCGGAGCCGCCTGTCTGGCCGGTTGTGCCCCGATTCTGGTTCCCTGGTATTTGGCCCAGGCGGCCGGATGGAGGCGGAATTTTGTTCTGTTGGGATTGTTCAGTGCGGGGCGACTGTTCGGATACGGTGTTTTTGGAATTTTGGCCTGGATCGTCCACCCCGTTATCGAGTCCCTGCGTCATTTCTTTGTATTTGGTCTGATCGACCTGGCTCTGGCGGTCTTGCTGATCCATTTTAGCCGGAAAAATGATCACAATCGCTGTGTCAGCGGGGGATTGATCCGGCGTATTCCAGCCGAAATTTTTTCCCGGCCGGGGATTTTAGCGGGAATAATGGGAGCGATGATTGGACTGAATCTGTGTCCGCCGTTTCTGGCGGCATTTACCAAGGCCGCTGAATTGCCATCGTTGATGGCAAGCGTAAAGTTTTTTGTATGTTTCTGGGTCGGAACAACGGTGTATTTGTTGCCGTTGCCGATGGTCGGCCTATTTCGTCAATCCGGAGTCATGATGGTTGGCCGGTTTGCCTGCTGGATCATGGCCGGGTATTTTGTGTATCAAGGAATTCTAATGATAATTGGAGGTCTTCGATGACCGAAATGAAGAAGCAATCGTGCGTAGATCCGCTGGTCCGGATCCCCTGGAAATGGACGATCCTGCTGGCGATCCCGATGGTTGGGTTAACGGCGATGATGATGACAGGAGGTTCAGAGAAAAGACAAACGGATGCGCTGCACATGATTCCCCTGATTGTAACTTTCTTGTTTCTGAATGTCATGTTCATCCTGATGTTGCGTTCCGGACGCATCGACCGGTTCAGGGCGCCGACATTCATCCTCTACGCCGTCGGTTTTGTGATGTTTTTTATCCCGAATCTTTTGGAGGTTCGTGGTACCGTTGCGATTGGTTCCGAAGAGATGGTCCGGGGCCAGGTTCCCTTTTGCCATATGGTGATCCCTATGACGATCATCCCGGCCGCCTTTACGCGCACGATCATCTTTCCGGGTTCGATGCTGGAGGGTTTTGCCTCCATCGGGACGATGCTGGTCTTGTGGTTGGGTGTGTCGATTGTCCTTGGACGCGGCTGGTGCAGTTGGGTTTGTTTTTACGGCGGAATGGATGAGGGTTTCTCGCGGTTGCTGCGAAAACCGCTGATCGGGCGGATCTCTCCGGCTCTGCGATATATGCCATTCGCGGTCCTGCTGGTGATCGTGCTGGTTTCCGCCGCCTATTTAACGCCGGTCTATTGCGAATGGCTGTGCCCGTTTAAGTCCGTAACCGAGTTTGCCGCCATTGTTGATACCCGTACGCTGATCCAGACGATCGTCTTCATTTCGCTTTTTGTCGGTTTGGTGATTGTATTTCCCATCTTGACCGGCAAGCGGACTCAGTGTGGCCTGTTTTGCCCGATGGGCGCCTTCCAGTCCTTCACCAATCAATTGAATATCTTCGAAATCCTTATTGACAAAGACAAGTGCAAACAATGCGGGGCCTGCATACGGGCCTGTCCGACCCTGTCCCTGGATCAGATCTGCCTGAAGAAGGGAACTCCACGAATGACCTGCAGCAAGTGCGGGCGCTGTGTCGATGTCTGTACCTTCGGTGCCGTATCCATGCACATCAAAGGAACGCCTCCGGCCCATCCGAATCTGGGTCGGGTATTATTCGTCTATCCGGCATACCTGGTTATGGCGATTATGGGCGGCAGCATGATTCAGCAAGGTCTCTACCGGATCATTCTGTTGGCGACAACCGGCAGTTTGGTCGCCGGCTCATAAGGAATTCCTCGAATGAAGAACATACGAACGATTGTGGCATATGGTTGGGCCGTTCTGGGAGTGCCCCTGATTCTGGCGACCTTTATGGGGATGGACACCTGGGCCCGGTTGCTGGTCAATTCTACAGGTCTGAAGGTCGCGCCAAAATTTTCCGGCGGTGAGGTTGTGAAGGCCATTGATCACGATGGGTATGTAACTTTTCTTCATGAGCCCTCTTTCGATGGTCTCTTTGGACCGTGCAAACGGGGATTTGTCCAGATCGACTGGAAATCCGCAGACAAACCGTTGCCCGAAATCCTTTGTGAATCCATTGACTATGATCGAAATGGGTCTGTGGATTTTACCGTCGAGATTCAGACCCAATCTAGCCAACTTATTTTCAAGGCGATCGATCCATCCATTACCTCTCCTGATCCGCTGATATCGATTCCCCACGGCATGGTCCTGCGTGTTGGTCTCAAAAACCGTAATCGATGAGCTGCGAGGATGATATTCTGTTACGGTTTGATTCGGGAGTCAGTGGAGGGCACTGAAATCCCGAATCTTCTCCGGAAGCGAATGCAGAATGCCACGGTCTAAACTGATTTTGGCGAGAGTCGTTTTCGATTGACCCGGGAAAGAACTGTGGCTACAATCAAAACTGGGAGTGGTTGATCAGCGGTGGATGGATTCGAATGAAAATCATTGGTTTGTCGGATATTCACGGGGATCTCGATTTTCTTCCGGCGATCGGCCAGGCCGTCGCCAGGGCGGATCTCGTTTTGCTTTCAGGGGACATCACCAATTTCGGGGGTCGCCGGGAAATGCAAAAAATTCTTTCGGAATTGCATCGGTTTAATCCCCATATTTTCGCGGTGCCGGGCAATTGTGACGGGGCGGCCGTCAATCAATTCCTGATTGAAACCAAAACCGACCTGCATTGTCGTCGGGTGGATTTTCAGGAATGGTCTTTGCTCGGGTTGTGCAATTGGTTAGCGTGTCCTTATGTTTCCCAGCCGGTCAATCCCCACGATTCGGTTTTGACATGCCTGGATTGGCTGGCTACGCAATACCCTTCCGATCGACCGGTTATTTTCGTATCGCATATGCCCGCAGCGGATACGACGGTTGATCGTAATGGAGATCGCCACTCGGGCAGCCCCGAAATCCGCCGATTTATCGAGAGATATCAGCCCGTTTTGGCGTTGTCCGGTCATTTTCACGATTCAGCTGGACAGGATCATCTGGGCAAAACCACCCTAGTCAATCCGGGAGCGTTTCGCCATGGCCGGTATGCATCGGTGCTGGTTCAACCGGACCAGTGCAGCGTTGAGTTATTGTCCATATAAGGGGATTCGTATCATTATAGCCCCATGAAGCAGGGGGTGAAAAAATCTTTGGAAAATTC
>CAZXPW010000100.1:0-3682 GCA_964643355.1 uncultured Pirellulales bacterium
CGGACGGCCGATATGTCGCCAGTCACGACGAGTTCGGCCCCGGCTCGGCCTATCGCACGCGCGCCGTCAGCTTCGTGTTCGAATCCGCCGATCGCGGCCAATCGTGGAAGCAGATCGCCCGCATCGACGGGATGTTCTGGGGCTCGCTGTTTGTCCACAACGGCGGCCTGTATCTGATGGGCGCCGACAAAGAATACGGCCGCATCGTCATCCGTCGTTCCGCCGACGGCGGCCAGACCTGGACCGATCCGCTTGACGGCAAGACCGGCCTGCTCACCGACGACGACCGCTACCACTGCGCCCCCGTCCCTGTCGTCGTTCACAACGGCCGCATCTTACGCGCGATGGAAGACGCCAAAGATCCCGGCGGCTGGGGCTTTCACTTCCGTAGCTTCGTGATCTCCGCCCCGATCGACGCCGACCTGCTCGATGCCGAAAGCTGGACGATGTCTTTCCCGATGTCGCACGACGAAAAATCCTGGAAGGGCAAGGGCTGGCTCGAAGGCAATGTCGTCGTCGATCCGCAGGGCAATCTGCTGAATATCCTCCGCGTCGATTTCCCCGACACCGCCGCGATTGTCCACCTCTCGCCCGATGGCAAAGCCGCATCGTTCGTTCCAAAACGCGACTTCATCTCCATGCCCGGCGGGGCCGTCAAGTTCACCATTCGCTACGATCCCAAGACCCGTCGCTACTGGTCCATCGTCAATCCCCAGACCAATCCCAAAGCCGTCCGAAACCGCCTGGCCCTGATCAGCTCGGAAGATTTGCGAACCTGGACGATCCGCAAGGTCCTCTTCGAACACCCCGACCCCGAAAAACACGCCTGGCAGTATGTGGATTGGCTCTTCGAGGGCGATGACATCATCTTCGTCTCCCGCACCGCCTTCGACGACGCCTCCGGCGGAGCCCACAACTACCACGACGCCAACTACATGACTTTCCATCGCCTGACAAACTTCCGTCGCTTTCGCGATAATCCGGATGTAACCGATTGACTTTTTGCCCCCCATCGGGTATAATCGTACTGATTCGAGAAATCGTTTTGCCACGGAGGCAGACGATGATTTGTTCGTCGCATACGCAAGATTCAGGGCTGAGGGTATTTATGCATAACACCCGTTCCGTTCTCTTTGTCATGTTGATCTTGTGCGGCCTGGCAATATCATTCGTACCGGCAGCGCCGATTCATGCTGATCAGGCCCGCCGGGCCGCAACTGGCTGGTTGCGACTATGCCCTCAACCGATGGAATCCCGCATCAGCGGCGCCCTGACGGAGATCACCCCCGTCGGCCCGGCCGACCAGCCGCTGGGCTTTGTCGTTCGTCTGGCCCCATCGGGTTTCGTCGTCCTCTCGGCCGAGGATCGTATCGAACCGGTCATCGCCTTCTCCGCCACCGGCCAAATCGACGACCGTCCGGACAATCCTCTCCTTTTCCTGCTGCACCAAGACCTTTCCGGCCGATTTGCGCAGGTCCAAGCCGAGGCCGAACAGACACCGCCCCCGTCGGATCTTGCAGATGCTCAGCCCCCCCAATCCCGCTGGCAAATGCTTCTCTCGGCCGGGAACGATGAGCTTCCTCCGCCGCCGTCGTCCCCCTCCGTCAGCGACCTTCGCGTGCCTCCGCTGCTGCAATCCAAGTGGGGCCAGGAGGATGCCGCCGGCGGCCACTGCTACAACTACTACACGCCCAACAACTACCCCACCGGCTGCGTCGCAACTGCCATGGCTCAACTGATGCGGTATCATTCACACCCCACGGTTGGTATCGGCGTTAAATCGTTCACCATCTATGTCAACGATGTCCCGCAGACCCGTACCACGCGCGGCGGCAACGGTATCGGCGGCCCCTATGCCTGGGACCAGATGCCGTATGATCCCGAAGTGGAAAGCTTGACCACCGCCCAGCGACAGGCCATCGGCGCCCTCTGCCATGACGCGGGAGTCAGCGTCGGCGCTGGCTATACCGCAACGGGAACCGGCGCCTCGACAGCCGACGCCGACGAAAAATTCGTCACCGTCTTCGACTATGCCAACAGCATCTATGCGGACTTGAACGCTACATCATTGTCCGATGCTCTTACGCGGACAATCAACTCCAATCTCGACGCTGCCCTTCCCGTCATTCTCAGCATATCCAGTCCCAGCGATGGTCACGCGGCCATCGTCGATGGCTACGGCTATCAATCCGGCCAACTGCTCCACCATGTCAACCTTGGCTGGACCGGCCTGGAGGACGCCTGGTATTCCCTGCCTCCGGACACTTCCTTCCATTTCAACACGATCACCGGCTGCGTGTACAATATCTTTCCATCCGGTAAGGGAGAAATTGTCAGCGGCCGCGTCACAAGCTTGGCAGGAGCGCCCCTGGAGGGAGTACAAGTCACCGCGTACAAAGGCGCCGCCTTCGTAAAGCAGACGACCACCAACACCCGCGGCATCTTCGCCCTCAGGAATCTGGACTCCAACACCCAGTTCCGCATCGCGGCCGCGAAAAACGGCTACACCTTCGCCGATCAATCCGTTTCCACCGGCAAATCGCAGGATTGGAGCTCGACATCGGGAAACAAGTGGGCCGTCAACTTCACCGCCTCCAATCCCATGCCGCCGACGGTCCTGGATCAGCAGGTCTCCACGCCTTCGCAACAGCCGATCCTGATCGCCCTGCAGGCACTCGACGACCACCTGCCCAATCCGCCGGACAAGCTGGCCTACGCCGTCGTCTCCCTCCCCGAGCACGGTACGCTTTCCGATCCGGCAGGCGGAACAATCCTCACGGCTCCTTATATCCTGCAAAATTCAAGCAACAATGTCCTTTATACGCCTTGTCCCTATTTCGGCGGCTCCGATACCTTCCGATTCAAGGCCAACGACGGCGGCACGGCACCCTCCGGAGGCGACTCCAACGCCGCCACGGTAACCATCGCGGTGGACAACCATCTCTATGCCGACTTCGGCGTCAACGCCTCCATCGGCACCAATACCATGATCAACACCACCTTCTACGCCTCCCGATCCCAGGCCCTCTACCTCAAGAGTGACATCGGTCCGGCCAAGAACCTGACCGACCTGGCCATCGACTTTACCGGCGTCCCTCCGATTGCCCTGAAGAAATGGACAATCCGCATGCAGCATACAAATATGGCTTACTACGACGATGTCGTCTCCGACTTTTTGACCTCCGGATGGACCACGGTTTATCAGGCGGATCTGTCGGTGACCAAAACCGGCTGGACGAATTTTCATTTTTCCACGCCCTTCAAATACAACGGAACGCAAAACCTCTTGGTCGAATTCTCGTTCGACAATACGTCCGTTTCAGGCAGTACCGGCTGGTATTTATACAATGATGTTGGAGGTGGAGTCGATCGCGTCATCACAATCGTCACCAACAAAGCTTCGCACACCGATCCCCTGACCTGGGATTTCTGGTACGGCGGAGGAACCTGGTGGGGCGGCGGCTGGCTGCCGAGTATCAAGCTCATCGGCACCGTGCCGATCGATCCCATCCTCGGCGACTTCGACGCCAGTTGCGATGTCAAACTCCCCGACTTTGCCCGCATGGCCGCAAGCTGGGGCGCTTCGTCCGGCCAGACGAATTACGACGCCGCCTGCGACATCGCCACGCCTAACCCGGATATTTCACCGTCCCTTCTGACCTGGCTGTTCGGGACATGTGGT
>CAZXPW010000101.1:0-3435 GCA_964643355.1 uncultured Pirellulales bacterium
GGCCTTGACTCGACAACTCTGATTCAGGACCATCGGGCCCGTATAGGCGATCGCCTTTGGAGACACCTCCCCGCAGATTCCTCTCGCCTGCGCCGTCAGTTCGGCCGAAATCAGGAAATCGGAACTATTTGCCGTATCCAGACCCTGTATCGCCAATATATTGGTTCCCTGACGGATCTTGTTGATAAACTTGGAGATATCAAATCTCTCAAACAGAATCGCCGAACTGTCGGGGTGCGTGGCAGTGGCGGCGGTATTCCACTGCGGGACCACGCCATCGGTCAGATTGACCCGTTGGACCTCGGTCCCGTTCAAATATGCGACAAAACCGTCGTCGTACCGGATATTCAGCGCCAGCGACGCGATATCCTGTTCCTGCACCGTGAACGGAATTCGGATATAACAGGTTGTATTTTTCCCGTACATCGCGTTTTGCGTGTCGATGTTGATCAAATTGGTGTAATTGGGCGAACTCCCCGGATTGGTCTCGTACCCCACTCCGCCGGTCCCCTGCGTCCAACTCGAATGATCGTAGCCGATGCTTGCCCAGTTGATCGCCGCTGGGGACAGATATCGCCCTGGAATAATCTGCCTCGAAAATCCCGGCCCCTGCCACGCCACCGACAGATTGTCCCCGCCCCCTTCCTCTTTCATTAGCGCATAGATCGAATACTTCCGGCCCGCCGTCAGGGTAATCCCCGCGGATTTCTGTTCCGCATACCAGTCCCATTGTCGTGCGCCCGTCCATCCCGAAACCATACAGATCTTCGTTGCGTCGGCCGGATTCTCCGTCGGACTCAACCACAGCTCTCCGCCGTCGTCGCTGGCAATCCAGAAAGTATAGGTGCCCGTCGTCGGTGGATAGAGATATCCGCTCAACCGCGCCCCATATTGATCCCATGGATCTCCCGTCCGCGATTCAAACGAAGTGGGATATTCCGTCAGACTCGGATTGGCAGGATAATTTGGATTTCCAGTCAGGTCCGATACCGACACCCCGGAAATACCGAACCAGTAATCGGCCTGAATCGTGCCCTTCTCCGGCTCCACCGGCTGCCCTGGAACCGTCACCCACTTGGTCGCGTTTTCGGGCACCAAAATGATACTGCCCGGCGTCATAGAATCGACACTTTGTCGCGGATCCGTTCCATCCAGGGTGTAATATATAGTTCCCGATGCGTCTGAAGCGTTTGCCATGGTCATCACATCTCCCGGCCACGCATTTCCCCCCGATCGAATTCCGCCATTCAGGGAAAGGACCGGGGCCGCGAAGGTAAACAAGGTTTCCGCTTTACACTGATTGATAAAGATGTTTTCCCGGTTCGGTATCCAGTTGTTTGGAACATCGGTATTGATATAGGGAATGATCGCAAGGACCTCGTTTTTGAGTTCATTGAATCGTTCCATGAGATGCAACTTTGCCAATGCACCATTCGGTTCCAGAAAGTGTTTTTGCATCCGGTCACACCAGAGTTGCCGGTAATCCGGATGAACCTTCATCCTGTTGTGTAGGATGGACAGATAGCCGCCCTGCGAATTGAGATCCCCGAAACGGTTCCGATTCACATCGCCATCCATACTACCTTCCGCATCCCAGATAAAGAAACGCCATCGTCCTTCTGAGGATCGTTCGCAGGCCGCCGACCAGTTATTTTGCGGCCAGTCCCAGTTCCCGCCATAGGCCTGCAAAATCATGTAATCGATAAAATTCACCACATCGATTTTCTTGAGCATTTCTAGGTAGTTGGTGGAATCGGACAGAGCATGATTCTGGGCGAAAGAAATCATCGCGTTCCATCCAACGGAATCGCCCTCGCGAATTCCGCTCATGGTCATGACATCCCAGGCCTTGTTGCTGTTGTACCAATGCTGGCAGAAACTTTCACTGACATGTTCGGTGATGTTGTAATATCCCTTGTATTCTCCGTTAATCAGAAGATTGGCGAAGGTCCCGCTGCAGGCGATATGTCCCATATCTTTGTGAAGGCGACGCTGCAATTCATCGCGAACAAACGGATTGGAGATGTCGTTATGACCGCCTCGCAGGACGATGCTGTCGAAGGTATCGGTGTCAAAACCTGGGAACAAAGGATACCGGAGCTTCGAATTTCCATATTCGTCGCGAAAATACAAACGAAAGCTGAATTTGTTCGGATAACTCCAGTAACCGCTGGGCTGCATTCGGTACCGTGGTCGCATCCATTCGCTGCCATGTACGCGAATTCCACAATTTTCATGGAAACCGTCGGTATTGGTCGGGAAAATCAACTCGGCCGAAACCGGTCTTTCGTACGCAATCCCGCGTTGCATAGGATTGTTAAAACTGGTGCCCCCGGAGGAAATCCATACATCGCTATAACTTCCTCCATAGATCGCCATCACCCCCGAATTGGCGGGTGTAACGGTTGCGCCCGGTGTCATATCATAATAGAACACGCGCGCGGCGTCTCCAACCAGCGATAACGCCGGAAGTCCATTTAAGGCCGTCTGATATCCTGGGTGACTTGTCGTAAAAAGATAGGTCTGTGTGTCAATGTTGCTGGGTTTCCACCCGGCCTTGAATGCCGCCGCTCGAAGGCAAGTTGTCTTGTTAATCCCGATGGGTCCAGTATAGGTTATGCCATTGGACAAGGTCGGATCGGACCCGTTGAGGGTATATCGGATCGTGGCTCCCTCGGTTTCCGTGGTAAGAAAGACATTGAATGTTGTCGTGTAAAATCCCCGGTCCACGCTGAATTTGACATCTTTGACAAAACCGGGAAACCCCGTGCTATTAAGTTGTCCCGGCGTCAACGCCGAGAAATATCGTTCGGTAACCACCTGAGACAACCCGTAGGAAACATTCTCTTTTTGCGGAGGATACCCGAATTTTCCCGGCGAAAACTCGTAACTTTTGAATTCCGTCGTCACTCGGCCGGTCGGATCTCGCAAGGCCAGATATTCACCCTCCTTGTCCAGTTTGAAGTTTGTGTGCCAGTACCCCTTCGGGTCTTTATAGGGATAATTGCTCGGATAATCCTTCTTCTCCTTTTTCGACGCAAATATGATCAAGTATTGCCCCGCCTCAATCTTCGCCCCCGCCGGGAATGTCCACAATTGCGGAGTCCCCTCGGTGTCCGTCAGCGACCAACCCTCGAGGTTCACCGCCGATCCGGTGGGATTGTACAACTCGATCCAGTCCGGATATTCCCCGTGACCATCCGGAAACTCCCCGCCTTGCGATTCGTCCAGATCGAAATCCGTCAAAAACTCGCTGATCACAACCGGTCCGAATTTCACCTGCCAATTTGATGCGATCGGAAAAAAATCCGAGAGGTTTACGATTCCATCGTTGTCCATATCCGGACATCGACGAATCGATGTCCCCGTTGAATAGATAGACCAGATCTCCTCGGCCGTTAAACCCCGATTGTAGATCCGGACATCATCCAATAG
>CAZXPW010000102.1:0-3114 GCA_964643355.1 uncultured Pirellulales bacterium
CTATTGGATGATGTCCGGATCTACAATCGGGGTTTAACGGCCGAGGAGATCTGGTTTATCTATTCAACGGGGTCTTATGTGCATCGCTGTGTGGATATTGACAACGATGGGACGGTCAATATCGCGGATATGGCGCCGATCTCGAAGAACTGGCAGGAACTTTATGGGCCGGTCGTTATCAGCGAATTTCTAACCGACAATGAAAGCGAAAATCCGATCGAAGGCGGCGAAATCCTCGATGGCAATGACGAATCGTCGGACTGGATCGAGTTGTACAATCCCACCGGATCGGCGGTGAACCTGGAGGGCTGGTCGCTGACGGACACCGAGGGGACTCCGCGATTGTGGACATTCCCGGCGGGGGCGAAGATTGAGGCGGGTCAGTACCTGATCATATTTGCGTCGAAAAAGGAGAAGAAGGATTATCCGAGCAATTATCCCTATAAAGACCCGAAGGGGTACTGGCACACAAACTTCAAACTGGACAAGGAGGGTGAATATCTGGCCTTGCGAGATCCGACCGGCCGAGTGACGACGGAATTCAAAAGTTACGAGGTTTCGCCGGGAAAATTCGGATATCCTCCGCAGAGAAAAAATATTTCCTATGGCCTGTCTGAAGCGGATGTTGAGCGGTATTTTGCGCTGGCAACGCCGGGAAATGTCAACGGAACGGGATTTCCCGGTTTTGTCGAAGATGTCAAATTCAGCGTGGACCGGGGATTTTATTCCGAGCCGTTTCAATTGATGATCACCACCGCCACGAAGGACGCAGTCATTCGATATTCCACCGATGGTAGCACCCCCAGCGAATCGGTCGGCAAGACCTATACCGGACCCATCTCGATTTCCAAGACCACCTGCGTACGCGCAATGGCATATAAACCCGGACACCGACCGACCGGGGTGGACACGCACAGTTATCTCTTTTTGGCGGATATCCTTACGCAACCGGAAACCGCACCGGATCCCTCGGCGGGGTGGCCCAGCTATAATGTGAACGGCCAAGTGATCAATTATGGGATGGATCCGGATATCACCAATTCGCCGGATTGGAAGGGCCAGATGGTTTCGGCCATGACGGCGATTCCCTCGATCTCGATCGTGACGGATCTGAAGCATCTGTTCAATGCTTCCACCGGTATCTATGTCAATGCCAGTCAGGACGGCATAGACTGGGAACGCCCGTGCTCAATGGAGTTGATCTATCCGGATGGAACGGACGGGTTTCAGATCGACGCCGGCATCCGGATCCGGGGCGGATACAGCCGCAGTTCAGGAAATCCCAAACATGCGTTTCGCCTGTTTTTCCGGAACGATTATGATGGCGATCTTGAATATCCCTTGTTTGGCGAGGAAGGCGCAAGCAAGTTCGAAAAAATCGACTTGGCGACGGCGCAAAATTACTCCTGGAGTTTTGAAGGCAATACCAGAAACACTCTCTGTCGAGACATGTTTTCGCGGGACACCCAGGGTGCGATGGGGCAGCCCTACACCAAGTCCCGTTTTTATCACCTCTATCTCGACGGTCAATATTGGGGATTGTATTACACACAGGAGCGTGCGGAGGCGTCCTTTGCCGAGAGTTATTTGGGAGGAAACGAAGACGACTATGATGTGATCAAGGTGGATAAGGATTCCGGTTACACGATCTACGCAACCAACGGAAATGACCAGGCGTTTCGACGATTGTGGACGGCGGCGACGGCGGGCTTCGCTACGGATGCCGCATACTTTCGGATTCAGGGATTGAATCCCGATGGAACCCGAAACCCGGATTACGAGCGATTGGTGGATTTGGATAACCTGATCGATTGCATGATCTGTGTGTATTATGTGGGGGATTTTGACGGTCCAATCTCGAATTTCCTGGGAAACGCAAGCCCCAACAATTTTTACGCAGTCTATAACCGAAATGCCCCGGATGGGTTTAAGTATTTTCGGCACGATGCGGAACATTCCCTGTTTTCGGGATGGGACCGGACCGGTCCCTTTTCGGCCGGTTCGAGTTTCTCTAAATTCAATCCGCAATGGTTGCATCAGCAGTTGACCACCAATTCGCATTACCGGCTGCAATTTGCCGATCGTGTCCATCGGTATTTCTTCGACAATGGTTTGTTGACTCCGCAGGCCAGTATCAATCGCTGGATGAACCGCGCCAACCAGATTCAATCGGCGATTATCGGCGAGTCGGCGCGATGGGGAGATTCGAAGACGGGCACTCCGTTGACCAAAGTCCACTGGTTGGCCGAGATCAACAATGTCAAGGATAACTATTTTCCCGGCCGGACAAACGAGGTTCTCAATCAATTCAAGACCAAGGGTTGGTACCCGAACCAGGCCGCTCCGGTTTTCAGTTTCAACGGCGGCGAAGTGGGAACTGGATATGCCCTGACGATGACGGGACCGGTTGGAACGACGACTTATTACACTCTGGATGGAAGTGATCCGCGTGTTTTCTTTGTCAAGGATCCGCCCCGGGTAGTTTCGTTGGTTGCGGAATCGGCGGACAAAAAGGTGTTTCTTCCCACTTCGACGATCGACTCAAGCTGGACCGGTGGCAACGAACCGTATAATGATTCGACATGGACGGCAGGCACACCCCGAAGCGGTGGGACTGGAGCCGTCGGATACGATCAAAGCTTATTAAGACCCTATTTGTCGATGATCAGTTACAATGTTGGTTCGGCGATGTACAACAAGGCGACTTGTGCCCTGATCCGGATTCCGTTTACGGTCTTGGCTGCGGATCTGGCCAAGATGCAGTCCATGGAATTAAAAATCGGTTACGATGACGGTTGCGTCGTGTACATCAACGGTAGTGTGGTTTCCAATCGGAACTTCACCGGGACTCCGCAGTGGAACTCCACGACTTCCAGCAGCCACAGCGGCACTTCGACTGATACCATTGATCTGACTTCGCATCTGAATAAGCTGAAAAGCGGGACCAATATTCTGGCGATTCACGGGATTAACCGTCGGATCGCCGATACGGATTTTGTAATTACGGTCAGTTTAACGGCCTCCATCTCGGGGACGGTGGCCGGCGGGGTTTCCCCGACGGCGATCGCCTATACGGGCCCGATGGTCCTGAATCAGAGTTGTCGAGTCAAGGCC